>JBFWKI010000012.1:0-101075 GCA_050252755.1 Sphingobium sp.
CGAAAAAGCCGGATTGAACCGGAAAAGCACTGTTTTTCAGTCTTTTAAATGGAAACGACAGGGCGGGGCCGGGATCGGTCGCCGCCCTTTTTCCTGCCTTCTGCGCATGAAAATATAATTAAGATATATTTTAATCTTGAAACTGTGGGATTTTAAGATATATCTCCGATCTATCAAGATAGATGAATAGGACATTATATGAACTTTGATACATATCATTCCGGGCGCGGCCACCGGGGCAATCGCCGGGGCCGTGGTTTTGAAGGACGCGGCGAATTGACCGGGCGTTGCGGCGAAGGCCGGGAAGGCCGTGGCATGAGGGGCATGGGCGCGGGGCGTGGTCACGCACGCGGCGGCGGCCGGGGGCGGGGCGGATTCGATCGCCCCGATGACGATTTCGGTGCGGGATTTGGCGACGGCGGCGGCCGGGGCGGGCGCGGAGGGGGCCGCAGGCGCCTGTTCGACAATGCCGGGTTGCGGCTGCTGCTGCTCCACCTGACCGCGCAGGAACCGCGCCACGGCTATGACCTGATCCGGGAGATCGAGACTCTTTCGGGCGGTGCTTATATTCCCAGCCCCGGCATGATCTATCCGGCCCTCACCATGATGGCGGAAATGGATCATATCGCGGAACAGGCCAGCGAAGGCACGCGCAAGCGCTTCGCCATCACGCCGGAGGGGGAAGCCTTCCTGACGGAAAATGCCGGAGAGCGGGATGCCGTGCTGGCACGCCTCGCGGTGCTGGCGCAACAGGCCGCGCCGGTGGCCGACCATGCGCCGGTGCGCCGCGCCATGGAAAATCTGAAGGCCGCGCTGCGCATCCGCCTTCACAAGGAAGGGAGCGATGGGGATACCATATTCGACGTCGCGGCCCTGATCGACGAAGCCGCAAGCCGGATCGAAAGGCTGAAATGACAACCTGACAAGAAGGCGGCGGCCGAATGGAAGGGCAGGCGCCCGGAAGGAAACTTCCGGGCGTTGCCTTTTGCCCGATTGTCAGAGCGGCCGGAACGGCAGCACCGCCTCATAAACCGAAAGCGGCGGCTTGCCCGCTATGGCGACGCCCTGCCGCAACAAAAAGCCGTGGCGCACGATTTCGGCCTGTTGCTCCAGCCCATAGGCCGCAAAGGCTTTGCCCGGCGACAGCGTATAATCATAGCAGCAAAAGGGATGCCGCATCAGCGGAAGATACCAGCGCCCCTTCTGCTGCGCCTGCCACACATGGGTCATTTCATGCAGGAAATGCCCTTGCAGCAGCAGCGGCGTTCCCGCGCAGAAATCCTCGCAATAATGGTCCGCCTGCGGGTGGAACCATAAATGGCCGTCCGGCGCCATGGTGATGTGACGCGGCTGGAGCGGCCACCAGCGGCGCTGATGGACGCGCACCGCCTCATAATCGATCGCCGCGCCGAAAACCGACGCGGCGAGCAGGCGTTCACCCGATGTAAGCACGCGGCTGGTCATGGCGCGGGGCGGCTCTCCTCTCCTTTCGCGTGGGCGCGGGTGACCTAGGCCCCAAGGTCAATGGGCGGTGTGTTCGTTCATTCCGCTCATATTGCCCATGGCCGTTTCGCCGCCCGTGGCATCGCCGCCCTGCTGGATCGGCGCGTCGACGATCAGCCGGTCGCCGGTGGAAAATATCATCGTCATGGTCATCTTGCCCTTTTCGACGATCGCGGGGTTGATGTTGAAAATCATCAGATGCTTGCCGCCCGGCGCGAATTTCACCTCGCCCTTGGCGGGAACATCGACGCTGTCGATCGTCTGCATCGTCATCATGCCGTCCTTTTCGACGCTTTCATGCATTTCGATTCGCTGCGCCCCCTCTGCCGTGACGTCCAGCAACTTGGCGGCCTGCGCCCCGCCATGAACGGTGAAATAGCCCGCCGCCGGGCCGTCGGCATTGGGATTGAGCCGGATATAGGCCTGATCCACATAGAGCGGCGCCGGGTCCGCGCAGGCGGCCAGCGCGAGCGGGGCGGCCAGCACCATCAGGCATGAAGCGAGGCGGGGAAGATGCATGGACGATACCTTTCCGAAAAATGTCTCATTTTTGCTCATCACGCATTGCTAGTGCGCAAGCCTTCTTGTGCCAAGGAAAAGCGCTCCTATATCGCATGACGAAATGGTCGCGCATCGGCTTGCATGAAAGCGGTGTGATACCATAAACCGCTGAACATTTGGGGTTGAAGAGGAATACATGGCAAAAGTTATCGGTATCGATCTGGGGACGACCAACAGCTGCGTTGCGGTGATGGACGGAGGCAAACCCAAGGTAATCGAAAATGCGGAAGGCGCGCGCACCACGCCGTCGATCGTCGCTTTTACCAAGGATGGGGAGCGCCTGATCGGCCAGCCGGCCAAGCGTCAGGCCGTGACCAACCCGGACAATACGATCTTCGCGGTGAAGCGCCTGATCGGCCGCCGCTATGATGATCCCATCACCCATAAGGACACCGAACTGGTGCCCTACACCATCACCAAGGGCGCCAATGGCGACGCCTGGGTGAAGGCCGGCGGCGAGGATTATTCGCCGTCGCAGATTTCCGCCTTCACGCTTCAGAAGATGAAGGAAACCGCCGAAAGCTATCTCGGCGAAACCGTGACGCAGGCGGTCATCACCGTTCCCGCTTATTTCAACGACGCCCAGCGTCAGGCGACCAAGGACGCGGGCAAGATCGCGGGCCTTGAGGTGCTGCGCATCATCAACGAGCCGACTGCGGCCGCGCTGGCCTATGGGCTGGAGAAGCAGGACGGCAAGACGATCGCGGTCTATGACCTTGGCGGCGGCACCTTCGATATCTCGATCCTTGAGATCGGCGATGGCGTGTTCGAGGTGAAGTCCACCAATGGCGACACTTTTCTGGGCGGTGAGGATTTCGACGCGAAGATCGTCGAATATCTGGCCGAGGGCTTCAAGAAAGAAGAAGGCATCGACCTCACCAAGGACAAGCTGGCCCTTCAACGCCTGAAGGAAGCCGCCGAAAAGGCGAAGATCGAGCTGTCTAGCGCGCAGAATACGGAAGTGAACCTGCCGTTCATCACCGCCGATCAAAATGGCCCCAAGCACCTTGTCAGGTCGATCACCCGCGCCGATCTGGAACGCCTTGTCGGCGACCTCATCAAGCGGACGCTGGAACCGTGCAAGAAAGCGCTGAGCGATGCGGGCGTCGCGGCCTCCGACATTGCCGAGGTCGTTCTGGTCGGCGGCATGACGCGCATGCCGCGCGTGCGGGAAGTGGTGAAGGATTTCTTCGGCAAGGAACCGCATACCGGCGTCAATCCCGATGAAGTCGTCGCCATGGGCGCGGCCATTCAGGCGGGCGTGTTGCAGGGCGACGTCAAGGACGTGCTGCTGCTCGACGTGACGCCGCTGTCGCTGGGCATCGAGACGCTGGGCGGCGTGTTCACCCGCATGATCGACCGCAACACGACGATCCCGACCAAGAAGTCGCAGGTCTATTCGACCGCCGACGACAATCAGCAGGCCGTGACGATCCGCGTCTTTCAGGGCGAGCGGGAAATGGCGGCGGACAACAAGATCCTCGGTCAGTTCGATCTGGTCGGCATTCCCCCCGCGCCGCGCGGCGTGCCGCAGATCGAGGTGACGTTCGACATCGACGCCAACGGCATCGTCAACGTCTCGGCCAAGGACAAGGGCACCGGCAAGGAGCAGCAGATCCGCATTCAGGCATCGGGCGGCCTGTCGGACGGCGATATCGACCAGATGGTCAAGGATGCCGAACGCTTCGCCGATGAGGACAAGAAGAAGCGGGAAGCGGCCGAGGCGAAGAACAACGCCGAAAGCCTCATCCACACGACCGAGCGCCAGTTGGAAGAAAATGGCGACAAGGTCGATGCCGCGCTGAAGGGCGAGATCGAAACCGCGATCGCGGCGGCGAAATCCGCCGTCGAGGGCGGCGACCCGGAAGCGATGCAGGCCAAGGCGCAAGAACTGGCGCAGGTCGCGATGAAGCTGGGTCAGGCGATCTATGAGAAGGAGCAGGCCAATGCGGCTTCTCCGGGCGCCGATGCCGGTGAGGCCAAGGCTGACGATGATGTCGTCGACGCCGAATTTTCGGAAGTGGATGAAGACAACAAGGCCTGATCCATGTCGAAAGCACAGGCTTTTGGCCGAAAGAACAGGGCCGGAAATGACAGGGCCGAAGAAAACAGGGGGTGGCGCCGGTTCGGCGCCGCCTCCGCGCATCATGGTCCGGCCCAAAGCCATAGCGGGAGGGCAGGCGCATGAGCGTGCAGGCCGATTTTTATGAACTGCTGGGGGTGGAGCGCACCGCCGACGGGGCGACCCTCAAATCCGCCTATCGCAAGCTGGCGATGCAATATCACCCGGATCGCAACCCCGGTTGTCAGGACAGCGAAGCCCGGTTCAAGGCGATCAATCAGGCCTATGACTGCCTGAAGGATGACCAGAAGCGCGCCGCTTATGACCGTTTCGGCCATGCCGCCTTTGAAAATGGCGGCCCCGGTGGCGGCTTTGGCGGCGGGGCGGGCTTTTCCGACCTTGGAGATATTTTCGAGAGCATCTTCGGCGCGGCGGGCTTTGGCGGCGCTGCGGCCGGGGGCGGGCGCGGACGCCAGCAACGGCGCGGCGCGGACCTGCGCTATGATCTGGAAATCTCGCTGGAAGAAGCCTTTGCGGGCAAGAGCGAAGACATCACCATAGATGTTTCGGCGCGCTGCGACGATTGCGACGGATCGGGCGCGACGCCCGGAACCGGCAGCAAGACCTGCTCCACCTGCCATGGCCATGGACAGGTCCGCGCGCAACAGGGCTTTTTCGTGGTCGAGCGCACCTGCCCGTCCTGCCATGGCGCGGGGCAGGTGATCGAGAGCCCTTGCCGCTCCTGTCGCGGCGAGGGCCGTCTGGACAAGCGCAAGACCCTTTCCGTGACCATTCCCGCCGGTGTCGATGACGGCACGCGCATCCGGCTGGCGGGAGAGGGAGAGGCGGGCGCGCGCGGCGCCCCTGCCGGTGATCTCTATATCTTCCTGCATTTGAAACGGCACAGGATGTTCGAGCGGGACGGCACGACGCTGTTCTGCCGCGCGCCGGTCAGCTTCACCACAGCGGCGCTGGGTGGTGAGATCGAGGTGCCGGGGCTTGACCGGGAACGGGTGAAGATCAAGATTCCCGCCGGCATCCAGTCCGGTAAGCAACTGCGCCATCGCGGCGCGGGCATGCCCTCGCTCAACGGGCGAGGCAGCCGGGGTGACATGGTGGTGCAGATCGACGTCGAGACGCCGACCCGCCTCACGGCCAAGCAGAAGGAATTGCTTCAGGCTTTCCGTGAAACGGAAACCGGGGAAGAATGCCCGCAATCCAACGGATTTTTCAGCAAAATTAAGGAAATGTGGGAAGATTTGAGCTGAGGCCCCCGGCGACGGCCTGCCCGATCGATCCGATGTTACCAGCGCCCGGAAGGAACAACTATCTTTCCGGGCGATATTTTTGAAATCACGCGGTAAATTTCATTATATTTCATTGTCTTTCAGCTTACCCTTCAATTCCGCTATCAGGTCGGGGATATGGGTCAGCCGACCCTCTTCCTCCTCCAAAATCGCGGCGAAAGCGCGCTTTTTATAGGCTTGGGCCTGCTCATGCCGATGGGCCGGATTATCGGACAGGGTGGACAGCACGATATCGATGAGCCTCTCCGCGCCATGCAGGCGCCCCCAGAGATAATCATTTTCCCGATAGGTGCGGCTAAAGAACGCCCCGAAATTATTGAATTCTATGCCTTTCAAGGTCGCTTCCGCGCCGCCGGCGCGCAGGCCGGAACAATCCTCCGGTGAAATGCGATCGACCTTGATGGGGTCATATTCGTCCAGCCCTTCCCCCTGCAACAGCGGTAGGGTCGCGATGTCGTAAAAGGGAAACCCCAAATAGGTCAGCAACATCTGGCGGCGTTCCTCTTTGGGTAGGTCATTAAGGGCCTGCGCGAGCAGATGGTCGGCCGCTACATCCTTCGCCTTCAGGTCGCGCGCCGCCGCGAGAGCGTCCAGCGCTTGCGCCGGGTCGGCGGCGGTGTTTTTGGCCGCCATGGCTATTTCCACGTTGAAACAGTCTTTTGCTTCCGTTTCCTGATAGGAAGTAAGAGCCGTATAGATCGCCTTCCTCATCCCGCCGACGGCATCCTGCAACCCGGCATCATGATTATCCATCGCCTGCGTCAGTCGCCGGGCCATGAAGCGCAGGCGGCGGATGCGGAAGCCCAGATCCTGATCGAGGAAAAAGCGCACCAGATCATTGGCGGCCCCGCGCTTACTCTCCTTGCGGGCCTGATCCAGCCCCCGTTCGCGCACATGGTTCCAGAGCGCCTGCCGGAAGGCCACGCGCAGCGAGGGCGTATCCTCTCCCCCCAGCCGGAACAGCATGTCCGCGATTTCCTCGACAATGGAGGACAGCTTCACCATCGCATAGGCGGGGTAAGCGAAGCCCGCGGCGGTGGCGGCCTGTTTCTGCGCCCGCGCGCGCCATGCGGCGAGGCGGGAGGGCGTGGGCCGGTCGAGGAAAAGGGTGCCGCCGAAGGTTCCCTCTATTTCCTGCTCTATCTGGTTGCGCAGGGCATCGGTAATGCGCCGCATCCGCCGGATGGTGCGGGACCGGGCTTCGATCGCCTCCACATTGTCGCGTATGGGTTGTTCGCGGGGGATATCGCTCAGCGATCCGAAAATGGTGCGGAAAAAGCCGGGGGCCGCCCCTGAGCCATCACCCGCGCCATCGCCCGTGCCGTCGCCCGCTCCTTCATCCGCAGCGTCCCCTGCGTCCCCGTCCTTGTCGTCCAGCGTGAAGGGCTGGCCCATCGGCTTGGGGTCGATATAGACGAAGCGGCGATCGATCTCCCGGCGGGCCGGGCGGTTGCGCAGGGCGTCGATCGCGGGGGCGAAGGGGGCGTTGCTCAGCACCGACCCGTCGATCAGCACCGCATCCTCCGCCCGGTCGAGCGCGGCATGTTTGGGCAGGGCGCGGGCCAGAAACTCGCTGCGCCCGGGCCATTCGCGCTTCATCCCGGCAAGAACGCGATCCAGCTCCTTCACGGTGAAGGGCGGGAAGGCGCCGGGGAAACTGGCCGTCGCGCGCGCCGCAAAGGTCAGTTCCGCCTTGTCCGCCAGAGCCACGCCGCGCACCCTCTGCCGGAACCGCAATGTCAGGCGATGCTCCATCTCCATCACCAGCGGCGGGCTGTTGAGGCGGAGCATTTCGGGATAGCCCTCAAAATCGGTGACTGTCACCATCAGGTCGAGCGGATAGCCAGCGGGCAGCAGGGGTTCTTCCGTCGGGGAGGCGGCCATGCTGTCCAGCGCGTCGAGGATCATGCCGGTGAAGATTTCCCCGCCAAAGGGTGGCTGGAACCAGCGCGAGCGGACGAAATGGGACAATTTCTGCCGCACTTCCTCGCGCGTTTCCTCCGACACGGTGCGCTCGATCGTATCATCCTTGCGCCGCGCGGCCATCCAGACGATGGGCGCCGCCCAGAATTTGGTGAAACGCGCCGCCGGGCGGGCATCGGGATCGAGCAACCGGTCGACATCGGCATTGCTGAGCCACAAATCGGTCAGCGGTTCGAGCGACTGGCCGGTCTGGATCGCCTGCGCCAGAAATATGCCGTTGATGCCGCCCGCGCTCGCCCCCGCGACAATATCGATGACTACCCGCAGGCGCAGGTCGCAGCGGGTCTCGATATGCTGCAACAGATCGGCATACACGGCGGGCAGGCCGGTGAGGGGCTTTATGGGGGGCTGGGCGCGATGCTGGTGCCAATCCCGGCTGGCCCGCGCAAGATGCCAGATTTCCTTCGTGATTCCATGCATGTAGATCGCAAGGCTGATACCGCCATAGCAAATCAGCGCGAGCCGAAGTTCCTTCTCCCTCATGGGCGGGAGAGTGGCAAATATGGGCGCGCTTGTCGAGAAAAGAGCGAGGCCAGCCGCAGCGGCCGGTCGCTTATATCAGGCCTTCCAGCACTTGATCGCGGGGGCGGTGGCCATCGACCCATGTGCGGATATTGGCGATGACCTTTTCTCCCGTAGCCTCGCGCGCCTCATGCGTGGCGGACCCCATATGGGGCAGGGTGACGACATTGGGCAGGGCGAGCAGGCGGGGGTCGACATTGGGTTCGTCGGTATAGACATCAAGGCCCGCCCCGGCGATCCGCCCCTGTTCCAGCGCCTTTATCAAGGCCTGTTCGTCACACACCTCGGCGCGGGCGGTGTTGATGAGGAAGGCGCCCGCTTTCATCAGGGCGATGCGGCGCGCGTCGATCAGGTGGCGGCTTTCGGCGTTGAGCGGGCAGTTGAGGGAAACGATGTCGCTGTCCGCCAGCAGCCGATCGAGCGCTTCATACCAGAGCGCGCCGGTTTCCTCTTCCGCCGCGGCGGGCAGGCGGTGGCGGTTGTGATAGGCGATGCTGAGGCCGAAGGCGCGCGCGCGCCGGGCGATCGCCTGGCCGATGCGCCCCATGCCGACGATGCCGAGCCGCTTGCCGCCGATCCTGCGGCCGAGCAGGAAAGTGGGGCTCCACCCCGGCCATTGGCCCGAACGGGCGATATTGTCGCCCTCGATAAAGCGGCGAGGCGTGGCGAGGATCAGCGCCATCGCCATGTCGGCGGTGTCCTCTGTCAACACGCCGGGGGTGTTGGTGACGATAATGCCCTTTTTGCGCGCCGCGCCAAGATCGATATGGTCCACGCCATTGCCGAAACTGGCGATCATCTGGAGCCGTTCGGGCGCATTTTCTATCAACTCCGCGTCGAGATGATCGGTCACGGTGGGCACCAGCACATCGCAATCGGCCATGGCGGCGGCGAGGGCGGCGCGATCCATCGGCGCGTCGTCGGCGTTGAAGCTGGTGTCGAACAACTCCCCCATCCGCGCCTCGACCGTTTCAGGCAAGCGCCGTGTGACGATGACCTTCGGGCGGGCGGGGCGAGATTTCTTTGGCATGACCATCGCGCTAATCCCATGCGGGCGCACAGGTCAAGCCTGATAGACGGGCAAAGGTCCGCCCTTTTTATGCAACCTTGCTTTTCCGGGGGCAAAAGCGGCAAAGCGCTGATATGGTCGGGGGAGAATCCCCCTGTTCCATGACGATGTTCCACGGCGGTGCCCAGAAGAAATTTCATGAAGAGACAATTCCTCCCTTCCTTGCCCATCCCTTCCCTGCCTTTCCTGATCGCGGCGTTGCTGATGGCGTTCGCTCTGCTGCCGGGCGGGACCGGCCCTGCGCAGGCGCAGACGCGCCAGCCGCCCTATTGGGCGTCGATTTCCGCCGGGGAGGCGCGCATGCGCGTGGGGCCGAGCCTCGATTATCCGTCGAACTGGGTCTATCGCCGGCGCGACCTGCCGGTGAAGGTGGTTCAGATCCATGGCAACTGGCGCAAGATAGCCGACGAATCGGGGACGCAGGGATGGATGCATGTCCGCCTGCTCAGCGATACGCCCACGGCGATGATCGCGGTGCCCGAAGGCCATGTCCACAAAAGCGCGAAGGATGGTTCGCCCCTGTTGTATCGCATGGAAAAGGGCGTCGTCGGGCGGGTGAGCGATTGTTCGAGGGATTGGTGCCAGTTCGATATCGGCGGCGGGAAGAAGGGGTATATCCACGCTTCCTCGCTATGGGGCGCGGTGCGCTGATCGCCTATTCCTGATCGGGTATCAGCGGCAGGCCGGGATCGCTGATCCGGGTGAGCCGTCGCATCGCCTGCCGTGCGAGACGCAGCGTTTCCACCTTGCGGCGACTGGCGGCAAGCGGGGTGAGCGCGGCGGGGCGAAGGATTTCCGCATCATAGGCGTCCGCGACGATCAGGCCGGTCCTCTCCGGCAGGAACCGCTCCTGATGCAGTTCGTCGCACAGGATTTCCGGGCAGACCGCCCAGTAAAAGCGGTCGCAATAATCGAGATAGTCGGTCCATTTGGCATCGCCGAGCAAGTCGCCGCGCGCGCATTTAATCTCGACGATGACGATATCGCCATTTTTCGACAGGCCCATCAGATCGGCCCGGCGATTATTGCGCAGCGGCATTTCGGCCACGGTGAAAATATCATGGCGCTGGAACAGGCGGCCTACACCGCGCGTGATGGCCGCCGCGCCTTGCAACGGACCGGCGGGGGCTTCGGAAAGGGCCGAGCGCAGATCGGGGCGAGGGGAGAGGTCGGACATATCACTCATATCGCTCATGCGGCCTTCACCACCTCCACCGGGAAGCGCAACAGCCTGTCGCGGCCCGGCACCAGCGCGGTGATGGGCGGGCGCAGCGCCGCATGGATGGCGGGATGCCGGACATCAAGGCCCCCGGTCAGCGCGCCGAAAGCGGGCAGGATAAGCTTGGTGCCGTTCATCAGGAAACAGCGCCGGGCGATGCTCTGCCCCCGTGCGCGCAGCCGGATCTTCGGATGGAAATGGCCGCTAAGTTCCGGCAGGGGGCAATCCGCGACGGCCTCATGCCGCAGCGCCAGCCCGCGCAGCGTCAGGTCCGCCACGCTGCGCCCGAAGGAGAAAGCGGCGCTTTCGTCATGATTGCCGGTGATCCATATCCACTCGTCGATCCGCGCCTCTATACCGGCGAGGATCGCCCGCGCCTCATCGGGCAAGGTGAGCGCGCCCGCCGCATCATGGAAGCTGTCGCCCAGACAGATCACCCGCCGCGCGCCTTGTTCCGCGACCTGCGTGGCGAGCAGGCGCGCGGTTTCGATGCTGTCATAAGGCGGGAGATATTGCCCCGTGGCCGCGTAGAAGCGCGCCTTTTCAAAATGCAGATCGGCCACCAGCAGCGCCCGTTCGGCAGGCCACCAGAGCGCGCCGCTCATCAGCGGATGGAGCATTTCGTTATGGAACAAAAAGGGAACCATGGGCTGCATATGACCGCTTTCGTCCCCGCGATCAAGGTGAAACCGCAGCCACATCGCCATCCTGCGCGATGATCGCCTCCAGTTCCGCGATCAACACCTCTTCGGCCGCGCCGCCGCTCACGCTTTCCCGCCCGATCATCACCAGCGCGGGCACGGCAAGGGGGGAGACATGGGGCAGGTCCACATGCGTCATCGTCGCCCGCGCGCGATCCAGCAGCCGGGCCAGCCGCCCCACCTCGACCAGCCGCGTCGAGGCATCGGCCCATGCGGCGCGCAGCAGCACATGATCCGGCTCATGCCTTTGCAGCACGTCATAGATGAGGTCGGTGGAGAAGGTGACTTGCTTGCCGGTCTTGCGCCTGCCGGGATGCTGGCGCTCGACAAGGCCGCCGATCACCGCGACCTCGCGAAAGGCGCGTTTGAGCAGATAGGATTTGTCGAGCCAGTCCCGCAATTCGGCATCGACCACCTCCGGGTCGAGCAGCGCGCCGGGATCGGTGATCGGCCGTAGCCCGTAAATGGCGAGGCTGTAATCATTGGCGACGAACCCGACCGGATCAAGCCCGCCCTGTTCCATCCGCTGGGTGATGAGCATCCCCAGCGATTGATGCGCGTTCCACCCTTCAAAACTGTGCAGCACCAGATGATGCAGCCCCTCATGCGGAAAGGTTTCGACCAGCAATTCATCGGGCGCGGGCAGGCGGGAAAAGCGGGCCTGCGCGGCCAGCCATTCGCGGATATCGGGCGGCAGGCGATCATGCTCTGTCCTGTCGTGCAGCAGCGCGCGCACCCGATCCGAAAGGCTGGTGGAAAGCGCCATGCGCGTGCCGGAATAGCTGGGGATGATCGCGGATTTGCGGGTGGCGCGGACGATCAGGTCATTCTCCGCCATCGCCTTCACCTCCAGATCGAGGCCGGAAAAGCGGAAGGTGTCGCCGGGGCCGAGCGTCGCGCCGAAGCCTTCCTCCAACTGGCCCAGTTTCCGGCCGTTGCGAAAGCGCACCGTCAGCATCGGCGCTTCGACGATGATCCCGGCGTTCATCCGATATTGGCCGATGAAGCGCGGGTGGCTGACCTGCCATGACCCGTCGCCATTCTGCCGGATGCGCTGGAACCGGTCATAGGCGCGCAGCGCATAGCCGCCATTGCGCACGAACCCCAAGATGCGATCGAACTCTGCGCGGGAGAGGGCGCGATAGGGCGCGGTTGCGCTCACTTCGGCATAAAGGGCGTCCGCGTCGAACGGCGCGGCGCAGGCCATGCCCATGATATGCTGGGCAAGCACGTCCCACGCGCCGGGGCGCCATGGCTCGGCGTCCATCTCCCGTTGCGCGATGGCGTCCAGCGCGGCGCGGGCTTCGAGATATTCGAAGCGATTGCCGGGGATCAGCCATGCCTTGCTCGGCGTGTCGGCGCGGTGGTTGGATCGCCCGATGCGCTGGAGCAGGCGCGCGGTGCCCTTGGGCGCGCCAAGCTGGATGACCAGATCGACATCGCCCCAGTCCACCCCCAGATCGAGGGCCGAGGTGCAGACCAGCGCGCGCAGCTTCCCTTCCGCAATGCCCTGTTCGGCGCGCTGCCGCACTTCAAGGGAAAGCGACCCATGAAAGAGGCCGATCGGCAGATTGTCGGGGTTGATCGCCCAAAGTTCCTTGAGCGTCAGTTCGGCAAGGCCGCGCGTGTTGCAGAAGATGAGCGTCAACCGATGATCACGGATCGCTTCCATCACCTGATGCGCGGCATAGCGGGCCGAATGGCCGGACCATGGCACGCGCCCTTCCGGCACGATGATGCGAATATCCGGCGGCGCGCTGTCCCGCCCGGTGACGAGCGCGACCTCATCGCCCGCGCCGGTGCGCGAGAGCCAGTCGCGATAGGGGGCGGTGTCGCCGATGGTCGCGGAAAGGCCTGCGCGGCGATGGCCGGGCGCAAGGGCCTTGAGCCGCGCCAGACACAGGGCGAGCAGATCGCCGCGCTTGCCATGGGCGAAGGCGTGGATTTCATCGACGATCACCCGGCGCAGCGACGGAAAGAGATAAGGCGCGTCGGGATGGCTCAGCAGCAGCGAAAGTGATTCCGGCGTCGTCAGCAGGATATGCGGCGGTTTCGTGCGCTGCCGCGCCTTGATCGCCCCGCTGGTGTCGCCGGTGCGGCTTTCGACGATAATGGGCAGGCCCATTTCCGTGATCGGCGCGCCCAGATTGCGCTCTATGTCGTTGGTCAGCGCCTTGAGCGGCGAGATATAGAGGGTGTGCAACCCTTGGGCGGGATGCTCGGCCAGATCCGCCAGCGTCGGCAGAAACCCGGCGAGCGTCTTGCCCGACCCTGTCGCGGAAACGAGCAGCGCATCCTTGCCCGCCCGGTCCGCCGCCAGCATCGCCAACTGATGCGGCCTTGGCTGCCAGCCGCGCCCGGCAAACCAATGGTCGATCACGGCGGGAAGCGGGGCGGGGGAGGGAGAAGGCGGAGGGCTGGGCGGGGCCATGCCCCTTAATATAAGGGGCATGGCCCGCCGTGCCAGACCTGCCGTGCCAGACTGGCGGGGGAGGCCGGCCTAGCGCTTCATCGTGCCGGTTTCGATGAACCTTTGATGCCATGACAGGGATTCGGCGGGCAGGGACGGCGCGTGCAGGCCATAGGCGCCTTTCAGCGCCCGGTTATAATAATCGCGCAGATCGTCGCGATAATCGGGGTGAGAACAATTGCCGATAATCAGTTCGGCGCGCTTTTTCGGGCTGAGGCCGCGCAGGTCGGCAAGTCCCTGCTCGGTGACGATCACCGCGACGTCCTGCATGATATGATCGACATGGCTCGCCTGCGGGACGATGGCGGAAATCTTGCCGCCCTTCGCCGTGGAGGGCGTCACGAAGATGGAGATATAGGCATTGCGCGCGAAATCGCCCGATCCGCCGATGCCGTTCTGGATGCGCGACCCCATGATGCAGGTCGAATTGACGTTGCCGTAGATATCCGCCTCGATCAGCCCGTTCATCGCGATGCAGCCGAGGCGGCGGATAAGCTCCGGGTGGTTGCTGATTTCCTGCGGACGCAGGATCATGCGGTCGCGATAACGGTGCATGTCCCGATTGACCCGCTCGGCGGCCTCCGGGCTGAGGGAAAAGGCCGTCGCGGACGCCATCAGCAACCGCCCGCTGTCGATCAGGCCCAGCATCCCGTCCTGAATGACCTCGGTATAGGATGTCATGTCGTGAAAGGGACCATTGGCAAGGCCGCCCAGCACCGCATTGGCGATGTTACCGACGCCCGACTGGATCGGCAGCAGCGTTTCGGGCAGGCGGCCCTTCTTCACCTCATGCGTCAGAAATTCCAGCAGGTGCCCGGCAATGGCATGGGCCTTGTCGTCCGGCGGGGTGAAGGGGGCGTTGCGATCCGGCGAATCCGTCTGCACCACCGCGACGACCTTGGCCGGGTCGCAGATCAGCGTCGGCTGGCCGATGCGATCGTCCGCCCGCACAAGGGGGATCGGCACGCGATGGGGCGGCAGGGCGGTGCCGTAATAAATGTCGTGCATCCCTTCCAGCGCGGGGTTCTGCCATGTGTTCACCTCGAGGATGATGGCCTTGGCGCGGTCCAGCCATGTCTTGTTGTTGCCGACCGAGGAAGAGGGGACAAGGGCGCTGTCGGAACGAATGGCCGACACCTCCACCACGGCGACGTCCAGTTCGCCCAGAAAGCCCTGCCACGCCATCGGCGCGACCTGGCTGAGGTGCATGTCCAGATAGTCCATCTCGCCCTTGTTGATCCTCTCCCGCGCAAAGGGGTCGGAATTATAGGGCAGGCGCAGTTCGATGCCGTTGGCCTTCGCCAGCGCGCCATCCAGTTCCGGGCCGGTGGACGCGCCGGTCCACACCTTCACGCGCATCGGCCTGCCCGCGGCATGTTCCGCCTCTATCCGCTGCGCCAGCGCCATCGGCACGGCCTTGGGGTAGCCGGAGCCGGTAAAGCCGCTCATGCCGATGGTCATGCCATGGCCGATCCTGGCGGCGGCGTCCTGCGCGGACATGACGAGCGAGCGGAAATGCGGGTGGGCAATGCGGTCGGACAAACTTGTTCTCCTTCGTCATGCCGTGCCCCGGATCGGTCGGGAAAAGGGCAGGGCCAAATAAAAACATCGCCTTGCATGAATATCGCCTCTCAGGGCGCTTCCGTCATCCTCACCACGTCGCTTGCCGCCTATGTGCCGATATGGGACGGGGCGGGGCAAGCCCCGCCATGCCCGCGTCATGTGAAAATTTCAATGCGCGGAGCTTTTGGAAAACAGGTTCATCACCACCACCCCAAGGATGATGAGCGCCATGCCGATCATCGCCGGGGCGTCCAGCTTCTGCCCATGAACGAACCACGCGATCAGCGCGATCAGCACGATGCCCACGCCCGACCAGATGGCATAGGCGACGCCGGTGGGTATGTCGCGCAAGGTCAGGGAAAGGCAATAAAAGGCGATACCATATCCGATCGCCATCACCGCTGTCGGAACCGGGCGGGTGAAGCCATCGGATTGTTTCATGAAGGACGTGGCCACCACTTCGGCGAAAATGGCGATGCTGAGGTAAATATAGGGCATGATGCTCTCTTATGGATCGGGAGGGCTGTAGCACCGCCTGCGTGCCCATGGCCAGCCTTACCCTTTCCGCATTTGCAGCCAGTCCTTGCGGGCCTCCTCCGATGGCCCGCTCTCTTAATTCACGGCCCCCTCCAGATGGCGAAGCTTGTCGGGATTGCGCATGACGTAGATGGCGCGGATCAGCCCATCCTCTATCAGCAGCGCCGTCGTCTGCAACACGCCGTCCCGTTCCCGCGTCACGAAGCCGGGCAGGCCGTTGATGAAGGCATAGCGCAGCAATTCGGCTGGGCCGGGGTTGAGCCGCGCCAGCGCCAGATGCGCGCGCACAACTTCGCCCGCGCCTTCCAATATGCGGGCCACGGCGGGCCGCTTGCCGCCGCCATCGGCGTGAAAGCGCACCCCCTCGGCCAGCAGCGCGCCCAGATGCGCGACTCCGTCACCGCGCGACGCCTGAAAAAAGGCGGCGGCGATTTCCATCCCATGATCGCGGTCGATGGCATAGCGCGGCCGTTCCGTCCGTATATGCGCCCGCGCCCGGCTGGCAAGCTGGCGGCATGCGGCGGCGTCGCGCCCGATCGAGGCGGCGATATCCTCGAAACTTTCCCCGAACACGTCATGCAGCAGGAACGCGGCCCGCTCCAGCGGGGAGAGCCGTTCCAGCGCCAGCATCAGGGGCAGGGTGACATCCTCCACCGGCTCTTCCTCGACCACCGGTTCGGGAAGCCACGGGCCGCTGTAGCTTTCCCGCCGCACGCGCGCCGACTTCAGATGATCGAGGCACAGGCGGGTGACGACCCGGCGCAGGAAGGCGGCGGGAAGCTGCACCGCCGCCCTGTCCGTCTCCGCCCAGCGCAGGAAGGCTTCCTGCACCATATCCTCCGCATCGGCCATCGAACCGAGCATGCGATATGCCACGCGCAGCAGCGCGGGCCGATGGGCATCGAAGGCGGCGGCGCTTTCCGTCATTTCCAGCCCAGTTCCGGGGCGTAGAGCTGAAAGCCGACCGCCAGCCGGTTCCAGCCGTTGATGACGTTTATCATCAGGGTCAGTTTCAACTGCTCCTCCTTGCTGAACTGCGCGTCCAGCGCCTCATACACGGCATCGGGCGCCCTTTTGGTGGCGATCTCGGTCAGATGGTCGGTCCATGCCAGCGCGGCGCGTTCCCGGTCGGTATAGCATGGCGCCTCCTGCCATGCCGCCAGCAAATGAAGGCGCTGTTCGCTCTCGCCCCCCTTGCGCGCGGCGGCGCTGTGCATGTTGAGGCAATTGGCGCAGCCATTGATCTGCGAGGCGCGCAGCTTGACCAGTTCCAGCAGCGGCTTTTCCAGCCCGCTTTCCCCGACCTGCGTGGAAAAGGCATACCATGCGTTGAAGATTTCGGGCGAGAGGGTGTAGATATCGGCGCGCGGTGTCATGCGATCATCCTTTCCTTGTGGTGATGCAGACATGACGAGACAGGGCGGGCCGGTGTGACATGACCCGCGATATTTTTGTGCTGAGGGGGAGAGATTTAGGAGGATAGCAGGCCCGTTTGGAAAGGGGGACAAGCCCTTCCTTTCGTCGCGCCGGCAAAAATCTGGCGACCCCGGCAGGATTCGAACCTGCGGCCATTCGCTTAGAAGGCGAATGCTCTATCCAGCTGAGCTACGGGGTCACAGGATGAGTAGCTAGACGGTTCACCGACCGGCTGGCAACGTCAAAACGAGTATCCTCTCAAGGTTTTTGCAACGCGGCACCCCTTATGCTGTGATAGGGCCGGGGATGCCGGGGTCGCATAGCGCGGTTTTCGGCTCAGGCAAAGCAGGATATGGGCATCATCATGACAGGCGAACCAGCGACGGTCCGGGCGATCACCGCCACGCAACTGACGGGGCGCCCGCTGCGCTATTATGATTTCATCATGGCGGCGTTCGTGGCCATACTCCTGCTTTCCAACATCATCGGCGCGGCCAAGCGATCGGAAATCGACCTGCCGATGGTCGGCACATGGTCCTTCGGCGCGGGGATATTATTCTTTCCGCTGAGTTATATCATCGGGGACGTGCTGACCGAGGTATATGGCTATGCCCGCGCGCGGCGGGTGATCTGGACCGGTTTTGCCGCCCTCTTCTTCATGGCGTTCATGAGCGCGGTCGTGGTGGCGCTGCCGCCCGCCGCAAGCTGGCACGATCAGGGCGCCTATGAAGCGGTGTTCGGCAGCACATGGCGCATCGTCGCGGCGTCGATCACCGCCTTCTGGGTGGGGGAGTTCGCCAACAGCTTCGTGCTCGCCAAGATGAAGATCTGGACCGACGGCAAATATCTGTGGACCCGCACCATCGGCTCCACCATCGTGGGGCAGGGGTTTGACAGCCTGCTTTTCTATCCGCTCGCCTTTTATGGGCAGGAGGGCTGGCCGCTCGATCAACTGATGATGGTGGTGGTGTCGCAGTTCGTCCTCAAGACGGGTTGGGAAGTCCTGCTGACGCCCGTGACCTATATGGTGGTGGGCGGCCTGAAGCGGCGGGAGGGGCTGGATATCTATGACGAAGGGACGGATTTCACCCCCTTCCGCACCAAGGTTTAGGGCGGCGCGATCCCTCTCTTCTGCCTTGCGGGCGATCATGGCGACACCCGCACGACAGGCAAATATCAGGCGTTGGCCATCAATCCTTCGACCAGCCCCCGGAACATGCGCACGCCATCGGTCCGGCCATGGGCGTCCTCCACCGCGCGTTCGGGGTGGGGCATCATGCCCAGCACATTGCCGCCCTCGTTCAGGATGCCCGCGATGTTGCGGGCCGAGCCGTTGACCTGCTCGACATAGCGGAAGGCGACGCGGCCTTCGCCCTCGATCCGGTCGAGCGTCGCATCATCGGCGAAGAAATTGCCGTCATGATGGGCGACAGGAAAGACGACGCCTTCGCCCTGTTCGTAGCGGGAGGTGAACGGGTTCTGCGTGTTCTCGACCGTCAGGGCCACGTCGCGGCACACGAAATGAATGCCCGCATTGCGCATCAGCGCGCCGGGCAGCAGGCCGGTTTCGGTCAACACCTGAAAGCCGTTGCACACGCCCAGCACATAGGTTCCGCGCGCCGCCGCATCCCGGACCGCCGCCATCACCGGAGAGCGGGAGGCCATCGCGCCGGACCGCAGATAATCGCCATAGGAAAAGCCGCCGGGAACCGCGATGAGATCAATGCCCGCCGGGATTTCGGTTTCGCGATGCCACAGCATGACCGGCTTGACGCCGCTCGCCTGCTCGATCGCGGTCGCCATGTCGCGATCGCAGTTGGAACCGGGAAATGTGATGACGGCGCTTTTCATGGCCTGTTCTTTCCTTTGGTCCGCAGATCAGCCGATTTTTTCGATGCGGTAATTCTCGATCACCGTATTGGCGAGTAGCTTGCTGCACATCGAGTCGATATCGGCATCCGACGTGCCGTCGGCAAGGTCCAGTTCGATCAGCTTGCCCGCGCGCACATCGTTGACGCCCGAAAAGCCGAGCCCTTCGAGCGCATGGTGGATCGCCTTGCCCTGCGGATCAAGGACGCCGCCTTTCAGCGTTACGAAGACACGGGCTTTCATGGCTGGGCGACTCCTTCAGTCTGGCCGGATGGGTTGGATGGGGCTTCCCCTATGCCCGGCGAGGGGCAAGAGCAAGCCCGCACAGATCAGCTACCGCGCTTTTTCCGGTGCGTGTCGAGATCGAGCACGGTCGGCTCGCCCCCTTCATCCTGCAACAGGCCGAGGCGGCGGGCGACCTCCTGATAGGCTTCGACCTCGCCGCCAAGGTCGCGGCGGAAGCGATCCTTGTCCAGCTTTTCGCCGGTCGCCATGTCCCACAGGCGGCAGCCATCGGGGCTGATCTCGTCGGCAAGGATGATGCGGCTGAAATCGCCATCCCACAGCCGGCCGAATTCCAGCTTGAAATCGACGAGGCGGATGCCGATCGCCGCGAACAGCCCGCTCATGAAATCATTCACGCGGATCGCCATGTCGGCGATGTCGTGCATCTCTTCCTGGCTGGCCCAGCCGAAGCAGGCGATATGCTCCTCGGTAATCATCGGATCACCGAGCGCGTCGTCCTTGTAATAATATTCGATCAGCGTGCGGGGAAGCTGCGTGCCTTCCTCGATGCCGAGGCGCTGGCTGAGCGAGCCTGCCGCGACATTGCGCACGACCACCTCGACCGGCACGATCTCGACCTGACGGACAAGCTGTTCGCGCATGTTGAGGCGGCGGATGAAATGCGTCGGCACGCCGATATTGGCGAGCAGCGTGAACACATGCTCCGAAATGCGGTTGTTGAGGACACCCTTGCCGTTGATCGTGCCCTTTTTCTGGGCGTTGAACGCGGTCGCGTCATCCTTGAAATATTGGATGATCGTGCCCGGTTCCGGGCCTTCATACAGAATCTTTGCCTTGCCCTCGTAAATCTGGCGGCGACGGACCATTTCAGGGTGCCTACTCGTAATGAAACTAGCCAAAAAATCTGCCCCGGCGCGCGAATCGTGAGAAGATCAGCGAAGCCGGGGCCGGTTCGCTCTGCCCCTTATACCAAAGCGGCAGAGGGTGCAAATCAGGGGGCGCAGATCAGGGGCAGATCAGGGGAGGCCGCCTTCCCGTTCCGGCCCCTGCGGATCGGCTGATTTGCGCCACCAGCGCAGGCGGGGGAAGCGCCCGCCCAGCTTGCGGTAGAGCTTGACCGCGCCCCATAGCACCAGCAGCCACGGCAATGCCGCGACAAGGAAACGGATGAGCGCGCCGATGCTGAAGCCCAATATCTCGCCCGCCGAGGAAATCGCGTCCCGCACCGGGGAAAGGAGGCTGCTGCCCGCCGTGGGGGTGGAGGAATAGCTGATCGCCATGTCGGACATGGCGACGCGGCCCTTCATTTCGGCCAGCCATGTGCGAGCCTGATCCAGTTCCTCCTGCACCTGGCTCAGCGCGCGTTCGGCCTCGACCAGATCGGCGACCGATCCGCTGCGGGTGGCGAGCAACTGCGTCAACCGGTCGGCCAGCAATGTCTTGGCGCGGACACGGGCGTCGGTATCGACGATCTGTTTGGAAAGATCTTCCGCGCTGATCCCGGCATCGGTCTGCCTGCCGCCCTTGCCGGAGGCGATCGCGCCGAGATCAGCGCCGAAGGACCGCGCCAGCCCGGCGTCGATGCTGATCTGAAGCGCGCCGAACTGGTGATTTTCATCGCCCGAACGGGTCATGTTGATGACCCGGCACCGCGCCATGCCCAGCTTTTCGCAGGCGTCGGCATGGGCCTTTTGCGTCGCGGCGACCGCATCGGCGGGCAGGCGAAAGCCGTAGCGATAGCTATAGGCGAGTTGCGGCCGGGCGGGGGTGGGAAGGGCGTCCGCCTGATTGGTCGCTTGCGTATCCGCTTCACCACCGCCGCCCCGCCCGGCGGGGGCGGGAGCGGGCATTTTTGCCGGAGCGGCGGTCGGCGGCTCGCTGGCCTGCCTCGTCCCGTCCGGGCCGGAGCCGCAGCCCGCCAGCGCGAGGATCAGGGGAATGCCCAACAAGGAAAAGGGGTGTCGATATCGAATCATGGCGTCCTGCCTCTCCCTTGCCATCCTTTCGGTCCCAGCCCCTTATAATACGCCGGGAAAGGCGCCGCCGTCGAGCAGCAGGCTTTGCCCGGTGATATAGCCTGCCTGCGCCGAACAGAGAAACGCGCACGCCGCGCCGAATTCTTCCGGGGTGCCGAGGCGTCGCGCCGGAATCGCGGCCTCTCGCTTGTCGCGCATTGCTTCCGGCGTGGCGCCTGCCTTGCTTGCCAGTGCCGTGTCCAGCGCCGCGATGCGATCGGTGTCGAACGATCCGGGCAGCAGGTTGTTGATCGTCACATTATGCGCCGCGACCTGCCGCGCCACGCCCGCGAGAAACCCGGTCAGGCCGATCCGCGCCCCGCTCGACAGATCGAGGCTGGGCAGCGGCATTTTCACAGAGGCGGAGGTGATGTTGACGATCCGCCCGAAGCGGCGTTCCACCATGCCGTCGATCACCGCCTGCACCAGCGCGATGGGGGTGAGCATGTTCGCCTCCAGCCCCGCGATCAGGTCGTCCCGGTCCAGCGCGCGGAAATCGGCGGGCGGGGGGCCGCCATTATTGTTGACGAGGATATCGACCGCTCCCGCCGCATCCAGCAGCGCGGCGCGGCCGGCCTGCGTCCCCACATCGGCGGCGATGGGCACGACCTGCGCGCCGGTCGCCTGCGCGATGTCCTGCGCGGTCTGGTCGAGCCGCGCCGCATCGCGTCCGTTGATGACGACGCGCGCGCCTTCCCGCGCCAGCGCCATCGCGCAGCCGCGCCCAAGGCCCCGGCTGGAAGCGCAGACGAGGGCGGTTTTGCCGGTAATTCCAAAATCCATGGGTTTCGTTCCGTCCTGACAGTATCGGGATAGGACAGGACGCTAGGCCGGTGCGGCCCGTCGCACAATGATGAACCGAGCCGGATTGCATTGGGGGGAGAGGGCGGCGATGCCGGGCGGGCGGCATTTGCACGGAAATTATCGACGCACGGCTCGCCGCTTGCTATCGCGTCGGCATGTCCGATTTTCGCGATCCGTTCGACACCATCAAAGACCATCCGTTCGACGAGGCGCTGTCCCAGCGCTATCTCGTCTATGCGCTTTCCACGATTACCGCGCGGTCCCTGCCTGATCTGCGCGATGGGCTGAAGCCGGTGCATCGCCGCCTGCTCTGGGCGATGCGGCTGCTCAGGATGGAGCCGGGGGGCGCTTCCCCCGAAGTGATGCTCGCCAATCCGGCGCGCAACACCACGTCCTATAAGAAATGCGCGCGCGTCGTGGGCGACGTGATCGGTAAATATCATCCCCATGGCGACGCCAGCGTCTATGATGCGATGGTGCGGCTGGCGCAGGATTTCTCGTTGCGGATGCCGCTGGTCGACGGGCAGGGGAATTTCGGCAATATCGACGGCGATAATGCGGCGGCGATGCGCTATACCGAGGCGCGGCTGACGCAGGCCGCGGCCGACCTGATGGCGGGCCTCGATGAAGGCACGGTCGATTATCGCCCTACCTATAATGGCGAGGAGGAAGAGCCGGAGGTGTTCCCCGGCCTGTTCCCCAATCTGCTCGCCAATGGGGCGAGCGGCATCGCCGTCGGCATGGCGACCAGCATCCCGCCGCATAATGTGGTGGAGATCATCGATGCCGCCAGCCTGCTGATCGAGCGGCCCGATGCCGATCATGCGGACCTGATGCAGATCGTGCGCGGGCCGGACATGCCGACCGGCGGCGTGCTGGTGGACAGCGCCTCCATCATTTCAGAGGCATATGCGACCGGGCGCGGATCGATGCGGGTGCGGGCCAAGTGGCATAAGGAGGATGAAGGGCGCGGCGCATGGGTCGCGGTCATCACTGAAATCCCCTATCAGGTGCAGAAATCCAAGCTGATCGAGCATATCGCGCATCTCATCACCGAAAAGAAGCTGCCGATCCTCGCCGATATCCGCGATGAGAGCGACGAGCAGATCCGCATCGTGCTGGAACCGCGATCGCGCACGGTGGAACCCGATGTGCTGATGGACAGCCTGTTCCGCCTGTCGGACCTTGAAACGCGCTTTTCGCTCAACATGAATGTGCTGGACGCGACCCGCACGCCGCGCGTGCTGGGGCTGAAAGAGGTGCTGACCGAGTGGCTGGCCCACCAGATCGACGTGCTGGTGCGCCGGGCGAAGCATCGGCTGGAAAAGATCGCGGCGCGGGTCGAGCTGCTCGACGGCTATATCATCGCCTATCTGAACCTCGATCGCGTGATCGAGATCATCCGCACCGAGGATGAACCGAAAGAAGTGATGATGGCTGAATTCGGCCTCACCGACCGGCAGGCCGAGGCGATCCTCAACATGCGCCTGCGTTCGTTGCGCAAGCTGGAGGAAATGGAATTGCGGCGCGAGCATTCCGCCTTGCTGAAGGAGCGGGACGACCTCGAAAAGCTGGTCGAAAGCCCGGCGCGCCAACGCACCCGCCTGAAGCGCGACCTTGCCGATCTGCGCAAGCGCTATGGCCCGGAAACCGCGCTGGGCCGCCGTCGCACCGCGGTCGAAGAGGCCGCGCCCGCGCGCGAAATCCCGCTCGAAGCCATGATCGAGAAGGAACCGATCACCGTCATCCTGTCGCAGCGCGGCTGGATCAGGGCGATGAAGGGGCATGTCGATCTGGCGTCGGCCGAAACGCTGAAATTCAAGGAAGGCGATGGCCTTGCCTTTGCCTTCCACGCGCAGACGACCGACAAGCTGCTGCTGGCCTGCGCCAATGGCCGTTTCTACACGCTCGGTTCCGACAAGCTGCCCGGCGGACGCGGCTTTGGCGAGCCGGTGCGGGTGATGGTCGATCTGGAAAATGATACGGAGATCACCGCCTTGCTGCCCGCGCGGGCGGGCGGGCAGATGTTGCTGGCGGCGAGCGACGGGCGCGGTTTCGTCGCCACCATGGATGACGTGATCGCGGAAACCCGCAAGGGCAAGCAGGTGGTGAACGTGAAGGGCGCGGCGCGGCTGGCGGTCGTCCACCCGATCGCCCCCAATGCGGACAGCGTCGCGGTGATCGGGGAAAACCGCAAGCTGCTGATCTTCCGCCTCTCTGAAATGCCGCACATGGCGCGGGGGCAGGGCGTGCAGTTGCAGCGCTATCGCGACGGCGGCCTGTCCGACGCGATCGCCTTTCGTCTGGAGGACGGGCTGAGCTGGACCATGGGCGGGGAAACCGGGCGGACGCGCACGGAAATGGACCTGAGCCTCTGGCGCGTGGCGCGCGGGGCCTCCGGGCGGATGCCGCCGCAGGGCTTCCCCCGCAACAACCGCTTTACCTGATCGCGGGCTGGCAGGGAGCGGGCAGGACAGGGAACAGGCACGGCAGGGAACGGGCGGGGCGGCAGGCGGCCCATTCTTTTCTCTTCCTCCCGGTTAACCCCTCGAAAAGAAGTCATAAATATAATGGCCCCGGCATTGTCAGCGAATCGGCGGCAATGCTGGTTAAAGTGTTGAATTTTAAGCTGTTGCAACTGCGGTCGTTATATTTTCTATGGATGGATTTACGCCAGAATTGTGGGGAGGGACAGACTATGCCCCCTGCGAAGCACCGCGAGGGGATCGCGGTGGGCGGCGTGATATCGCGCCGTCTCCCTTGCTGGCGGCGCTGCCTCATCCTGCCGCCCTTGTCGAATGGAGCGACGGGCGGGGCTGGTTCCGGCAATGGAATGACCGGTTCGAACGCAGCTTTTTCGCGCTGACGCGCAGCAACAGGCTGACCGACCCCGCCGATTCCTCGCGCATTCAGGTGGAAATGGCCCGCTTCGTCCTGTCCGGCCATGATGTGAGCCGCTTCGAGATCGAACGGATGACGCCGCTGGGCATGGAAGTGTTCGATTGCACGCTGGCCTGGGTGCGGGATGCCGGGCCATGCGAGGAGCGCATCCTCATCAGCGCGATCGACCGCACCGCCGACCGGCGGGTCGAGGCGAGCCTGCGCCGGGAATTGATTTCGGACAGCCTGACCGCTCTGCCCAATCGCATCGGTTTCGGCGAATTTGTCGAAGCCGCGCTCGACCGGTGCAGCCGGGAAGCGGGGGGAGGGGACGCCACCGTCGGCGTGCTGATCATCGATCTGCTGCGGTTCAGCCGGATCAATGAAGCGCTGGGGACGATGGCGGGCGATGAACTGATATTGGCGGTGGCTTCCCGGTTGAAGGCCTGTGTGGGCAATGATGTCCTGCTGGGGCGGCTGGGCGGCAATGATTTCGGCATTTGCGAGATTCTGACCGACGGGGCCGAAGCGTTGATGCTGCTGGCTGAACGGATCAAGGCGGCTTTCGAGGCGCCGGTGCGCCTGTCCAATCTGGAAATCGCCGTGGAATGCGCGATCGGCTGTTCGTTGATGCCGGTTGCCGATGTGGAACCCGATCAGCTTATCCGGCAGGCCAAGACGGCCGCGCGCGTCGCCAAGACCAGCGGGCGGCTGGAAATCTATCGCGCCGGGGAACTGGGCGAGGCGCGGCAGCGCTTTTTCCTCGAAAGCCATTTGCGCGACAGCCTGCATCACGGCAGACTACACCTCCAGTTTCAGCCGATCATCCACCTGTCCACCGCGCAGGTGACGGGTTTCGAGGCGCTGGCCCGCTGGACCCACCCGATATTGGGCGCGATCCCGCCGACGGATTTTATCCCGGTCGCCGAAGAATCCGGCCTTATCATCCAGCTTGGGCGCTGGGCGTTGCAGGAAGCGGTCGAGCAACTGCGCCATTGGGATGAACAACTGGGCGGCCGCATTCCGGTGCGCATGAACGTCAATCTTTCCCCGATCCAGATGGCGCGCGACGATGTGCTGAAGATGATCGGCGATACCCTTGGCGACACCGGCATGGACGGGGGACGGCTGACGATAGAGTTGACCGAAAGCGCGCTGGTCACGGACCCGGCCAATTGCGCCTTTGTGCTCGATGCGCTGAAACGATCCGATATCGCGATCGCGATGGATGATTTCGGCACCGGCTATTCCAACATGGCCAGCCTTCAGGGCTTGCCGATCGACATGCTGAAAATCGACCGCAGCTTCGTATCCGACATGATGGTCGATAATGACAAGCAGGAGATCGTCAGGGCGATCCTGTCGCTGGCCGATGCGCTGGGCATGAAGGCCACGGCCGAAGGGATAGAGGACAGCCAGGTCGCTGAAAAGCTGCGCGACATGGGCTGTACCTATGGGCAGGGCTATTATTTCGCAAAGCCGATGTCCGCCGATGAGGCCTTTGCCTATTGGCAGGACCGTTCGAACTCCGCCACGCACTGAGCCGCCATCGCCTGCGCCTGTGCTGTGGGGGGGAAGCCCGCCGCGATCCAGCGTTCCCTGATCGTGCCGAGCATGGCCGCGACGGCGGGGCCGGGCTGAACGCCCAGCGCCAGCAAATCCTTGCCGCCCACCGGGAAATCCGGGATGCGCCAATCGTTCAGGGTCGCGGCGTCCTGCGCGGGCAGATTGCCGTCCAGCAGGATATGATCGATCGCGCTTTCCCGCCCGATGCGGAAGGCCAGTTCCCGCACATGGGCATGGGGCGGCGGCGGGGTGAGCGCCGCGACGATCCGCTTGCGCGCCTTGTTGGAAAGTTTCAGGCGCGCCGCCACCTTTTCCGCCATGGCCGGGTCGGGCGGCAACAGCGCGGCAAGGCGCAACTGGGCCGAGGGCGGCAGGGCGCTCTGTTCTTCCCGCTCTATCAGGGTTTCCAGCCGGCGCAGGCCCGCCCCGTCTATTTCGGGGAGGACGGGCGCGAAAATGCCGCCCTCGATCATCAGCGCGATGACGGCACAAGGATGGGGCAGGGCGAGCAGTTTCATCACCTCATCGGCGATGCGCTCACGGGATAGGGCCATCAGGCTGTTGGCCTGATCCACGCAGGCCGCATAGGATTGCGCATCGGGCGGCAAGGCGCCGAACCGGGCGAGAAAGCGGAAATAGCGCAGGATGCGCAGATGATCCTCCGCGATCCGCGCGCGGGGATCGCCGATGAAACGCACCTGCCGCGCCGCCAGATCGTCCAACCCGCCGAAATAATCGAAAATCCTGCCGCTGACGGGGTCGGCATAAAGGGCGTTCATCGTGAAATCGCGCCGGGCCGCATCCTCGCGCCAGTCATCGGTATAGGCAATGGTGGCGCGCCGCCCATCGGTGCTGACGTCGCGGCGCAGGGTCGTGATTTCAACGGGGTGATGATCCACCAGAACGGCGGTGATCGTGCCATGGGCGATGCCGGTGGGGACGGCCTTTATCCCGGCTGCCTTCAGCCGCCGCATGACCTCTTCCGGCGTGTGCGGCGTCGCCAGGTCGATGTCGTTGACCGGAATGCCGAGCAGCCCGTCGCGCACCGCCCCGCCGACCAGACGGACCTGATCCTCCGCCCCGCCGAGCAGCCGGCAGAGATCGTCGAAACCGGGGCGATGTCGCCACGGCGCATCAGGCAAAAGCGTCATTGTCATAGCCCAGCCGTTTCGACAGATTGGCGATGATGGCCGCCGTTATCCCCCATATGCGAAAATCCTCCCACATGATTTCGTAATAATGATGCCGGGCGTCGGCAATCTGCACTTCCTTCTCTATCCTGTTGCCGGGGGAGAATAAAAAGTCGAGGGGGACTTCGAACAGGGATTCCACCTCCGCCTCATGGACGCGAAGCGGCAGGTCGGGCGGGACGACGCCGAGAACGGGCATGATGTCGAAGCCGGTGAACGTCTGATAATTATCCGAAACGCCGATGATATCCACCATGGCGGGGGGCAGGGCTATTTCCTCTTCCGCTTCCCGCAGGGCCGTGGCGATCGCGTCCTTGTCCTCCGGGTCCATGCGGCCGCCGGGAAAGGCGACTTGCCCCGCATGTTTGCGCAGATGGGATGCGCGGCGGGTCAGGATCACGCCCGGCACGGGCCGGTCCGTCACCGCTATCAGCACCGCCGCCGGGGCATAGCGGATCGGCTCCTTTATGCGTCCATCCTGATGGTTTATGGAAAGGGGGCGGGCATGGCCCTGATGCAATCGGTTCCGCAATTGCGCGGAAAGGCTCATCGGCCCGGTTCCAGCGGAAAGAAATGGCCGCAACTCCACAGGCCGATCGGCCCGTTGGTCTTTTCCGATTCATGCATGGCGATATGCGCCAGTTCATAAAAAACCGGACGCGCGATCAGGGCGTCCAGCCCGCCGCGCACATGCAGATAGGGGCGCGGCTCCAGCGCCGTCCCGCGCATGATGATCGCATGATCGGCATCGGCCAGCACGGGATCGCCCAGATTGAGGCGAAAGCCCAGCCGCCGCTGCTGGCCGCTGCCCTCGCTGTTCAGCGTCGTGGCGACGAAGGGGGCGTCATCGACCGTGATGGACAGCTTTTCCACCGGCGTGACGAGCACATATCCGCCATCCGCCTCCCGCCGCAGGATGGTGGAGAACAGGCGCACCATTTCCGGCCGGGTGATCGGCGATCCCTGATGATACCAGGTGCCATCGGCGGCGATCCGCATTTCGCTGTCGCCGCAATGGTCGGGGTGCCATTGATCCACCGGAGGCAGGCGTTGTTCCTGCGCGAAACGCGCGATTTCATTGAGCGAAAGGGAAGCAAATTCGGGAACGGGGGGCATCGGCATGTCAACAAAGATAGGAACGGTTTGTCACAATGGCAAAGGTCTTTTATTATTATTAATGGAAATCAGGTGTTTACATCGCCCCTGCGCAGGGAATCCCAATAGGCGATCCGCTCTGCAATCCGCTTTTCAAACCCCCGGTCGGCCGGTGCGTAGAAGGTCTGCGGGGTCATGTCGGCCGGCCAGTAGGAATCGCCGGAAAAGCCCTGCGGCGCGTCATGATCATAGGTGTAGCCCGCGCCATAGCCGATATCCTTCATCAGCTTCGTCGGCGCGTTCAGGATGTTGGCGGGCGGCATCAGCGACCCGGTTTCCCGCGCCGATTTCCACGCGGCCTTCTGGGCGACATAGGCGGCGTTGGATTTGGGGGCGGTCGCGCAATAGAGGCAGGCCTGCACGATCGCCAGTTCGCCTTCGGGGGAGCCGAGAAATTCATAGGCGTCCCGTGCCGCCAGCGCTTGCACCAGCGCTTGCGGATCGGCAAGGCCGATATCCTCGACCGCAAAGCGCACGATCCGGCGCAGCACATAAAGCGGCTCTTCCCCCGCCACCAGCATCCGCGCAAGATAATAGAGCGCGGCCTGCGGGTCCGACCCGCGCAGCGATTTATGCAAGGCCGAAATGAGGTTGTAATGCCCCTCGCGATCCTTGTCATACACCGCCATGCGCCGGTGCAGCAGCGCGGAAAGTTCCGCCGGGTCGAGCGGCGCGTCGATCCTGATCGAAAACAGGGTTTCCACCTGATTGAGGAAGAAGCGGCCGTCGCCATCGGCGCTCGCGATCAACGCCTCCCGCGCCGCCGGGTTGACGGGCAGCGGGCGTTCCATCAGCGTTTCGGCCCGGTCCAGCAGGCGTTCGAGCGCGGGGGCATCCAGCCTCCGCAGGATCAACACCTGTGCGCGGGAAAGCAGCGCGGCGTTCAGTTCGAAACTGGGGTTTTCCGTGGTCGCGCCCACCAGCGTGATCGTGCCGTCCTCGACATAGGGCAGGAACCCATCCTGCTGGGACCGGTTGAAACGGTGGATCTCATCCACGAATAACAGGGTCCGGTGCCCCATGCGGGCATGATCGCGGGCGGCGGCGAAGATTTTCTTGAGGTCCGCGACGCCGGTGAACACGGCGGAAACCGGCTCGAACCGCATCCCCACCGCATCGGCGAGCAGGCGGGCGATGGTGGTCTTGCCGGTGCCCGGCGGCCCCCACAGGATGATGGAAGAGAGCTTTCCCGCCGCCACCATGCGGCCGATCGCGCCGTCCGGGCCGGTCAGATGTTCCTGCCCCACGACATCGGCCAGCAGGGCCGGGCGCAGCCGGTCGGCCAGCGGCGCGGCGGCATCCGGGGCGGAAGCGGCGGCGTGCGCCGGATCATTGCCGAACAGGTCCGCCATCGCCGCCCTATTTCCTCCTGCGCGCGGCGATCAGCCGTCGATAGGCGTCGAGCACCGCCTGATTGATCGGGTCCCAATGATAATTTTCCGCCTCCAGCGCCGAGGCCTCCGCATGGGCGAGGCGCAGCGCGGGATTGCGCACATAATGTTCCAGCCTGTCGGCAAAGGCGGAAATCGCGCCCGGTTCGCACAGGAAGCCCGTCCGCCCGTGCTGGATGATGCTGGAACTGCCGGTCGCCCTTGTGCCGAGCGCGGGGACGGCGCAGGCCATGGCCTCCAGCGTCACATTGCCGAACGTCTCGGTTTCGGACGGGTTGAACAGCACATCCATGCTCGCCACCGCGCGGGCGAGCGATTCATTGGCCTGAAACCCGGCAAATACCGCGCCGGGCAGGCGGTTTTCGAACCATTGCCGGGCCGGGCCGTCCCCTATGACAAGGATGCGATGGGGGACATGGCGGCGTTTGAGCACGTCGATGGTTTCGGAAAAGACATCCAGCCCCTTTTCCATCACCAACCGGCCGAGAAAGCCGATCACCATGTCATCGTCCGCAAATCCCAGTTCGCGGCGCCAGTCGAGATCGCGGCGCTGGGGGTTGAACATGCCGTGGTCGATCCCCCGCGACCAGAGCGATATGTCATAATTCATGCGCTGGGCGCGTAGCACCTGCGCAAAGCTTTCCGATGGCGCCACCAGCGCGTCGCAGCGCCGGTACAGGCGGCGCAGCATGGCCACCATCACCGGTTCCAGAAAGGCGAGATTATAATAACGGAAATAGGTTTCGAAATGGGTGTGGACGCTCGCCAGCACCGGCAGGCCTCGCCTGCGTGCCCAACTGACGGCCCGGTGCGCCGAGGGGTCGGGGCTGGAAATATGGATGACGTCCGGCTTGAACGCCTCCAGATCGCACCGGACGCGCGGAAACAGGCCCAGCGGGATGCGATATTCGCTTCGCCCCGGAATGGCCAGGCTGGGCAGGCTGACCAGATCGCCGGTGGGCGGGAAGGCCGGTTCGGCCACGGTCGGGGAATAGACGCGCACCTGCGCGCCCTGACGCAGCAGAAAGTCTACCAGCGTATTGAGAGCACGGTTCGCGCCGTCGCGCACATAATTATAATTCCCGCTGAAAAGCGCAACGCGAAGGGGGCCGGTGGACATGCCGTTTCTATAAACAGCGGTCGAAGGAACGCAAAGCAAACTGTCCGGGAAGGGATATGCCGTCCCTTTTTTGCGGGCGGCTGTGGTGAAAGTGCAGCAGCCGTGGCGAAATATGCGGGGAACGACGCGCAGTCCTGCCGGTTATGCGCCCGTTCCCGTTCGCCGGGTCGATGGGTGGAACGACATCACCCCATGCCCAAAAGCCGGGGAGCGCGGCTGATGGGGCGAATGGGGCAGCGTCCGAAAATCGCCTATTCCGTCACGACATGCCGGGGCGGATGAAGCCGCAGGCGTTTGACGCGCCGCGGGTCGGCCGCGACAATTTCCAACTGCCAGCCGCTTTCTGCATGGGTCAATATCTCGCCCACCTGCGGCACATGGCCAGCGATGACGAAGGCCAGACCGCCCAGCGTGTCGACATCTTCCTCCACCTCGGCAAGGCGGGCATCCACCTCATCGGCCACATCGTCCAGTTCGGCGCGGGCGTCGGCTTCCCACAGGCCATCGTCCAGCGCGACGAGCATCTGTTCGGGCGTCTCGTCATGCTCATCCTCGACCTCGCCGACGATGACCTCGACCAGATCCTCGAAGGTCAGCAACCCTTCGGTGCCGGAATATTCATCCAGCACGATTGCCAGATGGGTGCGCTTGGCCCGCATCTCCGCCATGAGATCCAGAACGCCCATGCTTTCAGGGACATAGAGCGGTTGCCTGATAAGCGGTTCGAGGGTCTTGGGCGGCATGGCGCCCTGCGCGATCACGGCAAAAGCGTCGCGCACATGGATCATGCCGACAATGGTGTCGAGCGTGCCCCGATAGACGGGAATCCGGCTGTGCCCGGCCTCCACGAAGATCGCGGCGAGATCGGCAAAGCTCGCGCCTTCCTCTATGGCGATGATATCGGCGCGCGGCACCGCCACATCATCGACCGTATGTTCGCTGAAATGCAGCAGGTTGCGGAGCATCTGGCGCTCCAGCGGGGACAGGTCGCCCTTGCCGGGCAGGCTCCGGCTTTCCTCCGCTTCCTCGTCATATTCGTTGATCGCGTCTTCAAGGTTGCGGCGCAGGCTGGATTCGCCGCCTTCACCGAATAGCAGGGCCTTCAGGCCCCGCCATATACTGCCCTCGCCGCTGCTACTGTCCGCTTCCTTTGAACCGGACGTGCTTCCTTCAGACATGACGCTTTTCAATCCCCTGTTGGTTACGCATATGGGTCCGTAATGCCGAGGCTGGCCAGCGCCAGCGTCTCCATGCTTTCCATCGCCTCTGCTTCTTCATCCACCATATGGTCATAGCCGAGAAGATGCAAAATGCCATGCACGATCAGATGGGTCGCATGGTCCGTGACCGATATGCCCTTTTCCGCCGCCTCGCGCGCGCAGGTTTCATAGGCCAGAATGATATCGCCCAGCAGAACCTCGCCATCGTCGCTGTTGGTCAGCGTTTCGAGCAGATCGGTCGGCACCATCGGGAAGGACAGCACATTGGTCGGCGCATCCTTGTGCCGATAATCGCGGTTGAGGGCCTGCACCTCGGCGTCGTCGGCCAGCTTGATCGATATTTCGATCGCGACGATGCGCCGGGTGAGGACATCATGCGGCGTCTGGGCAAAGGCCGCGCGGATGGCGCGGTCGGCAAGGGCGTCCCAATCGATATCCAGCGGCCAGCCGCTATCCTCTGTGAGGATGGCGATTTCAAGCATCCGGCCCCTCATAGGCCTGAACGATGCGGCCGACGATCGGGTGGCGCACCACGTCCGCCGCATTGAACCGCACCACGCCGATGCCGTCCACGCCCTCCAGCCGCTCGACTGCATCGGCAAGGCCGGAGACGCCCGGCACCGGCAGATCGACCTGCCGGGGGTCGCCGCACACGACCATGCGGCTGCCTTCGCCGAAGCGGGTCAGGAACATCTTCATCTGCGCCTGCGTGGTGTTCTGCGCCTCGTCGAGGATGATGAACGCATTGGCGAGCGTGCGCCCGCGCATGAAGGCGATGGGGGCGATTTCTATCTCGCCGCTGGCGATGCGCCGTTCCACCTGCTCGGCGGGCAGGGTGTCGTACAGCGCGTCGTAGAGCGGACGGAGATAGGGATCGACCTTCTCCTTCATGTCGCCGGGCAGGAAGCCCAGCCGCTCGCCCGCCTCGACCGCCGGGCGGGAGAGGATCAGCCGGTCCACGCTGCCGGTGATAAGCTGGCTCACCGCCTGCGCCACGGCCAGATAGGTCTTGCCGGTGCCGGCCGGGCCGAGCGCGAAGATCACGTCCTTGCGCGTCAGTTCCTCCATATAGGTGATCTGCGTGCCGCTGCGCGGGACGATGGTTTTCTTGCGCGTGCGGATCATCACCTTGGGCGGCTCGCTGACATCGCGGCGGATGATGCCGTCCAGCGTCGGTTCGGAGGACATGGCGATCACCGCCTCCACCGCGCCGGTGTCGATTTCCTGCCCCTGCGCCACGCGGTTGTAGAGGCCGTTGAGCACATCGCGCGCGCGGGCGGCGGCGCTGGCCTCGCCCTCGATCTGAAGGCGGTTGCCGCGGGCGCCGATATAGACGCCCAGCCGGTTTTCGATGGCCACCAGATTCTGGTCATACTGGCCAAAGACCATGCCGAGCAGATGGGGGTTGTCGAACGTCAGTTCCAGCTTCGATCGATCGCCGGGTTCTGCCTGAACATGCTTTTTCGCCATCAGTGCGGCATCCTTTGGGTCATGCGGCCTCTTTTCTTGCCGTGAGTTCCCCGGCGAGGCTGTTCGGGCCTGCCGAGACGATATCGACTTCGATCATGTCGCCGATCCGCGCCCCGTCCGCAAAAACATGGACGGATTGCAGCCATGGCGACTTGCCGACGAGCTGGCCCGGCTTACGGCCCGGCTTTTCGATGAGGATGCGCGTGCGCTTGCCGACCGTCGCCTGATTGAAGGCAAGCTGGTCGGCGATGATCTGCGCCTGAAGCGTTTTCAGCCGGTCGTCCATCACGTCCGCCGGGATCTGGCGATCCATGTCGGCGGCAGGCGTGCCGGGGCGGGGGCTATATTTGAACGAGAAGGCATAGGCATAGCCGACCTCCCGGATCAGGCTCATCGTCGCGTCGAAATCGGCGTCGGTTTCGCCGGGGAAGCCGACGATGAAATCGCCCGACAGCGCGATATCGGGCCGTGCCGCCCGCACCCTGTCGAGCAGGCGCAGGTAGGAATCGCGCGTATGGCTGCGGTTCATCGCCTTCAATATCGGGTCGGACCCGGCCTGCACCGGCAGGTGGAGATAGGGCATCAGCTTGCCGACATCGCCATGGGCGGCGATCAGATCGTCTTCCATGTCGTTGGGATGGCTGGTGGTGTAGCGGATGCGCTCCAGCCCCTCCATCCGGTCGAGTTCGCGGATCAGGCCCGCAAGGCCCTGCGCGCGTCCGGCCGCATCCTCTCCGGTCCATGCGTTGACATTCTGGCCCAGCAGCGTGATTTCCTTCACCCCGCCATCGATCAGCGCCTTGGCTTCATCGACGATGGCAGCCCACGGCCGGCTGATTTCCGCGCCCCGCGTATAGGGGACGACGCAATAGGTGCAGAATTTGTCGCACCCTTCCTGCACCGTTAGAAAGGCGGTGGGGCGGGGCTGTTTGGGCCGATCGGGCAGCGCGCCGAATTTGGACGCCGCAGGCATGTCCGTATCCAGCGCTTCCTCGCCGCGCGTGGCCTTGCCGATGAGATCGGGCAGGCGGTGATAGGCCTGCGGGCCGACGACGATATCGACCATGGAGGTACGGCGTGTGATTTCCGCGCCCTCGGCCTGCGCGACGCATCCGGCGACCGCGATCATCGGGCGGCTGCCATCCTCGCGGCGCAAACGGCCAATGTCGGAATAGACCTTGTCGACCGCTTTTTCCCGGATATGGCAGGTGTTGAGCACCACCATATCGGCCGCGACGCCTTCCTCCACCGGGGTCATGCCCTGCGCGCCGAGCATCTCCGCCATGCGTTCGCCATCATAGACGTTCATCTGACAGCCGAAGGATTTGACGTGGAAGGTGCGCGGCGCGGCTTTGCTTTTGGTGCGATTCATCGGCTCAGCTATACAGGGACCGGGCGCGTCACGAAAGCCGATTGCCGCGCCATGATACGATTTCGTGCCTCGTCCGCCACGGCTTTGCGATCGGGATGGTCCTCCGGGTCGAACGGATCGAGAAAATGCAGGGTTACGTCCAGCCTTCCGGGCCGTTCCAGCAGGCGTTTCGCGTTGGCGCCCGCGCTTTCCTCGCCATGCCAGGCAATGTCGCGGGCGGCCGCGCCATAGTCGATCCAGACCGGCTGAATGTCGAGATCCCGGGGCGGCGGCATCAACCCGGCCAGCAGCGCCGGTTTGAACGGCAGCAGCGCGCCGCCGTCGCCGGTGGTGCCTTCGGGAAACAGGGCGACGGGCTGATGCTTTTCCAGCGCAGCGCGCAGGGCGGTGATCTGGTCGCGCACCCCGTGGCGATCGGCGCGGGCGACGAAGATCGTGTTGTTCTGCCGCGCCAGCCAGCCGACCAGCGGCCAGCCCGCGACCCCGTCATGGGAAATGAACGCGGCGCCGGTCGCGCCGCCCAGCACCAATATGTCGAGCCAGCTCACATGATTGGCGATGAAGAAGATATCGCGCCGTCGCGGTGTCCCCTCCACATGGACGCGCGCGCCCGCGCTGCGCGCCGCCAGCGCCAGAAAGCGGCGCGGCCAGCGGGAGGGCAGGCGCAATGCCCGGCAGATCAGGTGGGGGGCAAGGCACAGGAGGAGGCTGGCGACCAGCGCGGCGATACGCCCGATTCGCCGGAGCCTGCCTCCCGATCGTGCCTCAGTGCTTGCGGTCGAGGGCGACGCCGTACAACTCCATGCGGTGATCGACGAGGCGGAAACCCAGCTTTTCCGCGATCTGCTTTTGCAGCAGTTCCAGTTCGGGATCGACAAATTCGATCACATTGCCGGTTTCGACGTCGATCAGATGGTCATGATGCGATTCGGGCGCGGCCTCATAACGGGCGCGGCCATCACCGAAATCATGCCGTTCCAATATGCCTGCTTCCTCGAACAGGCGGACGGTACGGTACACCGTGGCGATCGAGATGCCCGGATCGATCGCGGCCGAGCGTTCGTGCAATTTCTCCACGTCCGGATGATCTTCCGCTTCGGACAACACTCTCGCAATCACGCGGCGCTGCTCGGTGATGCGGAGGCCTTTTTCGGCACATAGCGCCTCTATGTCGATTTTACGGGGCATTCATCCTGCTCGGCTCTGTGACAAGAAAGGGCACTCTAGTCCATTTGCGCGAAATGGAAAGGGAGGGACGGCTATTTTGTCCTTCCCTCGCCTGATATCGAACATTCGCCGTGGCCGTACAGACGCCACGGCGGAAATGCTTTACTTCTTCTTCCGGCTGCGCGACGTGCCGAGGCCGATTTTCTTGGCCAGAGTGCGACGCTGTTCCGCATAATTGGGCGCGACCATCGGATAATCGGCGGGAAGATTCCACTTCGTGCGATAATCCTCCGGCGTCATCTGATAATGCGTCATCAGGTGGCGCTTCAGCATCTTCAGCTTCTTGCCGTCTTCAAGACAGACAATATAGTCGGGCTTCACCGAAGCACGGACGGAGACGGCGGGTTCCTGCCGGATCTCAGGTGCGGGAGCCGGTGAATCAAGGCCAGCCAGAGCGGTATGAACATTCTGGATGAGCTGTGGGAGATCCGAGACAGCCACGCTGTTATTAGAGACATGGGCAGCAACGATGTCCGATGTCAGTGTAATCAGCATCTCATTCCTGGCGGTTGTATCATCCATCATTTTTCTCCGGTGAATTGGGGCGACCCTATAAACTTTGCTTGTGCGGATAATATATATTTTTTCATTAGAGAAGCAACGGGATTCTGGCCTCAGTCAAGTGTCAGGCGAAAGCTGAGGGCATCATAATAAGTGCCGTCGCTTCCCTTATAGTAAGCAGGTCTGCGATGAACTTGCTCAAAACCATGACGCAGATAGAATTGGATCGCCCGGTTATTGCAGCGCACCTCAAGATGAATCGTGGCAATCCGCGATTTTCTGGCGTGATTTATGCAGTCCCGCAAAAGAAATTCGCCGATGCCGCGGTTCTGCCAGCGGGGATCTGTCGCGATCAGCATCAGTTCGGCCTCGTCCAGCACATGCCGGGTCAGCGAAAAGCCCAGATGTGCCAGATCGAGACAGGCGAAGGAAAGCCGCACCCCCGGCAATGTCATGAAGCCGGACATCTGGGCCGGGGTCCATGCCTCGCCATAGGCCGGGCTGAACGCCTGTCTGATGATTTCGCTGGCCGCAGCTTCGGCGCGGTGGTCGGGATAGGTATAGGCGACGGCGCGGAGCGCCTGGCTCATATCCTCGCGCATTCTCAGCTTTCTCGCGCGGCGAGCGGCACCGCGTCGGCGCCCCGTCCATAAAGCGGGGTGGGGTCGTCGCTCAACAGCCTTTGCGGCAACAGGGGCAGGCGCCGGGCGTCGGGATGCAGGGGGACCGCCTTGCCATGGCCGCGCGCGTCGACCACGGCGGCGGCGCCCGTCCCGTAGAGGATGGGCGCGTCCAGCGTCTCGGCCAGCCGGACAATGGGGGTAGAGGTGACGCCGGTCAAAGGGGTCAGCGCAGTCCGGTCGAATATCTGCCAGAAACATTCGCCATGCCCGCCGGTCATGCTGACGGCGATCGTCGCGGCGGTGTCGCCGCTTGCCGGGTTCTGCCGCGCCATGGCGGCCACCAGCGACAGGCTTTCATAGGCATGCAGGCCCGCGTTCCAGCCATAGGCCAGCGCCCGCGCGGCGGCCAGCCCGACCCGCACGCCGGTGAAACTGCCGGGGCCTTTATCGACGATGATCTCGTCGGCGCGGCCGCCCTCGCTCATCTCCGCGATGATGGGCACAAGTTTTTCGGCATGGCCGCGCCCATAGATTTCATGGTGCGAATCCACAAGGGCGCCGGTGTCGAACAACGCGACCGACAAGGCTTCCGTAGCGGTATCTATAATCAGTTGGCGCAATTTATCTTTCCGCGAACCCGGTTGGGCTTCCGCGATTAGCCGTTTTACGGCAATTTGCAATGATAAGCGACGACGGGCGGTGCCGGATACAGGATCAAACCGCCAATACCTCTGTTACTTCGGGCACATAATGTTTCAACAGCGCTTCTATGCCGTTTTTCAGCGTGGCCGTGGAGGAGGGGCAGCCCGAACAGGCGCCCTGCATCCGCAGATAGACCTTGCCCTTGTCGAAGCCCCGGTAAATGATGTCGCCCCCGTCATTGGCGACGGCCGGGCGAACGCGGGTATCGATGAGATCGCGAATCTGCGCGACGATTTCCGCGTCGGCGGGATCATCGGCCAGACCGGCGGCATCGTCCCCGTCGCCGGGCACCTGAATGCCGGCGGCGGTGCCGACGCGGAACAGGGGGATGTCCGCGGTGAAATGGTCGAGCAGCGTGGCCAGCACATCGGGCTTCACGTCGGACCATTCGGAACCGGGGGCGATCGTCACCGAAATGAAATTGCCGCCGAAGAAAACGCCGGTCACGTCACCTAGCGAGAAGAGGGCTTCGGCCAGCGGGGATGCCTCCGCCTCTTCGGGCGAGGCGAAATCGCGGGTGCCCGCCGCCATCACCTGCTTGCCGGGCAGGAATTTGAGGGTCGCGGGGTTCGGCGTCTTTTCGGTTTCGATCAACATGCCGCACATGTGGCGATTGGCGCGGGGGGAATCAAGCGGCAAACTGCCCGGCATGGGTGCAAGATTGTTGTAATCCTCCGCATACTTCTCTATGGGGCGGGCAGCGCGACAGATGCCGGATGATCGGCACGATGGATTGGCGGCGTGAATATCCGGCGGGTTTCGCCGCCGGATCGGCCCAATAGCGCGCTTCGTTTGATGAGGCTTCCCTGTTCACGCGGGTCGTTTCTGGACCCGCTTCGTTGTCCGCTCTCCCTTGGGGAGGGGTGGACTGCGGAGCCATGAATGGTGGAAAATAAATATGAGTTTTTCCGAACTTGGCCTTGCCGAACCCTTGTTGAAGGCGCTGGCGTCCAAAAATTATGAAACCCCCACGCCCATTCAGACGCAGGCGATTCCGCCGCTGCTGGAAGGGCGCGACCTGTGCGGCATCGCGCAGACCGGCACGGGCAAGACGGCGGCCTTCGCGCTGCCCTCGCTCGATTATTTTCATCGCAACCCCAAGGCTCTGGTGCGCCATAGCTGCCGGATGCTGGTGCTTTCGCCCACGCGGGAACTGGCGGCGCAGATCGCCGACAGCTTCCGCACCTATGGCAAGTTCATGAAAATCTCGGTCGCCACCATTTTCGGCGGTGTGCCGATCAACCGCCAGATCCGGCAATTGCAGGATGGCGTCGATGTGCTGGTGGCGACGCCGGGCCGTCTGCTCGACCTGATCGACCAGCGGGCCTTCACCCTGTCGGGCGTGGAGATTTTCGTCCTCGACGAGGCGGACCAGATGATGGACATGGGGTTCATCGCGCCGCTCAAGCGCATCGTGAAGATGCTGCCGAAACAGCGGCAGAACCTCTTCTTCTCCGCGACCATGCCGCGGGAGATCGCCGATCTGGGCGGTCAATTCCTGCATGATCCGGTGCAGGTTTCCGTAGCCCCGCAATCGACCACGGCCGAGCGGGTGCGCCAATATGTGAGCTTTGTCGATCAGGGCGCGAAGCAAGCCCTGCTCAACAAGCTGGTGCGCGATCCCGCGATCGACCGGGCGCTCGTCTTTACGCGCACCAAACATGGCGCGGACAAGGTGGTGCGATTCCTCGTCGGCGCCGGTGTCGAGGCGGTCGCGATCCATGGCAATAAGAGCCAGGCGCAGCGCACGACGGCGCTTCAGGCTTTTCGCCATGGCCATGTGAAGTTCCTCGTCGCGACCGATATCGCTGCGCGCGGCATCGACGTGTCGGGCGTCAGCCATGTCATCAATTTCGAATTGCCCAATGTGGCCGAACAATATGTGCACCGCATCGGCCGCACCGCGCGCGCGGGGGCCGATGGCATTGCGATCAGCCTGGTGTCCCCCGATGAGCGCGCCTATCTGCGCTCCATCGAGCGGCTGATGCGCCTGAAATGCGAGGTGGTTCCGCTGCCGGAGGATTTCGACGAGCTGGTGCGCAACCTGCCCAAGCCCGCGCCGGTCCAGCGCGGCCCGCGCCCCAACAAGAGCGGCGGCGATCGCAATGGCGGCGGGCGCAATCAGGGTGGGCGCGGTGCGCCTGATCGCGCGCATCGCGGCGAAAATGGGCGCTCCCATGATCGCGACGGTGCCGGTCAGCGCGGCCATGGCGAGGGCGGCGCTGGTGCCGGTGCTGGCGAACGGCCCGGAGGCGGCCCGCGCCGCCGTCGCAAGAGCGTCGGCACGCACAAGCATGCGGTGAGCAAGTTCAGAAGCTGAACGGAACCGTTGCGGGAGGCGATGCATGACCCGGCGCATGACGGGGCGGGAAATCGCCCGGCCATGATATAAGCCCCGCCACGGTATAAATTGTAAGTGCCGGTTCAGAAAATCGGGGCTATGACCGGGCGATGATAAAAATCGCCCGTTCGCGCCTGTCGCACTCGCTGGTCCTCGCCCTTGCTCTGGCCGGGGGCTGGTCCTTCCCCCTTCAGGCACGGGACTCCGGTCGCCCCGCCGTCACCGCCGCCGCGCAAAAAGAGGCGCCGCGCCCGTGGCTCTATGAAAACAGCGATGTGCCGATCGACACGGCATGGCTGTTCGGGACGCTGCCCAACGGCGTGCGCTATGCGATTCGGCATAACACGGTCCCGCCGGGGCAGATATCCATCCGCCTGCGCGTCGATGCCGGGTCGCTGATGGAACGGGCCGATGAGAAGGGCTATGCCCATTTCATGGAGCATTTGACCTTTCGCGGCTCCAAATATGTGCCCGATGGCGAATCCAAACGCCTGTGGCAGCGGCTCGGCGTGACCTTCGGCAGCGACAGCAACGCCCAGACGACGCCGACCGGCACCACCTATGCGCTGGATCTCCCCAATGCGACGCCGCAAGGTCTGGATGAAAGCGTGAAAATCCTCGCCGGCATGATGACCGACCCCAATATCATCCCGGTCGCCGTCGATGCCGAGCGGGCGGTTGTCCTCGCGGAAATGCGCGAAGGCACCAATATCGGCACGCGGGTGGGTGACGCCACCCGGTCGCTGTTCTTCGCCGGGCAGCCGCTTGGCAGCCATGCGCCCATCGGCAATGTCGAAACGCTGAACGCCGCCACCGCCGCGACGCTCAAGGCGTTTCATGATCGCTGGTACAGGCCGGAAAACGCGGTCATCTCCGTTTCCGGCGATATCGACCCCAAGGCGATGGAAGCGCTGCTGGTCAAATATTTCTCCGGCTGGAAGGGCGTCGGCAAGACCGCTCCCGTCGCGGATTTCGGCGCGCCCGATCCCAAGGCGCCGTCCAGCGCCGTCATCGTCCAGCCCGGCCTGCCGACGACCATCACCGTTGCATGGCTGCGGCCATGGAAGTCCAAGGCCGACACCATCGTCTATAATCAGCGCAAGCTGGCGGACATGGTCGCGCTTCAGATGATCAACCGGCGGCTGGAGGAGGCCGCGCGGCGGGGCGACGCCAGTTTCCTTCAGGCCAGTGTCGATGTGCAGGATGTCAGCCGTTCGGTGGACGGCACTTTCCTGTCGATCACGGCCTTGGGGGAGGATTGGGAAAAGGCGCTGAAGGACGCGCGCGCCATTATCGAGGACGCCAAGCGCGACGCGGCGACGAAGGCGGAAATCGATCGCGAATTTTCGGAAATGGAAACCGTCCTCGCCATCGCCGTGGAGAACAGCGATACAGAACCCAGTTCGCGGCAGGCCAGCGATCTCGTCTCTGCCGTCGATATCCGCGAAACCACGGTGTCGCCACAGGCCGCGCTGGATATTTACCGCAGCGCCCGGCCCCTCATGACGCCCGACTATATGCTGGAATCGACGCGCCGCATCTTCACCGGCGACGCCAACCGCGCCATGCTGGTGATGGCCAAGACCGAGCCGAATGCCGAGGCGCGTCTCACAGCGGCGCTGGAAGCCCCTGTCGAGGCGGCGAGCAATGTCCGCCTGTCCGCCAGCACCGTGACGATGGATGACCTCCCCAAATTGCCCGTGGCGGGCAAGGTGGTCGCGACGCAGGCGCTGGGCGCGTCGGGCATCCAGCAGATCAGCTTTGCCAATGGGGTGAAGCTGATGCTGTTCGCCAATGACGCCGAAACGGGCAAGGTGCGGGTGAACATACGCTTTGGTCATGGCATGCGCGACCTTTCGCCGGGGCAGGTGCAGCCGGTCTGGGCGGCGAGCTATGTGCTGGCGGCCAACGGCATCGGCAAGCTGGGTCAGCGGGAAATGGACGATCTGACCAATGGCCGCAGGCTGGGGTTCGATTTCGGCGTGGATGACGATGCGTTCGAACTCGCCGCGCTGACCCGCCCGGCCGATTACAAGGACCAATTGCGGCTGTTCGCGACCAAGCTTGCCTATCCCGGCTGGGTGGGCGAGCCGGTGGAGCGCGCCAAGGCCGGGTTGCTGGCGGCCTATGACGCGTCCTCTTCCTCCCCCAATGCGGTGCTGGGGCGTGATCTCGTCTGGCTGTTGCGGGACAAGGACATGCGTTTCCGCACGCCCGACAAGCCCGAAATCGCCGCGCTGACGCCCGACAAGTTCAAGGCGTTCTGGGCGCCGCTCCTCGCGACCGGCCCGATCGAGGTGCAATTGTTCGGCGATGTGAAGGCGGATGAGGCGATTGCGGCGGTGGCGGCCAGCTTCGGTGCGTTGCCCGAACGCACGCCGCTGCCGATCAAGCCGGACAGCGCGGCGATCCGCTTCCCCGCGCATAATGAAACGCCGCTGGTCCTCACCCATGATGGTGAGAAGGATCAGGCCGCCGCCGTCATCGCATGGCCGACCGGGGCGGGCCTTGCCGACACGCGGGAAGCGCGGCAACTCGACATATTGGCGCAGATCATCAGCGATCGCCTGTTCGAGAAACTGCGCGCCGTCGATGGCGCGGCCTATAGCCCGAACGCGATGTCGGACTGGCCGCAGGGCTTTGAAAAGGGGCAGGGCTATCTCGCGGTCATCAGCCAGTTGAAGCCGGAGCGGATCGACTATTTCTACAAGCTGGTCGATGAAATCGCGGCGGACCTCGCGGCAAAGCCTGTCAATAATGACGAGTTGCAGCGCACGCTCGCCCCGATGGCGCAGCTATTGGCGCGGGCCAGCACGGGGAACGCCTTCTGGATGGATCAACTGGAAGGCGCGACGCAAGACCCGCGTTATGTCACCGCGATGCAGACGATGATGCGCGACACGCTACAGGTGACGGCGGAAGATTTGCGGGCGCTGGCGGCGAAATATCTCGTGAAGGGCAAGAGCTATGCCGTCACCGTCTTGCCCAAGCCCTGATCGACAAGCCCTGCCATGCAGATGCTAGCATGCGGGCGATAAGAAGCGGGCGAAAATGCGTAGGAGAAGAATGATGACGGCGTTTTCTTTTGGCGTCTTTCCTGCCGCTCGTGGGCGGGGGTCAGGCGCCGGTGGGGCAGGGCTGCTGGCGGCGCTGCTACTGGGAGGCTGCGCATCTTTGCCGCCCGCTTCCGGTCCGGGGACTGCGCCGGAGGGGGAGAGCATCGGCTATTCGGTCGGTCCCTGTTTCGGCTTCTGCCCGGTCTATTCCGTTACTGTCGCGCCGGATGGAGCCGTGACTTTCGACGGTGAGCGCCATAGCGCGGCGCTGGGGCATCATGTCCGGCAGGGCGCCCCGGCGACCTATCGCGCCATGGCCGAAGCGCTGGAGCCCTATCGTCCCGCCAATGGCACGGAGGAACGGACGCAATGCGACGCGCAGGCCACCGACATGTCGGATTATCACATAAGCTGGACGGCGGCAGATGGCTCCACCACGCTGCTGCGTCATAATCTGGGCTGCCGTTCCGACCGGAACCAGCGGCTCAACGCGGTGTTGCGCGCTCTGCCTGCGCAACTGGGCATAGAAGACTGGACGAAGAGCGAGCGCCGCGAGGCTGTGCCCGGCGGCTGAATGTCGGGGGAATGTCCGGGGTTTGAACCGGGTGTTGACCTCGAAAGGCAGGGATCATCGAACCGCGGGGGTCATCGAAAGGCAGAACGAAAAACGGGCGGACATGGCGGCATCTGGCCCGGCCTATCCGCCCGTTTTCGCTTATAATATATATTTGGAAAGATCGGTGTTGCGCGAAATGCTGGCAAGCTGATCGTCCACATAGGCGGCGTCGATCAGCAGCGTCTCGCCCTTGCGATTCTCGGCGTCGAAGCTTACCTCTTCCAACAGCTTTTCCATCACCGTCTGAAGGCGGCGGGCGCCGATATTCTCGACCTGCCCATTGACCTCCGCCGCGATGCGGGCAACCGCGCCGATGCCGTCGGGCGTCATGTCGATCGTCACGCCCTCGGTGCCGAGCAGCGCCTTATATTGCTCGGCCAGCGATGCCTTGGTGTCGGAGAGGATCGCCACGAAATCCTCCTCGGTCAGGCCCTTCAACTCGACGCGAATGGGCAGGCGGCCCTGCAATTCGGGCAACAGGTCGCTGGGCTTGGCCACATGGAACGCGCCCGACGCGATGAAGAGGATATGGTCGGTCTTGAGCGGGCCATATTTGGTCGCCACTGTCGTGCCCTCGATCAGCGGCAGCAGGTCGCGCTGCACGCCCTCGCGGCTCACCGATCCGCCGCGCACGTCGCTGACGGCGATCTTGTCCACCTCGTCCAGAAACACGATGCCGTTCTGCTCCGCATCATGCAGCGCGGTGCGGTTGAGATCATCCTGATCGAGGCGCTTGTCCTGCTCTTCCTCCACCAGCTTGTCCCACGCATCGGCGACGCTCATCTTGCGGCGCTTGCGCTGTTGCTGGCCGAACGCCTTGCCCATCAGGTCGGACAGGTTGATCATGCCGACCTGACCGCCCATGCCGGGGATTTCCATCGGCATGGCGGGATTGTCGGCGACCTCTATCTCGATTTCCGTATCGTTCATCTGGTCGGCTTCGATCCGCTGACGATAGGAAAGGCGCGTCGCCTGGCTCGCTTCCTTGCCGGTGAGCGCGTCCAGCAGGCGTTCCATCGCGGCTTCGGAAGCGGCGGTGCGCACCTTTTCGCGGCGGCGGTCGCGTTCCAGGCGCACCGCTTCCTCGACAAGGTCGCGGGCGATCTGCTCCACGTCGCGGCCGACATAGCCGACTTCGGTGAACTTGGTCGCCTCGACCTTGACGAAGGGCGCGTCGGCCAGCTTGGCGAGGCGGCGGGAAATCTCCGTCTTGCCGCAGCCGGTCGGCCCGATCATCAGGATATTTTTCGGCGTCACCTCATCGCGCAGATGGGCGGGCAGTTGCTGGCGGCGCCAGCGGTTGCGCAGGGCCACGGCCACGGCGCGCTTGGCGTCGTTCTGGCCGATGATATGTTCGTCGAGCGCGGCGACGATCGCCTTGGGGGTCAGGTTGGCATTCATGTCAGATTTGTCTCGTCCGGTTCAGACCACGCTGTCGAGCGCTTCGAGGGTCACTTCATGGTTGGTGTAGACGCATAGGTCGCCCGCGATCGCCATCGCCTTGCGGGCAAGGACTTCGGCATCGGCCTCATATTCCATCAGGGCGCGCGCGGCGGACAGCGCGAAATTGCCGCCCGAACCGATGGCCGCGATCCCGTCCACCGGTTCCAGCACATCGCCGTTGCCGGTCAGGATCAGCGTGGTTTCCTTGTCCGCGACAGCCATCATCGCTTCAAGGTTACGCAGATATTTGTCGGTGCGCCAGTCCTTGGCGAGTTCGACCGCGGCGCGCATCAACTGGCCATTATGGCGTTCCAGCTTGGCCTCCAGCCGTTCGAACAGGGTGAAGGCGTCGGCGGTGGCGCCGGCGAAACCGCCGATGACGCTGCCGTCATGCAACCGGCGGACCTTTCGGGCGTTTGGCTTCATGACGGTCTGGCCCATGCTGACCTGTCCGTCGCCGGCAACGACGACGCGGCCGTTTTTCCGGACCGATAGGATGGTGGTGCCGTGCCATTGGGGCAGGGCGTTGGACGAAGAATTGCTCATGCCCGCCATATGGGCAGCAAAAGGGAAGGGTTCAAGCGCAGGGTTGACATATTGCATCGCAACATGGGACGCTCTCATCCAGACGACTCGTAAGGAAGAAGCAATGAGGCCGGAGCTTAAAAGCATCGCGGCGCAGGTGCGCGAGATCGTATCTGCCGCGGGAATAGACAATTTCCATATGGACAAGAACATCCTCGTGATGTGCGGCATCCGCTATCTGGTCGAAGGATGCGAGTGCGACGACCCGGATTGCAACGGCCTGCGCCTGCGCCGGGAAGACGGGCGCGACGTGAATCCTGTTGCATTGCAATAATTTATTCGGCGGCGTGTCGGGGGACGAGGCTGTCGATAGGCGGCGGCGGAACCACGGCAAATTACGTTTCTTCGCAAAAAGGCGGCGACGCTTGCTTGACAGCGAGGCGTTGCGGTGCCAATGGCCTGCTTCCCTGATCGGGCGCGTAGCTCAGTGGTAGAGCACACCCTTCACACGGGTGGGGTCGCAAGTTCAATCCTTGCCGCGCCCACCATCTTTTCAATCACTTAGCTGAAAAGATGGCCTGATGCGTTCAATATGCGTTTAAAACGGCGGTGAACGAGGGCGTCGGAAACGCGCTGGAATGGCTAGGCTTTCGCCGGTCAGATTCGCGCCAAAGCCCTGCCAGTCGCGCAATTTCTCTCAGGTAATGAGCGACAGCCATCGTAACTCATAATAGCCGTTTGTCGCGCCGCCCCATTATCTTCGCCAGCCCCATCGCCAGTTCCGCGTCCGCCGCTTCCTCCAGTTCCCAATATTGTTCCATGTGCCGATCAAACGTGCGATGCCACATGCCTTTGGGCCTGCGAGGAAAAGCGCCCAGCCCCAAATCGCCCCCCAGCTTGCCTTGCAGTCGAAACAGCCGCTCGCTGGCGCGATCATGTCTCGCGACACGCTGGATATGGTAGCCCAGCCGCCATGCCTGCCGGGAGGCGAATCGATCACCGCCGGGGGGCAGATACAGCTTGCCGACGCGGATATGGCGAAAGGGGCATATCATCCACCATCGTTTGCCGCCGTAGTTGGGCACTGTATGGCACAGCCGCACCGTCTGGCGCACCTGTTCCCGATCCTCGCCGCTGCCGCGCGTGTAGGCCAGTTCCAGCCGCTCCTCGCCGGGCACATGCATGATGGCCTGATAGCCGATCGAACCGGACGGCTGGCCGCCACGGGTCCATGACAGGCTCCCGCTAAGCCATGCGCCTTCCTTGGCCTGTCCCATGCGCAACATCCGCGCAATATCGATGCGAAGCGATGCCTCCGCTGTTGGCCTGCCGCCATATCGCCCAGAGCCGTATCCGCCCATATCAGCCTTCCCGGCGCACGGTAGCGCTGCCAGATTTTCCTAAATCATAAGCTTTCTTCACCCTCTCATGGGGTTTGCCCTTTGCTGCCTGTTTTCCGTTGCGGGCGGAACGGCGCTTGCCCTTCGCGGTTTTCGGCCCGCTCGACAGGCCGCCATGCAGCTTGCAGCGGCCGGAACGATACAGGTCGCGCCGCTTGCACGGCGTCCCGGCGCGCGTTTGCGCCCCACACGTCATATCCCGGCACACGGGCGGGAAGTCCCCGCCATAATCGCACCAGTCCCGCCAGATCGCCCGCAATTCAGCATCGGTCATGCCTGCCTCCAAATCGCCCTTTCCCAAAGTCAGGATCAAAGTTCATTGCTCCATCTCCCACACCGGCACAAAGGGACCGCTCCGCCTGTCCAGAAACCCGCGAGCGCAGCGCGCCATGGCTCCGCTGAACGGCATCCGATAGACCGCCTGATGTTCGTCAATGCAGATCACCCGTCCGCCTTTCATACGCCACGCAAGGCCACCAAAGGGATATTCCGCATGGGCACCAGCCACAGGCACGCCGAACAGGTCGATCCCCGTCCAGCCCAGCGAGGCAGCGGATTGCCCAAAGCCGGACAGCAGCGCGTGGCAATCATCGACAAGGCGTGACCAGCGGGATGGATCATAGCCGCCGCGTGGCGTATCAGGATCAAGCGAGGCGATGCCATCACGCCAGCTTTTCAGACTATTACCAGAATCAGGTGTCCCCGGTGTCCCGCGTGTCCCATCAAGCATTTCTGCGGGTTTCAGCGGAACACCACCACTATCGGCAAGGTGTGGCAGGTGTTCCACTTCACCAAAGGGCGGAACACCTGCCACACCTTCAATTTTCGCCGGTGTTCCAGAATTATCCTTTGTTTTCAATCGTGGAACACGTGGAACACCGAAAATGAGCATGTCAGCAAGATTGTCCGGCGCTTTTGGCAATTGGTTGCTCATTCCTCTTCCCCGAATATGGAAGGCAGAACGGCATAGACACGGGTTTTCCCAATGCCAGGGCATCTCTGTGATATGGAATATTTATCGCCTGCGGCCCGCAGCATGTCCTTGGCGGCGAGGACGCGGGCAATGCGGGTCGCATCGCTTCCAGCACAAACCTCATTGCGCCACACTTCCGGCAAAATGAAATGTTCCCGCAATCCAGCTTCATTGGTTCGCCAGAATCCGGCCCGGCTGATCGTGCGTTGTTCGGGGGCCTCCCCCCTGTCCATCGGTTCAAAGCGGGATGCACCATGCAATTCAAGAAAAGCGCGAACGCGAGATACGGCCTCCGTGTCCTCAGCAGCACCCACGCCACCACGCCCGGCAAGCCACGCCTGAAAGACGACCGCCGCCGCCTGCCATGCCTCTCCCTTTTTCCAAGGCAGAATATCCAGATGCCGGGCCAGTTCACCAGCAGCAGCTATCACGGCAAGGCGACGACAGGCCCTCGCGACCTGCCCATTGGCATCGACAGGAACATTCTGTTCCGTAAACGCTTTCACCGTCGCCTTCAGGTGTCTGGCGTAGTTTTCACGATCAGCCGCTATCATTTCCACAAAGCACGGCCCCGCCACGCCATAAACGGTTGCCGCGCCCTCCCTGATCCGCTGCGACAGGGCACCGCCATTTAGAGCGTCATGCAATGTATTGAACAGCCCAAGCCCCGCCCCAGCGTCTGCCTCTATATCGAGGATACGAATTTCCTGCCCAGCCGCACTACGACGCGCGCCCCTACCATCACGGCCCGCAAGGTCGGCAAGACTGATCTCCCCTGATGATAGGAAAAAGGCCCGCCAGCGTGTCGGCGCACGCAAGGCACCAGAGCGACCGGCACGCGCCTTGCCCACGCCATTGGCGAGCATATAGGCAACTGACCCCGCCTCCTTGGGATCAAGCTGCGCCAGTTCATCGAGGCACAGCAGGGTTTCCGAATGCTGGACCGCCACCCCTTCCAGCCCATTGGCGGTGGAGCGCCATTGGCGAACGAAAGATGGTGCACCCCAGACTGAGGCAGCGGCGAAAAGCGCCGTCGATTTACCGATCGATGAAGGACCACGAAAATTGATGCCGCCGCCATCCTCGCCCAACAGATCGAGCAACGGCCCGACAAAGGCAGATGCAAGGGCAACCGCAATCCGGCTGTTCCCTGCCCCATAACGGGCGACAAGATGCTGCCAATCCGCCAGCGTGCCGGTTGCACGATAGGGATGATCGAATTGCGCCGGTCCCTGATAGATCACCCTGTTTTGCGGACGATCACCATAGCTTATTTCAGGCAGGACAAAGGCTCCTTCCGCCCAGCCCACGCGGTCAACAGCCATAGCCCGTCCCTTGATTGCCACCGTCGCCAGCAGATCAAGCAGCTTTGTGCGCGCCTTGTGGGACGTTCCCAGCCGCATCCCCCTGTCAAGCAAGTTAGCCCTGATCTCGCTGCCATCGCCTGCCAGCATCGCCTTTTGCATGGCCCAGCGATGTTCCCGGCCATCCTGATCCTGCCACGACAGCAGCAGCCCCCATGCCGATCCCCGATCATCGCGTGTCTGAGCCAGAAAGCGGACAGGCGAACATATCCAGACCGGGGAATTTTCCTCATCACTGTAGAAGATGCCGCCCGGTTTGGACACAAAGCCAGCGGGCAATTTCGCTTCACGGACAGCGGCAATGTTTATGGCATCGGCCAAGGCCGCATCATCCTGAATATCCGCCATATCCAAAGCGACAGGTTTCGTTGCTTCATTCATGTCATTTATCTCCACGCGGCGGCAGCGCCACACGCCCGCCAACTGCCAATGCAGCGGCGCGGGCAGCTTCCAGCCCCACATTCTTCTTGATTGTCGGATGGTCGATCAGGTGCGCATCATCGTCCGCGAGGATCACCAGATCGCAATCGGGATAGGCCACGGCCATGGTTTGCGCCGTTTCCATCAGGTTCATGGCCGAAAAGGCAACCGCGACCGCATGGCCCGTCGCTCGGCGCGCAGCGGCGCAGGTAGCGAAACCCTCGCCCACCATCAGCACGGCGTCAGGCTGGCCGATCAGGCAGAATAGCCCCCTCTGGCGCGCGCCCTTGGCGAACCGCTTGGAACCATCCGGGCCAATGGCTTGGACATTCCACATCACCCCGGCCGGGTCGAACATCGGCATCAGCAGGCGATTGCCTTCCTGCCGCAATCCTTCACCCGACACCCGCTTGCGCATCAGATAGGGATGGGCCGGATCGACAGGCCCGGCATTGGCCCAGCGGGTCCGGCATCGCTCCGCCGCCCGTTCCTGTTCGGCCAGCTTGACGGCATCGCGCTCCGCCTGCCTGCGGCGATACTCCGCCATGCGGTCCCGACGCTCGGCTGGCGTCAGACGCTCGACGGAACCGGCCCGCCATCGTTCCGACACCTGCAACCGATAATTGCCGAACGCCCCAGCGGGGATGCCGTCCAGATGGAGGACAGCCCAGCCATTGCGCTTGCCCTTCCCGTCGCCCTCACAGGCGAAGCGGATCAGGCCATTGCCAAGGTCGGCAGCGATAGGATCGACAGGATGGACACCAGCCGCCCGCATGGCGTCGAGAAAGGCGGCGATAACATCGGGATAGCGGTCAACCATGATCGCCACCCCCGAAAGCTACAGCCGCCAGCATCGCTGCCAGTTCGGAGCGAAGGCCATAAGCAGCAATCAGATATTGAGCGCGACAGGCCGAAAGGGTAAGAGATTCTGAGGAAACGCCAGCCAAGCTATTCCACAGAACCCGGCCCTTTGTGGTCGGGTTTTGCTTGCAGGGCATGGCTCAGGCATCCCCCGCAATAAGACGGCGCAGACTATCGGCCGGGATCAGCGTGCGCTTGCCGATCTTGCGGACTTCCAGCCTGCCTTCGGCAATAAGCTGATAAAGGCGCGTCTTGCCCAAGGTGGAAACGCGGCAAGCCTCGCTCACGCTATAGGCAAGAGGTTCGGGAATGCTATTCATATACTCGACTCCGTTCGTTGTGGAACGGAACCGATTGTCTTTGGCCGGGATGCCCCCGTCAGCCGGATAGGGCCATAATAGCCGGAAAACTGGCCACAATCATTTTCCGGCTGAACGCCAACGCCGTAATATCGCGTTAATAACAGGTTGAACCGTAGTCCGGGATGGTTCCGATTCACCCTTTTCAGCCATCCGCCGGAAAATAGCTTCGATCACGTCTGACTGCCCGTCCGTGCCTTCGCCGCCCGGCAAACCTTCTTCTAGGCAATATATCGCCAGTTCTTCCGCAAAGGCTGGCCACCAATTTGCCGGAGGCCGTCCTTTCACTCCTGACGTATTGCGTGCCTCTGCCGTTTCTGTTTTTTTGGGAGCTTTATCAACCGCAGCATTCCATCTGGGAACTGCTATCCCCGGTAGCCCCTGTGGGTCAAAGAAGACCGCATACGCGCTACCATCCCGGTCTGAAAGATCATCCCCCATGTAACTGAACCGAAAATCACCAGACACTGGATCAAATGAACGACAATTCGGGCCTGCATAGAAAAAATGCGACCAAAATTCTTGGGGAACTTTCTCAGGGCATCCCTCTTTATGATAAGAATCCCAACTACATCTAGTGGACCACGCCTCAAGGGCTCCATCTTTGAGACGGGCAAGCAGCATGTCTAACGCAACCCGCTTGCAGACCTCATAATCAGCATAATCGCCACGCCGATCATATTCTCGTGCCAGCAGATCAAAAACATCGCCAGCCGAAACCAACCGTTGAAGTATCGCTGTATCGTCCATTCCGCCTCCCCATCGGCTCCCAAGGATGAGCGGGGAAGCGCGTGGGATTCGCGCTTGTCGGATGCCTCCTATCCCCGTGCGAACATATATGAACACATGAGAACAAAACAAGACCGTGCCAATACCTCCGACACTGACGGCGCGCGCGGCAGGCTATGGAAATGCCCGCCCTGATTTAATCGGTTGCCCGCTACCCGCTAATCAGCACGGGCAGCTGGACGCTTATGTCGCTGAACAGCACAACGGCGGCTTCATATTCGACGGTCTTTGCCGCCATGGGGAGTTCGCCCGCCTTGGTTCCGGCATTCTTGCCATAGGCTTTGGTGAGCGTTTCCAGCAGTCCACGCTTATATTCGGTGTCGAGATTGCCCGCCAGTTGATCGCCCTTCGATTCAACAGCGACCAGCCGTTCGCCCGCATCATCGCGCAAGGCAGCGAATACGAAGTCAGGATAGACATTGCCTCGCCGCCAGCCGCGAAGCGCATAGCTGCCCCTGTCCGTGCCGTTGCGGTGCCACCATTTGATGACGGCTTCGGCGTCCAGATAGACGGCAACCTGCTTTTCATCGTCGTTCAGGTCGCTGGCATAGACGGGCAGGAACAGGCTGCGTTCCAGTGCGCTGCCACTCTTGCTTGGCACTTGCGGCGCGGTTTCCGGCGCGCTTGTCCAAATATGGTCCGGTGCAATCCAATCACCCGCATCGCCGCGCACCCTGAATTCGATATGGCCGGATGCGAGACGTTCGGCGAAGATCGCAGCCGCTTGTCTGTCCCGCCATTTGGTGAGCGCCTTGCGGGCTTCGTCAACGATATAGGCCGAAAGCCGTCCAATCAGTTCGTCGTCAAACCCGCGCACTCGCAATCTGGCGAGAATGCGCCCAACCAGTTCGCGCGCCACATAAGGGTTGGGAACAATATCGGCCAACATGCGGACAGCGTGCGGTGCGTCGAACGCAACGGCTTCATTTATGGCAACGGCGTCTTCGGTGACGAACCCGGCGCTATCGCCGGTGCGCAGCCGGACCAGTTGGCTTGCGGCGGCTTGGGCATTTTGGGGCAGGGTGTCGGCAAAGGCTTCGGCGTCGAACGTCGCCCATGCAATCGCCGGGAACAGGTCGCTTTCGGCGTCAAGCAGGCGCGCATCCTGTCCTTCATCGATCCACAGCACTTGCGGCAAGGCAATGTCGGTCGTTCGGAATGCTTCGCGCCGGTCCAGCTTGCGCTTGCTGACGGCGCTACCGCCCGCATCCTTCAGCACCACATCCTGCACAAGATCGCTCATGCCATCGTTGGACAGCCCTTGCTTGATCGCCGCGACAACCGCCGCCGTTTCCGCCCGGTGCGTGAAGACATAGGATTCGTCGAGTTCGGCAACGCCGGTGCGGATTGCGTGCGGCTGGCGCAAGATTCGCCCGACAAGCTGCGTCATCGCGCTTTCATTGCCCGATGCCGCCAATGAACACAGCACATAGGCAAAGGGGCAATCCCAACCTTCGGCCAGCGCCGCCTTGGTGATGATGACGCGCACCCGGCAGGACGGTTTCAGCAAATCCCGGTTTTCGGGCTTGTCCAAGTCGTTCACTTCGGACGTTTTCAGGGCAATTTCGGCTTCGTCCAAGCCAGCCGCGACCAGCCACGCCTTCACATCGTCGGCATGGATAAAGCCAGCATCGCGCTGTTCCGCGCCCGTGCGTTCCGCCTGCACCAAGAGGATGGGCCGGATATAGTGCCCACCATCGCCGCGATAGGCTTTCGCCGCCGCGTCCAGCGCATTCAACTTGGCCAAGGACGCCTGAAGCGTCGCCGTCCAGTCGCTGCCCGCCATCGGCACGATGTTGAGCGGCATCTTTATCATGCCTTCACGTTCCAGTTCGCGACCGGAAATTTCGACCAGCACATTGGCCTTGCGTTCGGGCGTCGCTTCGCGGGTCGCCGTGGCGGCGCGCGCGGCCACGTCCTTGGGCGTCGCGCTCAATTCCAGCACGAACAGCGGGTTGAAGCCGTAAAGCGTGCGGAACGCCAAATCGGAAATAGCCCGGTGTCCTTCATCCATGACCACCACGGGCCGGATGATGCGCAACGCATTACCCACCGAATCCTTGACCATCGGCCATGCCAGGCCACCGTCCGCCAGATCATAGATGGATAGGTTGGGAATGGCGTCCTTCAGCGCCTTGTGGGCGGCTTGCTCGCCTTCGGCTGGCGTGAAACCATGCACGTCGCCACGGTCGCGGAACAGGCGCAAGCTGTCCTGATTTTCCCGGTTCGACGATTGCAGCATCAGCACCATGACGCACAGATTGGCGTCCACATCGGCGCGGTTCAGGGGATCGCCCTTTTCCATGATGCGCACGCGGCCAGCCGCCGCGCGGTCCAATGTTTGCCGGTAAGCATGTTGCCGGTCGTTCAGCGCCTTCAGGGTTTGGGCATAGATCGCTTCATTGGGCACGATCCACAGCACGAAGCCGGTGTTGCTGGCGAGATAGCGCCCGAATATGCGCGAAAGCGCCGCACAGGCGAGATAGGTTTTGCCGCCGCCCGTGGGCACTTTCAGGGTGACATTGGGCACCGGCTGGCCATGGCCCGTGGTTCGCGGGCAATAGGCCAGATGGGCACGATTGGGCGGAATCTGCCCGGCGTCCTTCAGCGTATCCCATGCCTTCGCCGGGAAGTTCGGCAGTTCCAAGCCCAAATCGGGATTGTCGGCAATAACTGCCGCAACCTTGTCAGCCTTCGCCTTCTCCACGGCCAAGGCATCAAGAAAGCTATCCAGCGCGCCAAGCGCCCGCGTCTGATAATCGAGTTCACGAAACGCCATGGGTTACGCCGTTTCGACACGATAGAGCGCGAAGGGCAGCGGTGCATATTCTACGGCCAAGCGTTCCTGCGTCAGCAATTCACGGCTAACGAATTTGGCCGGTGCGAACACCAGATGGTCGCCAGCTTCGGTTGCGGCGATTGCCCGCGCCCGGCTTAGCGTCAACGCCGCTTCGGCGGATTTCAGCCATTCCAGATCGGGCTTGTAGATGAGCCACAGGTGACGGCCATTGGCATCGCCCAAGCGCATCACGCCATCGCCGATGGTCGGTTCCGCCGTCAGACTGGATTGGTCGAAGGCTTGCGATGTAGCGGTGTGATAAAGCAAAGCCGCAAGCCCTTCGACGGCTGGCAGGTCTTCGCCCGTCAACAGGCCGTCCATGTCAATCGGATCGCCAAGCGTGCAATAGGTGAATGTTCCGCCAAGCCCTTCGGTGCGTTCTTCAACATCGCGTTCGCCGGTAACGATCAACGCGCCGTCCTTCACCGTTTTGGCGATGCGGTCATATTTCGGGCCATCCAGCGTTTCGATGCCCTGCACCCGCTCCATCAGCGTTGCGGCATTGCGCAGCTTGGTGAACGTCAACGGTTCGCGCAGCAGTTCGTCTTTTTGCGTGCCCTTGAAGGCATAGCCTTTGATGACACGGCGCGCCCGTTCCGCCGTCAAACGATCAGCGTAATCTTCGCCTTCCACCAAAATGAAGTGGCGCTTGCCGCCGTCGCGGGCATTGGCTGCAAGAACGGCGTGAGCCGTGGTGCCGGAACCAGCGAAGGAATCGAGAATCAATGCGTCTTTGTCGGTCGCAATCTGGATAACTCTTTCGATCAGCGTCACCGGCTTGGGCGTTATGGTCGAATCTTCCGGCAGAATATCGGGCAGGATTGCACGCAGTTCTTTTTTCGCTGCATCGGTGTGGCTGGCGAACTCCCAATTCCACCATGTCCCCGGAACGACGCCGCCACCGCCTTTCAGCTTGTGACGATAGCGTTTGAAGCCCGGCGTTGAAGCCTTGCCGTCTCTGCCCCACCAAACGAGGTTTTCGGCCTCATTCTGTGAATGCCGTTCACGGGTATAACGCCATACTGCCGTTTTCTTGGGCCAAATTTCTTCACCCGTGTTTTGGTTGATGACGGGATAGTAGAGATTTGGCCTTTCATCGGAATTTTTGTTGCAGGTGTAGTCGCTCACCCGAAAAATACCGCCCCCGTCTTCGTGGCGATATTGGCTATCGTTGCCTTCCGCACGCTCCAACAGGTTTCGTGACCATTCGCTTTTCCGATAAACCAGCATGTGATCGTGCATAGGGGCAATGCCGGTATGATCGTTAGCGACGGAATATTTCTTCTGCCAAACGACATTGGCGACGAAACCTGCATCTCCGAATATTTCGTCTAGGATCAGCTTGCCCCGTTGCGCTTCGTTATCATCAAGCGTCATCCACAGACTACCGTTCTCCGACAGCAGTTCGTGTAGCAACCGCAAGCGCGGCCACATCATGCACGCCCATTTGTCATGCCGAAGCCCGTCATCCAGCCCAATCGGGTTATCCGACAGCCATTCCTTTATCATCGGCGAATTTACGTTGTCGTTGTAGCACCAGCCTTCGTTGCCGGTGTTGTAGGGCGGGTCGATAAAGATGCAGTCCACCTTGCCCGCGTGCGTCGGCAACAGCGCCTTCAGCCCGTGCAGGTTGTCGCCGTGGATGATGAGATTGCCGTCCAGCGCCGGTTCGCCAATGCCCTTGTCGGCATCGGGCACCAACGGACGGAACGGCACCGTCAGATGGTGATTATAGACGAATTCCTTGCCCTTAAAATTCAGTTCCGGCACGCAATGCTCCCCCTTGGCGACAGGGGTTTAGCAGCCGTTGCGCGGTCACGCAGCCTTTAACGGGTCAGCATATCCAAATCCCTGCGAATCTTGCGGTTACGATAGGCACGCCCGAACATTTCGGCAATTTCTTCGTCGGTCATTTCGGAAAAGTCCGGTTCCTGTTCGCGCTTCAGGATCAGGCTGCGCGGCACCAATGACGCGATGATGCGCCGATAGTGCGAATGGCAGAATGGCGGCGCTGCTATCGCTCATAGCGCCAGCTTCGCAAGAGCCTCTTCGGCACCGTTGCCGACAAGATGCCCGTAGTGCTTTTCTATCATCGCAACGCTTGTCCCCGATATTTGCGCAACGGTGAGGATCGGCAAACCGCCGGCCACCAGATCGGTGATGACGCTGTGGCGCATCGTGTAGGCGCACGTCCCGCCGGGCAGGCCAGCCCTCTCCGCCGCTTCCTTGACCGGCCCCTTCCATGCATCCTTGTTCCATGCCCTGCCGTTGCCCTGCCGGAACAACGGAGCGGCTGGCAACTTGCCCTTCGCCTGTTCCGCCAGAAAATCCGCCACCGCTTGCGGCACGGTGATCTTGCGGGCCTTCCCCGTCTTGGCTTCCCGTCCGATCACCAGCGTCCTTGTCCGCTTGTCGAAGTCACCAGCCGTCCGGCTTGCCAAAGTGCCGGGACGCAGAGGCAAAAGACACAGCGTCCGCAGGAACGGTTCAAATTCCGCGCTCGCCTTATCGAGCAACCGCTTACGCTCTTCCCGGTCCAGATAGAGCGTCCTGTGCCCATTCGCTCCCTTCACGGGCTTCAGGGCCTCTTGCCATGCCGCATCGGTTCCGGGCGCGCCTGGAGGCAAGACAGCCGCCAGCGACGCTCTGAGCGGCACCATGTCACGATTGACCGTCGACGCCGCCCGTTGCTTCGTTCGTGTCACGCCTCCCTTGTTCCGGCTCAGCAGCGCAGGGGCATCCTCCAGCCGCTTGCGCCACGCCTTCAAATGATGGCGGCGCAACTTGTCGAGTTTCACGCTGGCAATCGGATCATTGAATACGTGGCGGCGGAACACCCCCGCCGCTATGCCGTTAGGGTCCGCCTTTTCCGTAAGGTAGGCACGGCAGGCATCGGCAACGGTTTCCATTTTGACGGCAGGCATGGATTCATCCGCCGCTGTGCCCGCATACCGCAGCGCCCCGGTTTCCACCTTGTCGGCAAAAACCTCCGCATCCTTCTTCGCGGCGGCAAACTGTTCGTTTCCGGCAAGCTGGCCGTAATCACCAAGGGCCTTGAAGCAATATTCGCGGGCATCGGGGTCATATGCGCGTGCGACCCATGCGCCCGCGCCGCCGTTCGCGGCCGGGCGGTAGCCGATATAAACCCCGAAGCGAATACGCTGCCAATGAGGTGCCCGGTTCGGTTTGGGCTTCAATTTCGTTCGTTCCCCCACCTTGCTCAAGTCCGCCATTTCACACCCTGCGTTTAACTGCGTCTAATTTGCGTTCAAAACATCGGTGAACAGCATAGGACAAGAATGAACGTTTTCCTAGGGTTTTGTCGTTCGCCAATGTTCGCCAAAGCCCGTATTCTCACCCTTCACACAGGTGGGGTCGCAAGTTCAATCCTTGCCGCGCCCACCATTTTCCGATCAAATCCGATGACGAACGGCCTCTATGCGGCCTGTGGCGGCGCGCTTGCGGTGTTGGCGGCGCATCTGCTATCCTGACAGACATGGCTCAACCTGCTGCCGGGCAGACAGGAATGCACGGTAACGCGCGGCGGAGGTTGAAATTCGCGTATCCTGACCCCAGATTCCATCAGATGAATTATCGCTGAATTATCGCGCAGGCGGCCTGTCGCCGGGGGAGCGACAGCGACGGCGGACGCGGCGAGCGGGATCATGATGGAAGGAAAGATAATGGCCGAACAATGGGCGACTCTGGCCGGGGGGTGCTTCTGGTGCACGGAGGCCGTGTTTCTGCAACTGGCGGGCGTGAATAGCGTCGAAAGCGGCTATATCGGCGGCGCGCGGCCGGACCCGACCTATGAGGAGGTGTGCCGGGGAACCACCGGCCATGCCGAGGCGATCCGCATCGGGTTCGATCCCGCGCTGATTTCCTATGATGATCTGCTCGACGTGTTCTTCGCGACGCATGAGCCGACGACCCTCAACCGGCAGGGCAATGATGTGGGAACGCAATATCGGTCCGCGATCTTTCCCCATGACGCCGGGCAGGAAGAGGCGGCGAACGCGGCGATCGCGCGCGCGCAGGCCGATCATGCCGACCCGATCGTGACCACGATCGAGCCGATGGCGCCTTTCTACAGCGCCGAGGACTATCATCAGGATTATTGGAACCGCGCGGGCGACCGCAATCCTTATTGCATGGCGGTGATCCCGCCCAAATTACAGAAACTCAGGAAGAAATTCTCCGAAAGACTGAACGCCTGACCATCGGGACGCCTGACCATCGGCCAGGCGCCCATCCTTTCGGGTTTGTCAGGCCGGTTCTTCGCCGTTCAGCCAATAATAGACGAGGCCGCCCGCCGCTCCGCCGATGATCGGTGCGACCCAGAACAGCCAGAGCTGTTGCAGGGCAAGACCGCCTTCGACCAGCGCCGGGCCGGTGGCGCGGGCCGGATTGACCGAGGTGTTGGTGATCGGAATGGCGATCAGGTGGATCAGCGTCAGCGAAAGGCCGATGGCCAGCGGCGCGAAGCCCGCCGGCGCCCTTTTGCTGGTGGCGCCCATGATGACCATCAGGAAGAAGAAGGTCAGCAACACTTCGGCGATGAAGGCCGATGTCAGCGAATAGCCTCCCGGCGACCCGCCCGCATAGCCATTGGCGGCAAGCCCGTTGACCGCCAGCGCATAATCAGGCGCGCCCACGGCGATGACGTAGATCATATAAGCGGCCGCGATGCCGCCCAGCACTTGCGCGATGATATAGACCGGCACGTCGCGCATCGGAAAGCGTCCGCCTGCCCACAGGCCGATGGTCACTGCCGGATTGAAATGCCCGCCGGAAATATGCCCCACCGCATAGGCCATGGTGACGACGGTGAGGCCGAAGGCCAGCGCCACCCCCAGAAAGCCGATTCCGACATCAGGAAAGGTGGCCGCATAAACCGCGCTGCCGCAGCCGCCGAATACAAGCCAGAAGGTTCCGAAGAATTCCGCTACCGCCCGATTGATATTTGCCATATCATAGACTCCCCCAGTTGGTGATCCTCTAAGATCGGATCGCTCTTTACCAGTTATTACCGGGCAGGTATTGTAAATAATCACCGCGAATGATTTACAGGAATAAATAAGGAAGGCGTTCATGAGGTTTCTGATAATAGCACCCATGCTTGCGCTGCTTTTGCCGGGTTGTGTCGCGAAAACCGCGTGGAATGTGGCCACTGTGCCGGTCAAGGCCGGTTCGCAGGCTGCGGATTGGGCCACCACCAGCCAGGATGAGGCGGATCGCAATCGCGGGCGCGAAATGCGCAAGGAATGTCGCAAGCAGGGCCGCGACGACTGCTAGGACCGATCGGCATTGGCCCGGCCATCTGCGACTCCAGCCCTGACGGCCTGCTAATCGCGACTTTCCGCGCTTCCGGTGCTCACGGACGTTAGAGCATATTCCGATCAGACTGAATCAGAGCATGCTCCTTATTTCCTTTGTTTTCCGCATTTTCCGAGTCGTCGAATGTTTCCATCCGACTTGAAAATGCTCTAAGTCCGCTGCGTTGGAACGAGGCGCGTGACTCGTTCCAAGGGTTGAAGCCTGGCTCTGTTTCTTCCGGTATTTCCGACTCAGGCGGCGGCGCGTTTCAGCCGGTCGTTGATCGCCAGCCCAACCCCTTCATCGGGCACCGGCGCAACGGCGATGCGCGCGGGTGAGGCCGCGTCTGCGATATGGAGCGCGGCGAACAGGTTTGCCGCCGCTTCGTCCATATCGCCGCTTTCCGACAGGCTGATATCGCCGCGCACCGGCCCGAAACCGATGAGATATTCATCCGCCTCCGCATGGCGGGCGTCGAGGCGCAGGGGCTTGGAGGGCGCATAATGGCTGCTCATCTGCCCCGGCGCTTCGATCGATCCTCCCTGCGCGGCGACAACCGGCAGGCCGCTCGCCTGTTCGAGCGCCCGCGGCGTCACCGGGCCGGGGCGCAGCAGGCGCAGGCGGCGCGGTTCGGGCGCGACGATGGTGGATTCCAAGCCCTGAACGGTCGCGCCATCCTCCAGAATGAACGGGATGCGGCCGTGGAGGCTCCTTGCCACATGGTCGGCGGTGGTCGGGCTGATCGCGCCGCTGCGATTGGCCGAGGGTGCGGCGAGCGGAGCGCCGCTGCGCCCGATAAGATCCCGCATCGCCCGATGCGCGGGCATCCGCAGGGCGACTGTGGGCAGCCCGGCCATCACCAGCGGCGACAGCCCCGCATCCTCCCGCACCGGCAGCACGAGGGTGAGCGGCCCCGGCCAGAACGCATCCGCCAGCCTGCTCGCCACCGCATCGAACCGCGCCAGCCTTTCGGCCATGGCGCGGCTGTCGACATGCACGATCAGCGGGTTGAAGCTGGGGCGTCCCTTGGCCGCGTAGATGGCGGCGACCGCATCGGAATGGCGCGCATCGGCGGCAAGGCCGTAGACCGTCTCCGTCGGCACCGCCACCGGCAGGCCCCGCGCGATCCACTCTGCCGCCTGCGCCAGCGCTTCATCGCCATAGGGCAGGGTGAGGGTGTCGAAAGAGGGAAGGGCGGGTTGGGGCACCCCGGCGCTATATCTCCTCCGGCCCGCCAGTTAAAGCCCCCAGCGACGGGGTCTGTCCGCCGGAAAATCGGCAGGCCGGAGCTTGCGGTTCTTCCATGCGATTTTTGATTCCATCGCCATCGAACAGGGTCTAGACCCGCCCGCATGAACGACCAACTGTTGACCCGCATAGCCGAGGCGCTGGAGCGTCTCGCCCCGCCTTCGCCGCCCCTTGCCGATCTTGCCGCGCATCCCGCCTATTATTGGGATGGGCGCACGGCCCATGCGGTGGAAGATTTTGCGCCTGCGGATTTCGACCTGCTGTTCGGTATCGACGCGCAAAAGGAAACGCTGCTGGAAAACAGCCGCCGTCATGCGGCAGGCCATCCGGCGCATGACGCGCTGCTCTGGGGATCGCGCGGCACCGGCAAATCGGCGAGCGTCGCGGCGGTCGTCGGCAAGCTGCGCAAGGAAGGCAGCGACATAGCGTTGATGCAATGCAGCGCCGATCAATTGGCGAGTCTGCCCGATCTTTTCCGCCTGCTGCGCTTGACGAACCGCTGCTTCATCCTGTTCATCGACGACCTGTCTTTCGATGAAGGGGCGGCGGGGGATACGGCGCGGGCGCTGCGCTCCCTGCTCGACGGTGGGGCGAGTGCGCGCCCGGCCAATGTGCGCCTTTATGTGACGTCCAACCGCCGCCATATCGTGTCCCGCCACATGAACGAGCAGGACGACCCGATCAACAAGCGGGACGTGGTGGATGACAGGCTGGCGCTGTCCGATCGATTCGGCCTCTCGCTGGGCTTTCATGCGATGGATCAGGACACCTATCTTGCCGTGGTGGAGGGCTATGCCCGCCATTATGGGCTGCCCTTCGATGGCAAGGATGCGGTCTATTGGGCGACGGTGCGGGGCAGCCGTTCGGGCCGTGTGGCGTGGCAATATGTGACCGAACTGGCCGGACGGGAAGGACGCGCCCTTCGCCGGGACGCATGAGGTTGCGGATGGAGCGCGCTGCGTTGCATGGGACGCACGTTGCGCGCTCCTATTTGATATCGCTATTTTAGCGAAAAGCCGGTTCCCACTTGTTCGCACGATGCTTTGACGGGCGGATAACGGGGCAGGATGCATGAAAAAGGGCGCTTCCATCCCGTGAAGCGCCCTTTTCCGATATGGCTGTTTCTCGCCTCGGCCCGTCCCGGTCCAGCAGGACGCGGCCTTATTTCCGGGCGACGCGCCAGATCCGGCCGCCGACATCGTCGCTGACCAGCAGCGCGCCCTGAGCGTCGATCAGCACATCGACCGGGCGGCCCTGCGCTTCCTCATCCTTCGACAGGAAGCCGGTGAGCACATCGACAGGCTTGCCCTGCGGTTCGCCCTTCGCGTTGAAGGGGATGAACATCACCTTGTACCCGGCGAGGGGCTTGCGGTTCCAGCTTCCGTGCAGGCCGACAAAGGCCCCCTGCTCGAACGGGGCGCCCAGTTTCGACCCGGTCGCGAAGCTTAGACCCAGCGGCGCGACATGATTGCCCAGCGCATAATCGGGGCGATGGGTATATTCGCGCAGTTGCGGGCGGCCCGGCTCCACGCGCTTATCCTCATAGCCGCCCCAGTAATTCCAGGGCCATCCGTAAAAGCCGCCAAATTCCACGCGGGTCAGGAAATCGGGCACCAGGTCGGAACCGATGCCGTCGCGCTCATTCACCACGGCCCACAGCGTTTGCGTCACCGGGTTCCACGCCATGCCGACCGGGTTGCGCAGGCCCGACGCAAAGACGCGGTTGTCGCCCGTTTCCAGATCCACCTCGACGATGGCGGCGCGGTTGGCTTCCGTTTCCAGCCCGTTTTCCCCGATATTGCTGTTGGCGCCGATCGCGACGAAAAGCGATGTGCCGTCCGGGCTGGCGATCAGGTTGCGCGTCCAGTGCATATTGGGCGCGCCATGGGGCAGGGTGACGACCTTGCGGCCCTTGTGGGTGATTTTCGTCTCGCCTTCCTTATAGGGAAAGGCCATCAGCGCATCGGTATTGGCGACATAAAGCGTGTCGCCCACCAGCGCCATGCCATAGGGGGAATTGAGGCCGGTCAGGAACGGCGTCCTGACCTCGGCCTTGCCGTCCCCGTCGGCATCCCGCAACAGGGTGATGCGATTGGCGGAAGGTCCGCCCGCGCCCGCCTTGTTCATGAAATAGTTCGTCGCCCTGGCGATAAGGCCGGAATTGGGGCGCGTCGGGCTGTTGGTTTCGGCGACCAGAATATCGCCATTGGGCAGGTGCAGCATGGAACGGGGATGGTCCAGCCCCTCGGCAAAAGGCGCGACGGTCAGCCCGGCGGCGGCGACAGGGGCCTGCCCGGCCTGCCAGCCGACCGCATCGGCGACGGCGACCGTGGGAATCCATTCCGGGCGCGGCGTGGTGAAGGCCGGTTCCTTCCCGACATCCTGACCGGCGGCGAGCCGCGCCACATCCGGCCGGGTGAGCCAGAACAGGATTCCGGCGGCGAGCAGGATGAAGATGATCGACAGGGCGATAATATGTTTTTTCATCGGGTTTTGGCTTCCCAGATCATGATGCTTTCAGGCGTCCGGCGCGATGCTGACCCGCGCGATATGGAAATGTCTAGCGCGATCGCTGCTTCCACCACAAGCCCAGAGCGATAACCATGCCCAGCGCCATCCCGGCGAGCAGGCCGAGCGTCGGCTGGCCCTGAAACCCGCCGATGAATACGCCGGCCAGTGCCAGCAGGGCGATGAAGATGCCCCCCGCGCTGCCCGCTTTCCTGTTATCCTGCTCGTCCATGGCGCCTTCCTGTATCTGTCTATATTCCCGTCGGGACGCTTCATATCGGGACGGGGCTTGTCCCGCCAGCGCACAATCGTCCCATAATGGCATTTGGCTAATCCGCCGTTGACCTTCGTGGCCTGCCTTCCACCGGGGAAGCGGGAAACTGGCATGGCTGTTGAACCCCTGCCTGTTCGACCGCCTGCCCCTTTGCGCAAGGGGCGGGGCGGCTATCAAGGGTGGGGTGGAATGCAGATACCATATATGGGCGGCCGCAAGGGCTTTGAAGATGCGGCGCGGCTGATCGATCGTTTCGGCCTGAATGCGGGCTATGAAGCCGCCATCCTCGCCGATCGCAGCCGTGACCTGGGCAACCATGTGCATTTCTGCCACTGGCGGCAGATCGAGCGGCTGATCGTTCAGATGTCGATAGAATCGCCCGTGGGTTCGATTCACTGATATGCGCGGACGGGCGAAGGCGGCGCATGGGCGCGCCTTCGCCCGTCAAATCAGAGCTTCAGCCCGGCGGTTTCGTCCAGCCCGCATAGCAGGTTGAGATTCTGCACCGCCGCGCCCGACGCGCCCTTGCCCAGATTGTCGAGCGCCGCCACCAGCCGGATCTGCGCCCCTTCCGCGCCCGCAAAGACGAACAGGTCCATCCCGTCCGTATGGCTCCGCCGCTCGATCGGCAGCGTGCCTTCTGCATAGTCGCTCACCACTCGAACGATGCGCGATCCCTCATAGGCGCGGGCCAGCGTATCGCGGATTTGCTGCACGGACGGCTTGCCCGGCAATAGCGCGATCGGCAAAGGCACCTCCACGATCATCCCGCGCAGCAGTTGCGCGACCGACGGCGCGAAGATCGGCGCGACCGACAGGCCCGCATGGGCCGTCATTTCCGGCACATGCTTGTGGGCGAGCGACAGGCCATAGGTCATCCATGCGGGGGCGGATGCGCGCTGTTCGCCCTCATATTCGGCGATCATGCCCTTGCCGCCGCCCGAATAGCCCGACACCGCATTGACGCTGAGCGGCCAGGCGGCGGGGATCAGACCCGCGCGCACCAGCGGCCCCACCAGCGCGAGGAAGCCGGTCGGATAGCAGCCGGGATTGCTCACCCGCCTGGCGGCGGCGACCTTGTCCCGCCCGACCAGTTCGGGGAAACCATAGGTCCAGCCCGGCGCGATGCGATGGGCGGTCGAGGCGTCGATAACCCGCGTGCGATCATTGGCGATCAGCGCCACGGCTTCGCGCGCCGCGTCGTCGGGCAGGCAGAGGATGACGACATCGGCATCGTTGATCGCCTGCGCCCGCGCGCCCGCATCCTTGCGTTGCGCGTCATCCAGCAGGATCAGGGAAAATTCCCGGCGGCCTTCCAGCCGTTCCCGGATTTCGAGGCCGGTGGTGCCTGCGGCGCCATCGATGAAAATATTGTGGGTCATAATTCTATCCTGCGCCGGGCGAGTACCGGCTGTTCATGATCGGGCCGAAGCCTGTCGATCACATCTGCCAGCGGCTCTACCATCGTGCTCATCCAATAGGCATTGGCGTGCAGCAGATTGTCCGCGTCCAGCATGATGCCGACATGGCCGGGGAAGAAGAGGACGTCCCCTCGTCGGAGCATGTCGCCGTCCTCGATCTCCATGCCGAGGCTGTCGCGTTGCAGGTCGCTGTCGCGGGGGATGCGGATGCCCGCCTGCCCCAAGGCGAGTTGCAGCAGGCCCGAACAATCGATGCCGCCATCGCCACGGCCGCCCCAGACATAGGGCTGGCCGATCTGCCGCTGCGCCGCCGCTACCCAGTCGGCCTCGACCTCTCCTGTGGGCGCGACATGGCGCAGATGCACCGCGCCCTGCGCCGTCATCACGAAATCGCCCTCGACCGTTCCGGCAAGGCGCGCTCCTGCGGGCAGGGTGCCGGCCACCGGCGTCTTGATATCGGCGGCGGCGAACAGGGGGGCGGCGCGCGCGGTCACATGATGGGTGGCCTCCAGCCAGCCGGTGGCGAGCGCGGTCCGCTCGACATAGCCGACATAGCCATCATGCTCGCAAAAGCCCCATGCCCATTGGCCGGTGACATCCAGCAGGTGAAAGCCTTCCCCCGGAAGCAGTTGCGACACGGCCACGGACTCGGCGGACGGGGCCTGCCGCAAAAAGGCGCTCTGCCCGGCGCAGTGCATCGGCTGCGCCTTGGCATAATGGGGCGCGAACAACAGACCGGCAAGGCTGATATCGGCCAGATCGCCGCGCACGGCATGAACCCGGCGATCCAGCATGACCGAGCGGCCCTTCAGGCGAAAGCAGATACGGCTGTCGGCCCCCCGGCCGGTGGTATGATCGGAAATGGCGTGCATCGTCCGCCCCTGCGATGAATGGAGCGGATCGTCAAGGGTTTCGCACGGTTCAGCCGTGGAAAGCGGGCGTAAAAACGCCTCTTGCGTGAAATTCCCGCTGGCCGGGGTCATTTTTGCGCGCGGGGGTAGCGCAACTGCAACAGCGCGAAGGCGGCGCGCAGCCCCAGCGCCTCGCCACCCTTGGGGCGACCGGGGCGCGCTGTGGGACGCCATGCGAAGGTATCGAAATGCGCCCACATAGTGCCGTCCTCGACGAATTTTTGCAGGAAGAGCGCGGCAGTGATGGCCCCGGCAAAGCCGCCTTCGCCCGCATTGGCGATATCGGCAATGTCCGATTTCAGCATCTCGCCATAGCCGGGCCAGAGCGGCAATTGCCATAGCGGGTCATCGACCTGACGGCCCAGATCGACCAGTTGCCGCGCCAGATCGTCATCATTGGCGAAGAGCGCGGGCAGGTCCGGCCCCAGCGCCACGCGGGCGGCGCCCGTCAGGGTGGCGAAGTCGATAATCAGGTCCGGTTTCTCCTCCGCCGCCCGTGTCAGCGCATCGCCCAGCACAAGGCGGCCTTCCGCGTCGGTATTGCCGATTTCCACGCTGATGCCCCGGCGGCTCGCCAGCACGTCGCCGGGTCGAAAGGCATTGCCGGAAATCGCGTTTTCGACGGCGGGGATCAGCAGGTGCAGCCGAACGGGCAGGGCCTCGGCCATCACCAGTTCCGCCAGCGCCAGCGCATGGGCCGCGCCGCCCATATCCTTCTTCATCAGCCGCATCGCCGAGGACGGCTTTATGTCCAGCCCCCCGCTGTCGAAGCACACGCCCTTGCCGATCAGGGTGACGCGGGGGTGATCGGGCTGGCCCCATGTCATTTCGATGAGGCGCGGCGCATAATCGCGATGGGCGGCGCGGCCGACCGCATGGATCATCGGATAGCCCTGTTCCAGCGCGTCGCCGCGCGTCACGGTGAAGGCGGCGTGATGGCGCTGCGCGATTTCCTCGGCGGATCGTTCCAGATCGGGCGGCCCCATGTCGGCGGTCGGCGTGTTGACCAGATCCCGCACCAGATGCACCGCAGCGGCGAGGCGGATCGTCTGTTCGATATGGGCGACATCATGGGTGAGCAGCGTGCGCGGCCCCGTCCCGTCGTCCACCGGTTCGTTGCGATAGCGATCGAAGCGATATTGCGCCGTCATCCAGCCCAGCCCCGCAGGGCCGACATCGCCGTCGCCTGCTAGGCGATAGCTGCCCGCGGGTAATATCTCCGCCAGCCTGGCAAGGCACCAACTCGACAGCTTTTCCGCATTGGCGACGGTGGTCAGGACGGCCCATTCCTCCGCCTTGTCCCCCGGCAGGATCGCATGGGCATAGGCTTTCGGGCGATAGCGCTGCGCGGCAAGGGCGGTGCGCACCCGCTCCGGCTGGGTGGCGAGCCAGCCTTCATAGCTTGCCGCATCGACGATATGGATGTTCTGGGCGGGCTGGCCGTTATCGGCCTTCAACAAATCGGCATAACCATTCATGCCCCCCTTTTAGGGCAAAGGGGCGTGACGGCAAAGAGAGCATTTCTCACGATCATATGTGCGCGGCCATGCAACCTGTGCCCGCCCCCTTGCGTTGAAGGAAGAGAGATATTGGCCCAAGAGGGCGATGACAGGAGAGAGACATGATGCATGTTGCGGATAACAAGGCCGATCGCGCCATTCGTGACCGCGCATATAAGCTGGCGGAAAGCGGCCAGTATGAGGCTGTGCGTGATGTGGAACGCGCGCTGGTCGGGGAAGGCTGGCCCAATGCCCGCCGGATCGTGCAGAGCGAATATATGATGCAGGCGCTAGAGGAAAAATGCCGTGCCGCCCGCCATGCTGCTTCGCACTGAGAAGCGCGCTGATCCGAAGCGAAATCCGGCATAGGTCCGGTATCGGCAAAGTCTGGCAAAAGTTAGCGTCTGGCAAGGGAAAGGAAAACGATGAAATATCTGTACGCCGGGGCGGCCCTGATGGCATTGGCCGCCTGCTCCGGCGAAGAAACGCGCGCGCCGGTTGAAAATGCGCAGGGCAACAGCGCCCTTGCCGATCCGTCTGCCGCTGGCGAAACCGCTGCCGGAAATCAGGCGGCCGGGCAATCCTCCGCCGGAAACGCCGCAGATGTCGCGATAGAGCGCAAGGATGAGGCGCTGGCGTTCAAATATGAATGGCCCGATGAAGCCGCCGCCATCGTTCCGCTCGATACATGGCTTCGATCCCATGCGGAAACCCAGTATAAAAAGGCCCATACCGAAGCGGAAAACGGCCAGAAAATGGCCGCGAAGGATGAATATCCGTTCCGCCAATATAGTTTCGACCAATCCTGGGAAAGCGTCGCCGACCTGCCGTCCGTGCTGGTGATGAAAAGCGAGGGCTATACCTATACCGGCGGCGCGCACGGCATGCCGTTCGCCACCTCGCTGATCTGGGATCGGAAGGCGGGCAAGCGGATGGCGACGAAGGATCTGATCGACACGGCCCGGTTGACGACCTCCGCGCGCGACAATTTCTGCAAGGAACTCAACCGCCAGCGCGAGGAAAAGCGCGGCGAAAAGATGGACCCTGACGCCAAGGGCAGCATTGCCGAATTCAACCAGTGCCCGGTCATGGCGGAACAGGAAATCATCCCCATGTCCCGCAACAAACAGGCGTTGGACACCCTGCGCGTGATCATCGGCCCCTATGTGGCGGGGCCTTATGCGGAAGGCAGCTATGATATCGACTTGCCGATGACCCCGGCGATGATCGCGGCGATCAACCCGGCCTATCGCGGCTGGTTTTCCACCGGCACGCCGTAAAGATCATGCTCGTCGGCATCCTCGATCCTGACGGAGAGGATGTCGCCGGGCTTCAAGTCGGTGCCCGCCAGTTGCACATCGCGCAGGAACACATTGCCGTCGATCTCCGGCGCGTCGGCCTGTGACCGGGCTGTGGCGCCGATGCTGCCATCCTCATCCATCTCACCGACCTCATCGAGGATGACGGGCAGCGTCCGCCCGACCTTCGCGGCCAGCTTGGCGGCGGAAATGGCGGCGGTTTTCTCCATGATGCGGGCGTAGCGCTCTTCTTTCACCGCTTCGGGCACCGGATCGGGCAGGGCATTGGCCGCCGCGCCTTCCACCGGCTCGAACCGGAAGGCGCCGACGCGATCGAGTTGCGCCTCGTCCAGCCAATCGAGCAGATATTGGAAATCCTGCTCCGTCTCACCGGGGAAGCCGACGACGAAAGACGAACGGATCGCGATGTCCGGGCAGATATCGCGCCATTTGCGGATGCGATCCAGCACCTTGGCCTCATTGGCGGGGCGCTTCATGGATTTCAGCACGGCGGGGCTGGCATGCTGAAACGGTATGTCGAGATAGGGCGTCAGCTTGCCCTCGGCCATCAGCGGGATGACCTGATCCACATGCGGATAGGGATAGACATAATGCAGCCGAGTCCACACGCCCAGTTCCCCCAGCGCGGCGGCAAGGTCGGTCATGTGCGTGCGCACCTCCCGCCCGCGCCATGTGCGCGGTTCATGGCGCACATCGACACCATAGGCCGAGGTGTCCTGACTGATGACCAGCAGTTCCTTCGTCCCGGCATGAACCAGCTTTTCCGCCTCCCGCAGCACCGCGTCGATGCGGCGCGACGCCAGATCGCCGCGAATGGACGGGATGATGCAGAAGGAACAGCGATGATTGCACCCTTCCGAAATCTTGAGATAGCTATAATGGCGCGGCGTCAGTTTCAGCCCGCCTTCGGGCACCAGATCGACAAACGCATTGGGAACCGGCGGCGATGCCTCATGCACCGCATTGACGACCGCCTCATATTGATGCGCGCCGGTCACGGCGAGCACCTGCGGAAAGCGCTGGCGGATCACATCAGCTTCCTTGCCCATGCAGCCGGTGACGATGACGCGGCCATTTTCGGCAATCGCCTCACCGATCGCCTCAAGGCTTTCTTCCTTCGCGCTGTCCAGAAAACCGCAGGTGTTGACCAGCACCACGTCCGCGCCCGCATAGTCCGGCGACATCTGATAGCCGTCCGAACGCAGCTTGGTCAAAATCCGTTCGCTGTCGACCAGCGCCTTGGGACAGCCGAGCGAAACCATGCCGACCTTCGGCGCGAGGGGAATTTTCGTTGCCATGATGGGAGCGCGCCTTACCCATTTCCGGGAGGAATGTCACGTCGCTGGATTACGGGACAGGATGGGGGATGAAGGCGGCGGCGCGGTTGCCCTAAAAGGGAGAGGGGGCGGCGCCTTCTTTCTTCCCTTGGGAAAGGTGGGCCTTGGGAAAAGGCGGGGGCGCCAGCGATGAAACCGCCGATGCCCCCCTGACACGATGTGATCCCGATGGGATGCCGCCCTGATGTTCGACCGGCAGGGCGGATTAGCGGGCAGGATGGATCACAGGCGGCAGAGGGCGGTCTGCCCCTTGCGAATCGTGTAACGGTCGGTTTTCGGGTTGTAGCTGCGATATTTCTTTTCGCAGCGATCGACATGCGCCTGCCATTCATGGGTCGTGCGCTTGCTCCAATGTTTGGGCGGGGCCGGATAATGGGCCGGGGACTGCGCATGGCTATTCTGTTTGGCGGGCGTCACTGCCTTATGCTGCGGGGCGTCATGATGCTGGCCCCCCTGCTGTTGCGGCTGAGTGGCGTGGTTGGTAGGGGCGTGGTTCGCAGGGGCGTGGTTTTGGGCGGACGCCGTGCCGCTCAACATAATAGTGGCGGCCAGCGCGGCGAAGATCTTATTCATCACTGTCTCCTGATATCGGTAGGGCGGTTGTGCGCCCCCGATCCTGATCGCCCGATGAATAGGTTTGCATTATCCTGTCAGGATGGGCTTTTCTTGCGGAGATAGGACGGGATGATTTCGATGATGACATCTCCCGCCCGCAAAATGGCGGCGTCTTCATCGGCAAAGCCGATCGCCTTGCCATTGCGATAGATGCGCAGGCCAAGGCCCGATTCGATGGAGGAGAGCGGCTTGCCGATTTCGTCGGGACCGATCAGCCGCTCATTAAGCTGCACGCGCCCCGCCGAAGAGGCCAGATCCGCGATATAATCGGCCAGATGCGGCCCAGTCCCGCTGCCCGCCAGCAGCAATCCGGTAAAGCTGACCGGGTTGATGACGGTGGTTGCGCCCGCCTGCCGGGCCAGAACCTCATTATCCTCATTGCGCACCACCACGCTGATCGGCGTGTCGGGAGAAATATGACGGGCAGTCAGGGTGATGAGGATGCTCGTATCGTCGCGCCCGGCCGAAATCATGATGGCGGTGGCGCGGAATATGCGCAGGTCATCGAGCGTGCTGTCGCGCGTCGCGTCGCCGCGCAATATGTTGCAGCCCAGCTTTTCGGCCTCTTCCAGCCGGGCGGGGGAAAGATCGACCACCACGATCTTTTCCGGGTCCGTGCCGCGCGCGATCATCTCCCGCACGGCTTCGCTGCCGCTGACGCCGAAGCCCGCGACCACGATATGATCCTGAAGCGTCCTTTGTATGCGGGCCATGCGCCACCTGTAGAGCGATTTACGGATGAAGAAGCTATAGGCCGTGCCCAGAAAAAGCAGCCAGACAAATAGCCGGATCGGCGTCACCACGAAAGTTTCGAACAGCCGCGCTTCCGGGCTGACCGGCACGATGTCGCCATAGCCGACAGCCGCTACGGTAACGGTGGTGAAATAGAGAATATCGACGAAGCTGATATTATTGTCGAGCGTATCGTGCAGGCCGTCGCGATAGATCCAGTGAAACAGCAGGACGATGCCGATCAGACCGGCGATCAGGCCGACCCGCCAGCCCAGATCGGCCCAGACGGGCAGGGAGGAGCGCCGTTGCAGAAAATGCGAAACATCGTCGCGGCGGGGCACCGGCAGGCGCATGGGTCAGTCGAAGACCCCGGCGAGCGCGGCCATCGACGCCTGATGCGTCAGATCATAATGCAGCGGGGTCACGGCGATATAGCCATCGCGGATCGCCTCCAGATCGCTGCCGGCGGGCGCGCTGTCGCTCAGCCCCAGCCCGAACCAGTAATAGCGATAGCCGCGCGGGTCGGTGCTTTCCACGATCCGGGTGCGGCCGGGCGTGTGAAAGCCCTGACGCACGACGCGCACGCCCTTCACCTCTTCGGGCGCGATGGCCGGGAAATTGACGTTGATGAGCATCAGCGGATCATGCGGCATGGTCAGCAGCGGGCGCAGCACCTTCTCCCCCCATGCCTGCGCACAGGCGAAGGGCACCAGATCGCCCATGCCCTCGCGGGAATAGACCTGGCTGAGCGCGATGGAGCGGAAGCCGGAAATCGCCCCCTCCATGGCGGCGGAGACGGTGCCGGAATAGGTGACGTCCTCGGCCAGATTGGCCCCGCGATTGACGCCGGACAGCACCAGATCGGGCGGGCAGTCCTTCATCAGGTGGCTGACCGCCATCATCACCGCGTCGGTGGGCGTGCCGGTGACGCTATAATGTTTCTCGCCATGCTTGCGGATGCGCAGGGGGCGGGTGAGGGTGAGGCTGTGCCCCGCGCCCGATTGCTCCTCCGACGGAGCGACGATCCAGATATCGTCGGACAGGGTGCGGGCAATGGCCTCCAATATCTTCAGGCCGGGGGCGTGCACGCCGTCGTCATTGGTCAGCAATATGCGCATCAACGTGGCTCCAACCGGGTAAGGCCGCCCATATAGGGGTGCAGCGCGGCCGGAATATCAAGGCTGCCATCCTCATTCTGATAATTTTCCAGCACGGCGACCAGCGTGCGCCCGACCGCGAGGCCGGACCCGTTGAGGGTGTGCAGAAAGCGCGTGGTCTTTTCCCCCTCCGGCTTGTAGCGGGCGTTCATCCGCCGCGCCTGAAAATCCCCGCAATTGGAGATGGAACTGATCTCGCGATAGGTTTGCTGGCTGGGCAGCCAGACTTCCAGATCATAGGTCTTGCGCGCGCCGAAGCCCATGTCGCCGGTGCACAGCAGCACCTTGCGATAGGGCAGGTCCAGCGCTTCCAATATCCCTTCGGCGCAGCGCACCATGCGCTGATGCTCCGCCTCCGATTCTTCGGGGCGGCAGATGGTGACGAGTTCGACCTTCTCGAACTGATGCTGGCGGATGAAGCCGCGCGTATCCCGGCCTGCCGCTCCCGCTTCCGAGCGGAAACAAGCGGTCAGCGCGGTGAAGCGCAGCGGCAGTCTGGCGTCCGGGACGATCTGATCGCGCACCAGATTGGTGAGGGAAACCTCCGCGGTCGGGATCAGCCAGCGGCCATCGGTGGTCTGGAACAGATCCTCAGCGAATTTGGGAAGCTGGCCCGTGCCATATAGCGCCGAGTCGCGCACCAGCAGGGGCGGGTTGACTTCCTCATGGCCATTCTCGTCGGACTGGCGATCGAGCATGAACTGGGCAAGGGCGCGGTGCAGGCGGGCGACGCCGCCGCGCAGGGCCGTGAACCGCGCGCCGGAAATAGCGGCGGCAGCCTCGAAATCAAGGCCCAGCGCCGGGCCGAAATCGGCATGATCCTGCGGGGCGAAGGAGAAATCGCGCGGCGTGCCCCAGCGGCTTATCTCCGCATTGGCGCTTTCGTCCGGGCCTTCGGGCACATCGTCGCCGGGCAGGTTGGGGATAGCGGCCAGCGCGGCTTCCAGCGCGGTTCCGGCCTGTTTTTCCTGTTCCTCCAGCGCGGGGAGGCTTTCCTTCAGCGCTGCGACTTCCGCCTTCAGCGCGTCGGCCTTCGTCATGTCCTTCTGCGCCATCGCCTGACCGATCGCCTTGCTGGCCTCGTTGCGCTTGGCAAGGCTCTGTTGCAGCTCGGTGGCAAGCGAACGGCGGTCCTCATCCAGTTTCAGCAGATGGGCGGAAAGCGGCTCCAGCCCGCGACGGGCAAGCCCCGCGTCGAAGGCCTGCGGATTGTCTCGGATGAAGCGAATGTCGTGCATGGGCGGATATCCGGTCGTTGAAGCTGAACAGCGATCCCGCCGCCTATGCCGCCGCTGTCGGGCGGGCGCAAGGGGCGGGCGACGGATCGGGGGCGTTTTTGCCGCCGGGCGGACGGGTTTCGATCGGGTCCGCCGTCTTTCCGAATCGAGCGCCGCTTGTCGAGGTGTGGGTCATCCCGTGGCCTTGCCTGAACAGAGGAGGCTTGAACGGGCGAGGCTTGAACGGAGAGGGCTTGAACAGATTGGGCCTGAACGGACTGGGCGCGAACAGGCCGGCAAGCGTCTGAGCCGGGATAGGCCTGAGCCGGGACGTGCCTGAAGCGGCAAGCGTCTGAGCCGGGATAGGCCTGAGCCGGGACGTGCCTGAAGCGGCATGCGCCTGAACCGGGATAGGCCTGAGCCGGGACGTGCCTGAAAATCGGGATGCGCCGGAAACGGGGTAAGCATGGATATCGGCATGCGAATGAAACGGGGATAGGGCATGAAAAAGGCGGCGCCGGTTTCCCGCGCCGCCCCATATTCGCCGTGCCGATAAATCTGCTCTCAGGGCTGGCCGTGGCGGGCAGTCCCAAAGCCCAAAGCCCGTTCAGGCCGGCTGGTTTTCGCTGTTGCGCCCCGCCCAGCGGCGCCGCGCGACCAGAGCCGCCGCTGCCGCTCCGAAGAGCAGCACCATCGGCGGGGCCGGAACATCCGTTCCCCCGGTGCTCGACGAGGAGGACGTCGAGGAAGAGGTGGACGTGGACGACGATGTAGATGACGACGTTGATGTTGACGAGGACGTCGAGGAAGAGGTGGACGTGCTGGTCGACCCGCCGAAGCTGGACGAGGTGACGTCGCCCGACGAAGTCGATGTCGTGCTGACATTCCCGGAGGTCGAACTGATATTGCCGGAGGACGTCGATGTGGTGGTGGAACTGATATTGCCCGAAGAGGTCGATGTCGAACTGACGTCGCCCGAAGATGTCGAGGTGGTGCTGACATTGCCGGACGAAGTGGAGGTGGACGAGACATTCCCCGATGACGTCGATGTGGACGAAACGTTACCCGATGAGGATGTGGACGACACGTTGCCCGACGAGGTCACGTTGCCCGATGAAGTCGACGTCGATGTGGTGGTGGATGTCGAAGTCGAGGTCGATCCGCCGCCACCGTCGCCATTGGAGGATGTGGAACCGGATGTGGTCGAGGAAATCACGACATGACTGCCACCCCCGCCGCCGCTGCCTCCGAAGAAGCCGCCGAAAAATCCGCCGCTGCCGCCGATGGGGCCGCCGCTGCTGCCGCCCAGAATGACGGGCGGGCTGCCGCCCCCGGTCGTGGAAGGCATCGCGGGCAGGACGGCGGGCGCAACCATCGCCATCGGTATGGGCGCGGGTTGCGTTGTGGTGGTGACGGTTCTGGGTGCGCAGGCGACGGTGCGGGGCGCATAGCGCGGGCGCTGGGCGACTCGCCGGGGGGCGATCGTCTTTTTCGCCTTCGTCGAATGGACGACAGCCGGGCGAGGCGATTCGGCCACATGAACGGCGCCGCCGCCAATGATGGCGCCGCCGCACGCATAGGCGCAAAGTTTCGCAAGTGCCATTCGTACCGACATTTTTCTCTCACACCCTAGTCACATGGCGACAGGCCATGTTTCCCCGCACTCTGATCGGGTATCGCCATTAAACGCGGAATATAGCGTTAATCGCAACTTCATTAACCGTGTTTTTTGGATTTCGCTGCAAGAATTTACGAATTTATGTGCCTTATACCCTCAATCTGTCTCTTCCTGACACAAATTTACGACAGTCCGCCGACCATGTTAACCCTTTTTCGCCCACCCGAGGCCCATGGCATGCCCGTATTTCCATGAAGGGAAACCCGCATGCCTTCTTGTGCGGGCACCCTCGCATGGCTATAGGCGCGTCCAAACCATGTGCGACCAGCCATTGCGGGATTCGTGAACTTGCTCCGGCAGAGCGCGCCCTGGCTGGCGGTACAGTTCATTTTGGTGATCGCGGAGAAGTCATGACCAATCTGCCCGAAGGCTATCGACCCTCATCCGAGGAAGAGTTCATGAACCCCCTCCAGCTTGAATATTTCCGGCAGCGGTTACTCGACTGGAAAAAGGAAATATTGACGGAGGCGGAAAGCACGCTGGCGGTGCTGCAAAACGAACCGCTGCGCGAGCCCGATATGAATGACCGGGCGTCCAGCGAAACCGACTGGTCGATCGAACTGCGCACCCGTGACCGTCAACGCAAGCTGATTTCCAAGATCGACGCGGCGCTTCGCCGTATCGACGATGGCGAATATGGCTATTGCGAAGTCACCGGCGAGCCGATCTCCCTCGGCCGTCTGGAAGCGCGCCCCATCGCGACCATGACGCTGGAAGCGCAGGAGCGGCATGAGCGTCAGGAAAAAATTTCTCGCGACGATTGACCCTGTCGATCCCCGCCGGGCGCAAGGCGTCGGGCGGCGCAATCCCGTGTCCCTATCCATGAGGCCATGCGATGCCATGCAGGGCCGCGCAGCTTTGTGCCGAGCCGCGCAAGGCAGCGTTTCACATCCCATGCGCGATCAGGTCATGCGCAATCAGGGCAGATGCCCGATCACGCAGGCTTGCCAGCGAAGGAAGCAAGCCGCGTAGCCGCTTGCAGGAAATTCCGGGGCATGTTGCGTTACAACTGACGCATGCGCATGCCGCATTGCTCTGGGCTTTTGGCACCGCATCTTTTTCGCGAAAACGGGTTCCCACTTTTCCGCAGGCTGCTCTGGTCCGCATGAGGTTCTGGTTTCACAAGGGTGCTTGCGGCCTTTGTGAGATGCCGTTCTCGCGCAACTCCATAGGAGCCAGACTCATGCAGTCCGGGGCCATTCCTGCGTGTTCCGCTATGGTGCCGCCAAGCCTCATAGCCGAAAGCGCACCGCTTGGTCCGATATCCGCGCCTGTGTCCGCAACCGTCCATCCATCCCGCAGCAATCATGCCGAAAGGGGGAAGCGCATCATCCTGCGATGTTTCGCGCCGGTCGAAATCTTCCGGCGTGGAACATGGATGAACGGACGGTTGCGGATCAGCTCGAGTCGCGGCTTTCAGGCGCCGTTGAGCGCCTCTTTCAGCCGCAATTTCTGCTTTTTCATCTCCGCCAGATGAAGCGCATCCGGCATGGGCCGGGTTAACTCATGGCGGATTTTCGCCTTGAGTGTGTCATGCTTGGCACGAAGAGCAGAAATGTGGCTGTTTTCCATGACTTTCTCCATAAAATGAGCGTCGGGGAAGGAACAGTAAAACATGATTCGGCAGGAATGTCTCCCCCTGTTTTGGCGCGGGCGACGGGGCGCGCTTTTGCTGCGGCGATATGTGTTTTCGCCCTTCCTGCGGCTATGTGCGAAAGGGGTGCTTATCGTCTGGACCGGCGCTGCGGATATCGGCTATCCCTCCGTCCATGAATCCCGAAGAGACAATGCGCCGGATCGAACTGCTGAAGCAGGATCATCGTGACCTCGACAGCGCGATCGCCGCTCTGGCGCTCAGCGGAACGGGCGATCAGCTTCGCCTTGCCCGGCTGAAGAAGCGCAAGCTGCTGCTGAAGGATGAAATCGCGATGCTGGAAGATTCCCTGATCCCCGACATCATTGCCTGACGGGTCAAGGTGCTGGCCGGGGGCTTTTCGTGCCGCAACGGGACAATCGCTCTCCACCGGGCGTTTACCATCTTGGGTTGCTGACAAAGGGCGGGCGATATGCGATTCCATCGGCCATGATCATAGCCGAGTCTCTCGACCCAGCCCTTCGTTCCCGCCTCGTCGATAATCTCTATATAGAGGCGATGGTGATGGCCGATGAGGCGCGTTCTTATTTTGACGGGCCGGGGATGGAGGATCGCGAGGTGCTGGAAATCCTCTCGCGCCTGTCCTTCGCATGCGAATCCCTGAAGGTCACGACCCGCCTCATGCACATCATCGCATGGCTGTTGGCGCAAAAGGCGTGGCGGCGCGGCGAGATCAGCGATGCCGTGCTGGAAAGCGCGCAGTGCCGGCTCGGGGCGGCGGCCCCCAGCGATGAGCAGGCCATAGCCACATTGCCGCCGCGCGCGCAGGATCTGGTGACAGGCAGTCAGGCCTTGTATGAACGGGTGTGGCGCTTGCAGGAAGGGATGCGCAAGACCATCGCGCCGCAGGCTCCGGCCACGCCTGAAACACCAAGCCCCGGCCCCGCGCGCGAATTGCTCGATCGCTTGCGGCGTTCCTTGTGAACAGAATGGGCCTTGTGAGCAGGGCGGGCCTTGTGAACGGGGCGGGCCATAAGAACAGGATGCCGCGCACCGGTTTCGCCGTTTTTCGACGAGCCGACATTGCGCCCCGCGCATTGGCCCTATAATCACCGTCCTTATGTCTTATTCCCGGCCCGCCGCTGACCGGCGAGAACACCAAATAGGCGGACATGCGGCAGGGCTGGCCGGACGGGCATTTTCGATATTCCGGGCGGCGCGGGGCACGCCTGTTTGCGGGGGCGGCGTGACGGCGCTGTGCGCAGGCGGCGCCTTCGGCATGGCGGCGCTGATCATGCCCCTCTCTTCCGCCATGGCGCAGGAGGGGGAGCGGCCCGCATCGGCACCCACATCGGCGCCCGCTCAGGCGGAAGCGGAAGCGCACGCGATCCGTCCGGCGCCATCCCCGCCACCGCAAGAGGCCGCCGGGGCCACCGATGGCGCGGAAGAAACCCTTCCGCCCTCGGCGGGGGCGCCGCCCGCGATACAGCCTCCCGCGCTGCCCGATCCCGCCGATATTCCTTCTGTCGCGCCGGTCAGTGAAAGCGAGTTCAGCCTCGATCTGGACGACCAACTGGATATCGGGGTCGCCTGGCCGAACATGGACAGCACCGCGCCCGATGTGCGGCTGACCGGACCGCTGGACGGCTCTTCCGCGTCGGAGGGGGACGCGATCGCGTCGCCGGATGCCGATCTTCCCGATGCCCTTGCGGCAGGGGCGCAGGAAGCGGGCGGCGACCGGGTGGCGATTGCCCCCGATACGCAGCCCGGTGAAGAGGAGGAGGCGGCACCCGTCCCGGCGGACGACCCCCGCGTGCTGGCGGATGACGGGTCGGAACGGCGCTATGAAGTCGTCCTGAGGGGCCTCGATGATATTGCCGACAGCCAGTTTCATGACCGGTTCAATTCGCTTTCGACGCTGAAGGCCGAAAGCGGCCACGCCGCGAACATCGCGCAGATCAACCGCCGCATGGAACTGGACGAGGATCTGCTGGACCGGATATTGCGTGCCGATGGCTATTATGGCGCGTTCATCCGCCGCGCTGTGCAGCCCCCGGAGGCAGGCGGCAATGGCCGGTTGCAGGCTGTGCTGAGCGTGCGGCCGGGGGTGCGTTATACGCTGGCATCCGTCACATTGCCCGGCCTTTCCTATGCCGTCAGCCGCGCGCCGAAGCTGGAGACGGTTTTCCCGGTCAAGGCGGGCGACCCCATCGACGCGGATGAGATCACCGCCGGACGGGTCAAGCTGACCACGGCGCTGGGGGAAAACGGCTTTCCCTTCGCCACGGTGGATGAACCGGAAGTCACCATCGATCATGACACGCAAAAGGGCGATCTGGAGATCGTGGTGCGCGCGGGCGGGTATCGCCGCTTTGGTGGGATAGAGTTGGAAGGGGAAACGGGCGAACTCTTCTCTTCCCGTCATTTGATGCGCATCGCCCGGTTCGATCGCGATGATGTGTATCAGGCGTCGGATGTAGAGGATTTGCGCCGCGCCATCGTCGCGACCGGGCTGGTATCCACTGTCACGGTAACGCCCAAGGATGCGGGCGACGGCGATCATGCCGATATCGCCGTGGCCGCCGTGCCCGCGCCGATGCGGACGATTTCGGGCGAAATCGGATATGGCACCGGTGAGGGCTATCGGCTGGAAGCGAACTGGCAGCACCGCAATTTCTTCCCGCCCGAGGGCGCGATCAACGTGCAGGGGTTGATCGGCACGCGGGAACAGGCGGCGGGTCTTTCCTATCGCCGCAACAATTTCAAGCGGCGCGATCATGTGCTGACCGGCGCGGTCAATTTCTATCACCGCGATTATGACGCGTATAAGGCCAAGACCCTGTCGCTGACCGCCGGGCTGGAACGGCAGAGCAACATGCTCTATCAAAAAACATGGTCATGGAGCATCGGCGCCCAATTGCTGGCATCGCGAGAGCTTAATTATTATGACGACAATAGGGTCAAGACCAACCGGAATTACCTGATCGGCGCGCTGCCGCTTTCGATCCTTTACGACAGCAGCGACGATCTGCTCAACCCATCCACCGGTTTTCGCCTCGGTGCGCGGGTCAGCCCGGAAGTGTCGTGGCAGGGTAATGCCTTCACCTATGTCACCACGCAGGTCGACGGCAGCGCCTATGTGCCGGTGTCGGATCGGGTGGTGGTCGCCTCGCGGGTGCGGCTGGGGTCGATATTGGGCGGCGTGGATGCGGATCGGATCGCCCCGTCCCGCCGTTTCTACGCGGGCGGCGGCGCGTCGGTGCGCGGTTATGCCTATCAGTCGATCGGCCCGCGCGACCCGGATAACGACCCCTATGGCGGCAAGAGCCTGATGGAATTTTCGCTGGAAGCGCGGATCAAATTCGGCGTGTTCGGGGTGGTTCCCTTCATCGACGCCGGCAATATTTCCTCCGGTTTTCTGCCGAAAATGGGCGATATGCGCTATGGCGCGGGCATCGGCTTTCGATATTATTCCACCTTCGGCCCCATTCGCATCGACGTGGGCACGCCGCTCAACCGGCAACGGGGGGATAGCCGCATCGCCGTTTATGTCTCTCTGGGGCAGGCATTCTGATGGCGGAGGACCGCGAGGATATGCCGCAGGCCGATCCGCAGCCCGATGCCGCGCCGGAAGAGACGCCGCGCGCGCGTCGCCGCGTTCATGGCTGGCAGCTTTGGCTGGCCGGGCTTGCGCTGCTGATCCTCGCCGGGGTTGCAGGGGGGCTGGTGTGGATCGACAGCCCGGCGGGCCATCGCTTCGTCGTGCGGCAGGTCGAGCAACTCAGCCCGCGATCGGGCCTGCGCATCGGCATCGGCCGGATCGAAGGCAGCCTGTTCCGCAAGGCGCGGGTGCATGATCTGCGGCTTTATGATCCCAAGGGGCTGTTTTTCTCTTCCCCGGAAATCCGGCTGGACTGGTCGCCGCTGGGCTGGCTGTCGAACCGGCTGGACATTGACGAACTGATCGTCCCCCAGGCGCGGCTGCACAAGATGCCGCAGTTCAACAAGACCGAAGGGACGGGCAAGATATTGCCCGATTTCGACATTCGGATCATGCGCCTGAAGGTCGATCGGTTCGCGGTGGACGAGGCGGTCGCCGGGCGGGCGGATATCTTCGCGCTGGAAGGGGATGCCGATGTGCGGGGCGGGCAGGCCGTGGTCGATCTGTCCATGCGGTCCGTGCAGGGGGATGACCGGCTGGTGCTGGCGCTCGACAGCCGCCCGGACGATAATCGGTTCAATATCGACCTTACCGTCAATGCGAAGGCGGGCGGGCTGATCTCCACCATGGCGGGCCTCAGCCAGGACGCCAATGTGCGGCTGGAAGGCAAGGGCGACTGGACCCGCTGGGATGGCCGGCTGATCGCGACGCTGGATCGCAAGTCCGCCGCCGGTCTGGATATCGGCCTGCGCAAGGGGGACTGGAAGATCGAAGGCACGATCGCGGGTTCGGCCATCGCCAATGACGGCCTGCTGGCCCGGCTGACCTCCCCCCAATTGTCGATTAACGCGCAGGGGCGGTTTGAGAACAAGCTGTTGTCCGGCGCGTTCCGGGCGCGGTCGGATGCGATCGCGGTGGATATGAAGGGCGGCGTGCATCTGGGTGGACGCGGCTATGACAATCTGCTGATCGATGTGGGGTTGAACAAGCCGCAGGCGTTGCTCAAATCCTTCGATGCGCGGGGGCTGGTGGCCCGGTTGCGGCTGAACGGACCCTTTTCCACGGCCCGGTTCGAATATCTGCTGCGCGCCGATCAGCTGCGCTTCGGCAAGACCATGCTGCGCGGCGTCCATGCGGCGGGTGACGGGCGCGCAGGCGGAACCAATGGCACGACGCTGATCCCGCTCCAGCTTTCCGCGAAGAGCGTCGAAGGGCAGGGCGACATGGTCGCGTCGATCCTGCGTAATGTCAGCATCGCCGGCACCTTGCAGAAAAATGGCTCGATCATCACCAGTTCGCCGATGCGCCTGCGCTCCGACAAGCTGGACGGGCAGGTGGTCGCGCTGTTCGACCTTTCCACCGGGCGGTATGATCTGGCGCTGGGCGGCGATCTGCGCGGCCTGCTGATCCCTGGTTTCGGGGTCGTGGACGTCCATTCGCAGGTGAAGGCCGTGCCTGACCGCAAGGGCGGTTTCAGCCTTGCGGGCCGTGTCGATGCGTCGATGCGGCGTCTCGACGTGGGCTTCCTGCGCACCATTGCGGGCGGCTTGCCCAAGATGAGGACCGATATCGCGCTGGGGGCGGACGGGCGCCTTGTCTTTCACAACCTGTTGCTGAACGCGCCCGCGCTGACCTTGCGGGGCGAGGGCGTGCGCAATAGCGACGGCACGGTGCACCTGACAGGGGCGGGGGACCATAGCCAATATGGCCCGCTGCGGCTGGTGCTGGACGGGGATATAGCGCGGCCACAGGTGGATTTGCTGCTGGCGCGCCCGCTCGATGCCGCCGGGCTGGCCGATGTGCATGTGCTGCTTGACCCGGAGGGGCGGGATTACCGGATACAGGCGGATGGACAATCCTATCTGGGGCCTTTTTCCGCGCTGGGGGGCATCGAGATGCCGCCGGGCGGCGAAACCATCCTTGCGATCGAGCCGCTGACCGTCAATGGCTCCAAGGGGCAGGGACGGCTGCGGGTGGTCGATGGCGGGCTGGAAGGGCGGCTCGATTTCGAAGGATCGGTGAGGGGGCCGATCGACCTTTCTGTGGTGGGCGGCGTTCAGAAGGCGAAGGCGGCGCTGCTGATCCGGCAGGCGCATTTCCCCGCCGCCACATCGATCGATATCGCGCGCGGGCGGCTGGACGCGGACCTTTCGCTGGACCCGGAGGGCACCACGATCGCCGCCAAACTGGTCGGCAACGGCATTCAGGTCGGCACCATGCGGATCAACCGGATCACCGCCGAAACCCGGCTGGTCAATGGCGAAGGCACGCTGACCGCCAATGTCATCGGCCAGCGCGGGCGTCTGTTCAATATGCAGGTCGACGCCGATATCGCGGCCGATGAAATCGGCTTTGCCCTCACCGGCACGCTCGATCGGCAGAAGATATCGCTCGATCGCAAGGGGCGGCTGCGGCGGGTGGAAGGGGGCTGGGCGCTCGACCCGCTGACCATCCATTATCGCGGCGGCAAGGCGATAATCAACCGGGCGGCCTTCGGTTCGGAAACCGCGCTGGATGTCGGTGTGCAGAACCTTTCGCTCTCGCTGCTGGACCTCAGCAATGTGGACCTGGGGTTGAGTGGCACGGCCAGCGGGCGCATCATCTATGGCTGGAACGGGGAAAGCGGCACGCGGGGGTCCGCCTCCATCAAGGTGAAGGGGCTGAGCCGTTCCGGCGTCACCCGGACCTCCACGCCGGTCGATATCGGCCTCAACGCGGAACTGACCGATGCGCGGATGGCGATGCGCGCGCTCATCAGTCAGGACGGGAAGATCATCGGCAAGGCGCAGGCGCAGATGACGCCGCTGGGCGAAGGCGGCCTGATGGAGCGCCTGAGCGCTGCGCCGATCCGCGCGCAGCTTCGCTATGTCGGCCCGGCCAGTTCGCTCTGGCGGCTGAGCACCATAGAGATTATCGACCTGAGCGGTCAGGTGGCGGTGACGGCCAATATCAGCGGCACCGGCGCCAATCCGGTGATCGAGGGCGCGCTGATGACCCGCGATGCGGTGCTGGAAAGCCCGATTACCGGCATGCGGCTGACGAAGCTCCAGACATCGGGCCGGTTCAACGGGTCGCGGCTGGTGCTCTCGCAGATCAGCGGTTCGACCGGCGATGACGGCACCGTCACCGGGCGCGGGGTGTTCGATCTGGGCCTTGGGCAGGGGGTCGGCATCAATATCGCGCTTCAGGCCAACAAGGCGCTGCTGCTGGATCGCGACGATATCGGCGCGACGGTCACGGGGCCTGTCGCCATCCGGTCCCGCGATGGCGTCAATGGCGTTATCAGCGGCGATCTGGACGTGGTGCGCAGCCGCTTCACGCTGGGCCGGGCGGCGGCCGTCGCGGAAATCCCCGAACTGCGCGTGATCGAAAAGAACCGGCGCGGCGATGTGTTCGAGCAGGCGCCGCGTGGGGCGGGATGGTTGCTCGATATCAAGGCCAATGCCCGCAACCGCCTGACGGTCAGCGGCATGGGCCTGTCGAGCGAATGGCGCATGGACCTGACCGTCGGCGGTCAGGTGACGGCGCCGAAGATCGTGGGCAGGGCCGATCTCATTCGCGGAACCTATGATTTCGCCAGCCGCCGGTTCGACCTGAGTGAAGGGGCGCTCCGCTTCGACGGCAGCGTGCCCGCCAATCCGACGCTCGATATAAAGGCGCAGGCCTCGCTGAGCGATCTTGATGCGACGATCGACATTGGCGGCACCAGCCTCAATCCCGAAATCACGTTCAGCAGCACGCCCAGCCTGCCGGAGGATGAAATCCTCTCGCGCATCCTGTTCGGTTCGTCGATCACCAGCCTTTCCGCGCCGGAGGCCCTGCAACTGGCCGCTGCGGTCGGATCGCTGCAAGGGGGCGGGGGCGGCCTCGACCCGATCAACGCGGTGCGCAAGGCGGCGGGGCTGGACCGGCTGCGCATCCTGCCCGCCGATCCGACGACCGGGCAGGGGACGTCGATCGGCGTGGGCAAATATCTGACGCGGAAAATCTATGTGGAGTTGATTACCGACGGGCAGGGCTATTCCGCGACGCAACTGGAATATCAGATCACCCGCTGGCTATCCCTGCTTTCCGCCGTGTCCACGCTGGGGCGGCAGAGCATCACCGCGCGCGCATCGAAGGATTATTAATCCAGACGTGGGCTTAAGGTCCGTGAGTACCGGAAGCGCGGAAAGTCGCCCTTTGCAGGCCGTCAGGGCTGGAGACGCAGACGGCCATAGGCCAATGTCGATCGGTTTTGGGGCGTTTTCCGTTCAGGTGGAAAGGCTGTTCGGCGCAGCTGACGGCTCGGAGAATATGGCAAAACAAAAGGTTGGAGCAGTCGATGCGGCGCAGTCGGATCGGCTGCTTCAGGGTCGACCGACCGGGTTCCTGTGGGCCGGAGAGGCGGCGCGGTGAAGGGGGGGGAGTGGCCGGCGACGCCAACCGCGCAAGCCGCTGGAGCCGGTATCATCTCGGCGGTTTGTCGATGGTCAGATTATCCCTGCTTCCACGGCCCTGCCTCCGCGGCTCCTGTCCCCGCAGCCTTGCCTCCACGGCCCATGCCTCCACGGCGCGCGCTGTCGGACATTGACGGGCGCTCCATAAAGGAAAAGCCCGGACGATCGCTCGCCCGGGCTTCCCTGTGCAGTCCTGAAGGGGATCAGGCGCTATAATACATGTCATATTCGACCGGGCTGGGGGTCATTTCCCAGCGGGCCACGTCGGCGCGCTTGATTTCGATATAGGATTCGATCTGGTCCTTGGTGAACACATCGCCCTTCAGCAGAAAGTCCATATCGGCTTCGAGAGAATCCAGCGCCTCCCGCAGCGAGCCGCAGACGGTCGGAACCTGGCTCAGTTCTTCGGGCGGCAGGTCGTAGAGGTTCTTGTCCATCGGGTCGCCCGGGTGGATCTTGTTCTGGATGCCGTCCAGACCCGCCATCAGCAGCGATGCATAGCAGAGATAGGGGTTGGCCAGCGCATCGGGGAAGCGGAATTCGACGCGCTTCGCCTTGGAACCGGTGCCATAGGGGATGCGGCAGGACGCCGAGCGGTTGCGGCTGGAATAGGCCAGCAGAACCGGCGCCTCATAACCCGGCACCAGACGCTTGTAGCTGTTGGTGCTGGGGTTGGTGAAGGCATTGAGCGCCTTGGCGTGCTTGACGACGCCGCCGATGAAGTAAAGGCACATTTCGGAAAGACCGGCATAGCCGTCGCCCGCGAACAGCGGCTTGCCGCCGTCCCAGATGGACATATGGGTGTGCATGCCCGACCCGTTATCTTCCTTGATCGGCTTGGGCATGAAGGTCGCCGTCTTGCCATAGGCCTGCGCGACCTGATGCACGACATATTTATAGACCTGCATGCGGTCGGCGGTTTCCACCAGCGTGCCGAAGGTCAGGCCCAGTTCGTGCTGGGCGGCGGCGACTTCATGGTGATGCTTGTCGCAGGGCAGGCCCATTTCGAGCATGGTCGAAACCATTTCGGCGCGAATGTCGATGGCGCTGTCAACCGGCGCGACGGGGAAATACCCGCCCTTGGCGCGCGGGCGGTGGGCCAGATTGCCGCCTTCATATTCGCGGCCGGTGTTGGTGGGCAGCTCGATATCGTCGATCTTGAAGAAGCTGCCGTCATAGCCGGTGCCGAACCGCACGTCGTCGAACATGAAGAATTCGGCTTCGGGGCCGACATAGATGGTGTCGCCGATGCCGGTCGCCTTCACGAAGGCTTCCGCGCGCTTCGCGCAGGAACGGGGGTCGCGGGCATAGAGTTCGCCGCTCGACGGTTCGACGATGTCGCACACCAGGATCAGCATCGGGGTGGCGCTGAACGGATCGACATAAACGGCGTCGAGATCCGGCTTCAGGATCATGTCGGATTCGTTGATCGCCTTCCAGCCCTCGATCGAGGAACCGTCGAACATGAAGCCATCGGCCAGTTCATCTTCACCGACAACGCCCGCGCACATGGTCAAGTGCTGCCACTTGCCCTTGGGATCGGTGAAACGCAGATCGATCCACTCGATTTCCTTTTCCTCGACCATTTTGAGAACGTCTTGAGGCGTGTTCGCCATGTTTCGATTACCTTTCTTTTCATTGCCGCCGAATGTCCGCGTTCGGTCGGGATTTCACAATTTTTCTTCCGTCGCGCCCGTGGCGTTGCCCGAATGATCCGGGCCAGCCTTCAGATCGCGTCGGTGTCGCGCTCTCCGGTGCGGATGCGCATGGCCGATTCGATCGGGGAAACGAAAATCTTGCCGTCGCCGATGCGCCCGGTCTGGGCGGCATTGGCGATCGCTTCCACCACGCGTTCCGCCATGGCGGCCTCGACGACCACTTCCAGTTTCACCTTGGGCAGGAAATCGACCACATATTCCGCACCGCGATATAGTTCGGTATGCCCTTTCTGACGGCCAAAGCCCTTGGCTTCGGTCACGGTGATGCCGGAAACGCCGACTTCGTGCAGGGCTTCCTTCACTTCGTCCAGCTTGAACGGCTTGATGATCGCCTCGATCTTTTTCATCGCATTCCTACCTCAAAAACTTCCCGTCCGGTTTCCCGGCCTCCGCCAAGCCTGCCGCGGTGCGCCATCAGATTGAAACGTCCCCCGTTTTCGACCGACCCGTCCTGTCGCGCGGGCGTGAAGCCATGGCTCTGCCGCCGCTGCAATACGACTCGATGGCTGACCTTCGGACATGCGGAGAGAAAAGTCTATAATGCTCGCATTTCAGGCATTTTCGGGGGTGCCTGCCTGTTTTTTAGGCAGGGGCGGCGCATCGCGTTCACCGCCGCTTCCTCCCGTCGGCGCCGCCGGTTCCGCCCTGCTTCATCGGCGGAAAAGGGTGCGGCGCAGCATGGCGATATCGCCCGATACTATCGCGCGTTCGCCCCGGTCACATGGCCCTGTTCCTTCGCGGCCCATATGAATTTCGCAATTATAATTTTGGCAATTCGCGCCGCCGGGGCCATATGGAACCTGTCGAAATCAGTTCAACGGGATATGAGATGCACGAAGTGAAGGGCAGGGCGGATGTGGTGCAGGACATTGCGGCCAAGCCGGATGTGCCCGAAGAGGTTCAGGAAGCCATCCGCACGCTGATCCGCTGGGCAGGCGATGAGCCGGAGCGCGAGGGCCTGTTCGACACGCCGAAGCGGGTGGCGCGGGCGTGGCTGGAATATTGCGAGGGATATCAGGAAGATCCCGCCTATCACCTGTCGCGCATCTTTCATGAGGTGGGCGGCTATGACGAGATTGTCCTGCTGAACGGCATCCCGTTCCATTCCCATTGCGAGCATCATATGGCGCCGATCACCGGCGTTGCCCATATCGCCTATCTGCCGGGCGATTATGTCGTCGGCATTTCAAAGCTGGCGCGGGTGCTGCATGCCTTTGCCCGCCGCCTTCAGGTGCAGGAACGGCTGACCGCGCAGGTCGCGGACTGCATCTGGGAGCATCTCCACCCCCGCGGCGTCGCCGTCGTGATCGAGGCGACCCATGGGTGCATGACCGGGCGCGGCGTGCGCACGCCCGATGTGGTGATGAAAACCAGCCGCATGATGGGCGTGTTCCGCGAGGATGAAAAGAGCCGCAAGGAAGTGCTGCGCCTGATGGGCTTTGCCTGACGTGCAGGGCAGGGATGCGGGGCGAGGTGAAGGGGTGACGGCGCTGGCGGCACCGCTGGCGCTGGTGACGGGCGGGCATCGCCGGTTGGGCGCCCGCATCGCCATGGCGCTGGGGCGGGCGGGGTACAGGCTGGCGCTTCATGGCAGCCATGATGTCGCGCTGGAGCCTGATCTGGAACGCGCATTACAGGAAATGGGGACGGAATGGCATCCTTTCGTGGCCGATTTCGAGCAGCCGGAGGCCGCCGCCGCATTGATGGATGCGGTCGCCGCCCATTTCGGCGCGGGGCCTGATCTTCTGGTGAACAGCGCCGCCGCCTTCGGGCAGGACCGGCTTGAAACGGTGAGCGGAACCGACCTGATGCGCCATCATGCGATCAACTGCGCCGCGCCGGTGCTGCTGACGCGCGCCATGGCCGCGCTGGCAGAGCGGGAGGACGGGAGCGGAAGCCAGAGTTTGGGCCAGAGCCGGGATCGGGCGATCATCAACATGCTCGATCAGCGCCTTGCCCATCCGCATGGCGACCAGCTTGCCTATACGCTTTCCAAGCAGGCGTTGGCGGGCTTCACCCAAATCGCCGCGCGGGAACTGGCGGGGCGAGGCATCCGCGTCAATGCGGTCGCGCCCGGCCTGACCATCGCGACCGGCCATTATGACGATGCGCAAATGGCGCGGCTGGCCGATATGATGCCGCTCGGCCGCCTGCCCGAACCGGCACAGATTGCCGAAGCCGTGCTCTACCTCGCCGGGGCGCGGGCGGTGACGGGGCAGGTGATCGCGGTCGATGGCGGCGCCCACCTCGAAAGCTACGCCCGCGATTTCATGCATTTATAAGGGATTGGCGCGGGGAGAAACAAAAGGTTAGCGCAGCCGATGCGGCGCAGTGGGATCGGAGATTGCTCTAACGGCTCGCGCCATCGACCTTTTGGATCTCCAGCGCATCGAGGTCCGCACCCGGAACGCAGCGCAGGTTGATGGCGCGGGTTTCCACGCCGTCCTGCCCCTTGCCCGCCGCAAAGGCCTCGGTGCCGCAGGTCGTGCAGAATTGATGATCGATATTGTGGGTGTTGAACTGATAGGATCGCAAATGATCCTCGCCGCCGGTCAGCCGGAACTGCTCTGCGGGGAAGAAGGAAAGAAGAAAGCCCTTTCGCCGGCAATGGGAACAGTTGCAACTGATCGCGCTGGCGGGCAGCGGCGCATCGACGGTGAAACGGACGGCGCCGCAGTGGCAACTGCCTTCGAACGACATGGCGAATCTCCCTTCCGGTTTCACCGCACTTTATCGGGGGGTGAGAGGAAAAACATGCTTTTCTTCGATTTTCCTCCGCCCTCCTGCGATGCGTCATGATCGGTCATTGCCCGTTGCAGGCGCGGGGGGGCGAGGGGTGATATTTTGCTGTTGAGAGACATAGCGTTTGGTGAGGGGGAAGCCTGTTCGTCCGCCCGACATGCCCGGAAAGGACCGTTCCGATGCCTGAACCGAAGCGGGCCATAGGTGCGAGCGGCTATCGACCCTGATGTGAGAAACCAGAACTGCCATCACCCCGGCCCATGCCATCGGATACCGATCGCCCCTGATCCTATCTTCACCGCCGCCCGGGCCGCTGTAGATGCGTCCTGCACTTCGGTGCCGATCGCCCCCGACCCCCCCCGACGCTCCTTTCCCTCCGCAAACAGAAAAAGGCCGCCCGGATTGCTCCGCGCGGCCTTGTTTCGTTTCCGACAGAGCCGGAAGAGGAAAGATCAGGCTTTGTCGCCCTTATCCTCTTCGGTTTCCGCTTCGGCGGTTTCTTCGGCGGCGATTTCGCCCGGCTCGGCGTTGGGATCATAATCCTCGGTGAAGCCAGCCTCGTCCTTTTCGAACATCTGCGCCATCACGTCCACGCCTTCCTTCTGAAGGTCGGCTTCTTCCGGCGAGCGGGCGACGTTCACCTGAATGGTGACGGCGACTTCCGGGTGCAGCGCAACCTTCACGTCGAACACGCCGAGCGTCTTGATCGGGCGTTCGAGGACGACCATCGACTTGCCGACGATGGTGTGACCATCGGCGTGCAGCGCCTCAACAATGTCACGCACCGCGACCGAGCCATAAAGATGACCGGCGTTGGACGATTGACGGATGAGGACGATCTGATGACCGTTGACGGTTTCGGCTTCCTTCTCCGCATCCGAACGACGCGCGGCGTTATCCGCCTCGATCTTCGCGCGGTTGGCGTCGAAAACGGCCTTGTTGGCGTTGTTGGAGCGCAGGGCCTTCTTGTTCGGCAGCAGAAAGTTACGCGCGTAACCATCTTTCACGGTGACGATATCACCGATGCCGCCCAGCTTCTCGATCCGTTCGAGCAGAATGATTTCCATTGTTCAGCTCCTCACTTCACGATGTAGGGCAGCAGGCCCAGATGGCGGGCGCGCTTGATGGCCTGGGCCAGTTCGCGCTGCTTCTTGGCGGAAACCGCAGTGATGCGGCTGGGGACGATCTTGCCACGCTCGGACACAAAGCCCTGAAGCAGGCGAACGTCTTTATAATCAATGCGCGGAGCATCCTTCGCGGAGAAGGGGCAGCTCTTGCGGCGGCGGAAAAACGGACGTGCCATGGTTATGCTCCTCCTCAGTCGTTGTCGCGGTCGCGGCGCGAACCACCACCACCGCCGCGGCGGTCGCGCTCGTTCTTGCGCATCATCACCGAAGGACCGTCTTCCAGCCCTTCGACCTTGACGGTCATGTAGCGGATCACGTCTTCGTTGATCTGGGTCTGGCGTTCCAGTTCCGCAACGACACCGGCGGGGGCGTCGATGTTCAGCATCACATAATGCGCCTTGCGATTCTTGGCGATCTTGTAGGCGAGGGAGCGCAGGCCCCAATTCTCGACCTTCGTGACCTTGCCCTGATTCGCTTCAACAATGGCGGTGGCGTTTTCCGCCAGCGCGTCTACCTGGGCCTGGGCCAGATCTTGACGCGCAAGAAAAACATGCTCGTAAAGCGGCATGATTGCTTGCCTTCTCTGTTGGCCGATCGCTGATGTCCGCCCCATGCGGAACACCCCTCCGGCTGTCGTCTGCACTATTCGCAAAGGCGGCGAACCGCCCTGACGAAGGCGCGCCTATGGCCGAAAACCGCATGGAAGGCAAGTGAATGAGTGTTGTTTATCGTTCATTCCTCGCTATGGAGCAGCAATACCCATATTTTTCGCAACGCAATCAGGGGCAATCAATGCGCGCATTCATTTTTCCGGGGCAGGGCAGCCAGTCGGTCGGCATGGGCAAGGCGCTTGCCGACGCCAGCCCGGTGGCAAGGGAACTGTTTCAGGAAGTGGACGAGGCGCTGTCGCAGCATTTGTTCCGCATCATGTGCGAAGGGCCGGAAAGCGACCTGACCCTGACCGAAAACGCCCAGCCCGCGATCATGGCCAACGCCATCGCCACCTTGCGCGTGCTGGAGAAGGAAGGCGGCCTGCGCCTCGCGGAGAAGGGGGATTATGTCGCGGGGCACAGCCTTGGCGAATATACCGCGCTGTGCGCTGTCGAGGCGTTCGACGTGGCGACGGCATCCCGTCTTTTGAAGCTGCGCGGGCAGGCGATGCAGGCGGCGGTGCCGGTGGGCGAGGGCGCGATGGCCGCGCTGCTGGGCGCCGATATCGAAAAGGCGCAGGCATTGGCGGATGCGGCGGCGCAAGGCGAAGTCTGCACCGTCGCCAATGATAATGACCCCTCGCAAGTGGTGATTTCCGGCCACCGGGGCGCGGTCGAGCGCGCCGTGGCGATGGTGAAGGATCATGGCATCAAGCGCGGCGTGCTGCTGCCTGTGTCCGCGCCCTTCCATTGCCCGCTGATGCAGCCCGCCGCCGATGCGATGGCGGACGCGCTGGGCAAGGCCGCGATCAACGCGCCGCTGCTGCCGGTCTACGCCAATGTGCTGGCCGCGCCGATTTCCGCGCCCGATGACATCCGCGCCCGTCTGGTCGAGCAGGTGACGGGCCGCGTCCGCTGGCGTGAGAGCGTCTCTGCGATGTGGGACGCGGGCGTTACCGATTTCGTCGAACTGGGCGGCAAGGTGCTCGGTCCGATGGTCAAGCGCATCGCCCCCGACGCGACCGTCACCAGCGTCATCACCATGGACGATATCGAAGCCCTGCTGGCGGCGCTGTGACCCGGCCCGACATCCTTTTGCAGGAACGGGACGGCGGCGTCCTGACCATCACGCTGAACCTGCCGGAACAGCGCAACCCGGTTTCCGATGACGCGATGGTCGATGCGCTGTGCGCGGCTCTGGAGGCTGCCGACCGGGATATCGGCGTGCGCGCGGTCGTGCTGACCGGGGCGGGCAGGGCCTTTTCCGCCGGGGGTAATTTGAAGGCGATGCAGGTTCCCGATAGCGGGGGGCTGCGCGCCGCGCTGCCGGCTCAGACGCGGCGCAATTATCGCTATGGCATATTGCGTCTGCCCACCTTGTTTCAAGCGTTGGAGGTGCCCGTCGTGGCGGCGGTCAACGGCGCGGCGATCGGCGCGGGGTGCGATCTGGCCTGCATGTGCGACATCAGGCTCGCGGGCACGTCTGCCAGCTTTGCCTCCAGCTTCGTGCGGCTGGGGATCACGCCGGGCGATGGCGGCGCGTGGCTGCTTCAGCGCGTGGTGGGCTTTGCCAAGGCGAGCGAACTTATCCTGACCGGCGAGGCGATCGATGCGCAGGAGGCGTTGCGCATCGGCCTTGTTTCGCAGGTCGTGCCGGACGGGGAACTGCTGGATCGCGCCCGCGCCATGGCGCGGAAAATCGCGGAAAACCCGCCTCATGCGACCCGGATGAGCAAGCGGCTGCTGCGCGAAGCGCAAACCGCGACCCTGCCCACGATACTCGAAATGTCGGCGGCCATGCAGGGGCTTGCCCATGCGACGGCCGACAATCAGGAAGCCATTGACGCCTTTGTGGAACGCCGCGCGCCGGTGTTCCGGGGGGAATAGGAGAAGAAGCCATGTTCGATCTTACGGGAATGACCGCGCTGGTAACGGGCGCGAGCGGCGGCATCGGGTCCGCCATCGCGCAGGGGCTTGCCGCGCAGGGCGCGCGTCTGGCGCTGTCGGGCAGCAATGTCGAAAAGCTGGAAGCCTTCGCCGCGACGCTGGGCGGCGATCATGCGATCGTGCCGTGCGATCTTTCCGACGCGGCCGCCGTCGATTCGCTGGTGCCGCAGGCAGCCGAAGCGCTGGGCGGCAGGCTGGATATCCTCATCAACAATGCGGGCGTGACGCGCGACAACCTCATCCTGCGCATGAAGGACGAGGAATGGGATCAGGTGATCCGCGTCAATCTGGAGGCGGCTTTCCGCCTGTGCCGTTCCGCCGCGAAGGTGATGATGAAGGCGCGCTTCGGCCGCATCGTCTCGATCACGTCGGTCGTCGGCGTCACCGGCAATCCGGGGCAGGCCAATTATTGCGCGTCGAAGGCGGGCATCATCGGCATGTCGAAGAGCCTGGCGCAGGAACTCGCGACCCGCGGCGTCACCGTCAACTGCGTTGCGCCCGGCTTCATCCGGTCGGCGATGACCGAAGCGCTCAACGATGTGCAGAAGGATGCGATCAACGCGAAAATCCCGGCGGGCGCCATGGGCGAAGGCGCGGATATCGCCGCGGCGGTCGCGTATCTCGCTTCGAAGGAGGCGGGATATGTCACCGGCCAGACGCTCCATGTAAATGGCGGCATGGCGATGATCTGATGGCGGCCGGTTGCGCCATCGTACCGGGATCGTACCGGGATCGTACCGGGCGGGACATGCAAATCCATCCGCTTTGCCTCTTGCCACTTGGGTTTCATCGCTCTAGGGCAAAGGCACAGCGGCGGGAACGATCCCCGTCCAACATGATTTCAAGTAAGAAGGACCACTCATGAGTGAGACTGCGGATCGCGTAAAGAAAATCGTCATCGAGCATCTCGGCGTGGAAGCCGACAAGGTGACTGAAGACGCAAGCTTCATTGACGATCTGGGGGCGGACAGCCTCGATATCGTCGAGCTGGTCATGGCTTTCGAAGAAGAATTCGGCGTCGAAATTCCTGACGATGCGGCCGAAAAGATCGGCACCGTCAAGGACGCGATCGACTATATCAACAGCAAGCAGTAAGCGCTTGTTGTCAGGACAGGGCGCATCTTTCAGGATGCAGGCCCGCTGAGTCGAGATTGAAGGAATGGCGGCTTTCCCGCGCGGGCATTTTCCGTGTATGGAAGCCGCCATTTCGATTTGAATATATGGAATTGCTTGGGGGCGTCCTCGCCCCGGCATGGTTGGGAGCTAGGATATGCGTCGTGTGGTCGTAACCGGCCTTGGCATGGTGTCGCCGCTGGGCAGCGATGTCGAAACCACCTGGAAGAATATTTTGGCGTCGAAAAGCGGTGCCGCGACGATCGCGAGATTCGACGCGACCGATTATGCCTGCCGCATCGCGTGCGAGGTGAAGCCGGCTGACCATGAATATGGCTTCGACGCCAGCAAACGCGTCGATCACAAGGTGCAGCGCCAGGTCGATCCCTTCATCGTTTATGGCATCGATGCTGCGGGGCAGGCATTGGAAGATGCGGGCCTGACCGATATGCCGGAAGCCGAGCGCCTGCGCGCGGGCTGCTCCATCGGGTCGGGCATCGGCGGCCTGCCGGGTATCGAGAGCGAATCGCTGGTGCTGGAGCATAAGGGGCCGCGCCGCGTTTCCCCGCACTTCGTCCATGGTCGCCTCATCAACCTGATTTCCGGGCAGGTTTCGATCAAATATGGCCTGATGGGTCCGAACCATGCGGTCGTCACGGCCTGTTCGACGGGCGCCCATTCCATCGGCGACGCCGCGCGGATGATCGCGATGGATGACGCCGATGTGATGCTGGCGGGCGGCGCGGAAAGCGCGATCTGCCCCATCGGCATCGCGGGCTTTTCTCAGGCCAAGGCGCTCTCGACCAGTTTCAACGATACGCCGGAAAAGGCGAGCCGTCCCTATGATGTCGATCGCGACGGCTTCGTCATGGGCGAAGGCGCGGGCGTGGTCGTGCTGGAGGAATATGAGCGGGCCAAGGCGCGCGGCGCGAAAATCTATGCCGAGGTCATCGGCTATGGCCTGTCGGGCGACGCCTATCATGTGACCGCGCCGCACCCGGAAGGGTCGGGCGCCTATCGCTCGATGGAAATGGCGCTGCGCAAATCGGGCCTGTCGCTGTCCGACATCGATTATGTCAACGCGCACGGCACCTCGACGCCGCTGGGCGACGAACTGGAACTGGGCGCGGTGCGGCGCCTGTTCGGCGGCGACATTGGCGGCCTTTCCATGTCGTCCACCAAGTCGGCGATCGGGCATCTGCTCGGTGGCGCAGGCGCGGTGGAGAGCATCTTCTGCATCCTCGCGATGCGCGATCAGATCGTGCCGCCGACCCTCAACCTCGACAATCCGTCGGAAAGCTGCCGGGGCGTCGATCTGGTGCCGCACGTCGCCAAGGAACGCAAGGTGCGCGCGGTGCTGAACAACAGCTTCGGTTTTGGCGGCACCAATGCAAGCCTCATCATGAAGACGATCTGACGCGCCCATGCGCCGCGCGGTCCTCATCCTCTTTCTGGTCATGGGGCTTGGGCTGCTGGGCGCGGGCGTGAATTTTCTCTATGGCTGGACGGCTGCCGGCCCTTCGATCGAGGATGCGACGTTCACGGTGGAGAAGGGCGCTTCGCTGAAAAGCGCGGCGGTCAGGCTGAAGAAGGCGGGTCTTATCCGGTCCGCCGACGCCTTTTACGCGCGCGCGCGCCTGTTCATCGGGTCGCCGGGGGTGAAGGCCGGGGAATATATGATCCCCAAGCGGGCCAGCAATCGGGAGATCGTGCAGATATTGACGGAGGGCGTCGGCATCAGCCGCTTCGTCACCATTCCCGAAGGCATGCCGTCGATCCTCGTGCATGAACGGCTGATGGCCAATGAGCAGTTGAGCGGCCCCGTCGCCGTGCCGCCCGAAGGCAGCGTGCTGCCCGACACCTATGCCTATGGCAAGGGCGAGACGCGCGCGGCGGTACTGGCGCGGATGCAGGCGGCGATGGCCAAGGCGCTGGATGAGGCGTGGAAGAAGCGCTCACCCCGCGCCGTCGTCAAGACCAAGGAAGAGGCCGTCACCCTCGCCAGCATCATCGAGAAGGAAACCGCCCTGCCGGCGGAGCGGACGACCGTTGCGGGCGTCTACAGCAACCGCCTGCGCGAAGGCATGATGTTGCAGGCCGATCCGACGATCATCTACCCGATCACCAAGGGGAAGCCGCTGGGCCGCCGCATCCGCAAATCGGAAATCGCGGCGGTCAATGATTATAATACCTATGCGATGACCGGCCTGCCCAAGGGGCCGATCGCCAACCCCGGCAAGACCTCTATCGAAGCGGCGCTCAACCCGAAGGAAACCGGCGCGCTATATTTCGTCGCCGATGGCAAGGGCGGGCATATCTTTGCGGATACGCTGGAGCAGCATAATGAAAATGTCCGCAAATGGTTCGAAATCCGCAGGGAACGGGGCGAACTGTAAGGCCGGAAACCGGCGGTTCGCCTTCTCATCTGCACGGACCGGCGCGCCGAGTCCGGCCCCCGGTTGCGCGGCATGGGGCGCTTCGGGCTAAAGCCGGGGAAGAGAAGCATAGAGAAAGGGAACCCATGAACAGGCGCGGATTTTCGGGGAAGCTGGCCGCCCAAGGCCTGATGATGGCGGGCGCGCTGGCGCTGGCCTCCTGCGCGCAGAAAACCCCGCCGCCTGTCGCGGAACTTCCTCCGCCAGCACCGCCGCCGGTCGTCTCCACCCAACCGGATATGGAAGCGGTCTGGCATGTGCGGGCGGGCCTCAATGTCGGGGCTCTCTCCTGTCGCGGCCAATATGACATGCTGGCGGACCAGTATAACCGGCTGCTGGAACAGCATGAGGAATTGCTCAAGCAGGCCTATCAACTGGAGGAAAGCCGTTTTGCGGGCGCCGAACTCGATAAGCATCTGACGCAAATCTATAACCGCTTTGCCAACCAGCGTTCCCCGCAGGGATTTTGCGGGACGGTGCAAAGCGTGCTGGAACGCGGGCTGGCCGCCGATGCCACCAGCTTTTCGACATTGGCGCGCGGCTGGCTGATCCAGTTGGAGCAGGCGTTGCTTTAGGACCGATCGACTTTGGCTCATAGCGGTCTACGACTCCAGCCCTGACGGCCTGCAAATAGTGACTTTCCGCGCTTTCGGTGCTCGCGGACCTTAGGTCCGCTGCGTTGGAACGAGAGGCGTGACTCGTTCCAAGGGTCACGGAAATCACCATGTTGGCATACGGCCGTCTGCGACTCCGTCACGTCATTTTCTGAATGCCGATCGGTTCTTGGGCATCGTGCGGAACAGCGGGAGCCGACTTTTCGCTAAAACGGCGCGATATCAAATAACTGGAGCGCGCAACTTGCGTGACATGTAACGTAGCGCGCTTAAAGGCCAGTCGGCTTTCCGTCCTGATGGCTGAACGGTGGCTGGAAAATGTCGGCTTTGCACACTTCCTGCGCTTACAGGCCCCAGATCCGCTGCGTTCGGGGTCACGGAAAACCGCCATATTGGCCTATGGCTGTCTGCGCCGCCGGCTCATCCTCTTTCTGAATGTCGACCGGTCAGGCAGGCCTCCTGTCAGGCCAGTTCGACTTCCTTGAGCGGGCGGGCCGGGTCGGCAAGCTGCGCCTGATCGAGCACCGCGCCCGACAGGATATGCGCCTTGCCCTGTACATAATCCTTCACCGCATTGACGCAATCGAGCGCGATCAGCTTGCCGCCCAGCAAATAGAGCACCGAAAAGCTGCGGCTGTCGGGGGAACCGCGCAGGATCGTCTGGTCATGCCCGATGGAAAGGCCAACGGTCTGCAATTTCAGATCATATTGGTTGGACCAGAACCATGGCACGATATTATATTCGATCGGGTCGCCGATGATGTGCTGCACCGCCACCCTGGCCTGATCATTCGCGTTCTGGACGGATTCGAGCCGGATATTCTGCCCTCGCGCAAAGGGGTTGGCATGGCTGGCGCAGTCACCCACCGCGTAGATATCCGGCAGGCTGGTGCGGCAATAGGCGTCGACGTCGATGCCGTTGCCTCCGGTGGCGCCAGCCGCGATCAGCGGGCCGGTTTCCGGCACGATGCCGATGCCGACAATGATCATGTCCGCGTCGATCCGCGTCTTGTCGGTCAGGATGACGGCGCGGGCGACGCCATTATCCTCCTCGATGCTCTCGACCATCGCGTCGGTGCGCAGATCGACGCCATGGCGGCGATGCTCGGCTTCGTAAAATTGCGACAGTTCCTCACCGGCCACACGGGCGAGGACGCGGGGCAGGGCCTCCAACAGGGTGACTTGCTTGCCCAATTTCCGCAGGACGGCGGCGGCCTCCAGCCCGATATAGCCGCCGCCGATGACGACGATATGGGCGATGGCGTCCAGCTTTTCCTTGATGGCGTCCACATCTTCCCGGCGGCGGATCGCATAGAGGCCACGCGCCCCGGCGCCGGGGCAGGTGAGGGGGCGGGGGCTGCCGCCGGCCGCCCAGATCAACTTGTCATAGCCGATTGGCTCCTCATCGCCGATGGTCACGGTTTTGACGGCGGGATCGACCTTTTTCACGCGGCGGCCGAGCAGGAGGTCGACCTTGCGGTCTTCCCAGAAGGTGCGGGGGCGGATGAGGATACTGTCGAAATCCTTGTCGCCTGCCATATATTCCTTGGACAGGGGCGGGCGTTCATAGGGCGGTTCCTTTTCATCGCCGATGATCGCCACGCTGCCGGTAAAGCCGGTCTGCCGCAATTGCAGCGCGGCCTGCGCACCCCCGTGCCCGGCCCCGACGATCAGAACATCATAGGACATCGCCACTTCCCGCACCCCTGTTTGTTCGGTCCATTCCGTTGATTGACTTGCTTTGGCGGGGGAGACAAGCGACAAATCCGCGAGGACTTCATTTGCCCTGTTGACCCCATGAAAAAGCGTGCGTATAGCGCGCCCACCGCATGATAACAGCATGGCGGTCCTCAGGGTTCGGCCACGCAAATGCGGCGGCGAACGAACGGGGCGGAGTAGCTCAGCTGGTTAGAGCAGCGGAATCATAATCCGCGTGTCGGGGGTTCAAGTCCCTCCTCCGCTACCAACAATCGATAACTTGGCAGCGATATAAAGAAGCGGTTTACAAACCACTGTAAACTTTTCTGGCGAATCACACCAGCGAGGGCCTCTGCATGGGCGTGGTCATCAAGCCCGTGCGGCGAATATCGCTATCGTCTTGGTCGGCCCAGCATTGATAATGGGGCGACCGCCATCAATATGGTGAACCCGTCCGCCGCCGGCGCGAAAAGGGACGATGCTATAATCCGCAAATTGCGTGGCTTTGGCGACCGAAGCCGGTGGGGCAGGATCATCATTGAAAACCTGTTCGATTATCGCGCTACGGATGTGCGTGAGTTGGGTAAGGATCGCTGATCCCATCGGCTCGGAGAACGACGGCCATCCGATGAAGAGGCTTGCCGCTCAGATCATCGTTGTTGAAGGCGCGAAACGCGGGAATGGTAGATAATAAGGTGGCGCGATCAGCCGTGGACCAGCGCAAGAGGGGGGATGCCTCGCGCAGGAGGGGGGCAGGGCCACCGAGATTGAGAATTGTGCAGCGCTGGCTGTTCGCCCGATTTGTATTGGTGCTATCGGGCTTTCCTGATTTGAAAAGACAATCTGGGATATTGT
>JBFWKI010000013.1:0-95886 GCA_050252755.1 Sphingobium sp.
CACGATCTCAACTTCACGCAGCTTGCCGATAATCTCTTCCGGCTTGTGCTTCTTGAATGGCATTCAAACTCCCTTTCGTGGTCCAGACTATCATAGTCTCTGGGCCACTCCGCAGGGGGCAGATCAGTCCCGGATGGCCGGTAGCGAATTCTCCCAAACCGTCACCCGTCTCACGGAGGCGCCTGGCAACCCGACGCGCAGCGGCGGGGTTTTCTTTTGCAATGTGGACGAGTTGTCGTTCCAGATCATCAAGCACATCGTTCGACCACTGCACATGCCTCATACCAAGTTGGTGCTCGCGGCCGCAATCGCCACATCAATCCGGTCCATCGCTTCCTTGTGCGGCGTGACCTTGCCTGCTCCCACGTCAGCAAGCCCCCGCTGAATGCCTTCGATGATCTGCAATTCGCGATTCACATAGGCTTCAACCGCTTCGGCCGCCAGATATGACTTCGTGCGGCGCGTGCTGTGCGCGAGGCGGCCCAGTTTCTCTTTAAGATCGGGCGTCACCCGGATGGTCATCGTCGTGCTCGCACCCATATTGTGCTCCTTTCAATGGCTGTGCACGTTGCAACACAATTGTCAGCCCTTGTCTTTCAACATGACCTGCGGCCCAGCTATCGGGAAATTTTGGCAAGTGGCGCCTCCTTGGTCCGTTGCATTGAGTGCGTGCCATACTCCCGTCCGTCGAAATCAATCGTTGACACCCATTCGTCGACGAGGAGCGCATATTGTCGCATGCTCAAGTGACTGAAGTAATCGACCGCGTTGGGAATACGAAGTCACGGATCGTCCCCACCGCGCCGATCGAGCCATGCTTTCAGGTTCTTGTGTGTCTCGGACATGGTCTCGAACGGCACCATGTCCGGCGATTGAGCCGGGCGACATCTTGCCAAATTTTGCCAAATCCACTATATGACGGTCCATGTCTACGATGAACATTTCGCTTCCGGATGCCCTCAAGGCGTTTGTGGACCAGCAAGTCAACATGCGTGGTTACGGCACAAGCAGCGAGTATGTGCGGGAGCTGATCCGCAAGGATCAGGAGATACAGCGCCTTCGCGAAATGCTCCTGGAAGGCGCCAGTTCTGCAGCCACCGCGCCGGTCGATGCCGGATATTTCCAAGGCCTCCGTGACCGTGTGACGCAACGTACGGGTACGTGACTGCAAAACCGGTCATACCGCGCGCCAGAGCGCATGCGGATGTCGACCTCGCGGTCGAATATTACGCGGACGAAGCCGGCGCGGATGTGGCTGTCGGCTTTATTGATGCACTTGAACAGGCCTATACCTTCATCGGAGAAATGCCCGCGGCGGGATCTACGCGGTGGGCTCATGAACTGAACCTGCCCGGGTTGAGGACCATAGGGTTGAAGAGGTTTCCCTGGCTCGTTTTCTACCTTGAATTCGAGACCCATGTGGATGTCTGGCGCGTGCTTCATGCCAAACGGGATATGCCGGCTTGGTTGGTCGATGTAGATGATTAACTGTCAACATAGCGGCTATTCAGCGCTCTCTGGCACTTTCCCAAACCGGACATTGCTTCGCACTTAGGGCGCGGTCTACATGGGACGATGACAAAGTATATAAGCGCATCCACGCTCAACATCGCGAATGATGGTGTCCAATACTTCCCCGCCGCCGCATTGGACGGCTTATGAAGATATGGATGCCGCGATAGCAGGATCGCCGAGCGCGCGGGCCGGCGTTCGTATCCATGGCATCAAGGCACTCTTACCTATTCTGGATGCTTAGGGCGATATCGGGGATATTGCGTCGAATTTCCTCGGAAAGCATTGCTTTCCTGTCCGTGCAACCCTGTTCGACAAGATTGCGACTACGAACTGGTCGCTGGCTTGGCATCAGGATCGTGCCATCTGCGTAAAACAACGGATTGAGGTCGAGGGTTATGGAGCATGGACAACGAAACGCGGGATGCAGCATGTGGCGCCACCATATGAGCTGCTCGCCCGCATGGTTACACTTCGGGTTCACTTGGACGAAGTATCTGCCGAGAATTCACTGTTGTTGATTGCTCCGGGCTCCCATGCTGTGGGACAGGTGCCGGTTGAAGACTATGCCGAAGTGGTTGAACGGTTTGGCACTTTCGCCTGCTTGGCAGGTATTGGCGACGTCAACTTCGATCCTGCATGCTTCCGAGGTGGCGAGTGCGACAGCGCATCGGTGGGTTTTGCAGATCGACTATTCGGCTGATTCGTTGCTTGGCGGCCTAGAGTGGTTGGGTATCTGATCGCCAACATAGCGGACATTGGCGTCGCTTAATCTCTGTTCTCATACCTGTCCTCCGTTCAACTTTATTTAAATGGCCTTCGGCAAAGTCGGAATAGCTCATTCTCCCTTGAAGGTAAAAATCAGCGGACGTTGCGCTTTGTAAATAACGATCTCGCGAATTTGGACTTTATTAGAAAAATTTGCTTAGATAGCGTGTGAATCTGGGGGGATTAGGGTCCAAACCCAATCAGCCTCTTGAAAATCGGCGTGCACATTGATTCAGGGAGTCTCCGCTGAGGAGGCTCTGAGAATGTCGCGTTCGTTGTTCTGGTTATCGGATGAAGCTTGGGCTGCCATCGAGCCGCACTTGCCGAAGAACCAGCCAGGAGCGCGACGGGTCGATGATCGCAGGGTGATCTCCGGCATCATTCACATGCTCAAATGCGGCGGCCGATGGGCGGATTGCCCCGCCGAATACGGCCCATCGACGACCGTCTACAACCGCTGGAACAGGTGGAGCCGCAGGGGCATCTGGACCCGCATCCTGACGGCGCTGACAGAGGAAGGCTGGATTGCGGAGACCGGTCAGATCGACAGCAGCTACATCAAAGCCCACCGCAGCGCCGGTGGGGCAAAGGGGGGGCGCGAGCCAATGCCATTGGGATCTCGCGTGGCGGCCGGACAACGAAGATCCACGCTCTTGTCGATGTCCTGGGAAGGCCGCTCCGCCTCGTCCTGACGCCTGGCAACACTTCGGATGTGAAAGGGGCCGACATGCTGATCGGCGAGACCATCGGCATGAAGCGGGTGATCGCCGACCGCGGTTACGACGCCAACCGTATCAGGGCCACCTTGCGCGAACAGGGCACGATCCCGGTCATCCCAGGGCGGCGCAACCGCAAGCGCCCGATCCAGTACGACGAACGCCGATACAAAGACCGCTGGCGGGTTGAGGCCATGTTCTGCCGTCTCAAGGACTTCCGGCGCATCGCTACCCGCTACGACAAGCTCGCCAGGAACTTCCTGTCAGCCGTAAGCCTCGCAGCCGCCGTGGCCTTCTGGCTCTGAACGAGTCTGGACCCTAAGCATGCATGAGTCGGATGAGCGTTCCGCAACTAGCCTATCAGATTATGTGGACGCAGCCCGCAAGCCAGCCATCATCGCCGACGTTGCTGGCAGCTTCACCTACGCTTCCTACCAGAACGCTATCCCCGTCCTGCGATCAATACAGATCGACAATACCGACGGGCAGCACTACGAGAAATGCCGCCTTGAGCTTACGTCTTCGCCGGCCTTCCTACGATCAAAGTTCTGGATAATCGATCGGCTCGTACCTGGCGATACTCTGCCACTTGCAGATCGCAAAGTGGAGTTGGACGCAGACTATCTTGCAGGGCTGAACGAGGCGGAGCGCGGTGAAATCACGCTACGCCTGTCGGACGGCGATACAGTACTGGATGAACAACACTTCCCGGTCCGATTGCTGGCGCGGGACGAGTGGGGTGGAGTCGCCGACATGGCGCAACTGCTGCCCGCATTCGTCATGCCGAACGATGCCGCAGTCGCTCGTGTCCTGCGGAACGCTGCCGAACGACTGGCTGAGCATGGTCATCCGAGCGGGCTGGACGGTTATCAGTCGAGCGATCCGGGGCGCACATACATGCTGGCGGCCTCCATTTACTCGGCCATCGCTGGAATGGGCATTCATTATGCGGAACCGCCTGCCAGCTTCGAGGATCGTGGCCAGAAGGTGCGGCGTCCTGCAACGATCGCGGAAGACCGATTAGGCACTTGCCTCGATACGACCCTGTTGTTTGCCGCGGCACTGGAGGGTGCAGGTCTCCATCCCGTCATCCTGATGTTTCGCGGACACGCTGCGGCGGGCGTCTGGCTGACCAGGCGGACCTGCGGCAACATGATTGAACCGGATCAGATGGAAGTGCGCAAGGCGCTGGCCTCGCGTGAGTTGATCACCTTCGAAACGACGGGCGTCACGCACCGGCCGGCGATGGCGATGGATGCCGCCCAGCACGCACTCGATCACCGGATGGGAGAAGACGAGGCGCACAACTTTGTCGCGGCAATCGATGTTCGGCGTGCGCGAAGTGGCGGTATTACGCCGCTTGCATCGCATGAAGCCCGCCGGGTTGATTCCGATGCCGACGAAAACGCTGCGCCTGTCCCGGATCTGTCGCTTCCATCCGCGCCTGCGTTCAACGATCTGCCAGTCGTCCCGGTGGAGGAAAAACCGACAAGCGCTGCGGGACGGATTGACCGCTGGCAGAAGAAGCTGCTTGATCTGACATTGCGCAATCGGCTGCTAAACTTCCCCGTCACGAAAAAGACGATCCCCTTCCTCTGCACGGACGTCGCCTATCTGGAAGACCGGCTTGCCGATGGTGCAGCGATCCAGATCGTGTCGTTGCCCCAGCAGAATCCCCTCGGCGAGCGTGACGCCGCGCTGTATCGCGACGTTCATGGCCGGGATCTCCAGCGCGGCTTTGCGGCTGAAGCGCTTCAGCGCGACGAACTTCCTTCTCCGCTCGATCAGCAGCAACTTGAGGCGCGACTGATCGAGTTGCATCGTCAGGTGAAGAATGATTTTGCCGAAGGTGGCGCGAACACGCTGTTCCTGGCGGTTGGTTTCCTGCGCTGGAAGCGAAAGCCGGAGGATGAACGCAGCTATCGCGCGCCATTGCTGCTGATTCCGGTCAAGTTGGAACGGCGCAGCGCCAGTTCGCCCTTTCGCATCCGCTTTCATGAGGATGATCCGCGCTTCAACGCGACGCTGCTACAATTTCTGGAGCGCGAGTTCGACCTGAAACTGCCGCAGTTTAGCGAGGAACTGCCACTCGATGATAACGGGATCGACGTGCCGCGCGTGCTGGCGATGATGCGGCAGGCCGTGCGCGACGTGCCCGGCATGGAAGTGATCGACGAGACCGCGCTGTCGACCTTCAGTTTCGCCAAGTTCCTGATGTGGAAGGATCTCGTCGAGCGGACAGATGCATTGCGCGAGAACCGCGTCGTCCGGCATCTGATCGATACGCCTGAACAGGCGTTCGCCTCCGCGAGCGGAGAGGCGACGTTTCGCGATGAGGGCGAACTCGATTCCGCCTATGCGCCGGCGGACATCATCTGCCTGTTGCCTTCCGATTCTTCACAGACCGCGGCAAGCCTTGCCGCAGCCGAAGGCCGGGATTTCGTAATCGTCGGTCCACCGGGCACCGGCAAGAGCCAGACCATCGCCAACATGATCGCCAACTGCCTTGCGGTCGGGAAGACGGTGTTGTTCGTCGCCGAGAAGACGGCTGCACTCGATGTAGTGTATCGGCGTTTGCGCGAGCACGGACTGGGCGACCATTGCATCGAACTCCATTCAAACAAGGCCGACCGGCGGCATTTCCTGACGCAGCTCAAGGCTGCATGGGAACATGGCGGTCGCAGCGATGATGCCCAGTGGATCGCGGTGAATGACCGGCTGAAACTGCGGCGTGACACTTTGAACGCCTATGTAGAAGCACTGCACAAGACGTATCCGAATGGCTGGACGCCCTATCTGGCACTCGGCATCGCGCTACGTGCGACGGACAAGCCAGCACCGGAACTCGGCTGGCCGCGCGGGCAAGTGCATGATGCGCAGGCATTGGAACGGCTTGAAGAACTGGCGCACGGGCTAGGACTCGTCTTCGCCTCGGTGGAACGAAAGCCGGCGTTGAATCTGGTCGATATCGAAGAGTTGAGCGCTGCGCGGCAGGAAGAGTTGCTCTCCACCGGACAATCGCTGCGCACCGCCGCAGAACTGCTAATCGGCGCGCTTGACGGCTATCGAACCGCGCTGGGCATCGCGCCTGTGGACCTGCCGGTCGATGCCGAAATCGCGGCGCTGACCAGCTTGGCGAAGGCAGTCGAAGGCGGTCGTGAGCGTGATCTTTCGATCGCGTTCGATCCCGGTTTCGGTCAGTGCGCGGGCGAACTCACGGCATTGGAAACCGCAATCGCCGCCTATCGCGACGCCGAACGCGGTCTTGTGGCCAGCTTCACGCCTTCTGCGGTGCGCGATCTGGATACCGAGGGGCTTGATTGCCAGTGGCGCGAGGCGAGCGCCTCCCTCTGGCCGATGTCGGCGCTGGGCCGACGCAAGGTAACGCGGTTGTTACAGAGTTATGCCGATGCCGGCGCGACGCAGCCTGAGGAAGATCTTCCACGCCTGCGCACCATGAAGACAGAGTTGGCGGTGATCGAAGCTTCGCCGTTAAGCGCCCGACCACTGCCGGTCACAGGGCTCGATACCGACCTGGCCGTTGTCGCCGACCTGCTGGATCGCGCTCGCGCGCTGCGAAGCGCGCTCAAACTTGACGGACGCGGGCCGGACGCCGTGGAAGCGGTCACGCAACGTGTCGCGACAGCCCTGCACGAGCGCGACGAGAATAGCTGGACGTGGCAAGCTGGCGCGAAACTGCTTGCTGCGGCGAACGGGTTTGAGGATGCCCGGGCCCGCTTCGCTGAAGCGGCGGGGCAGACCGTCGCGATAGACACCGGACCCGACTCACTTTCCGTTTTGGCCGAAACGCTGGGCGAATTGGCCGAGGCGCGGCATCTGTTGCGCGACTGGACAGCCTGGTGCCAGGTGCGAAACCGCACGGTCGCTGTCGGACTTGGTGCGTTAGTTGAGCAGGTCGAAAGCGGCGCGATCCCGCCGGAGGAAGCACGCGCGGCGTTCCGGCTGGGCTATGCCCGCTGGTGGCTACCGGTCGTGCTCGACGGTGATCCGGTTCTGCGCGATTTCCGACGCTTCAGCCATGAGAATGCCATCGCCGAGTTCCGGGAGATCGACGATCTGGTGCGCACCCACGCCACCGCCCGCGTGATCGGCGCGATCGCCCACGGCCTCCCGCCGGTGCAGAGCGTACCGCGAAACTCCGAACTGGGGTTGCTGCGTCATCAGATGGAGTTGCAGCGCCCCAGCCAGTCGATCCGCGACATGATCGGCAAGATGCCGGAGAGCTTTTCCAAACTCGCGCCGTGCATGCTGATGTCGCCACTGTCGATCGCGCAATATTTCCCACCGAACCAGGCGCTGTTCGATGTGGTGATCTTCGACGAAGCATCGCAAATCACCACTTGGGATGCCGTTGGCGCGATTGCGCGCGGTCGCCAGACGATCATCGTTGGCGATCCCAAGCAATTGCCGCCGACCAATTTCTTCGGTCGCAATGAGGAGGAGGAAGAGGTCGCCGACCATGAACGGGACCTTGAAAGCATCCTTGACGAAGCCAAGGCATCGGGCATTCCGGTACGCGATCTGCGCTGGCACTATCGCAGTCGCAGCGAGTCGCTGATCGCATTCTCCAACCACCATTATTATCAAAACCGGCTGGTTACCTTTCCCTCGCCCCAGGTCGAGGACCGCGCAGTCCAACTGCGCAAAGTGCCGAACGGCATCTATGATCGCGGCAAGAGCCGCACTAACCGCATTGAGGCGCAGGCTGTTGCTAACGAAGCGGTCGCCCGGATGCGCGCATGGCTTGCCTTGCCTGAAAAGGGCCGACCGACGCTCGGCGTGATTACCTTCAATGCCCAGCAACAATCGCTGATCCTTGATTTACTCGACGTGGCGCGCCGCGATGAGCCTGAACTGGAATGGTTTTTCGCCGACGAACGAGTCGAGCCGACGATCGTCAAGAATCTGGAGAATGTGCAAGGCGACGAGCGTGACGTGATTCTGTTCTCGATCACCTTCTGGAAGGATGCCGCGGGCAAGACGACGATGGACTTCGGCGCACTCAATCGGGACGGCGGCGAGCGACGGCTCAATGTCGCCGTAACGCGCGCGCGGCAGGAGTTGATCATTTTCTCCGGCTTCACCGCCGACCAAATCGACCCGGCCCGTACCAAGGCGACGGCAGTTCATCACCTCAAGACCTTTCTGGATTATGCTGAGCGCGGAGCCATCGCGCTGCCGGCGCAGACGATGGGATCGGCCGGAGGGTTCGATTCTCCCTTCGAGGAAGCTGTCGCCGAACAACTGGAGCGGCGCGGGTGGCAGGTCGTTCCGCAGGTCGGCATCTCCGGTTTCCGCATTGATCTCGGCGTGCGTCACCCCGACCTTCCGGGCGCCTATCTGGCGGGTGTGGAATGCGACGGCGCTTCCTATCACAGTGCGGCCACCGCGCGTGACCGTGACAAGGTGCGGGAGCAGGTGCTGACCGGGCTGGGCTGGAACATCCTGCGCGTCTGGTCGACCGACTGGTGGTATGACCCCGCCGGTTGTTCGGAGCGACTGCACAGCGCATTGGAATCCTTGCTTGAGGCGAGCCGTGCCAAGGTTGTCGAGCCGGCTATCGCCGCGCACTGGGACATGGGGCACGAGGTCGAGGGGATCGAAGAAATTCGTGATGACGAAGCCGCTGCGCGGATCGAGGAAGACGCGCCGACGCCGGTTGTTGCAACGACCGAACTTGTATCTTCGGATATATCACCGGTCGGGGCGCCCCTGATCGCCAAGGGCGTTGCTGACTTGGCTGCGCCGCCTGCCGCTGCCTCGGACGATCTGTATCGCTTGACAGATATGACCGGGTTCGTCGCCGAACCTGATCGCTTTCATGATTTCGCCTATCGCGACACGTTACGGGCGATGATTGGTGCGGTGATCGAGACCGAAAGTCCACTCCGCACGGACATTCTGTGCCAGCGCATCGCCCGCGCGCACGGCTGGCTTCGCACGGGCGCCAAAATCCGCGAGCGGATCGACATGCATTTGCGCGATTTTGATCGCACGGAGGAATCAAGCGGGGAATTTATCTGGAAGTCTGGCGATGTCACTGACACCCGCCCCTATCGCGCGCCAGCGAACGACGATGCGCGCCGGGCGATCCAGGATATCCCGCTCGCCGAACTGACAGCGGTGATGCAGGCGAATGCTGATCTTTTCGACGAACCCGACCCTGCGCGTGAACTAGCTCGGCTGCTGGGCGTCGAAAGGCTGGCCGCCGGTTCGCGCGCTCGGTTGGATGAAGCGATCGCACGCGCACGTGGAGACGAAGCCTTGCCGACTGCGCAGGCCAGCTCGGAGATGGAATGACGATGATACGCTTTCTCCATTCGAGCGATCTGCATCTGGGCAAGCGCTTCGGTAATTTCGACGGCGACCTGCCTGGTCGTCTGCGCGAGGCGCGTCATGCGGTGATTGGGCGGCTAGCCGATCATGCCCGAACGCAAGGTGCCGACATAATCCTGCTCGCCGGGGACACGTTCGACACAGAAACCCCGGCTGCCGAGGTGCGACGTCAGGCGCTGACCGAAATGGCGCATCACGCACCGATCCGTTGGGTAATCCTGCCGGGCAATCACGATTCGCTCCAGGCTAACGAACTTTGGACCCTGCTTGCTCGGGAAGCGCCGGACAATGTGGTGCTCGCGGCTGAAGCGAGCCCGATCGAGCTTGCACCCGGTGCGATGCTGCTGCCCGCGCCATGCACCACGCGTCGACCGGGTCGCGACCTGAGCGCCTGGATGGACAGTGCCGCGACGCCGGAGGGTGCGATCCGTATCGGTATGGCGCACGGCCCGATCCAGAGCTTCTCGGAGGATTCAGGCGCGTCTGAAGTGATCGCCCCGGATCGTGCGCATCGGGCCGGACTGGACTATCTGGCGCTTGGCGACTGGCATGGCGCAATCGAGGTCGATCAGCGCACACGCTATAGCGGTACGCCAGAACAGGATCGCTTCAAACATGACCGCCCGGGAGAGGCTTTGTTGATCGAGATCGACGGGATCGGCGCGGTGCCACGAGCGACCGCGCTCCCCACCGCCAGCTTCGTGTGGCGTTCGCTCGACCTGCATTTGCTTGCCGATGATGATCCGGCGCCCGCGCTGGCGGCACTGCTGCCCGAATTGCGGGATCGTCGTCAGACCCTGGCGCGTATCGTGGCAACCGGGCGGGCGGGATTGGCCGCGCGTACCACGCTGGCGACACTGGTCGCCGAAGCTGTACCAGATTTTGGTTGGCTTGCGCTGGATGACAGCGGACTCGATACTGATTGTGCCGTCGAGGATCTGGACCGGATCGATCGTGCGGGCGCTCTGCGTGAGGCGGCGGACGCCTTGCTCGCCGAAAGCGAGGACGGGAACCGTTCGGCTGCGGATCGGGCCATTGCCGCAGCAGCTCTGGCTCGTCTCTATGGCTATGCCCAGGCGGCGGCGTGATGAAGCTCTCCGCACTTCGTTTGCACAATGTCAAACGCTTCGCTGCGCGCGGTGTCGCGATCGAGGGGATCGGCGATGGTGTCAATGTGCTGTCCGCCGCCAATGAATTCGGCAAGTCGACCAGCTTCGAGGCGTTGCACGGCCTGTTCTTCCAGCCGCACAGCAGTACCGCAGGCGATGTGCGCAACCTGAGACCCTATAGCGGCGGGAGCCCGCTGGTCGAGGCGGACATCATCGTCGGCGACGACTGCTATCGCATCACCAAGCAATTCTACAATGGTCGCTTCGCCAAGGTGGTCGATCTGAAATCGGGGCGGGTGCTGGCACAGGCGGACGAAGCGGAGAATTTCATCGCCAGACTGATCCATGGCGGTGCCGGGGGGCCGGCAGGTTTGCTGTGGGTGCGTCAGGGCGTTACGGGGATCGAACAGCGTAGCCGGGCGATTGAGGACAGTGATCGATTGGCGCGCACCAGCCTTCTCGAATCAGTGCAGGGCGAAGTCGAGGCGATGACGGGCGGGCGCCGCATGGCCGAGATCATGGCGGTGACGATAGAGGAAAGAGACGCGCTCGTCACCACCACCGGCCGTCCCAAGGCAAGCGGGCGATACGCAGCCGTAATCGCGGAGCGTGACCGGCTCGCGACAGACGAGCGCCGGCTCGCAGATGAGGTCCTGGCGCTGCGCGCCGAACTGGACCAGCGGAGCCTGGCGCAAAAACGGCTTGCGGAACTGGAAAATGTCGATGAGCGTAACGCCCGGCGACAGGCCATCGTGGAAGCTGAGGCCGCATTCGACACTGCACGAATGCAGGCCGACAAGCTCAAGACGGCCGAAGCTGAACTTGGCCTTGCGCGCGAGCGATGGGATACAGCCAAGCGCGAACATCAGCAATTTGGCGCGGCGCTGGCTGCGGCAAACGAGGTCGCGGAAGAAAGCCGCGACGTGCTCCGACGTCGAGACGAAGCGGTTGAACTGCGCCATGCCGCAAGCGAGACAATTGCCCAAGCGACGTCGGAGGCGGATCAGGCTGAAGCCGAAGAGATAGCCCTTCGTTCGTTGCTCGACACGCTTGCGGCAGCGGCACGGGCCACAGAGTCGGCCGAACGGCGCTCGGAAGTGGAGGAGCAATTACGTCGCGCCGAAGCGGTGCGAACGACGATCGAAGGCTGCGAAGCACGACTCGCGCAGCTTCGTCTGCCTTCCGCCGCAATCGATGAACTGGCCGAACTGGACGTCGAAATCGCTCGTATCCGTGCGGTGCAGGAAGCAGCCCGGCCTTCGGTAACGGTCGCCTATGAAAGCGGTGTGACGAACCAGATGACGCTGGATGGCGCGACGCTTAGCGAGGGCGAGGAACGTGGCTATGCCGGGCAAGCGCAACTCGTCGCCCCCGGAATCGGTCGCATCACCCTGCGATCCAACCGGGCTGAAGAAGATGACGGACGCCTTGCTGCGGCAGAGACTCAGCGCCGCATCTTGTTGGCGTCAATGGGCGTTGCCAATCTGGCCACCGCACGAGCGCAACAGGTGGAGGTGCAAGGTATAGAGGGGCAGGCGAACGAGGCCCGCGCCCAGCTTGCGGTGCTCGCACCGGAAGGGCTCGATGCCATGCGTGAAGCCGCTGCTGCGTTGGCCTCGGTCGACCCGGCACCGCTTGAAATCAAGGCGGATCCCGACAAAACCCGCATCGCCTGCGATATGGCAGAGCAGCGACGACGGGACGCGACCCAGGCGATCCGCGCGGCCGAACCCGCCCGTCATTATGCCGATACTGCGTTTGTCGCAGCCGAGACAGCGCTTGCGACCCTCCAGGCGCGTGAGCAACATGCAGCCGCCGTGCTCGGCCCCACCGAGGGCCGCGGCGAACGGGGCGAAGCGCTCACGGCGCGGCTGAGCGAACTCGAAACCATGCTCGCCGGGAAGCAGGAGCAGGTTGACGGATTGCGCAGCGCCGCGCTCGATCTGGACGCTGCCGATGCAACGCTTCGCCGGCTTCGCTCTGTCGAGCAGGCCAGCGAATCCGAAATTCAGCAGTTGCGCGAGACCATCGCTGGCCTGAACGCCCGGATCGCTGCGCGATCCGACGATGCCGTAGAAGAAAACTGGCGCCAGACCGCAGAGACCCTCGCCACCGCCGAAACGCGGGTCGCGGCGTTCGAGCAAGAGGTTGCAGTGCTTACCCGGCTTGCTCAGGCTCTGGAAGCCGCCCGGACAAGCGCGCGCGACCTCTATCTGGCGCCCGTGATGGACGAACTCCGTCCGTTACTCGGACTATTGTTCGACGACGTATCGATCAGCTTCGACGATCGGACCCTCCTCCCGCAGACCATCGTTCGCGCGGGCCTGGAAGAGGATGTCGATAGACTGAGTGGCGGTATGCGCGAGCAGTTGTCCGTTCTCACCCGACTGGCCTTTGCGCGCCTGCTCGCCCGGAATGGGCGTCCCGCGCCAGTGATCCTTGATGACGCGCTGGTCTATTCTGACGATGATCGCATCGAGCGCATGTTTGATGCCCTTCATCGTCAGGCTCGGGACCAGCAGATTATAGTTTTTTCCTGCCGGCAGCGAGCATTTCAACGCTTGGGGGGGAATGTGCTTCAGATGCAGGCTTGGCAACCGTAAGGTGGCTGTATTCGAAACGTGTCGTCGCCACGCCTGCTTCGCGCCTCAAAGTCGGTCGTACGGCGCCTGGGGTCGATAATCCCGCAAACCGCCATTCATTCATCCTGCTTGGCGAGTTCCGCGAATTTCCTGCACGCGGCTGAAAAGCCCTTGCTACTGTTCCATTTCATCGCGGCACCTGTCCATGCGGCAAACCGCTCGTAAGCTAGACCGGGAATTTCAGGATGACGTTGTCGACGAGGTCCTCGATAAAATCGATCACCTTCGACTTGTTGACGGTCACGCCGGAAGGGTGCGCACACGAGTTCCGCGTGCCGAGTTTCTGATCGAGAATCTTTCGCACGTCATTTGAGACGATGCCCGGTTTCACCTAAGTAACGGGATGGATTAGACCCTGCCTCTTCGCCGGCGATCATGATGTCCGTGTGCCTCTACTGCGAAGAGAGGCAGCCGATCGCGCACCTTTTGGTTCAAGTCTGTCAGCATCTTTGGCTTGTCATTCTTAACGACGATTCTGCCAGCAGTTCACTTTCGTTGGTCATACCACCCAGTCTTGCGCCCTATCCGCATCGATGCTCGCAGATAATGCCTTGAACCTCACGGCCTCGACATGGCCCGAAGGCCCGGCTACTTTGTCCCGGCAGCTTCACACCGGACCGTTACCAGTCCCGCATGTGCCGGCAGGCTACTAACGACGGAACATCAGGTTCGTCTCATGAGGAATATCTTCCTTTCCGAACAATTACTTAGGCGACTTCACGGTCGCACTCGGAGGAAAAATTCCACTGGCACAACGAGTTCAAACGTGTCGCCGCGTTTCTCGTCGGGCGGATGCGGTAAGGGCGAGGCGCGCTTGGGCAGGGCCACCGCCTCACGGTCAAGATCGGGGAAGCCGGATGACCGCTCCAGACGCGACGACAGCACCTTGCCGTCCCGGTCCATCACGAAACGGATATAAGGGACGCCTTGTTGCCGCCGTACCATCGCCATGCGCGGATAGCGGCGCAGCTTGTTCAGCGCCGCCAGCACCCGGCCTTCCCACGTGTCACGGGCATCGCTTGATACTTGCGGGGCTGGCGGCGCGGGCGCTGTCTTCGGGGCGGCCGTATGCGGCTCGATCGGGCCGGGATCGACTGGCTCGGGAACGACGACGGGAACCGGCACCGTGATTTGCGAAATCTGCACCTTGCTCGGCTCGATCGGCTGGACTTTGCGCTGCTCCGGCTGCTCTTTCTTTTCCTTGACCGGCTTGGGCGCGTCCTTCTCCTCCGGGGGTATTTGGGGCGGTGAGGCGGGTGGGTTCACGTCGAACACGCTCAGCGCAGGCGGTGGGGCTTTCACTGGAGCCACGTAGCTAATAGTGAAGAAGAAGCCCGCCAGCAACGCCACATAAATGGCTATCGTCCCGGCCAGCCCGGCAAGGCGGTTACTACGATCCGACCGATAGCCGTGGCGTTCGATCGGGACCCCAGTTTCTTTAACGGGTTGCGTAGACATCGCTTCCAGCGCGTTCGCATGCTCGAAATCACGGTCATGCCTTTTATTCGGCAGCATGCGAACCTCCGACGCTGAATGTTCGTCTTCCCGATTTTATGCCACGTCGACGCGCGACACGCGGGGCACGCTTTTTCCACCAGATATAGATACCGGTCATACTCAGTATCGTTATGGCCAGTCCCGCGATGCAAACGACGATGCGGCCAAGAATGCCAGCTGCTTTGCCACTATGGATCGGCAGCATGAGCTGGTTTACTTTGTCACCAGGTCGCCCCGAACCAGCCTCATCCACCCGCAAAATATTGCCCGTCCCCTGATCGACGAATATCACCGAAGGCCCAAAGCCAGCCTGTCGGCTATCGCCGAAGCGGACGCCGAAGACATGCCGCCTGTGGATCAGATAAGCCACCGCGACGGTATCCTGCCAACCCCGTCGGCGCGCTTCGGCCGTCGCTTCCATGATGGCATGATCGAAGGCCGGGTCATGATCGTCCCGTTCCTTAGGCGCTGTGCCTTTGGGACGTTCCGGCTCGTCCGATGTCGGGAGCAACGCGGATAAGACCGGCCGGAATATCTCTCTTTCCAGACTCACTGCAACGCTAGTGAGCGCCAACAGAAACAGGACTGCCCAAAGCCACAGCCCCGAGGCACGATGGACGTCAAGATTGTTGCGATAGAAACCTGCCTTGCGCTTGATTGTCCAGGCCGGACGCCATTTGGGCCAGAAGGGGCGCCCCTTCGGCAAGGTTAGGTAGAAGCCAACGAAGCAATCGAACATCCAGATCAAGGCCACAAGCCCCAGAAGCACCATCCCGATATTACCGGGGATCATCAGTGTATAATGAAAGCGGTGGAGGAAGGGCATGAGGTGCACCCGGTCCAGCCTGAACGCGCCATAGGTCCGCTTGCCAAGGATCGCACCGCTGTAGGGATCGACGAAAAGCTGGTTATAGTCCGGCGATACAGCACCGGGTCGGGTCAGTACGACGACCTGCGCGCTTTCCCCTGCGCGGCGCGCATAGACGATCGTCCCTGGCGTGACGTTGGGATCGAACCGCTCGACAGCCGCCGCTATCCCGCCATAGCTGAGCATCGGACGTTCGCTGGCCGGGACATGGAACAGCGCTGGATTGAGCAGGGCGTCAAGCTCGGCCCGGAATACAATAATGCTGCCAGTCAGGCTGGCGATCACGAGGAAACCCGCGATCGCCAGCCCGACATAACGATGCATGAGAACCAGTGCGTTTCGCACGGGTCTTCAGAACTGGAACTGGGCCGAGAAAGCGATGCTTCGGGGCTGGCCGACATAATAAGCGTTCGACCAGTAGTTTTTGTCCGCCACATTATTGACGGTCAGGCGAAGCAGAAGAGCATTGTCATCGATCGGCACGGTATAGGGCGCGCCAAGATCGAATGTCGTATAGGCTGGCAAGCGATCGGTGTTGGTGGCGTTGCCCCACTGCTTGTCCGTGCGATAAACACCGCCCGTCACCGTCAGACCCTGCATGAAGGGCAGATCATATTCGAGATAGAGCTTCGCCCAGTTGCGAGCCGCGTTCATTGGGCTCAGCCCGTCATAATCGCCGCCCTCGACATCGGCATCCAGCACCGTGAAGCCGCCGACCACGGTAAGGTTTTGCGAGAGCCTGCCCGTCGCCGTCACTTCGAATCCGCGATTCTTCTGGCGGCCGTCCTGAGCATAATATCCGTCGGCGGTCAGCAGTTCATATGCCTTGCTGATGTCAAAGAGAGCGCCAGTGACCAGCAGCCCGCCAAGCTCGGCCTTGACGCCGATCTCCTTTTGGCGGCTGACCATCGGCGGCATGATCTCGCGGGCGTTGAGCGTCCCGAGCGGGGCGATGCCTCCAGCCTCCAGCCCTTCGATGTAAGAAGCATATGCCGTCAGCCAGGGGACTGGCTTGTAACTGAGTGCGAATGTCGGCGACCACCGGCCTTTTTCATAATCCGGCCTGGTGAGAGCGCCGGTTGCATCGACGCTTCGACTGAAAATATCGCTGCGAGAGATGCCGACGATCACAGTAACCTGTTTGCCGATCGAAACCTGATCGCCGATGACGAAATTGTCGTTTCGGCTTCGGCCAGAATAATAGGGGCTCGACGTATCCGCCGGAAATTCCGGTTCGGGTACATAGGTCGGGGCGGATCGCGGATAAGGGCCGAGATAGGTCGTATTGGGGCTATAGGGCGTGCTCCACCCCGCCGTCCAATAGCCGAAATAACCGAGAGTCAGCTTATGCGCCAGCAGACCCGTGTCGAATTCGAGATCGGCCAGCAGGTTGGCGGCCTGATTGCGGTCCTTCGTCCGTCCCGATCGAATGCGGATCTGATAATATTCGGTATCGCTGCGAATCGAATTCTGCGTGTGATACTGCAAGGGCCTGATGACATTGTCCCAGGCATAGGAACCCCGCACCGTGATATGGTCGCTCAACTGATAGTTCAGCTTGGCCATCAGCTTCACATTCTCGAACTCGTCGCGAATCCAGGGCTGCCCCCAGTTCTTGCTGGCATCCGGCGCGTTCCAACGCTCGACCCCTGCGCGGACGAACCAATATGCAGCCGGCCCTCGGAGCTTGTAGTGATGATAGGCGGCGTTCAGTTCGAGGATCAGGCGATCGGTGATGCGCCAGTCCAGCGCGCCGCTTGCCAGGAAACGGTTGATATTCTGGTCATCGACGGCGGTGTCGCCGGCCTGCTTGACGAGGTTGAAGCGATAACCCAGTTGCCCATTGTTACCGATCGGTCCGCCGAGGTCGGCATGCCCATAATATTGGTTGCCGCCATAATTGCCCACGGTCACGCTGCGAAAGGGATCGAGGGTCGGCCGCTTGTAGACATAGTTGACCATGCCGCCCGGCGAGGACGAGCCATAGAGGAAGCCCGAAAGGCCGCTCAGCACTTCCACGCGCTCCTTGTCCTCGATCACGGCAGCATGGTGAGTCGAACGGCGCAAGCCGTCCTCTGCCCGATCATAGGTCTGGAAACCGCGAATACTGACCATCGGCACCCAGCCGGTGATCTGTGCCGTCATCGTGCGGGTATAGGGATTTATCTTGAAGATATCGTCGGGCGACTGTGCCTGGATATTCTGGATCAGCTCCCGCGGCGTGACGCTGACGGAATAGGGCGTGTCCAGTATCTCCATCGCCCCGAGCGGGCCGACACTGCTCAGCGTCTTTACCCGATAGCCCTCACTCGCGGTACCCTCGGTCTGAATGATGTTTCCGATCGTCGGTGTGACCGACGCATCGGCATTGCCGCTTTCGCCCTGTACACGGACCGGCCCAAGGTGGATCGTTCCTTCCGCAGACTGCGGCGCAGGTTCGAGTGTGAAGGCGTCCGGCCCGGTTTGACGGAATGTCAGGCCCGATCCGGCAAGCAGCCGGGAGAGCGCGTCGGCCGTGCCGAAACTGCCCCTAAGTCCGTGAGTGGACAGCCCATTGGTGAGCGCGGCATCATAGAAGAGCTTGACGCCGGAGGCTTCGGCAAAGCGGTTCAACGCCACCGCCAGCGGTCCTGCCGGAATATCGTAGCTTCGCGCTGTCTGCGCCGCCGCCGGTGCGGCGATCATCCCTGCCGCCAGCGCGGATGTCGCCAGTAGCGCCGATGCTGCCATGCCGCGAAAACCACCTGAAAATGCCTGTCGAACGCCCAAAATCGTCACTGCCTGTCATCCCCGCACGTTGCACCAATGGTGAGGCAGATCGCATTTGCAAACGCCTCTCATTAGTTATGACGTTTCAAAATTCGGGATGTGGAACGAAAAGTGCGTCTGAACAAATATTAGATGTGGAGGAAGATCAGCCGATTCGTGATGCGCGTGGACGTGATGCCGAGCGTCTTCTGGATGGTGTCGATCGCACCGAGCGGGTCATTGACAGGAAAGACGCCGCTGAACCGACGGCGGGCAAGGTCGTCCCCCATGACGCGGATATAGCCCGGATGATAGCGATTGAGTTCGGCCACCACATCAGCCAGCGAGCGGTTCACGAAGACCAGGCGTTCACGCGTCCATGCCGCTGCGGCATCCAAATCGGCCGCATGGGGCGTCACGAAACCGCCGGCGCCATAACGCGCTGCCTGTCCTTCCTTCACCACCGCGTTCTGGCCAGGTGGCGTGCCGGTGCCGGGCCATGCCACCCGCACACTATGCTCCGTCACGGCAACATCGGTGTCCGCGCCGTCGCGCCGCACGATGAAGCGCGTGCCCAGCGCCGTGGTCGCGCCGTCGCCGGCCTCGACCGTGAATGGCCGCGTCCGGTCGGCGGTGACGGTGAAGGCCGCTTCGCCTTTCAGGAGACGGATGACACGCTGTTTGTCGCCATAATCGATCCGGATCGCGCTGCCGGTGTTGAGCTGGACAAGGGAACCATCCGCCAGCTTCACGCGCCGCTGTTCGCCGGTTCCGGTCATCGCATCGGCGCGCAGCCGTGTCGGCCAGTCCTGTGCCGCCCCCACGACCATCAGCGCCAGACAGGCGGCGACCGCACCGCCCAGCCATTGCCGGCTTCGCACGGGGAGGCGGAATGGCAGCACGGTTGAGTGCGGGTGCGTCACCGTTTCGAGTGCCGGATCGCTCATCATCGCCCAACTGCGTTCGAGGCGCCTATAGGCAGCGGCATGGAGCGGATCGGCCGCGAGCCAGTCGGCAAGGTGTATCTCATCCTGCGCGCTCAAAAGTCCGGCATCGCGTTCGGTGATCCAGCGCGCGGCTTCCTGCCTTATTTGTTCTGGAATGGGCTGTTTCGACGCCACCAAATGTCCCTTTCCCTGTTGCCGCCCTGCAAGTGCGGCAACGCGGGTCTCTCATAGCGTATGACGTTTGAAACCGGCGCATGTGGAATTGCGCTGCCGCAATAGCCGCTTACTCGGTTGAGTTATGCAAGCGCGCATCGCAATGAAGCAAGGCGCTTTGCATCATCTTTGCGATCGAGCTGCGCGAAAGTCCGAACCGCTCAGCTATTTCGCTGACCGGCATCTCGTCGAACTTGCGCAGCATGAATATCTCCCGCGTGCGCGGCGGCAATTCATCGAGCGCCGCCATCAGCGTTTCCAACTGCTCGCGACCCACCAGCATACGCTCGGCCGAAGGGCGTTCGTCAGGTGCATCGTCGGGCAGTTCGCCACCCTCGAACAACGCGCTGTGGCGTCGGTCGGCACGCAGCCGATCGGCGGCAAGATTCGTGGCCAGCCGGTAAAGGAACGCCCGTTTGTTGATGATGGGGGGATCGTCCTCGATCCGCTGTACCTTGAGCCACAGGCCCTGCGCCACATCCTCCGCTGCGGGAGCATTGCCCACGATGCGTTGTGCGAGGCGCAGCAGTAGGGGGCGCTCGGCGATCAGCAGACGGGAGAGGGCAACGGCATTGCTCGGCATCGAGAGCGTCTTAGTGTAATTTGCGATCCATTCGCAACTATGTTGAAAGGCCAGTTTGCGACGCTGAAATGTATGGTCGGTTTCCAGATGCTTCATGAGAACCATGAATGACCGCAATGCCGGCGTCAGCTGTCAGTGCTGCGCCGACTTGGCGCAGAACTGCTATTCGATTGCGTTTCACGAAATCAACCGGTTGGTTTGCAGCCCATGTTCGACGTCGAAAAGCATCGTCATCTCAATAGGCAAGCATAATATTATTAAGCTGGAAACCCAATCTGGATTCGAACTTTGCAAAAGGAGATTAACGGAGTAAAATCAATATCTTAATATGAATGGGTATCGAGTGATCAATTCGATCTCCATAGGCTCTTCGCAAGTGTCTGAAATATTGTAATTATTATGGAAAAATAATTGGTCGGGGAGACAGGATTCGAACCTGCGACCCTCTGCTCCCAAAGCAGATGCGCTACCAGACTGCGCTACTCCCCGATATTGGTGGGCCCGGCAGGACTCGAACCCGCAACCTAGCCGTTATGAGCGGCCAGCTCTAACCACTTGAGCTACAGGCCCCACCACAGGCGCGGATAGACAGCATTGAGGGGCTTGGCAAGCATCTTGGGTGAGATTTGTGGCGACCGTCCTTCGGGAAACCCGCCTCCGGGCCGGGGGCAGACCAAGGGCATCGGCCGGGGCCACTTTCACCCGCCTCCGGCCCCTTCACGATCTTTCACGCCGTCGTTGCCGGAACTGGATGGGCGACATCCCCGCATGGCGCGTGAAAAAGCGGGAGAAATAGGCCGGGTCGTTGAAACCCAGCGCATAGCCGACCTGCGCCACCGTCATATTCGTGTAGAGCAGCGCGCGCCGCGCCTCCAGCATGGCGCGTTCGTCCAGAATCGCGGCGGGGGACGTGCGGGCGATGCGGATGCAGGCGGCGCGCAGGCTGCTCTCGCTGACATGCAGCGCGCGGGCATGGTCGCTGATCTTCTCACGCAACTGGAACCGCGCCTCCACCCGCTCGCGAAACCGGGCGACAAGGGCGGCGGCGGGGGAAGGGGGCGCCGCCAGCCCGGCATCCTGCACGCTGACCGCCCGCAGGCTGAGGACGAGAAGCTGAAGCACCGTTGCGTCCACGGCGGCGCTATGGCCCTTGGCGGACCATCCCAGTTCCCGCTTCAGCGTCGCCATATGCTGTTCGACCATCGTGGCTTCGGCTTCGCTCAGATGCAGCAGGCAAGGCTGTTGCACCTGCCGGGCCAGATCGTCATGACGCCGCGTCAGGGCGCTCAGATAGCCCCGCGCCATGGTCGCCACCCAGCCGGTCGATTCCTGTTCCCAGTCAAACCCATGGACCACGGTCGCGGGCACCAGCATCATGACCGGGCAGACGAACGCGACCTGTCGTTCCTCCACCCGCATGATCCCGCCGCCCTCGCGGATGAGGAAACAGTGATGGAGATCGGCATGGGCATGGGGTTGAATCGTCCATTCGCTGGGGCGCGATCGGTCGTCCAGGCGTTCGACATGGACAAATTCGTCGGAGATGGCCCGATGCGGTTCTCCATAGAGATAGAAGGACGGGACGATCGGGGCGAACATGAATATCCTCCTATAGCATATTGTTGAATCGTCCAACTATTGGCGCAGGATTTCCATGGAGGGAAAGGTCGTTTCCCCCGAAAATAGCGGGGTGAGAAGCGGCGTGGACTCGCCGTCGCAGGAGGGAGTCTGAAGGATGAAAACGCAGGTCGCCATCATTGGCGCGGGGCCGGGCGGCATGTTCCTGGCCCATATGTTGCGCGGCGAAGGCATCGACGCGGTGGTGCTGGAACGGCGCGATCGCGAATATGTCGAAGGCCGCGTGCGCGCCGGTGTGCTGGAACAGGTCGCCGTCGACGTGATGCGCAAGCTGGGGCTGGCGGATCGTCTGGATCGCGAAGGGCTGGTCCATGGCGGCACCAATTTGTCGCTGGACGGAGAGATTTTTCACATCGACATGGAAAAGCTGACCGGCGGCTCCACCGTCACCGTCTATGGTCAGCAGGAAGTGATGTTCGACCTGTTCGAGGCGGCCGGTCCCCGCAGCGTCCGGATCATCTGGAATGCCGGGGACGTGTCCCTGCACGGGCTGGACGGCGACAGCCCCGTGGTGCGCTGGACGGAACAGGGCGAGGCCCGCGAATTGCGATGCGATTTCGTGGTCGGATGCGATGGCTATCATGGCGTCAGCCGCCAGTCGATTCCCGATACCGTGCTGAAAACGTTCGAGCGGGTCTATCCTTTCGGCTGGCTGGGCATATTGGCCGAGGTTCCCCCCGCCAATCCTGAACTCATCTATGCCAATCATGAACGCGGCTTTGCGCTTGCTTCGATGCGTTCGTCCATGCGCAGCCGCTATTATCTCCAATGCGCTCTCGATGAGAATATCGAGGACTGGCCCGACGATCGTTTCTGGGATGAGGTCTGCCTGCGGCTGGGGCCGACCATCGCGGCGCAGGTGACGCGCGGCCCTTCCTTTGAGAAGAGCATCGCGCCGCTGCGGTCCTTCGTGGCGGAACCGATGCGCTGGGGGCGCCTGTTTCTGGCGGGAGACGCCGCGCATATCGTCCCGCCGACGGGCGCCAAGGGGATGAATCTGGCGGTATCGGACGTCAGCTTCCTGAGCGAGGCGCTGATCGAGCATTATAAGGAACGGTCCGACGCGGGGATCGACACTTATTCGGCGCGCGCGCTGGCGCGTGTCTGGAAGGCGGAACGCTTTTCCTGGTGGTTCACCTCGATCACGCACCGGTTCCCGGACATGGACGGCTTTGACCGCCGCATCCAGATGGCTGAACTGGACTATATTCGCGGATCGCAGGCGGCGCAGCGCGTGCTTGCCGAAAATTATGTGGGGCTGCCGCTGAAATAGGCGACATCCTCCCGATACGTCTTTTCTCCCGGACCCCTCGCATGGCCTCCGCCGCGCGAGGGGTTTTATTCGTGGGCAAGAGGAGAGGGGCGGATATTTTTTCGCCCATGAACATTTTTTCTCTTGTTAATGAGAATAAATATCAATAGCTATGGATGGGCAGACGGTCGCTGATTCGCACTCCTGTGAATGACCGTGTGCGACCCCGTTCTCCTCTCTGGCCAGGGCCGGTTTACCGGTTCTGGCCATCTTTTTGGGGTGGTGGATAAGGGGGCAGGGGTTTCCCTTTTCCGGCCCGATTGCCTCAGGCGGGAACGGCGCGGGCGTCCGTTCTGCCCTGCGCGCGGGCGAACAACTGGCGCCCCGGCTTTTCGACCAGATGATAGAGCGCCATCGACACCAGCAGCGTCGCCAGCAGAAAAACGCCTATCTTCCACGGCAGGACATGGGCGGAATCCTGCACCAGCACGATCTTGTACCAGGTGAACAGCATGAAATGGGAAAGATAGGTCGCATAGCTGATCTCCCCCAGATAGATCATGGCCTGCACGGGCAGGCGGGGGCGGCCTGTCTTGCCCGCATTGCGGCGTGAGAGTTCGGCCAGCAGGAATATCAACGCCGCGGCCATGGGCGGAAAGGTCCACACCTCCAGCCCCGGTCGCGCCAGCCAGACCAGCCCGGCGGCGGCAAAGACCAGCCCGGCCAGCGCCACGGGCAGCTTTTCCCGCTTGCCCCCGCATTGCAGCCAGATCGCGCAGAGGCATGTCCCGGCGCTGAATTCGAACAGGCAGCGGACAAGGCCATATTGGGCGATATATTGCCCCAGATTATGCAGCCCGCCGCTTTGCAGCCACAGGGCCATGATGGCGAGCAGCGCGGCCATGACGGCCAGCAGCGCCGTGCGGGATGCCCTTGCGATCGGCGTCCCCAGCATCAGCAGCGGAAAGAGCAGATAGGCGGCCATTTCCGTGCTGATCGACCATGCGGGATGGTTCCATCGCAGCGCCTCGGTAAAGCCCCAATTCTGCATCATCACGATATGCAGCGGCAGTTCGTCCCATGGGTAGCCGGACGTGTCCCGCCCGGCCAGCGTCAGCATTATGGCAAAGACGACCGTGCAGGCGAGCAGCACCGCATAAAGCGGATAGATGCGCGCCAGCCTGCGGAAGAGGAAGGGACGGATCGCCGCCGCGCCTTCGCGCGTCATGGCGCGATGGGCGGACAGGTAGATGACGAATCCCGACAGCAGGAAGAAGAAATCGACCGCCAGATATCCCTTGGCAAAGACCGCGCGCAGCCCGTCGGGTATCCAGGGCATCCCGCTGCGGATATGATAAAAGACGACGAGCCACGCCGCGATCCCGCGCGCGATGGTCAGGCTGTGCAGATACGCCCGGCCTTGGTCCGGCGCGGCTGCGCGCTGGTCGATCATCCCGGTCATGCGGGCAGGCCTTGCCCGGTGGGCGGATGAGAAGATGGGGAGGGCGCGAACATCGGGTGGGCATGCTCTTCCTTGCGCAGGCGGGCAAGATAGGTCGACAATCCGATCTGGATAGCGATCAGGATGAAGAAGAAGGGCTGATAGGCGACCCCGATGAAACAGGCGCCGAGCAGATAGACCAGATGCCCCTGTTGCAGCGCCAGCGCCAGCGGGGATATCCACGCTTCGGCCGGATCGGTGCGGTTGCGATAGCGGCGATAGATGCGGTGGGTGGAAATCAGCGACAGCAATTGTATGGCTCCCCACAGCAGAAAGCCCGGATAGCCCTGTTCTCCCAGCACCTCGAAATAGGCGCTGTGATAGGCGCGGCCTATCTCCGTCACCTTGCTGCGCACCAGTCGTTCGGACCCGCCATGATTTTCGATCTGGGTGATATAATAGGTGAATTTATTGGAGAGATAGGCGTCGAAACCGCCGCCTGCCGGATGGGATTTGGCATGCTCCCATGTCCATTTCCACACCTCTACGCGGGTGGATGCGCTCTGGTCGCCCCGATAATCCTTGATCGTCTCCATGCGCTGCGTAAAGGCGGAGGGTAGGAACGGGATGGACACGATCGCCAGCATGGCGATGACCCCGCCGATCAGGAACCGCTTTTCACTGCGCCACAGGACGAGCGCGGCCAGCATGATGATGCACAGCAGGCCCGTCCGGGTGGACGTGCCGATCGGAATCAGCAGGCAGGCCCCGGCCAGCGCCACGGCATAGATGCGCACCCGCCAGTCGGGCCGGTAGATCGTCCCCCACCGGGCAAGCCAGAAAATCAGCGGAATGATCGCGATCGCCACGGTAGAGATGGTGGACCCTTCATAAAGGCCGCTATTTTCGCTGACCATCAGGTTGAGTTCGCCATAGCCCCCGCCGGAAAAAATGGTCTTGATGCCGCCGGTGACGACGATCGCGCTCGTGCACAGGATCGTGGTGAGGATCAGCGCCTCTATGCGCAGGCGCGTGCGCAGCGTCAGCGGCAGGAATATCGCGAAGATCAGGGATTTCCACACCCATGACCATTTGGTCGCGGCGTCGATCGGGAAATCGGCGTTCATCGTGGTATAGGCGCACCAGCCCAGAAACAGCAGCATCAGCCCTTGCCGCCACGAAAAGCGGCTGTCCCGCTTGTCGTCGGCCAGCAGCCAGCCCCCGAAGGCCAGCAGGAAGGCGATGGCCGAAATGGGGATGCTGTTGAGCAGATAATAGCTCAGGCGCTGGGGCGAAACGATATCGACATAGCAATAGACCAGCACGAACAGAAATGGCCGCTTGAGCGCCATCAGGAACAGGCCGGCCAGAAAGGCTAGGAAAAACAGGTCACGCATGGGGGAAGATCGTTTCCCTGCGCGGCGGTTGCGATGGTTCGTCCTGCTCCCGCGCTGCGGCGACAGCGTTAGGGGCTTCTTCCCGGTCGAGATCGTCGCGGGCCAGCAATCGCCAGAAGGCGATCAGCAACAGCCCGTGGCTCAACATGATGGAGAAAGTGTCGATCATTTCCTATTCTCGTGTCCTGTCCGCCGATCGCGTGTCGGCGGCGGTCTTTCCCTTCCCCAATTGCACACCGGGCCGATATTCGCCGGGCCATGACTGTGCCATATCGTCTATCGGTTGACGCCGCGTTAAATATTTTGAGGCACAGAACGGTCCGTCATGACGCGTATATTGCACATTCTCGATCATAGCCTGCCGCTGCACAGTGGCTATACCTTTCGCACGCGGGCGATTTTGCGGGCGCAGATCGCGCAGGGGTGGGAGGTGCGCGGGATAACCGGCCATCGCCACAGCGCGCAGGGGCTTGATACCGAAACGGTGGACGGCCTGACCTTCCATCGCACGACCGCGCCCCGTCGCGGCGGGCCTTCGGTGCTGCGCGAATGGCGGGAAATCGCCGATCATGAAGCGGCGATAGAGGCGCTGGTGCGGCAATGGCGGCCCGATATCCTCCATGCCCATTCGCCGGTGCTCAACGCTCTTGCCGCGCAGCGGGTGGCGCGCCGTCATGGCATCCCGCTCCTTTATGAAATCCGCGCCTTCTGGGAGGATGCGGCGGTGGGCAACGGCACCTCGACCGAGGGGAGCCTGCGTTATCGCGCGACCCGGTGGCTCGAAAGCCGGGCGGTGCGTCGGGCCGATGGCGTCGCGGTGATTTGCGAAGGATTGCGGGGTGATCTCATCGCGCGCGGGGTGGACCCGGCGAAGATCATCGTCTCGCCCAATGGCGTGGATATGGAAATGTTCGGTTCGCCGGTGCCGCCCGATCCCGCCTTGCGCGCCTCTCTGGGGCTGGATGATTCGGACGTTATCGGCTTCATCGGAAGTTTTTACGATTATGAAGGGCTGGACGATCTCATCGCCGCCATGCCGATGCTGGTGGCGCGGCGCCCCCGCGCGCGGCTGCTGCTGGTGGGCGGCGGACCGCGTGAGGCAGCGTTGCGCGCGCAGGCCGACGCCTCCCCCGCGGCGGGCGCGATCCGCTTTGTCGGGCGCGTGCCGCATGAGGAGGTGGAGCGCTATTACAGCCAGATCGACATATTGGCCTATCCGCGCAAATCCATGCGTCTCACCGATCTGGTGACGCCGCTCAAGCCGCTGGAGGCGATGGCGCAGGGGCGGCTGGTCGCGGCGTCCTCTGTCGGCGGGCATCGCGAACTGATCGAGGATGGGGTGACAGGCACGCTGTTCGCGCCCGATGATCCGGCCTCCATCGCCGGGGCGCTCGCCGGTCTGCTGGATCAGCGGGAGATATGGGAGGAACGCCGGGCGACCGCGCGGGCCTTTGTCGAGCGCGACCGTAATTGGGCCGCCAACATCAAGCGTTATCAACCTGTTTACGAAAATCTGCTTCAAGGGCGGCAAGGGACGCGCAAGTCCGGTATGTAAAGCGGTGGAACGGAAGACGTGAAACGACGCGATGCCAATATCATATTGATCGCGCTCGCGGCAGTCGGCGGCGGGGTGGTGGCCTATGTGCTACCCCTGTCCCTGTTCGAAACGGGGCTTGCCACCATCGGCCTGTCGGAGAGGTTTCCCGCCCTCGCGCCGCCGCTGGGGGATACTGCTCAGGCGTTGCTGATCGGCGCGGGCGCGCTGGTCTGCGCTCTTCTCGCCGCATTGTTTCTGCCGTGGGACGGCAGCAAAAGGCCCGAGGGCCAACAAAAGGGGTCCGCTATGAGTTTCATTTTTTCCAGGCTCGCGGCGTTGACGCGGGGCAGGCGGAGGAAGGGACCGCCGAGTCTGGAACATCGCCTCGACATGATCGTCCCTACCGAAACGCCCGTGCTGCGCCGGTCCGACGCCCATCCCGATGCGCCAGCGCGCTCGCCGCTGTTCGCCCGCCGCGATCTGGGGGAGGATGCGCTGCCCCCGGTGGATGAGGTCGATCAGGACGTCGAGGCCGCGGAATGGGAAGAGGTGGTCGAACCGCCGCAGGCCGCTCAGCCGGCGTGGGAGGACGAACGCGAGCTCCCCGTCCCGCGCGCGCCCGAACCCTTGCCGTGGAACCTGATCGAACAGGAAATGAGCCGCATTCTGGGCGGTGAAGCGCGGGAGCAGCCCCATGACATGACGGACGAGGGGCCGCATGCCGGGGATAGCGATCCGTCGATCCCGGTGCCGCCGCCCTCCACGATGCAGGCAGGCGCGATGCAGGCGGATGAGCCAGCGGCGCAAGGTCCGGCCGTCGATGACAGGCCGAGCATCCCGCAGCTTGTCGATCGGCTGGAGCAGGGCTTGCGGCGGAAACGGGCGCAAGCGGATATCCTCCGTCAGGCGGATGCCGCCGCCGCCAGTGTCGCCGCCAGCGCTATCGTCGAACCGCAGGGCGCAACGCCGGAAAGCCATTCTCCCGCGGCCCAATTCCCCGCAACAGGGCAGGCCGATGAAGCGGCCAGCCTGTCGGATGAGGATCTGCAACGCGCTTTGGCCGCCCTGCGCGCCAATGGCGGGGGAAAGAGCTGACATCTTACCGGTCCTCGCCTACCAGTCCTCGCCTACCAATCCTCGATCGTGAGGACGGACAGGTGAAGCATCGTTTCGTCCGCTTGTGCCATGGGCCTGTCGCCCGCGGGGTTGCCCGCCCGGTCATCGACGCAGGCATCGGCGACGATGTGCCCGCTGATGGAAAATTCCGCATCGGGCAGGCGACGGGCAAGGCGGCTGGCCCGCCCGGCATGATCCGCGCCGTGCAGTTTCATCACCACGCTATGACGCGCGCCGGTAAAGGTCGCGCTGGCCCATGGGCGTGAGGATGTCGCGATAACGGATGCATCTGGCCCGGCGAGGTCCAACAACTGTGCTATCACGCGGGTATGCGGATCTTTTCTGGGCGGGCGCGGCCATTCCCTGGAGCGCAGGCGATGCCGTCTGCTCGTGTTGGGCACTGTGACATCGGGGCATGGTTTGGGATGCGTCATTGGCTGATGGCTCCTTATTGGAAAACGGACATGAAATGTTCCAGCCTGCGGACCATGCGCGGGCTGGGCTCGCGGCCGTTCCTCATGTCGAGCACCAGACGCGGATCACGCACCGCATCCCGGCCGAACCGGGTGGGCGCCATGCCGGTATCCCTCAGAAAACGCTCGATTTGTCGCAATATAGCCATGAAGGAAAACTCCTGCGGTAATAGGAAATTAACGACCCATAAAATAGGAGAAATCCTATATTTCTGGCCTGATCCTACATGTCGAGGCGAGACTCTCTCATATTGGAGCAGATAATGGACGACGCCTCGCCGCGGGAAACGCTTGCCCGCCTGATTGTCGAGCATGGCGCCAACTATGGCGCCCTCTCGCGCCTGATCGGAAGAAATGCGGCCTATATTCAACAGTTTATAAAGCGCGGAACGCCTCGCCGCCTTGATGAGCGGGATCGTCGCATCCTTGCCGATTTTTTCGGCGTCGATGAGGCTCTGCTGGGTGCGCCGGGACCGGGCGAGGACATGCCGATTCCTGCGGCAAAGCGCGGAAACGGGCCGCTTGCCGCATCAACGGCGCTGGTTCCGAAACTGGATCTGGAGGCCTCCGCCGGGGTCGGCGCGATCGCGGAGGGGGAATGGGCGTCGGGGGCCATCGGCTTCGATCGACTCTGGCTCAAGCGCCTTGGGCTTCATGCGGAAAATCTGTCCATTATCGATGTAAAAGGCGAATCCATGGCGCCCACGCTGAACAATGGCGACAATATCATGGTGGACCGCAGCGATGGTGCGGGCCGTTTGCGTGATGGCATTTATGTGCTGCGCCTCGATACCATGTTGATGGTGAAGCGCGTGGCGCTCTCCCCGCGCATGGGGCGCAAGGCGCTGACCATTTCCAGCGACAACCCCCATTTCCCCTCATGGGACGATGTCGATCGCGCGCTGGTCGATATCGTCGGGCGGGTGGTCTGGGCCTCGCGCGTCCTGCCCTGACGGGGAAGGAAAAAGGCGTCGGGGGCGACAAACTGGCCTTGCAAGCGGCGGGGCGGTCCTCCACATCAGCGGGCATGACCGATCAGACTTCCTCCGCCGCTTCCTCTGGCCCTTCCTCCGCTGCTTCCTCTGGCCCGCCTTTGCGGGCCGCCATCGTCCCGGTGACGCCGTTGCAGCAGAACTGCACCCTGCTCTGGTGCACGCAGACAGGGAAGGGCGCTTTTGTCGACCCCGGTGGCGATCTGGACCGGCTGAAACAGGCCGCCGCATCCCAAGGCGTGGAAATCGAAAAGATTCTCGTCACTCACGGCCATATCGACCATTGCGGTCAGGCGGGCATATTGGCCGCCGAACTGGGCGTGCCGATCGAAGGCCCGCATGAGGATGACCGTTTCTGGATCGCCCGGCTGGAAGATGACGGCCGCAAATATGGCATAGAGGGAAAACTTTTCGAGCCGCAGCGCTGGCTGGGGGATGGCGACCGGGTAACGGTCGGTGATCTGGTGCTCGACGTGATCCATTGCCCCGGCCACACGCCGGGCCACGTCATTTTCCACCATCCGCAATCCCGGCTGGCGATTGTCGGGGACGTGTTGTTTCAAGGATCGATCGGCCGGACGGACTTTCCTTTGGGCAATCATCAGGACTTGATCGACGCCATTACCGGCAAGCTCTGGCCATTGGGCGACGATGTGGCCTTTGTCCCCGGCCATGGCCCGATGAGCAACTTCGGGCATGAGCGCGCGACCAATCCCTTTGTCGGGGACAAGGCGCTGGCGATGGAAGGGTGAGAAAAGCCAAGGAAGGACTTGCTTGTCCGGCAAAAAGCGCTATAGGCGCAGGACTTCGCGATAACCGGGACGCTCCTGCGGGGCATGCGGTTTTGTGTTGGCTGCACGCCAGCGCCGAGCCGGTCCGAATGTCGCTTTTGGCTTTTGACTTTATTTAACGGATGCAGGTGCCGACATGGCTGTTCCCAAGCGGAAAACTTCTCCCTCCAAGCGCGGCATGCGCCGCAGCCACGATTCGCTGACGGTCGAGGCGTATCAGGAATGCTCCAACTGTGGTGAGTTGAAGCGCCCGCATAATCTGTGCAATGCTTGCGGTCATTATAATGGCCGTGAAGTCATCGCCGTCGGGGCCTGAGCTTCCTTCAGCTTTTCAGGGGAAAAATGTGAGCAGCAAGCCGCATATCGCCATAGACGCGATGGGCGGCGACGAGGGCGTGCGCGTGATGATGGCGGGCGTTGCAGAGGCTCGTCGCCGGCACGATGGCTTGCGTTTCTCACTGTTCGGTGATGAGGTGCGGATCAAGGCTGCGCTCGACAACCACCCCAATCTGCGCGCCGCGTCAGAGGTTTTTCATTGCGACGCGGTCGTCGACGCCAATGAAAAACCGGCGACCGCGATCCGCCGCGCCAAATCCACATCCATGGGCCTTGCAATACAGGCGGTGAAGAAGGGGACGGCCGGTGCGGCCGTTTCGGCGGGCAATACCGGCGCGCTGATGGCCATGGCGAAGCTGGCCCTGCGCACCATGCCGGGCATAGACCGCCCTGCGCTCGCCGCGATGTTGCCGACGCTGGGCGACAATGATGTCGTCATGCTCGATCTGGGCGCCAACACCGAATGCGATACCCGCAATCTCGTGCAGTTCGCGGTGATGGGCGCGGCCTATGCGCGGGTGGTGATGGATCTGGAATCGCCGCGTGTGCGCCTCCTCAATATCGGCACGGAAGATCTCAAGGGCACGGACGAAATTCGTAAGGCGGCTGCCATATTGCGCGGGCATAAAGGTCTGGCGATGCAGTTCGATGGCTTTATCGAAGGGGACAGGTTGGCCAGCGGCGACGTTGACGTCATCGTCAGCGACGGCTTTTCCGGCAATGTCGCGCTCAAGACGGCGGAAGGAACCGCGCGGTTCGTCACCGATCTGTTGCGCCGGGCCTTCACCAGTTCCGTGCGATCGAAGATCGGCTTCCTGATTTCCAAGCCCGCCATGCATTTGCTGCGGCATTATCTCGACCCCAATGTGCATAATGGCGCGGTGTTTCTGGGCCTTAATGGCGTCGTGGTGAAGAGCCATGGCGGGGCGAATGCGACCGGCGTGGCCAATGCCGTGCACGTCGCGGCCCGCATGCTGGAGGAAAATATCACCCAGCGCATTGCGAGCGACATGGACCGCATCGGGGCGCTCGGCAAGGCGGAGGCGACTGCAAAATGATTCGGCGCGCTGTTGTGCTTGGAACCGGCTCTGCATTGCCGGCCCGTTCGGTCAGCAATGATGAACTGGCCCAGCGGGTGGACACCAGCGATGAATGGATTCGCGAGCGGACCGGCATCCGTACCCGCTATATCGCGCAGGAGGGGGAGACGACCTCCACCCTCGCGACCGAGGCGTGCCGCCGGGCGCTGACGGCTGCGGGCGTCGATGCGGCGGAAATCGACCTCATCATTCTGGCGACGGCCACGCCCGACCAGACTTTCCCCGCGACAGCCACGCTCGTTCAGGCGCAACTGGGCATAGCCGATTGCGTCGCCTTCGATGTGGCGGCGGTATGTTCGGGCTTTCTCTATGCGCTGACCGTGGCGGACAGCATGATCCGGTCGGGCGCGGCCCGGCGCGCGCTGGTGATCGGCGCGGAAACCTTCAGCCGCATTCTCGATTGGGAAGATCGGGGCACCTGCGTGCTGTTCGGCGACGGGGCCGGGGCCGTGGTGATCGGCGCGGAGGAAAGCGAAACGGGGGAACGCGGCATATTGGCGGCGAAGCTGCATGCCGACGGGCGCCATAACCAGTTGCTTTACGTCGATGGCGGCCCCTCCACCACCGGAACGGTCGGCAAGCTGCGCATGAAGGGGCAGGAAGTGTTCCGCCATGCGGTCGTCAATCTGGCGTCGGTGTTGCGCGAGGTGCTGGAAATGGGCGGCGTGACGGTGGAGGATATCGACTGGGTCGTCCCGCATCAGGCCAATGCCCGCATTTTGGAAGGGACCGCGCGCAAGCTGGGGCTGGCGCGGGAGAAGGTCATCATGACGGTCGATCAGCACGCCAACACATCGGCGGCGTCGGTGCCGCTGGCCTTCGATCTGGCGGTGCGCGACGGGCGCATCAAACGCGGCGATGTTATCGTGATGGAAGCAATGGGCGGAGGCTTTACGTGGGGAGCCTGTCTGCTCAGATATTGAAAATTGTGTAAAACTCGGTCAATTTGAACCCATATGGTTCAACGACCTGGTGTCGGCTATAGGTAAATCTTGCGAATTAGCCGATTTTTGGGAAATGTGGGGTTATTCCGAAAGCCGGAAAGGGCAAGGATATATGGCTGATAATGGTACACTGACGCGGGCCGATCTGGCCGAGACGATGAATCAGAAAATCGGTCTGTCGCGCGCGGAATCCGCGAAAATCGTCGAAAAGATCATCGACCTGATGTGCGATGCTCTGGCCGATGGCGAAAATGTCAAGATTTCCGGGTTCGGCACCTTCGTGCTTCGTGATAAAAATGGCCGTATCGGGCGCAATCCCAAGACCGGCGTGGAAGTGCCGATCAACCCGCGCCGCGTCCTGACTTTCCGTCCCAGCCAGATCATGCGGGATCAGGTCGCGGCAGGCTGATTTTCCTTCCTTTCATGTGCCATAGCGGCGCACTTCGCCGCTATTGCTGTTGACCGGACCATCCCGATAGGTGCAACATATGTGCCATGGAAAAGCGGGATGGTGCCTTTTTGACTATAGGCGAATTGGCGACGGAACTGGGGGTTCCTCATCATATTCTGCGCTATTGGGAAGGCCGTTTCCCGGCTTTGCGGCCGCTGCAAAGGGCCGGTAATCGCCGCTATTATCGCCCGGAAGATGTGGCGCTGGCGCGGGATATCAATCGCCTGCTGAATGAGGAAGGCTATACCGTGCGCGGCGCGCAGCAGGCGCTCGCCGGGAAATCCGGCAAATCCGAAGGCGCCGCTGCTTCGGTGAAGGAAGAGGGGACGGCAAAACCCGCTCCTTCCTCACGGGGCGGGCCTTCCCCACGGGAAAGCCATGCGCCGGCGATGATTGCCGCAAGGGTCGACCCTGTGATCTTGATCAACCGCCTGAAATCCGCGAAAGAAAAGCTGAAAGCCGCGCTGGAGGGGCAGGGCGGGTCGACATTGCAGTCCTGACGGCTTGCAAATGACGGATTTTTCGCGTTTTCGACACTCATGGACCTTAAGCCCGCTTCGTTTCCGGAGTCATGTTGGCCAGCGGCCGTCTGCGCTCCCGCCGCATCATCTTGAATGTGGATCGGTCATGAGGCGAAGGCAGCTACGGGGCTGATCCACTCCACCCCGGTCCGGCCCCGATCAGCCGCTTTTCCCGGCAATTTTGCGCAGATAGGCGAGTAGGGCGTCGCCATTGGCCGCCCATGTAAACCGCATCGCGCTGTTGCGGATCGCCTGCCGGTCGGGCGTCTGGCCGAGCATGTCGGCAAGGGCGCCGGCATAGGCCTGACTGGTGCGCTCGATCAGCCTGCCTGCCGCCGGTTCCACCAGCAATTCGCGCGCGCCGCCCACATCGGTGATGGCGACCGGCGTGCCGCAGGCCATCGCCTCTACCCACGCATTGGCCAGCCCTTCCGATTCGGAGGGCAGCGCCATCACGTCGGCGGCATTATACAGCGCGGGAAGCTGATCATGCGGGACGGCATCCAGAAAACCGACGCGCTTTTCCACGCCCAGTTCCTCGGCCAATTGCTCATAAGCGGCCCGTTTGGGACCATGGCCCGCCAGCAGCAGCGTAACCCCCGGGAGAGAGGGCAGGGCGCGGATCAGTATATCCTGCCCCTTGCGCGGGATGAGGGCGCCCACGGCCAGCACTACCGGGCCATCGACGCCGAAATGGGCCTTGGCGGCGTCCCGGTCCTGCGGGGCGAAGCGATCCAGATCGACGCCGGTGTAATGGACGCGAATTTTCCCTTCTTCCATCCCGAGCGCAGCCATGGACCGCTTCATCGCTTCGGATACGGCGAGCAGCCCGGCGGCGGCGTGCCCGGCGGTCTGCACCGCCTTGCGGGTCGCGGGGTTCCGACCCCAATAATGAATATCGGCCCCCCGCGCCTTGACGGAATAGGGGATGCCCAGCTTTTGGGCCAGACGGCGCGCCACCGGCCCATCGGGATAGAAGAAGCTGGCGTCGATCACGTCGAACGGCGCCTGAGCATGCAACCGCCGCACCAGCGGCAGGATGGCGCGGGTCATGTTGGCGACATGCAGCCTGCCGCCGATCTTCGGGATCACCGGAAAGGGGGGGCGATATACGGTCAGATCTCGCCATTGCTCCCGCACCGGAAGGTTGCGCAGCGGCGCATAGGGCTTCATGCGCGAAAGGGGCCAGGGCGCGATGCCCACAGGCGCGATGACGGTGACGTCCACCCCCTCGCGATTGGCGAGTTCCCGCGTTTGCCGTTCCACGAATATGCCGAAATTCGGACGGGTCATGTCCGGGAACAGCGTCGAAAGAGTGAGCACGCGCAGGGTCATTCCGCCATCCATATCATGAAATGCTTAATTTTCGCATTACCCTGTCATGCGCGCCGTTCCGGGCCTTTGGGGCGGGGTGCGTCACGGCGTATTGCGTCACAGGGCGCGGATGAGGCGGGTCGCCACCGCGGCCCATGGCGGATCGGTCAGGATTTGTTGCCGCGCGCCGGGCGTCAGCGGCAATATCTGGACCCGGTCGGCCTCCCGCCCGATCAGGCGGCCGAACAGAAAACGGCCGCTGGGGCGCGGGAACAGCACATCGCGATTGAGCGCGCCGACAAAATCCCCCGGCGCGATGCGCGAACACCAGACTTCATCCCCGGTGCGGTAATCGCCGATGCTCGACGTGATGCGCAGGCCCACCATGTCGCCCTCTATCAAGGGCGTGACGAAATAGGAGGGGCGCGACGGCGCATAGGCCCCTTCGGCCCCCAGATAGGCGGCGACCTCTATCCGTTCCTTGCCGGGCAGATCGACCAGATCGGCCGCATTGACGCCCAGAGCGGCGGCGATCCGGTTGAGCCAGTTGACCGAAACCGTGCGGGTTCCGGTTTCCAGCCGCCCGATCGTCTGCGCCGTGGTGGGCGGATCGCACCGCTTCGCAACATCATCGAGCGTCAACCCCTTGGCGCGCCGTACCTCGCGGATGCGGGTAATCATCTCATGACCCTCTTATAACCTATATGGTTTTCGTCTTTCCTACAGCGACGCGATGATGGCAAGGGGGTTGGCCCGATTAAGTGAGGAAAATCACGTATATGCACAAAAAGGCTTTCTCTTCGCCCCATCACGTCCCCGCCGTTGCCGCGCCGCGGGAGAGATTTGTCGAGCAGCAGGTCGAAGGGCCGGACGGCATCGTGCGGACGGTACGCGTCCATATCGGGGAATCGCCCCTGTCCTGGTTGCGGGCGCGGGGATTATTGGCGGAACGTCTCTATCTGGCGGGGGACCGGTTGCGCGAGGATTGGGAAAGGGCCGGGCTGGGCGCGCGCGTCACCATGGCATGGAACATCGTGCCGGGGGGACAGCGTAGATCGGGACAGGGCAGATCGGGGCAGGCGCTCGATCCCGGCGCCCGGCAAATCGCGGCGAAGCGGTGTTTCGATGAAGCGCTGCGCCATAGCGGGCCGGGGTTGTGCGACATATTATGGCGCGTGGTCTGCGCCGGGGAAGGGCTGGCGGCGGCGGAAAAGGCGCTGGGGTGGCCCAGCCGCGCGGGCAAGCTGGTGCTGGGCTTCGCGCTGGAGCGGGTGGCGGATTATTACCGCATCGCCTGATCTTCCAATGGTTCCCATGCCCCGAAGCGCGTCAGGCCTTCAGCGATTCGGCCATTTCCGCCAGTTCCAGCCAGCGTTCTTCGGCCGCGTCCTTTTCGGCGCGGGCCTTTTCAATGGCCTTCATCAGCGCGTCGAACCGGGAGGGATTTTTGGCATAAAGATCGGGGTCCGCCATGGCGGCTTCATCGCGCGCGATGGCGGCCTCTATTTCCGCGATACGGACCGGCAGCAATTCATAATCGCGCTGGTCCTTATAGCTGAGCTTGGTCTGCTGTTTGGGCGGCGGAGGCGCAGCGGCGGGGGTGGAGGCCTTGCCCCCTGCGGCGGCGGAGCGGGCGCCGACGCGCTGGGCACGCTGCTTTTGCCAATCCTCATAGCCGCCCGCGACCACATCGACCGTGCCCGATCCATCCAGCCCCAGCGTCATGGTGACGGTGCGATCGAGAAAATCGCGATCATGGCTGACGATCAGCACCGTGCCGGCATAGTCGGCGATCACTTCCTGCAACAGGTCCAGCGTTTCCAGATCGAGATCGTTGGTCGGTTCGTCCAGCACCAGCAGATTGGATTCGCGGGCAAATTCACGGGCGAGCAACAGGCGGGACCGCTCGCCGCCCGACAAGGTGCCGACCTTGGCGTCGACCAGCGAGGGATCGAACAGAAAGTCCTTCAAATAGCCCTGAACATGCTTTTTGGCGCCATTGACCTCGATCCAGTCGCCGCCCTCGGCCAGAACGTCGCGCACCCGCTTGTCGGGCGCCATCAGCTTGCGCTGCTGGTCGATGACGATGCCGTCGAGGGTCTTGGCGCGGGTGATCTTGCCTTCGTCCGGCTCGATTTCCCCGGTCAGCAGGCGCAGCAAGGTGGTCTTGCCCGCGCCATTGCCCCCGACCACGCCGATCCGGTCGCCCCGCTGAACGCGCAGCGAAAAATCGCGGATGATCGCGCGATCGCCAAAGCGCTTCGTCACATTTTCCGCGACGATCACGCTCTTGGTCTTGTTGTCGTCGCTGGTGATGGACAGTTTCGCGGTGCCCTGCGGCCCGATCATCGCGGCGCGGGTGGCGCGCATTTCGTGCAGTTTGGCCAGACGGCCCTGATTGCGCTTGCGCCGCGCGGTGACGCCGCGTTCCAGCCAATGAGCCTCGATCTTCAGCTTGACGTCCAGCTTGTCGGCGGCGCGGGCTTCCTCCGCATAGACTTTTTCCATCCACGCCTCGAAACCGCCGAAGCCCACTTCGTTGCGGCGGATCGCGCCCCGGTCCAGCCATAGCGTCTGGCGGGTCAGGCGGGTGAGGAATGTGCGGTCGTGGCTGATGGCGATGAACGCGCCATTATAGCGGGCGAGCCAGTTTTCCAGCCAGTCGATCGCCGCGATGTCGAGATGGTTGGTCGGCTCGTCCAGCAACAGCAGGTCCGGATCGCTGGCAAGGGCGCGGGCGATGGCGGCGCGGCGGCGCTCCCCGCCGCTGGCGGTGGCGGCCTCTCGTGACAGGTCGATGCCGATCTGGTCGGCAATGGCTTCTACCTCATGAACCGGCGGCGTATCGGCCCCGGACGGATTGACTCCGGATGGGTCGACCCCGGACAGGGCGAAATCGCGCAAGGTCGCAAAGCCATCGACCTTCGGGTCTTGTTCCAGCATCACGACCCTGGTGCCCGGCACGATGGAACGCTTGCCCCTGTCGGCCTCTATCTGCCCGCCCAGAAGCCGCAGCAGCGTCGTCTTGCCCGCGCCGTTGCGGCCGATCAGGGCGAGCCGGTCCCGCTCTCCGATATAAATATCGAGATTCTGGAACAGCCAGCCAGCGCCCTGCTGAAGGCCAAGATTTTCACAAGAGAGTATCGGTGCCGCCATAATGAAGACGCAGCTAGGCAAGATCGCCCGGCCCGGCAAGTCTTTCCCACCCCTGACGCGGCCATTCACCGCTTGTTCAATGGCAGCAAGCTATGCCATGAACATGAAAATGATGACGCGAATAGCCTTGGCCAGTGCCGTCGGCCTGATGATGACGGGGGCCGCTTCTTCACCGGATGCCTTCGCGCGCGGGCCGGATCGGCCCGGCGGACGCATGGGGCCGGGCGGCGAACAGGACGCCGCGCGCCGCGCGATGCTGGACGGGCGCGTCATGCCCTTTTCCGTCATCAAGAAGCGGATGGAACGGAAAATGGGGGACGCGACCTATCTCGGCTCTGAATTTCATACGCAATCGAATCGCTATCGGCTGAAATATGTGCGCGATGGCCGGGTCGTCTGGGTCGATGTCGATGGGCGGACCGGCGACATAGCGGGCTGGGCGCATTGAAGGGAATAATATGCGACTGTTGATCGTCGAGGACGAACCGAATCTGGGTAAGCAACTCAAGGCCACGCTGGAAGGGGCGGGCTATGCCGTCGATCTGGCCACCGATGGCGAGGACGGCCATTTTCTCGGCGTGACGGAAAGCTATGATGCGATCGTGCTGGATCTGGGCCTGCCGGAAATCGACGGGCTGACGGTGCTGGATCGCTGGCGCAAGGAGGGCAAGACCTTCCCGGTGCTGGTGCTGACGGCGCGCGATAGCTGGTCGGACAAGGTGGCGGGCCTCGATGCGGGCGCCGACGATTATCTGGCCAAGCCGTTCCAGAGCGAGGAACTGATCGCCCGCCTGCGCGCGCTGATCCGCCGCGCGTCGGGCAATGCGTCGAGCGAACTGATCGCGGGCGACGTGCGCCTTGATACGCGGTCGGGCAAGGTCACGCTGAAGGGTGAACCGGTGAAGCTGACGGCGCAGGAATATAAGCTGCTGTCCTATTTGCTGCATCACAAGGGCAAGGTCGTCAGCCGCACCGAGTTGATCGAACATATTTACGATCAGGATTTCGACCGGGATTCGAACACGATCGAAGTGTTCGTCACCCGCATCCGCAAAAAGCTGGGGTCCGACGTCATCACGACGATCCGCGGCCTTGGCTATAGCCTCGAAGAGCCTGCCGCGTCATAACGGATGCCGTGAGCGACAGCCCGCCCAGTTCCCCGCCCGGCCCGCCGCCGGTTCGTTCGACCGGCTCCATCAGCCGCCGGATGATCGGCGTGGCGGCGCTGTGGATCACCATCCTGCTGCTGGGCGGCGGGGTGGCGCTCGATCGCGTGTTGCAGGATGCCATTACCCGCAATTTCGATGACGGCATGGCCTATGTGCTGACCGCGATGATCGCGTCGGCGGAAATCGGCCCGGATGGGGAGGTGTTTTTCAACCGCCCGCTGGCCGATCAGCGCTTTCTGGAACCCAATAGCGGCGTTTATTACCAGATCAGCAGCACCCGGCATGAGGACTGGCGGTCCCGATCGCTGTGGGACCGGGCGTTGAAGCTGGATCTGGACCGGCCCGGCAGCGACCTTCGGGTCTATAATAGCGACCAGTTTCCCGATGAAAGCTTGCGCGTGATGGAACGCAGCGTCATGCTGCCGGGATCGTCAGTGCGCTGGACCTTCGCGGTGGCGCAGGCGCGATCCGGGCTGGACGAGCAGATCCGCACCCTGCGCGTCACGCTGATCCGCAGCTTTGTCCTGCTGGGGCTGGGGCTTTTGATATTGATCGTCATCCAGACGCTCTACGGCCTGAAACCGCTGCGCGCCGTCCGGCGCGAAATCGTGCGGATGCGCAATGGCGGGAAAAGCCGCGTGACCGAGCCGATGCCTAGGGAAATCCTGCCGATGGTGGAGGAACTCAACGCGCTGCTCGCCCATAATGAGCGGCAGGCGGAGGAAGCCCGCGCCCATGCCGGCAACCTCGCCCATGCGCTCAAGACGCCGATGACGGTCATCATGAACGCCGCCACCGCCAATTCGCCCGATCTTCATGAAACGGTGATGCGCGAGGCGATCACCATGCGGCGGCAGGTCGATCATCATCTGGCGCGCGCCCGCGCGGTCGGGCGGCGCGGCATGGCGCAGAGCCGGGCCAATGTGTGGGAAAGCCTGACCGCCGTGGAACGCGCCGTGGCGCGGCTCTATCCCGATGTGCGGATCGACATGGACGGCAATGAGGCGATCGCGGCGCGGGTGGAGCGGCAGGATCTGGACGAACTGCTCGGCAATCTGATCGAGAACGCGGCCAAATATGGCGGCGGCAGCGTTTTTGCGACGGTCAGCGCCTCATCGGACGGCGGCCTTGTCGTGATCGATATAGAAGATGACGGCATGGGCATTCCCGTGACGGAGCGGGAACGGATTTTCGACCGCGGCGCGCGACTCGATACCAGCAAGCCGGGGACGGGCCTTGGCCTTGCCATCGTGCGCGATGTCGCGGAAATCTATGGCGGCGCGGTCGAACTCCACGAAAGCGAAGATATGGGCGGCCTGCTCGTGCGGCTCAGCCTGCCGGCGGGGTGAACGGCGGGCGGGCGGGTTCAGCTTTCGTTGAACTGCTTGTGATGATGGATCACTTCATCGATGATGAAGCGCAGGAATTTCTCTGCAAAAACAGGGTCTAGCTGGGCATTGCTCGCCAATTCCCGCAACCGGGCGATCTGCCGCTCTTCCCTTTGCGGGTCGGCGGGGGGCAGGGCATGATCGGCCTTGAACTGGCCCACGGCCTGCGTGGTCTTGAAACGCTCGGCCAGAATGTGAATCAGCGCGGCATCGAAATTGTCGATGCTCTGGCGATATCGTTCAAGCTGTTTCAGCGATTCGTTCAAGATGCTACCCTCCCGTTCTGGCGGCTTTTTTGCCGCACAATCCCGCGAACGCAAGCTATTCCGCTTGCCTTTGCCGTGGGGTGTCTTAAATCGGCGGCGTCATGACTGCTTCCATCCATCGCCTTGGGCGGGATAACCCGCCATCGCTCGATCCCATGATCGCCCTTGTCGCAGAGGATATGAACTGCGTGAACACGGTCATTCTCGATCGCATGCAGTCGCGCATTCCCCTGATACCGGAACTGGCGGGCCATCTGATCGCGGGCGGCGGCAAGCGGATGCGGCCGATGCTGACGCTCGCCTGCGCGCGGTTGCTCGAATATCCCGGCACGCGGCATCACAAGCTGGCGGCGTCGGTGGAATTCATCCACACCGCGACCCTGCTGCATGATGATGTGGTGGATGGCTCCGGCATGCGGCGCGGGCGCAAGACGGCGAATATCATCTGGGGCAACAGCGCCAGCGTGCTGGTGGGCGATTTCCTGTTCAGCCGCTCGTTCGAACTGATGGTCGAGGACGGCTCGCTCAAGGTTCTGAAAATCCTGTCCAACGCCTCCGCCGTGATTGCCGAGGGCGAAGTCAACCAGTTGACCGCCCAGCGCCGCATCGAAACGGATGAGGAGCAATATCTCGACATCATCGTGGCCAAGACCGCCGCGCTGTTCGCCGCCGCCTGCCGCATCGCCGCTGTGGTGGCGGAGCGGGACGAGACGCAGGAGGCCGCGCTGGACGCCTATGGCCGCAATCTCGGCATCGCGTTCCAGCTTGTCGATGACGCGATTGATTATGCGTCCGACGGGGCGACGATGGGCAAGGATATTGGCGATGATTTCCGCGACGGCAAGGTGACGCTGCCCGTCATCCTCGCCTATGCGCGGGGCAATGCGGAGGAGCGTGCCTTCTGGAAGGCGGCGATTGCCGGGCATCGGGTTTCGGATGAGGATCTGGCCCATGCGACCGCGCTGATGGTGAAGGCCGGGGCCATTGCCGATACGCTGGCGCGCGCGCGCCATTATGGCCAGCGCGCGATCGATGCGCTTGCGGCCTTTCCCAATGGCAAGGCGAAGGAGGTGCTGGTCGAGGCCGTCGAGTTCGCCATCGCCCGCGCTTATTGAGGACAGGACGCGGGAACGACGACGCGGCATAGTGGCGACAGGATTGGCCTGACATGGAACTGACGGCGGAAATATTGGCGTTTCTGGCCGTTGCGGGGTTTCTGGCGGGGATAATCGACGCGATGGCGGGCGGCGGCGGCATGATTACCCTGCCGGCGCTGCTGGCCTGCGGTTTCCCTCCGCTCGCCGCCGTGGGAACCAATAAGCTGCAATCCATGATCGGGACGGGCGGGGCCGCCTATGCTTTCCTGCGCGGTGGGCATATGGACATGCGTCGATACTGGCCGCCGGTCGCCGCCGCCTTCCTTGGCTCGGTGGCGGGCGCGATCGTGGTGCAGCGGGTCGATCCGGCCTTTCTGGCGGGGCTGATCCCGATCCTGCTGATCGCGATCATCCTCTATTTCCTGCTGGCGCCCCCGGCCAGCGAGGCGGACCGGCGCAGCCGGCTCGGCACGGCGGGGCTGAGCCTTCTGGTCGGCGTAGTGGGCTTTTACGACGGTTTTTTCGGGCCGGGCGCGGGGACATTCTACACGACGATTTTCCTGACGATGGGCGGGTTGGGCCTGTTGCGGGCGACGGCCCAGACCAAGGCCGCCAATTTCGCCAGCAACATAAGCGGGCTGGCGATCATGCTCATCGGCGGGCATGTTGTCTGGCTGGCGGGGCTGGTGATGGCGGGGGCCAATTTCGCGGGCAGCCAGATCGGGTCGCATCTGGCCATGCGCTTCGGCAGCCGCCTTATCCGGCCCCTGCTGATCCTCGTATCGCTGGCCTTGACGGCAAAGATGGTGATGGACCCGGAAAACCCCATCCGCCTCTATCTGTTCGGAATCGGCTGAACCTGTCCCGCCCTTATGGTTTGTCAGGCCATAAATTGCTCTGGTCGATAAAGCTGAAATAGCTGAGGCTCCAACCTTTTGCCGTTCGTACGAAGTCGAATTGCCAGCGCATGACGAGTTCTGGATGCTGGGACAGGCAATAAGTGCGGATCAGCATCGTGCCTGTCCTGTAAACAGTCGGACATTCATAGTCTTGAATCGGGCCATATATTTTGACGGCGGTATCGAGTTGGCCGGACATCTGTTCCTTGATGCCCGCGCGCGCCCATAAAGGCGACGACCCGAAAAGGCCCTGAAGCGCCTTGTCGCCCTGACCCTGTTTTACGGTTTCAAAAAAGGTCGAAATCGGGCCTTCCACCTCGCGAGGCAATTCGGGAGGCAGGGCCGTTTGGGCTTGAAGCGAACCGATTGGAAGGACGATCGCCAGCGCCGCGATGGCGGCCCGATAAAATGCACCCATAAAAATTCCCCCGGCGATGGCATATCGCCATTGCGCTTTCTTTCATGGTTTTTCACAGGAGTTCAATGTCCGATCTGCCTGTCCTCGCCATTCTGCCCGACCTGCTTTCCGTCTTGCGTAAAGGCGGCAATGCGGTGCTGGTCGCCCCGCCGGGCGCGGGCAAGACGACAGCGGTGGCGCCCGCGTTGCTGGCGGAGCCATGGTGCGCAGGGCAAATCCTGCTGCTCTCGCCGCGCCGTCTGGCCGCGAGGGCGGCGGCAGAGCGCATCGCGGAGCTTTCCGGACGGCCGGTGGGCGATCTGGTCGGCTATGCGACGCGGATGGACAGCCGCCATTCCGCAGCCACGCGCATCTTGGTGCTGACGGAGGGAATTTTCCGCAACCGGATACAGGGCGACCCGGAACTGACCGGCGTGTCGGCGGTGCTGTTCGACGAGGTGCATGAACGCAGCCTCGACAGCGATTTCGGGCTGGCGCTGGCGCTCGACGTGCAGGGCGCGCTGCGGCCGGACCTGCGGCTGCTGGCGATGTCGGCGACGCTCGATGGATCGCGCTTTTCGGCGCTGATGGGCGATTGCCCGGTGGTGGAGAGCGAGGGCCGCTCGCATCCCTTGGCCCTGCGCCCGATCGGGCGGCGCGCCGAAATGCGGATCGAGGACGACATGACCGCCGCCATCCGCCGGGCGCTGGGAGAGGAAGAGGCGGGCGACCTGCTCGCCTTCCTGCCGGGCGTGGCGGAAATAGAACGCACCGCCGAGCGGCTGGGCGATCTGGCGGGCGTCCGGGTGCACCGGCTGCACGGATCGCTGGACCCGAAGGAACAGCGCGCCGCCATCCTGCCCGACAGGGACGGACGGCGGAAGGTCATATTGGCGACCAATATCGCGGAAACCAGCCTGACCATCGATGGCGTCAGGATCGTGGTGGACAGCGGCCTTACCCGCCGCGCCCGCTATGATCGCGCCGCCGGGATCACCCGCCTCGTGACCGAGAAAGCCAGTCAGGCCGCCGTCATCCAGCGCGCGGGCCGGGCGGCGCGGCAAGGGCCGGGCGTGGCCTATCAGCTTTGGGAAGCCGCCGCGACGCAAGGCCTGCCCCCCTATGACCCGCCGCAGATAGTGGAGAGCGACCTTTCCTCCCTGTTGCTGGAATGCGGGATATGGGGCGTGGCCGATCCGACGCGGCTGGCATGGCTCGATCCGCCGCCTGCCGCCGCGCTGGACGAGGCGCGCAGGCGATTGCTGGCGCTGGGCGCGCTGGAGGAGGATGGCTCGGTCAATGCGCATGGGCGGCAGGTGGCCGCGCTGCCGCTCGAACCGCGCATCGCGCATATGCTGCTGGCGGCGCGGGACAGAGGGCTGAGCGAGCAGGCGGCGCGCATCGCCGTGTTGCTGGGCGAACGGGGCCTTGGCGGCCCGTCGATCGATCTGGAGGACCGTCTGCGCCGCTGGGGGCAGGAGAAGGGCATGCGCGCCACCGCCGGGCATCGGCTGGCGCGGCGCTGGGCCGCGATGGTGGGGCAGGGCGATACGGGGGGAAATGCCCTGCCCGATCATGCGCCCGATCATGTGGCGGGGCGCTGTCTCGCGCTGGCCTTTCCCGATCGGGTGGCCAAGCGCCGTTCCGCCGATGGCGCGGACTGGATCAGCGCGGGCGGGAGAGGCTTTCGGCTCGATCCGCTCTCGCCGCTGGCGCGGACCGAGTGGCTGGCCATCGGCGAGGTGCAGGGCAGCGCATCGGGGGCGCGCATTCTTTCGGCGGCGGCGCTGGATGGCGCGGCGGTGGCGGAGCTGTTCGCGGACAGGATCGTCCTCCATCGCACCGTGCGGTTCCGCCCGGATAGCGGCGGGGTCGAGGCCCTGCGCCAACAGCGGCTTGGCGCGATCGCGATCAGCAGCGGCGGCGATGACGCGCCCGACCCGGCGATGATAGCCGGCGCCTTGCTGGAAGGGGTGAGACAGGGCGGGCTGGACCTGCTCCCCTGGTCGAAAAACGCGCAATCCCTGCGGCGGCGGGCCGGTTTCGCGCATATGGCGGAACTGGGCGATGCCGCGCTGATGGCTGCGCTGGACGAGTGGCTGCCCCCGCTGCTGGACGGGAAGCGCCGCCTTGGCGATGTCGATCCGCAAGGGCTGTCGGCGATGCTGGACCTGCGGCTCGGCTGGGATGGGCGCAAGATGCTGGATCGTCTCGCGCCCGATTCCTTCACCACGCCGATGGGCACGCAGGCCGCCATAGATTATGAGGCGCCCGGCGGCCCGGAGGTGGAGATAAGGGTGCAGGCGCTCTTCGGCCTGCGGGAACATCCCTGCATCGGCCCCGATCATCTGCCCCTGCGCCTCAGCCTGACATCCCCGGCAGGCCGCCCGATCCAGACCACCGCCGATCTGCCGGGCTTCTGGAAGGGAAGCTGGGCCGAGGTCGCCAAGGAAATGCGCGGCCGCTACCCCCGGCATCCATGGCCCGACAATCCCGCCGAGGCGTCCGCGACCTTGCGGACGAAGCGCGCATCGGGCGGCGGGGGCCATGGCGCAAAATCCTGATCTCTCCGGCTTGACGACCATGCGCAAAGTGGCGCAAGGGGATCAGCGCTTGCAACAAAGGAGCCGTGCGTGACAGCGCATATCTATCAGACGCCGAAAAACGCGATGCAATCCGGCAAGGCCCGGACGGGCACATGGGTGCTGGAGCATGACCCGGCAGAGGCGAAGAAGCCCGATCCGCTGACCGGCTGGTCGGGTTCGGGCGACACGCGCCAGCAATTGCGTCTGACCTTTCCCTCGCGGGAAGCCGCGCAGGCCTATGCGGAGCGTATCGGGCTGGACTATCATGTGTCCATGCCGCCGCCCAAAAAGCTGAAAATTCAGGCCTATGCGGATAATTTCCGGTAACGGCACGCAGGACGGCATTCAGAACGATATATGGATAGGAGCGGGTTGGTTCTGACCCGCCCTTCGCCTGGTCCCGGGCCTTATTCCGGCGGCGCCATCATCGCGGCGCCCAGCGCGATGAGCAGCTTTACGTCGATCGCCATGCCCTGCGCCCGGCGCGCCGCGACATAATCGGCGATCTCGTCCACCGGCACGCGATGGACGATGATATTCTCCCCCTCCACGCCGCCGCCGTCATGCACGCGGGTCAGGCCCATGGCGCGGAACAGGGAAAAACTTTCCGACACCATGCCGGGCGAGCTGTAATAATCGCCCAGATCGACCATCTTTTCGGCGCGATAGCCGGTTTCCTCTTCCAGTTCGCGGATCGCCGCCATGGAGGCCTCTTCCCCGGCCGGACTGTCCGCATCGCCGACAAGGCCGGCGGGCAGTTCAAGGCTCTGCCTGCCGAGCGGGACGCGATATTGCTCCACCAAAATGAGGTGCGGGCCGCCTTTCGCGCTTTCGTCGATGGCGAGGATGACGGCGGCGCGGATGCCCCGGCTGCGGGACACATATTCCCATGTGCCCTGCTGGCGCACGGTGATATATTTGCCTTCCCACTTGATTTCGACGCTGGTGTTCGAGGTCATCTTGCCACTCATAATTCGATCAGACGATCGGACAATTCATTGGGGTTGCTGTCGCTGTTGGGCAGATACTCCGCCAGAATGACACCGATAAGACCGATGGCCTCCACCATGCCGGTCGCCGGATCGCCTCGCCGGGCATGATCGACGAGCGCGGCCATCGCATCACCCCAGCGTTCGGGCGCGACGGCGCGGCTGATGCTCTCATCCGCGACGATCTCCGCGCGATGTTCCGCCATTGAGAGGTAGAGCAGGATCGCGGTTCTGCCTTGCGTCCGCCCCTCGGCACAGGCGCGGAACAGCGTCACCGCCTGCCGCCGGACCCGGCGCGATCGGGTCGCTTGCGGCGTCAGCGCAAGGCGCAGCGGCGGCCACGCCAGTGCATAGCGCACCGCCAGAAACAGGATGATCTGCGCCGCCAGCAACAGCGCAAGGTGCAGGCCGAGGGGGACGGCATGATCCCATCCCCCCAGCCAGCCCGTCACCCATTGCGAGAAATGATAGGGAAAGGCCGCCACCAGCGCCAGCAGGCACAGCATGGCGGCAAGGGCGTAATGCAGGCCGACATCGTGATAAGCGTCGGACCGCGGCGCAACGACGGTCACGATTTCCGCATCGCTGTGCCGTTCGGCCGCGTGGACCGCCTGCGTGATGCGATCATGATCGGCCTTGCTGATCCGTATCCGCGCCATGCTCACCATCCTCCCGATGCGCCGCCGCCGCCGAAACCTCCGCCGCCGCCGGAAAAGCCGCCACCCGATGACCAGCCCCCGCCGCCGGAGCGCGATCGGCCCCCACCACCGGAGCCGCTGCCCAGACCGGCCCCCCATAATATGACAGGCCATGCCCCGCGCCGATAGGCACGGCCGCCCTTGCCACCCAGAAACATCGGCAGCACGAAGAACAGCAGGATGAAGAGGATGACGATACCCATCTCCGCCCCGCCACCGGAGGATTGCGCGTCCTTCTGCGCCTGCTCGGCCAGTTTGCGCGCTTCGTCGGGGGGCAGCAGGAGCAGCTTCACGATGGCGTCCACCCCGGCGTCGATCCCGCCGGGGAAATCATTCTCCCGGAAATGCGGGATGATGTTGTTGCGGATGATGCGCGCGGACAGCGCATCGGTCATCACGCCTTCGAGGCCATAGCCGACCTCTATGCGGACCTTGCGTTCCTTCGGCGCGACGATCAGCAGTGCGCCGTCATCGCGATCCTTATTGCCGATGCCCCAATGGTCGCCGAGCCGAAAGCCGTAATCGGCAATGTCATAGCCGCCCAGATCGGGGATGGTGACGACGACCAGTTGCCGCTGGCTTTGCTGTTCCAATGCGGCCAGCTTGCCATCGAGCGCGCTTTTCTGCTCCGCCGTCAACAGGTTGGCGGCATCGACGACCCGCCCGCTCAGCGCCGGGAAGCTCTGCGCCTGAAGCGCCGGGGCCAGAGCCAGCGCCAGAAACGCCAGCACCAACGCCAGCCCCGCCGCGATCAGGCGCAGCAGGGCAGGGCGAAAGGATCGCGGCAGGGCAGGAGGGTGCGTCATGGCCCGATCGGCCTTTCGGTCAGCTGCCGAAATCGACCTTCGGGGCTTCCTGCGCGTTGGTGGCCGTCGCCCTATAGGGCGTCATCGGCTTCGCGCCGCGAACGGTCGCGCCGATCATCGAGGGGAAGGTGCGGACCAGCGTGTTATAGCCCTGCACCGCTTCATTATATTTGATGATCGCGGTGGAAATGCGGTTCTCGGTCCCTTCAAGCTGGGATTGCAGGTCGAGGAAATTCTGGTTCGCCTTGAGGTCGGGATAGGCCTCCACCGTCGCGAGCAGGCGGCCGAGCGACTGGCTGAGCGCGCCCTGCGCCTGAGCGAACTGCGCAAGTTTTGCGGGATCGCCCAGATCATCGGTGTTCACCTGCACCGATGTCGCTCTTGCCCGCGCTTCTGTCACGCGGGTGAGCGTTTCTTCCTCATGCCGGGCCGCGCCCTTTACCGTTTCGACGAGATTGCGAACCAGATCGGCCCGCCGCTGATATTGCGCCTCTACATCGGCCCAGCGGGCCTTTGCGGCTTCTTCTGCGGTGGGAACGCTGTTGATGCCGCAGGCCGACAGCGCGAAAACGCACAGGGCGGCGAGCAGGGAGTGAACGGGAAGGCGCCGTATTGCGGTAGGAATCATGGAAATGTCCTCATCCTGATGATGGCGGGAAGGTAGCGGCCCCATGGACCCTATGCAACTGGACAGAAACAATGGTCCTGTGCAAAACATGCGCACAATTGCCAGAGCCGGGAGGAAACCCAAATGTCTATAGCATCCGAGTTCAAGGAGTTCATCGCACGCGGCAATGTGATGGATCTGGCCGTCGGTGTAATCATCGGCGGCGCTTTTGCCACCATCACCAAGTCGTTGACCGACGATCTTATCATGCCGGTCGTCGGCTATATTTTCGGCGGCGTGGATTTTTCCAGCTATTTCATTCGTCTGGGCGATATCCCGGCGGGCTTCACAGGTTCGCCCGACAGCTATGCGGATTTGAAGGCCGCAGGCGTCGCCTTGTTCGGATGGGGGGAATTCATCACCGTCATCATCAATTTCCTGATCCTCGCCTTCATCATTTTCATGATGATGCGAATGGTCAACCGGCTGATGAAGCCCAAGGGCGAGGAAGCAGAGGCGCCCTCCGAGGAAGTGTTGCTGCTGCGAGAGATTCGCGATTCGCTCAACAAGCGGATCTGACGAGAGCATAGAGCATGGCGATGGCGCGACCGGGACAGGAACAGGAACAGGGCCGGGCAGGGCTGAAGGGCAAGCCGGGGGCGGTGACATGCGCCTTGCTGCTGGCGCTGGCCCTGACGGCCTGTGATCCCGGCACGCGCCGCGCGGCGGGCGGCGAAGGCGGTGGGGCGGGCAATGCCGCCGATCAGCTGGACGATGCCGCCAATGCGCTGGAAGCAAAGGCCAATGCGATGGTGGAAACCGCGACCCAAGCCACCGAAAACGCGATGGGCGGCATGGACAACAGCGTGGAAACGGCGAAGGATGCGGCGGACGACGCGGCCCCCCGCGAAGGGCGCTGATCGCTGAACCGCGGTCATTTGGCGGATATTCCTGCATCAGGGGCGGGGCAGCGATGCCTCGCCCCTTTTCAAATCCGTGACGCCTCCCTATATAGGAGGTGTCGGCTTCGGCCGAATATGGCGATAAATGATGTCGTGAAATAGATGCAGCGGACCCGGGGGCAGTACCCGGCGGCTCCACCATCGCATCCGGCCCCCTTGGGCGGCCGAATGCTCTGACGGGGCCGAACCAGGATCGACGTGTATTGAAAGACGATGTTTTCGCCCGGGCTGAGTAACCCGTTCAAGGCTCAAAACCTATAAGTGCCAACGATAACGACGCACTTGCTCTTGCTGCGTAATTGAGGGCCTCACGGCCTGACATTACCCAAATAGAACGCGGTTGGACCCGCCGGGCAACAGAAGGGTTACAGCGGCCGCCGGAGGGCCGGGCAACAGAACCTCCGGCACTTTTCCCCATATTTTTCTGTCTTGTGCGTTTGCGGGCGAAGCCGGCGTTCGCGTCTCTTTTTTCGCGGATGCAGCAGGTTTTTCGCGCCCGCGGAAATTCATTGTAACAAAATCGTCATCATCATCCTGATATTTGTCACAAATATGAAATGACCTTGAAATCACCGGGTCACGACTCTCCCGTATTGGCTCGCGCCGAGGGCGTAAGGGGGAACAGATCTTTGTCTCTGCCGGCGCTCCGCTTCCCGAACTCAAGCCGGCAAACATGGCCGGAGCGGAGAACATGATGATGAAGTCGAATATTGCGAAATTTCTGCTGGCGGGCTGCGCCGTTGCCGCGCTGAGCGCTTGCGGCGCGGATGATGTCGCTTCGCCGGGCAGCGGCGGTGATATCACGATCAACCCGACGCCGACTCCCACGCCGACGCCGACCCCCACGCCGACTCCGACCCCCGGCAGCGGCACGGTCGAAGCGGCCGCCGGTTGCCCCAGCATCGAAGTTGCGCTTTCCGACAGCGGCACGCTGACCGGCCCGACCGGCACCTGGCGCGTCTGCACGCTGCCTGCCAAGATTTCGACCGACACGGTCCTGCCCAAGATCAGCGGGCTGGTCTATGAAATCGCGGGCCGCACCGATGTGGGCGACGATCTGGGCGCTGCGGCGGCCACCGGCGAAAAGGGCGTGACCCTGACCATTCAGCCGGGCGTCATCCTGTACGGCAAGGCGGCTTCTTGGCTGGCCGTCAATCGTGGCAACAAGCTGATGGCCGTGGGCGAAGAAGAAGCGCCGATCGTGTTCACCAGCCAGCAGAACATCAGCGGTTCCAACAGCGACAACAGCTCCGGTCAGTGGGGCGGCGTCGTGCTTCTGGGCCGCGCGCAGATCACCGATTGCAGCGCCACCAACGCCACGCCGGGCACCACGGATTGCTTCCGTACGACCGAAGGGTCTTCGACCCCGGCCTATTATGGCGGCGTGACCAACACCGACAGCAGCGGTGAGATGAAATATGTCCAGATCCGCTATTCGGGTTACAACCTGTCGCCCGACAGCGAATTGCAGGGCCTGACCCCGTCCGGCGTCGGCACCGGCACCAAGATGGAATATATCCAGATCCACAACAGCTCTGACGATGGCATCGAGTTCTTCGGCGGCCACCCGCGTATGAAGCATGTTATCGTCACCGGCGCAGAAGATGACTCGCTCGACGTCGACGTGGGCGCCAAGGCGTTCATGCAATATGTGATCGTGGCGCAGCGGTCCAACGTGGGCGACAGCGCCATCGAAGGCGACAGCGACAACGCCAACGACACCAATACGCCGCGCACCAACTTCCGCCTTGCCAACTTCACCTTCCTCGCCAATGCGATTGCGGGTAACGGCGCGGCGATCATGATGCGTGGCGGCATGGATGCGCATCTGGTGAACGGCATCGTGGTTGCTCCCAACCAGCCCTGCCTCCAGCTTCGCAATGCCAAGACGGTGCAGACCTCCGGCTCGGATGAAGCGGGCGTGCCGAAGTTCGACTCGGTCATGATGGAGTGTGGCGGTTCGAGCGCGTTCATCGATGGTTCGGGCGTCACCGCGGCTGAAACGAAGACGATCTTCGAGGCCGGTTCCAACAACAACGCCGCGTTCACGGCCAGCCTGACGAACCTGTTCATCAACGGCCCGAGCGAAACGACCGGCATCACCGTATTCGACGCCAGCACGCTGGTCGAAGGCAGCATGCCGGCCTATTTCGACAAGACCGATTATATCGGCGCGGTGAAGGACGCCAACGACACCTGGTACAAGGGCTGGACCTGCGACAGCGCGACCGCCAGCTTCGGCACCGGCTCTGCCTGCACGTCGCTGCCGACGGCCTGATACGGGACAAAATGTGGGGGCGAGGTGCGGCGAAGAGCTGCATCTCGCCTTCCTTCCAATCAGATTAATGGGGAAAATTCATGGCATCGCCGATCCGTTTCGCGCGCCTTTTGCTGCTTTCATCCGCGCTTGTCGCTCCTGTTTTCATGGCGGAAGCCGCGCTGGCGGATGAAGCCCCCGTGGCGGCGGAAGCCGCTCCCGGCGCAGCGGATCTCGCACCCGCCGATGATGTAGCAGCCGGCGCGCCTGCCGAAGCCGATTCCACCGCCGATGTGGGCGACCAGCAGGGAAGGGAAATATCCATCCCCGGCGCGATCATCGTAACCGGCCGCCGCATGGACAATATCCAGCAGGCCGCGCCCGCCGTCGTTTCCGTGCTGTCCACCGCCGACATCCAGCGCACGGGTGAAGGCGATATCGCCGGCGCGTTGAGCCGCGTGACGGGCCTCAGCGTCATGGGCAATGGCTTCGTGTTCGTTCGCGGCCTTGGCGATCGCTATTCCTCCGCGCTGCTCAACGGTTCCCCGTTGCCCAGCCCCGAACCGCTGCGCCGCGTGGTTCCGCTCGACCTGTTCCCGACGAACGTGATCGCGTCCTCGCTCGTGCAGAAAAGCTATTCGGTGAATTTCCCCGGTGAATTTGGCGGCGGCGTCATCAACCTGACGACCCGGGCCATTCCCGACGAAAGTTTCCTGAGCGTCAAGGGCGGCGTCGGCATCGACAGCGAAACCACTGGCCAAATGGGCTATACCTATTATGGCAGCAGCAAGGACTGGACCGGTTTCGACAATGGCAATCGCGATTATGCGCCGGCGCTGGATGCCTTCCTCAAAAGTGGTCAGCGCATCAGCAATGTCGATTCGGTTGAAATCGCCAGCCAGCTTATCAATGGCCGCAACGCGGTCGTGCAGCGCAATGACAATATCCCGGCGAATTTCTCGGCCGAACTGACGGGCGGCACGCGCTTCGACCTCGGCGGCTCGGATCTGGGCGTCATCGCTTCGTTCAGCTACAGCAATAAATGGCGGACCCGCCAGATCACGCAGCAGACGGCGCAGAGCGCTGATCTTGCCGATCTGGACAATGATTTCACCAAGGTCATGACCGACAACCGGATCGTCGTGAACGGCCTGCTGGGTTTCGGTTTCGAATTTGGCGACAACAGCATCCGCTGGACCAATCTTTATGTGCGGGACACGCTGAAGCAGGCCAGCCTGGCCCATGGCACCAAGAACAGCAGCATCCTTGGCGCCGATTACATGTCCCAGTCCACCGGCTGGTATGAGCGGCAATTGTTCGATACCCAGTTTGTCGGTGAATTCACGCTGGGCGGCCTCAATGTCGATCTGCGCGGCGCCTATGCCAATTCGCAGCGCGAGGCGCCCTATGAACTGGACTTCGAATATGTGAAGACCAACCGCCCGGCGGACCCCTATGGCGATTATTATATCAACGTGCTGGACCGTCAGCGGGGCAAGGCCGTCGCGGCTTTCTCCGACCTGAATGAGGATCTCTATTCCTTCGGCGCCGATTTCAGCTATGAGGTTGCACCCACGGTCGTTCTGTCGGCGGGCTATATGCTTTCGGATACGAAGCGCGTGTCCTCCCGCCGCGAATTCCTGTTCGATCCGGGCGATAATTTCATGGAAGGCATCGGCCTGTTGCGGCCCGATTTCCTGCTTCAGCCCGCTGCGGTCGATTATTTCAACATCGGCCTTATCGAAACGACCGAAGCCGACCCGGCCTTCATCGCCAAGCTGAACATCGACGCGGGCTATGGGCAGATACAGGCCGATCTGATGGAGGGGCTGAACATCACGGCGGGCGTCCGCTATGAACGGGCGGTGCAGTCGGTAGAGCCGCAGCGCGTGTTCAACACCGTCCTCAATCCGGGCGCGTCCACGGAACTGAAGAAAAGCTATTGGCTGCCCGCAGTGACCATCACCTATGAGGTCGCGCCGGACATGCAGTTGCGCGCCAGCGGGTCGAAGACTATCGCCCGCCCGCAGTTCCGCGAATTGTTGAACCAGAGCTTCTATGACCCGGAAAGCAACCGGACCTATCTCGGCAACCCGACCCTGACGGACAGTATCCTTTATAATGGCGAAGGGCGGTTCGAATGGTATTTTGCGCGGGAACAGCGGCTTTCGCTCGCCGGTTTCTACAAGAAGATCAAAAAGCCGATCGAGGCCTATGTCTCCTTCCTGGCGGGTAATGATCCCATCACCGGATACGCCAATGCGCCCGAAGCCCAGCTTTATGGCGGTGAAGTCGAGTTGCAGAAATATTTCCCGCTCGATGGCCTGTCCGGCGACGGTTTCTTCTCCAGCCGCCGGGCGGTGCTGGTGGCGAACTACACCTTCACCAAGTCGGAGATAAAAGTCAGCGCGGATGACACGGTTTCCATCTACGGGGCCGGCACATTCCCCGCGACCAACTATTTCTCCGATGGCGATCCGCTGACGGGGCAATCCGACCATCTGGTGAACCTGCAACTGGGGCTGGAGGACATGGACAATCTCTCCCAGCAGACGTTGCTGCTGACCTATGCGAGCAAGCGCGTGACCAGCCGCGGCCCCAGCAACACGCCGGATATCTATGAATATCCGGGCTTCAATCTCGATTTCGTCGTCCGGCAGGGCATTCAACTGGGCGGCATCGACACCGAGTTGAAGCTGGAAGGGCGCAACCTGCTTGGGCGCAAGTTCAAGGAATATCAGGAAAACGGTTCCAACCGGGTTTATTACAATTATTACAAACTCGGCACGACCGTCTCCGCTTCGCTGAGCGTGAAGTTCTGACGTTCCGGCAAGGATAATGGGCATGGGCGGCTCGATCGGGTCGCCCGCCTGACATCATCGGCCCGATAGCATGGGAAAAAAGGCCCGCCCTGTCCGGAAGCGACAGGGCGGGCCTTTTTCGTTATGCGGGCCTTGTGTTTTCAGTTTTGTTTTTCAGGACTTGGTTTTTTCCGGCCTTGGGTTCTCGCGGACTCCTCGGTGCAGGCCCCTCGATACAGGCCCCGATGTCCTGATATCGCAGGCTCACCCTGCGTCGGGATAATCCTCGGTATCGATGGTCTTGCGCATTCCGTCGGGATAGCGGTGGCCCGACACCGTCTGCTGGTTGATGAGCGCGCCCGCCCGGTCGAGAATATCCGCGCTGACGCTGATATCGGCGGCCGCCAGATTTTCCTCCAGATGGGCGAGGCTGGTCGTGCCGGGGATCACATGCACATGGTCCCCGCGCGACAGCACCCAGGTAAGGGCAAGCTGAGCAGGCGCCACCCCGGCCTCTTGCGCCAGCGCGTTGAAACCGTCGATCAGCTTCAGGTTCTTCGGCCAGTTCTCCGCGTTGAAGCGGGGATGAGTCAGGCGAAGATCGTCCTGCGGCAGGCTGGCGGGATCGCGCAACTCTCCGCCCAGCGCGCCCCGCGCCACGGGAGAAAAAGCGACCATCGCCACGCCCAGTTCGCGGCAGGCCTCCAGCGAGCCGATCTCGACATTGCGCGTCCAGAGCGAATATTCATTCTGCAACGCCGTGACGGGATAGGCGGCATGGGCCTTGCGCAGCGTGGCCGCGCTCATCTCGGAAAGACCGGCCCCGCCGATCTTCCCTTCCCGGACCAGGTCGCCCATCGCCCCCATCGAATCCTCGATCGGCACCGTGGGATCATGGCGGTGCATATAATAGAGGTCGATGAAGTCGGTCTGGAGCAGTTTCAGGCTCTTTTCCACCTCGCTGCGGATAGTATCCGGCCTGCAATCGATGCGGCGGCTGTCGCCATCGATGATGATGCCCATTTTGGAGGCAAGGAAGAATGCCTTGCGGCGGCCTTTGAGCGTCTCACCGATCAGCGCCTCATTCCGGCCAAGGCCATAGAGCCGCGCGGTGTCGAGATGGTCATAGCCAAGGTCCAGAGCGCGATCGAGCAGCCTGCCGCCATCCTCCTTCGACAGGGGCAGGCCATAGGCGTGGCTGACATTCATGCAGCCGAGGCCGACCGCACGGACCGATCGGCCGCCGATCTTGCGGGTGGCGCTCATGCGCTTGCCTTGCCCAGCTGGACTTCGAGTTCGCCCAGCACGCGATAGCAATCGAACACCTTGGCCACCGAACTATTGGGGTCGCGGCCTTCGCGGATGGCGGCGACAAATTCGCGGTCCTGAAGCTCGATGCCGTTCATGCTGACATCCACCTTGCTGACGTCGATCGCTTCTTCCTTGCCGTTCACCAGATCGTCATAGCGGGCGATATAGGTGCCGGTGTCCCCGATATAGCGGAAGAAGGTGCCGATCGGCCCGTCATTGTTGAACGACAGCGACAGGGTGCAGATGGCGCCGGTTTCGCTCTTGAGTTGGATCGACATATCCATGGCGATGCCCAGATCGGGATGGATCGGCCCCTGCACGGCATGGGCGGACACGATCCTGCCCGCCTGATAGGCGAACAGATCGACCGTATGCGCGGCGTGGTGCCACAGCAGATGGTCGGTCCAGCTGCGCGGCTCGCCCTTGGCGTTGATATTGGTACGGCGGAAGAAATAGGTCTGCACATCCATCTGCTGGATATTGAACTCGCCAGCCTTGATCCGGTTGTGCACCCATTGATGCGACGGGTTGAAGCGGCGGGTGTGGCCCACCATGCAGACCAGCCCGGTTTCCTCCTGCTTGGCGAGCACCGCCTGCGCATCGGCCCAGCTATCGGCAAGGGGGATTTCGACCTCGACATGCTTGCCCGCGTCCATGGCCTTGATCGCCTGTTCCGCGTGCATCTGGGTGGGGGTGCAGAGGATCACCGCATCGACATCCTCGCGCGCCAGCACGGCGTCATAATCGGTGGTGGAAAAGCCGATGCCATATTTGGCGGCCATGGCGTCGGTGGAATCCTGCATGCGGCCGCACAGTGCGACGACGTCCACGCCGTCGATATTCCTGAGGCCATCCAGATGTTTTTCGCCAAAGGCGCCGCCGCCGACAAGAGCGATTTTCATGGGTTTCTCCTTTACGTCTGCCCGCCTGACATGCGGGAAGGGGATCGGGGGATGCCCACCGTAAAAGAGGCAGGCGGGTCAGGGGATTTTCTCACGGACCTTCCGCCCCTTCGGACATGAAGGGGGCGGAAGCTGGAACAGGCGCTTATTCGGCGGCCAAGGCTACCGTGTCGTCGCCGGTCATGTCAAAGCCTTCGCCATTGTCCGGCCGCAGGACCATATGGCCGATCGCGGTATTGCTGCACGGCACATGATAATGGCGATGCAGGGCGCGGGTTTTCTTGCCGAGTGCGCCACGCATGATGAGCCACATCACCATCTCGATGCCCTCGCTGCCGGTTTCGCGCAGATATTCGACATGGGGGATATGGCGCAGCGCATCGGATTCGCCGACCAGCCCGTCTAGGAACATATTGTCCCATTCCCTGTTGATGAGGCCCGCGCGCGGTCCCTGCAACTGGTGGCTCATGCCGCCCGTGCCCCATATCTGCACGTTGAGGTCTTCGGGGAAACTTTCCACCGCCTTGCGGATCGCCTCGCCCAGCGCCCAGCAGCGATTGCCCGATGGCGGGGGATAGGTGACGACATTGACGGCCAGCGGAACGACCTTGCACGGCCATGCGTCGGGCTTGCCGAACATCATGGTCAGCGGCACGGTCAGGCCATGATCGACGTCCATCTCGTTGATGATGGTCATGTCGAATTCGTCGAGGATAAGGCTTTGCGCGATGTGCCAGGCGAGGTCGGGATGCCCCTCCACGCCGGGAACCTCTCGCGGCCCCCATCCTTCATCGGCGGGCTTGTAATATTCGCCGCAGCCGATCGCGAAGGTCGGGATGATCTTCATGTCGAAGGCCGACGCATGATCGTTATAGACCAGAACCACGACATCGGGCTTTTCGGCCTTTTCCCATTCGCGAGTCCAGTCATAACCGGCGAAAATGGGCTTGAAATAATCGTCACCCGCCTTGTTGAAATCAGAAGCGACGCCCAGCAACGGCACATGGCTCGATGCGACGCCTGCGGTAATCCGTGCCATGTCAGCGGCCCTCCTTGATGTGACCGGCGAATTTCTCATCCTCTATCGCGACTTTCGCGACAGCCCGGTTCGCCTCGTTTTCCTTGATCGAGCGGGCGCCTTCGGGCGAGCGGCCCCCGGCGACCATCATCTTGGTATAGTCATCGAAATTCATGTCGGTCATGGTCGACACCGCCTCGGCAAAGCTGATGCCGTCGGTGGAGAACAGCTTGGACAGGAAATAGACATTCCCGCCCAGATCGAGCGCGCGATTATAATCGCGGTCGAGAATGGACTGTTTCTGTTCCTCGGTCATCGGCCATTCGTCGAGATAGGCGCGCTCATCCGCCTTGAACCGCGCGCGATTTTCGGCCGTCATCAGGCTCATCGCGAACTGGTTCATATGATAGCCTTGCCGCGCCCGCTTGGCGATGAAAACGCGGGTGCCGGGAATGTCGTCAAATTCGGCGAGATATTCGTGAATATCCTGCACCTTGTCCGGGTTTTCGGTGCTGCTCATAAACCCCTCTCCTTGAGTTTCGCGTCCAGACGCGGGAACACGCGGCGGGCATTGGCTTCGAAAATCGCGTGTTTGCTCTCGGCGCTGACGTCCAGCGCGTCGATATAACGCTTGGTATCGTCGAAATAATGGCCGGTCTGCGGGTCGATGCCGCGCACCGCGCCCACCATCTCGCTGCCGAACAGGATGTTCTTGCTCTCGATCACCTCGGCCAGCAGGTCGATGCCCGGCTGATGATAGACGCAGGTGTCGAAAAACACGTTGTTCATCAGATGGGTGGACAGGTCCGGCTGCTTCAGCATGTCGGCCAGCCCGCGATAGCGGCCCCAATGATAGGGCACCGCGCCGCCGCCATGCGGAATGATGAGGCGCAGCGTCGGGAAATCCCTGAACAGGTCACCTTCGATCAACTGCATGAAGGCGATGGTATCGGCCGCGATGTAGAAAGACCCGGTGGCGTGCATCGCCGGGTTGCAGCTTCCCGACACATGGACCATGGCCGGAACGTCGAGTTCCACCATCTTCTCATAGAGCGGATACCAATATTTGTCGGTCAGCGCCGGATGGTTGAAATGGCCGCCGCCCGGATCGGGGTTGAGGTTGCAGCCGATGAAGCCCAGTTCCTTGACGCAGCGTTCCAGTTCCGCGATCGACCCCTGAAGATCGGCCTTGGGCGATTGCGGCAACATGCACACGCCCACGAAGGTTTCGGGAAACAGCGCGACCACCCGCGCGATCAGATTGTTGCAGTGGCGCGCCCATTCGATGCTGACATCCTCATCCCCCACATGATGGGCCATGGCCGATGCGCGGGGCGAAAAGATCGTCAGGTCCGCGCCGCGTTCCTTGATGAGGCGAAGCTGGTTCTGCTCGATCGTTTCGCGGATTTCATCATCCGTGATGTCGGGATAGGGGGGCGGGGCCTTGCCTTCCTTGAAGGCGGCCTTCTGCGCCTCCCGCCATGCGTTATGGGCTTCCGGCGCGGTCGTGTAGTGACCGTGGCAATCGATAATCAGGGTCATGCCGTCTGCATCCCTCCCTTCCTGCTTATATGTTCGATCTTGTGGGTGAGGCCCGTTTCGGGCTGTTTGAGGCCCAGTTGCCCGATGGCGCGCTGACGCTGGACGGTGCCGCGCGTCATCATCGCCCCGGTGCCCAGACCTTCGAGTGTCTTGACGACCTCTTCCATTTCGGCGGCGCGGCGCTCACCATGGATCATCATCCGGTCGAGATTATAATCGGCGCGCTCCGCCCAGGGGCGGGGCCTTTCGCTGGCGTCGAGGGAGGAGAGCACTTCGTCCAGCACCCCGGCCTCCTGCGCGGCCAGGGCGCATTCGGCGGTCAGCGCCTCCATGCCCTTGACCATCACCGAACGGATCATCTTGATGGAGGAGGCGCGGCCCACGGCGTCCCCGACGATGCGGATATTGGTGAAGCCGAGCGCTTCCAGCAGCGCCCCGGCCTCGGCGGCCTTCGCCCCCGCCAGCAGCAGCGGGACGGAGAGGCGGGCGGGATCGACCGGGGCCATCACCGCGACATCGACATAATGCGCGCCCGCCGCCTCGATCGCCTGAGCGGAGGCCTGCTTGGTCTGCGGCGCGACGCTGTTCATGTCGCAATAGAGCGCGCCCGGCGCGATGGCCCCGGCGGCGGCGAGCGCGGCGAGCGGCGCCTGATCGGCCGTCACCAGCGAGAGCACCAGCGGCGCGCCATCGAGCGCCCCGGCCAGATCCGCGCAGGGGGTAACGCCTGCCTCCACCATGGCGTCGCGCATCGCGCCCTGCGTGACGAGAAGATCATAAGCGCCAGCATCGCCGCCCCAATTTCCAGCGGTGGCGAATGTGCGTCCGGCTTCTCCAAAGCCTATGAGGGCAAGTTTTCTGCTCATGCCCCCATCTTATGATTTCGGGGGCGGGGATGACCAATCAATTCACGGGAAACGGCATAAGATTATACGAATATTGGATCGGTGACCTGCTTCCGCCCGGTCAGTTCCGGTCCGGTCAGTCCAGATGGGTGGCTTCCTCGGCCAATATCGTCAGGAAATGCGATTGCATCGGCGTGGGGTGCCAATCCGTGCGCTGCGTCATGGCGATGGCGCGGCTGATCACGCGGGGAAGGGGGCCGATGCTCGCCAGCCATCCGGCCTTCAGTTCCAGTTCCACCTGATCGGGCGACAGCAGGGTCAGGAAATCGCTGTCCAGCAATATCTGGCGGATGGTCATCACCGATCCGCACTCGATCGGCACATGGGGCGGCGGGCCGGGGAGGGAATCGAACATCTGTTCCCATAATTTCCGCAACGGGGTGCCGCCCGCCGACATGATCCACGGATAGTGCAGCAGGGCTTGCGGGTCCACGCGGGCGGCCCGAGTCAGGGGGTGGCCGTTGCGGGCGATGATGATCGGATGGTCGTCGAACAGCTTGTGCTGGGTCAGCCCCTCATCCAGATCGTCGGACCGCAGCGCGCCGATCATCAGGTCGATTTCACCGTCGCGCAACGGGCCGACCAGTTCGCTGTGCGAGCCTTCCACCACCGTGATATCGACCTGTGGATAAAGGCGGTGAAAGCGCGTGATGGCCGCAGGCAGCACCCGCGCGCGGGATAGCGGCATCGCGCCCAGCGTGATGCGCCCGGTTTCCCGCCCTTCCAGTGCGGCCAGTTCCGCCATGGCTGATTGAATTTCGTTCATCGCCAGCCTGAAACCGCGCGCGATGGCGGTGCCCCGCGGTGTCAGCGCCACGCCGCGCCCGCGCCGGTCCGCCAGCTTGCACCCCATGACGAGCGACAGGTCGCTGACGGCCCGGTGCAGCGACGCCTCCGCCAGCCCCGTAGCGACCGAGGCCCCGGCATAGCTGCCCGCGCGCGCAAGGGCGATGAAGGCGCGAATCTGCGCCGCCGTCGCGCGGTGATTGCCGATGAGGCGCAGCGCCGTTTCGGCCCGGCGAGAGAGGATCAGCGCGGCCTCTGTCGGCTCCATCCCGCCGGGCCTGCGCTCGAACAAGGGCATGTTCAACTGGCGTTCCAGCTTGGCGATGCCCTGCGTGATCGCGGGCTGGGTGAGGTTGACGACCTTGGCCGCCGCCGTGATCCCCCCGCAGGAGATGATGGCGCTCAACGCATGGAGGTGCCGGATATTCAAATGGTCTGCGTTCATGCACCGGACTTAGCAAAAGTTTATGATGGGCGCACCCTTTTGCATTTGCCAGATTTCCGCCCCTCATCCCATTAAGCATGGCAAATCGCGAACCTTAGCTGGAGGAATATGCCATGGCCGGAGTCGTCAACACCAAAATCGAGCGCGCCGAGCGGGCGGTGATCGACGGGCTGGCGCAGTGCGGCGTCGCCACCGTGCATGAGGCGCAGGGCCGCACCGGCCTGATGGCGCCGCATATGCGCCCCATCTATGCGGGCGCGCGCATCGCGGGCAGCGCCGTCACCATCTCGGCCCCTCCGGGCGACAACTGGATGGTGCATGTCGCCATCGAACAGCTTCAGGAAAGCGACATCATCGTACTGGCGCCGACCAGCCCTTGCACCGACGGCTATTTCGGCGATCTGCTCGCCACCTCCGCGCAGGCGCGAGGGTGCCGGGGCCTCATCATCGATGCGGGCGTGCGCGACGTGCGCGACCTTACGCAGATGAACTTCCCGGTCTGGTCGAAGGCGGTCCATGCGCAGGGCACGGTCAAGGCGACGATCGGTTCGGTCAATGTGCCGGTGGTGTGCGCTAACGCGCTCGTCAATCCGGGCGACGTGGTGATCGCCGATGATGACGGCGTGTGCGTCGTCCCCCGCGCTCAGGCCGCCGCCGTGCTGGAAAAGGCGCAGGCCCGCGAAGCCAATGAAGAGGCCAAGCGCCAGCGCCTCGCCGCCGGGGAACTCGGCCTCGACATTTATGACATGCGCGGCAAGCTGGAAGCCATGGGCCTCAAATATGTCTGAGGGAGACGCGCCCAACACCGGCACCCGCGTCATGTGGATGCGGGGCGGCACGTCGAAGGGCGGTTATTTCCTGAAGGATGACCTGCCCGCCGATCCCGCCGCGCGCGACGCGCTGTTGCTGCGCATCATGGGGTCGCCCGATCCGCGCCAGATCGACGGCATGGGCGGGGCCGACCCCCTGACCAGCAAGGTCGGCGTCGTCAGCGCATCGGCGCGGGAAGGGGTCGATGTCGATTATCTGTTCCTTCAGGTGTTCGTCGATCAGGCGATCGTCAGCGACGCCCAGAATTGCGGCAATATCCTTGCGGGCATCGGCCCCTTCGCCATTGAACGCGGGCTGGTGCAGGCGCGTGATGGCGAAACGCGCGTCACCATTTTCATGGAAAATACCGGGCAGATCGCGGTCGCCACCGTGTGCACGCCGGGCGGCAAAGTGACCTATGCGGGCGATGCGCGCATCGATGGCGTGCCGGGCAGCCATGCGCCGGTGCCGCTGGAATTTCGCGATACCGCCGGTTCCTCCTGCGGCGCGCTGCTGCCGACCGGCAACGCCTTTGACGAGGTGAACGGCGTGCGCGTCACGCTGATCGACAACGGCATGCCCTGCGCCGTGATGAAGGCGGAGGATGTCGGCATCACCGGCTATGAGAGCCGCGAGGAACTCGACAATGCGACCGAACTCAAGGCGAAGATAGAGGCCATCCGCCTTGCCGTGGGAGAGCGGATGAACCTTGGCGACGTGCGCGAAAAGTCGGTGCCCAAGATGATGCTGGTCGCCCCCCCGCGTGACGGCGGCGCCGTTACCGTGCGCAGCTTCATCCCGCACCGCGCCCATGCGTCGATCGGCGTGCTGGGGGCGGTCAGCGTCGCCACCGCCTGCCTGATCGAGGGATCTCCCGCTGCTGAAGTCGCGTCCATTCCCGATGGCCAGCGCAAGACCCTCTCGGTCGAGCATCCCACGGGAGAGATGACCTGCGTGATGGAACTGGACGATGGCGGCGCGGTGAAAACCGCCGCGCTGCTCCGCACTGCGCGCAAATTGATGGATGGAGAGGTTTTCTAAATGGGCGAGACGCAGGAACGCATCATCAGTTGGCACAGCAATCCGTCAAAGCCCGGCTACACCCCGCCGCCGGGCGCAGTGGACGCGCATTGCCATGTATTCGGGCCGATGGCGCAATTTCCGTTCAGCGCGAAGGCCAAATATCTGCCGGGCGACGCCGGGCCGGACATGCTCTTCGCGCTGCGGGACAGGCTCGGCTTTTCGCGCAATGTCATCGTGCAGGCCAGTTGCCACGGCACGGATAATGCCGCGACGCTGAACGGCATAGCGCAATCGGGCGGCAAGGCGCGCGGCGTTGCCGTCGTCGATCCGGCGATCAGCGATACGGAACTGGAAGCGCTGCATGAAGGTGGCATTCGCGGCGTGCGTTTCAACTTCCTCAAGCGGCTGGTCGATGACGCGCCCAAGGACAAGTTCCTTGAAATCGCGCGGCGCATCGAGGGGCTGGGCTGGCATGTCGTCATCTATTTCGAGGCGGATATCCTTGAGGCGTTGCGGCCTTTCCTCGACGCGATCCCGACGCTGATCGTGGTCGATCATATGGGCCGCCCGGATGTGACTCAGGGGCCGGATGGCGCGGATATGAAGGCGTTTCGCGCCCTGCTCGATTCGCGCCAAGACATCTGGACCAAGGTGACGTGCCCGGATCGGCTCGAAGCGCCCAAGGGGCCGCCTTGGGATGATTTCGTCCGCGCCGTGACGCCGCTGGTCGCCGATTATCAGGATCGCGTGCTGTGGGGCACCGACTGGCCGCATCCCAATATGCAGGATGCCGTCCCGGACGATGGCGCTCTGGTCGATGTGATCCCCCGGATCGCGCCGACGGTGGAGCTTCAGCAAAAGCTGCTCGTCGCCAATCCGATGCGGCTCTATTGGCCCGAAGAGGCTGGCTGAGGCGCGATATTGGAAAACGGGCCACAGATCGCAGATCCTCGGCCCGTTTTTCTTGCCGGTCAGGCCGAGCGGGCGACCAGCACGCAGCCCAGCGCGATCAGCAGCGTTCCGGCGATTCGCGCCGCGCTCATGCTTTCATGCAGGTAGAGCATGCCCGCCAGCATCGTCAGGATGAAGCCGATCCCGACAAAGGGATAAGCCAGCGACAAAGGCGCCCGGCCCAGCACGAACAGCCAGAGCAGCGCGCCCAGACCGTAAAGGCCCAGCCCGACAAACACCATGGGCGACTGAATGAGGCCCCCCATTTCCCCGCCGATCCCGTTGGCTCGCGCAGCTGCCGCGCTCGTCGTGCCGATTTTCAGCGCCAGTTGCGCCAGCGCCGACAGGCTGACGCTGGCAAGGATCAGGAGGAAGAGGCGAAGGGTCATGCGGAATATCCTGTAACGGGCGGGCAGGAGAGGGGGCGGGGGAAGGGCATCATCGTTATCGTTATCGTCATCATCATCGGCCGATCAGCACATCGTCACCGGCGGCCCGCATCCTGCGATAGCCCGGCGGCAGCGGGATGCGGTCCGCCGGGGCGCCCCATATCCAGATGCGGGTGAACCTGTCTTGCGCCATCTCCTCGATCCGTTGGGAAAGGGCGGGGTAATCGATCCGGTTGTCGGGGCAGATCGCCGCGACATCCTCCGACAGGTCATACCATCTCGCCCGGTCTTGCGGCGCGCGGATCGTCATCAGGTCGGCGCCATCGACCTTGAACATGGTGTTGGTGAACACGTCGCGGCGGGCGATGGCGAGGCCGGGCAGTTTGCGATCCGGGTTGATCTCCCATGGGAAAGCGCAATCGGTCTGCACCGCGATAAAGCCCATGCGGCTGCCCCTCGGCACGTCGTCCAGCAGGCGCAATCGTTCCTCCAGCGCTTGGCTGGCGCGATGCCAACTGACCGCGATGCCCACCGAGCGGATCAGGAACAGCGCCAGCCCGGCCGCGAAGATCAGCCTTTCCCGGCGCGGGTCCGCCGCGGGCGCGATGGACAGCAGCAACAGGATGACGCCCATCGGGGCAAGCCGAAAATCCGCGCCCCAGCTTCCCAATATCGTGGTGGGCATCAGCGTCGCCATCAGGCAGATGCCGATCCCGGCGGCGAACAGGCGCGCATCCAGACGCCGCCTGCCCGCCCAGATGAAGGCCAGCAGCGCCAGCAGCCCGATCATGCCGGTCATCGCCAGATCGGCAGGGCGCGACCAGCCTTTCAGCACGGTGAGGAAATTCAGCGTCTTGGCCCAGAGAATATCCTGTTCGGCCCAGCCGAAGAGCGGCGTATCGGTCGCCTCCCCCCGCCACAGCAGCAGGGGCAGCAACGGCATGGCGAGGGGCCAGAGGCGGCCCGCCGCCTTCAGGATATCGCGCCCGGACCGTATCCGGGTGAGTTCGGCGCATCCTGCCGCGACCACCAATATGCTCCATCCGCCCATATGCGCGGTCCAGACGAGGACGGACAGCGCCGCATAGAGCAGCCAGCCGCGCCAGCTTTCCGGCGGCCGGGTCAGCCATGCCGCCAGCACCAGCAACCCCAGCGCCACGCCGAGACAATAATTCGCAAAGCCATAGAGATAGGCCTGATGAAAGACGAGCGGCATCGCCAGCATCGCGCTGGCGCTCACCCGGCCATGGCCCGCGCGGGACAGGGCGAGCAGCGCGACCACCATCAGCGGGGCGATGAACGCGGCGGCGATCCGCGTCGCCATCTGCGCATCCATGAAATGCATCAGCCCCAGCACGGGCAGGTCCAGCCCCAGATTGCCGATCCAGCGCCAATGCACGTCGAAATACCGGTCGATCGGCCCGCCCTCGCCAAAATGGAACAGGACATGATGGCGCGCGATATGGTTGGGCAGGTCGGCAAGGCCGGGAATGGGCGCAACCACCATGGGCAGCAGCGCCGCCGCGATCAGGATGAGCAAAATCACCCTGAAGGAAGCGCGGGACCACAGCGGGGAAATCGGGGATTGCATGAAGATCGATACTCTCCGGGTCAGTCAATGGGGCCGAACGGGGCAAGAGAAAGCGCATCCGAATATCATCCCTACCCGCCGGATATTGATTTTCCTTTATGGCCTGAACCATTTTTTCAGGCGGCGGGATTTTCCGAGGGGGGGGGAATACAGGATATCTCTTTCTCCTTAACCAAACCCTCAACATTCGCGGCTAGGGCGGCTATTCCATGTATTGCTGTTCTTCCTTCCCGCCGATATCGGGCCTTCCGGTTACGGAAACTCTCTTTTGCCTTGCCCGTGATGGCGGGACAATGGCAAGGCGCGAAGAAGGCGGCGTGGGCCGTCGCCATGGGGATGCGCGTTGATGCAGCATGACGGGAACCTTGCAGCCGACCGGGCGGACGACAGGCCGGTTCCGTTGTTCGTCGATGTGGACGGCACCTTGACCCGCGCGGACATTTCGATCGAAAGTTTCGTCGCCTATGCCCGGCAAGGCGTGGCGCATGCGCTTCGCCTGATGCTCTGGCTGATCGCGGGACGGGCGATCGCCAAGACGATGGTGGCCCGCCATCGCCGGATAGAGGCGGATCGGCTGCCCTATCGGCAGGAGGTGCTCGCCCTGATCGCCGGGGCGCGGGCGCAGGGCCGCCCGGTGATTCTCGCCAGTGCGAGCCACTGGACCTATATCCGCCGCATCGCCCGGCATCTGGAACTGGATGCCGCGATAATCGGCACGCGGGGGCGCGACAACCGGAAATCCGCCGGAAAGCTGCGCGCGATCCGCCAGTCCATCGGGGAAGGCGCGCCCTTCGACTATGTCGGGGACAGCCCGGCCGATCTGTGCCTCTGGCGAGAGGCGCGGGAGGGGCTGACGGTCGGTTTCACGCCAAGGGGCCTGCCGGTCAGGGCGCTGGCGCCGCAATCCGCCGCGCCGTCGCGCCTGCGCGTCATGCTGAAGGCGATGCGGCCGCATCAATGGACCAAGAACGGGCTGGTGCTGGTGCCCGCCCTGACATCGGGGCTGATCCTTTCTCCGGTGATAGCGGGCAAGGCGGTGCTGGCGGCGCTGCTCATGTCGCTGGTCGCCTCGTCCATCTATCTGCTGAACGACATATTGGATGTAGAGGCGGATCGCGCGCACAAGACCAAATGGCGCAGACCGATCGCCCATGGCGACCTGTCGATCCCGGCGGCGATGGGCCTTGCCGTTCTGCTGGGGGCCATCGGGCTGGGCGGCGGCGCGGTGCTGGGCGGCTGGCCGCTCTTGGGCGCGTTGCTGGTATATGTCGTGCTGACCAGCGCCTATTCCTTTCGAATCAAGTCCGCGATGGTGGCCGATGTGATCGCGCTGGCCTCGCTCTATACGGTGCGGCTGTGGATCGGCGCGGTGGCGATCGGGGTGCCCTTGTCTTTCTGGCTGCTGCTCTTTTCGGTTTTCCTGTTCCTGAGCCTCGCCTATCTCAAGCGCTATATCGAACTGCGCGACGCCATCGATCCGCATCGCCTGCTGAGCGGGCGGGGCTATACGCGCAGCGATCTCGACGTGGTGATGTCGGCGGGGATCGGCGCGGGCATGGTGTCGATATTGGTGCTCGCCCTGTTCGCCAATGATCTGGGGACCGCCCGCCATTATCAAACGCCGCATCTGCTCTGGTTCATCTGCCTGCCGCTGCTCTACTGGATCAACCGCATCTGGATGATGGCGCGGCGCGGGCAGGTCGATGGCGACCCGGTATCCTTCGCCGTGCGCGATCCGCGCAGCATCGCGGTCGGGCTGGTCTGCGCGGCGCTGTTCGTCGCGGCCCAACATCTGTCCCTGCCGATCTGAAGGGGGCGGGACCGGGCATGGATCATCTCAGGGACGCCGATGTAGAGGATGGCAATTTCGCCGGCCGCGTCCGCAGCGCCGTATTCTGGCGTTCGGGCAGCCAGATCCTCAGCCAGATCGTGTCGTGGACCAGCACGCTGATCGTCGTGCGCCTGCTCGACCCGGCGGATTACGGCCTGTTCGCGATGACTCAGGTGGTGCTCAATTTCCTGAGTTTCATGAACGGCTATGGCCTTGTCAGCGCGCTGGTGCAGGCGCCGACGCTGGACAGCCGGCAGGTGCGGCAGGCTTTCGGCCTGATGATCGTGCTGAACTGCGGGCTGGCGCTGACGCAATTCGGGCTGGCGGGCGTGGCGGCCGATTATTATGGGCAACCGCTGGTCGCCGACCTGTTGCGGGTGCAGGCATTGCTCTATCTCGCCACGCCGTTCATCTCCCTGCCGGAAGTGCTGATCGGCCGCAGCCTCAGTTTCAAGCGGCCCGCGCTGGTCAATATCATCGCCGCGATGGTGATGGCGATCGCGTCGCTGACGGGCGCGCTGCTGGGGTGGGGCGTGTGGACGCTGGTGATCGCGCCGATCATCGGATTCTGGGTGAAGGGGCTGGGCAATGTCATTGCCACGCGCTTTTTCATCTGGCCGAGTTTCAATTTCCGCGGGTCGGGCGGGATCATCCTGTTCGGCGCGTCGTTGCTCGGTTCCCAGCTTCTCATCATGGTGCAGAGTCAGGCCGATATACTGATCGGCGGGCGGGTGCTGCATCCGCATGAACTGGGCCTTTATGCCGAGGCCCTGTTCCTGACGCAGATTTTCGTCTCTCGCTTCATCCCGCCGCTCAATGACGTGGCCTTCCCCGTCTATTCGCGGATGCAGCACAACAAGGCCAAGCTTAGTCAGGCCTTTTGCAAGGCGGCGCGGATGATTCTGCTCGTCGCCTGCCCGCTCTATCTGGGCATGGCGGTCGTCGCCCTGCCGATGGTGGAGATATTATTCGGCCGCAAATGGCTGGAAATGGCGCCGATGGTGTCGGTCCTCGCCACGGCCATGCCCTTTTATGCGTTGCAAGTGCTGTTCAGCCCCGCGCTCAACGCGATCGGCAAGCCCCATCTGACCGCGTGGATTTCGGGTCTCGGCGCGATGCTGATGCCGGTTTCCTTCCTGATCGGCGTGCAATTTGGCGGCATGGGGCTGGCGACGGCATGGGCGCTGGGCATTCCGCTGCTCACCCTGCTCACCATTCGCATATCCGCCCCGCTGCTGGGCCTGCATGTCGGGGAACTGGCGAGGGCGCTTGCCCCGGCGCTGGGCGGGGCGATCCCGATGGCGCTGGCGGTGCTGGCGGTGTCGCTGATCCTGCCCGCGCCGCTGCCCGCCGCGATCCGTCTGGGCGTGCTGGTGTCGGTGGGCGTCGTCGCCTATGGCGGGATATTATACCTGTTCTGGCGTGATACGCTGAAGGATCTCATCGCCATGCTGCGCAACCGCACCATAGAAATGCCCGCCGAAACGGCAGGGGCCGGATCGTCAGCCTGATCAGCCCAGGGCGCGGATCGCCGCCAGCGAACGCCGCTGATATTCGAAACGGTGCCAGCGATAGGTGCCGATGAAGTGCAGGAAGCGCACGTCCCTGACCGGCGCCGTACCCCAATAATTGACATAGAGATCGGGCGGCAACACCCGTCCATGCGGATCATTGGCGATGACGAAGCTGGATGTCACCTGCTCCGTCCCCCATTCGTTCCACCGCTTGGGGCCGAGCACGGCGCTGGCCGCCTGCGAAAAGGCGGTGGCGAGCCGCCGGTCCTGCCCCCGCGCAAAGCCCGCAAAGCCCGAACAGCCGCGTACATAGCGCAAATCCGGCCAGCCGGGGATGGAAAGGTCTGCCAATATGGATTCCGTCGCGCCCTGAATATGGCCGGTGCGGTCCTCCTGCGTGGGGGCGCCATCGGGGAAGAAGCGGCGCGTGAACTCCTCGACGCCCAAAATCTGCTGCACCGGGGTTTCCGCGCCCAGCAGGGTGAAGCTGGCATTATCGGCAATGGCCTGCTCCACATCGGGGACCGGCCCGGTGGTGAGCGTGTCGGAATCAAGCTGGATCACATAATCATCGGCCGCCATGTCGAGGATCGTCAGCAATCTTTCCCATGTGCCGCCATGGGGGCAGGGGCCGACATCGACATCGCGCAGCGGCAATATGCGCGGATTATCGAGATGATGGCGCAGCACGGCCTTGTCGTCGGGCGTCAGCGTGCCATCGTCCATGATGACGAAACGGCCCCGGCGCAGATGATGATGCAGCGATTTGGCGGCGACCAGATAGGGGATCATGACCTGCGTGCCGATCATCGAAAACAGGACGACCCCGTCCTCCCGCGCGCGGCAGGGGGGCGTGTTCAGCACCGTCCTGCATCGGAAATCATAGAGAGGGCGTTTCAGCCGCCATTCAATGCCCGACCACATTCCTGTTTCCCTTCATCGACGGCGCGATTTCCCGATCGGGCCAGCGCATGTCATCACCTGCATGCCGCCACCCTTGCCCCGCCTTGCGGCAATTTCCGGTAGTCTGGCAAGAGCGGATCATTCTTGTGGCATCAACTGATGAAAGGAAAGTGGACAAAGGCCGGGGCAGGTTGAATATGGCAGGCGGGAAAGAGGCATTCCCGAACCCATGGTTTACGATCGCCCGCGATCTTGTTAGCGGGCGGCGAGAGGCCGGAAACAGGGGCCAAGAACAGGGGCCAAAAGAAACAGGGGTGTTGTGAAGATCGCAGTCATCGATGAAAGCGCCGCGCGCGCCGCCGTGATAGAGGAAGGGCTGCGCGAGGCGGGCATGACCGATATCGCGGTGCTGGTCGAGCGGCGCGGGCTGGTGGCCGATCTGGAACGTCTGGCCCCCGACGTGATCCTCATCAATCTCGAAAATCCGAGTCGCGACATGCTGGAGGAAAGTTTCGCCCTGTCGCGCGCGCTCGCCCGGCCGATCGCCATGTTCGTCGATCAATCCGACGAGGCCTCCATCGCCGATGCGGTGGACGCGGGGATTTCCGCCTATGTCGTGGATGGCCTGCGCAAGGACCGGATCAAGCCGGTGCTGGAACTGGCGGTCCGGCGCTTCAACGCCTTTTCCCGGCTTCAGTCCGAATTGCAGGAGGCCCGTTCCGCCCTTGCGGAGCGCAAGACCATCGACCGGGCCAAGATGCTGCTGATGAAGCGGCGCGGCATCGACGAACCGGCCGCCTATGCCCTGTTGCGCAAGCAGGCGATGGACAGCGGCCGCCGCATCGCAGAGGTGGCCGACGCCCTGATAACCGCCGAGAACCTGCTGGGAGGGAATATATGAGCCGCTTTCGCATTGGCTTCCTGCCGCTCATCGATTGCGCCCTGCCGGTGATCGCCGCCGAAATGGGGCTGGCGGCGCATGAGGGCGTGGAAATCGCTCTGGTGCGGGATAGCACATGGGCGGCGGTGCGCGACCGGCTGACCTATGGACAGACCGACGCGGCGCATCTCGTCGCGCCCATCGCGATCGCGATGGCGCTGGGGCTTGACCGGCCCGCGCAGCCCATCGGCGCGCCCTTCATGCTGGGCCTCAACGGCAATGCCATCGCCGTTTCCACCGTGCTGGCGGAAATGCTGGGGTTGGGGCTGGAGGGTGATGCGCGGCAGGTGGGCGAAAGGATCGCCCATGTCGCAAAGGCCGAGGCGGCGCGGGGGCGCAGGCTGCGCCTTGCCGTGGTGCATCGCTATTCCAGCCATAATTATATGCTGCGCTACTGGCTGGCCGCCTGCGGGTGCGACCCGGATCGCGACGTGGAAATCACCGTGGTCGCGCCTCCGCTGATCGCCGATGCCTTCGCCGCGGGGGAGATTGACGGCTCGGTCGTGGGGGAGCCGTGGAACAGCCTCGCGGTCGAGCGGGGCGATGCGGTCATCATCTCGTCCACCTCGCGCATCTGGTCGCGGGGCGTGGAAAAGCTGCTCGGCTTTCGCGCCGAATTGCTGGAGGAACGGCGCGACGAGGTGGAGGCGTTGTTGCGTGCGCTCTATGCGGCGGGCCGGTTCGCCGCCGATCCGGCGAACGGCGATGCCGTCGCGGGCCTGCTCTCTCGCGAGGAATATATCGGCCTGCCGCCGCATCTGATCGCGCGGGGGCTGACCGGCGCACTGGTCTGCCGCAAGGGGGCGGCGCCGATCACGCTGCCCGATTTCCTCGTGCTGCACGGCGAAGCGGCAAGCTTCCCATGGCGCAGTCAGGCGATGTGGCTCTATTCGCAGATGGTGCGCTGGGGGCATGCCAAACCCACGCGGGAGGGGTTCGCCGCCGCCGCGGAAATGTTCCGCCCCGACATTTATCGTTCCGCCTTCGCCGGGACCGGGGCCGTCCTGCCGGGCGCCAGCCTGAAGGTGGAGGGCGCGATCACCGCCCCGCTGGGCGCAGGCAGCCATGGTGGGCGGCTGGTGATGGGGCCGGACCGCTTTTTCGACGGGCGGCTGTTCGATCCCGATGACCCGTTCGGCTATCTCGCCGATGACGGGGTTGCGGCCTGACCGCATTATTTTGTGCGCCGCAAAATTCCGCTTGCGGCTTTTGCCGATAAGTGACAATTTTCCTCAAGCCCTGCGATGCTGCAAGGGCGCAATAGCGTGGCTTCCGCCAAGGACGGCGGGAACCATGTCATGTCCCGCAAGGGAATGAAGGCAAAGACGCCGCCCGGACAGGTCTGACCGACCTGCTTCCCGGCGGCTTTTTTGTTTTCTGAACAGGCGGACGGGCGGTGAGGGCGAAGACGTTCCGCCGCCTGCCTGTCGATATGGGGAAAGGGGCGTTATGCGAAAATATCTCATGCTTCTGGCCGGTTCCGGGGCCTGCCTCTCATCGGCGCAGGCGCAGGATGGGGCGTTCAAGCCGCTGGTGGATGCGCGATTGCGTTATGAGGGGGTGGAGCAGGACGGCCCCGCGCCATTGAGCCGGGACCGGGACGCCCATGGCCTGACCTTGCGCCTGCGCACCGGCGCGCAACTATCGGCGGGCGCCTTCACCTTTCTGGCCGAGGCGGAAGGCACGCTGGCGCTGGACGGCCATTATAATAGCGGCGTCAATGGCAAGGCGCTTTATCCCGTCATTCCCGATCCCGAAAATGTCGAACTCAACCGCCTCCAGATGGGCTATCACACGTCTGCGCTGACGCTCACCATCGGGCGGCAGCGGATCAATCTGGACGATCAGCGCTTTGTCGGGTCGGTCGGCTGGCGGCAGAATGAACAGACCTTCGATGCGATACGGATGGAATATGGCGCAACGCAATCCCTGCGCGTCGACCTGATCTATGCCCGGTCGGCCCGCACCATCTGGGGCGCCGATGGCGGCTCATTCGGCGCTGCCAATCGTCCGGCGCATATCGACGGGGATAATCTGTTCGCCAATGTTTCGTGGAAAAGCGGCATCGGCACGCTGACCGGCTTTGCCTATCTGGTGGATCAGGATGAAGAGGCAGCCGCGCTGCGCCGCAATTCCAGCCAGACCTATGGCGCCCGCCTTGCCGGGGCCTTGTCGCTCTCCCCCGCGCTCAGTCTGGCCTATCTGGCAAGCTATGCGCGGCAGGGGAACCATGCGGGCAACCCCGTGCGCTATCGCGCCGATTATGCGGCGGCGGAACTGGCGCTGGAGGGGCGGGGGCTTCGCCTTGCCGGGGGATATGAGCTGCTCGGTTCCGATGCGCGGGCGTCGGGGCTGGCCGGTGGCCATGCCTTTCAGACGCCCTATGCCACGCTGCACAAGTTCAATGGCTGGGCGGACAAGTTCCTGACGACACCGGCGACGGGCCTTCAGGATTATTATGTCGCGCTGTCTCATAGGCTGAAAATGCCCGGCACGCTGGGCCCATTGACGGCATCCCTGATCGCCCATCGCTTCGACAGTGATAGGGGGAATATCCATTATGGCACGGAATATGATGCCCAGATATCCCTCAAAATAAACGGGAATATCAGTGCATTGGTCAAATATGCCGATTATCGCCACGAGACCGGGGCAGGGGCAGGGGCGGGGGCCAGCTATGCTGGCGGGGCCGACACGCGCAAATTCTGGGCGGAAATCGGCTATGTTTTCTGATCGGGTTTTCTGGCTGGCGGGCCGTCTTTTTGTGCGGTGCAAAATTTGCACTTGCATGAAAGGGCGGAAAGTATCAGTCTTCATGGGGTGAGGACGGGCGAAGAAGCCCGCCGAATCAAACCAGATGCCGCAACGGGGCGGTATCGCTCATCATCAGTTTCATCAGGCAATGACGCCGCCGTTTCGGGTATGTTGGCCCGGACCGTGCGGCTTTTTTGCGTTCATTTTCGGACGGAGCAGCGGTTCTCATGCAAGGCGGCCAGACACAGGGACAGGAGAAGGAGCGGGGCCGGAACGGCGCGGCATCCGGCCTGCCGGTGCTGCGCTGGCCAGTGCTGCCCTTACCCGTGTTGCCCTTGCCCGTGCGGCTGCGGATCGCCGCCAGCCTTTCAGCGCCCAATCTTTCAACGCTCGGTCTTTCAGCGCCACGCCAGAGCGACGAGCAGCGCGATTCCCAGCAGCAGCGATATGATCTGCCAGAAACGGACCGGGTCGCGCTCCGTCAGCGGGACGAAGGCAGGATTGACGCGGGCCACCGCCGCCCCGCCTTCCAGTGCGCGCAGCAATTCTACGACATCGCCGAACCGCTCCCCCGGATCGCTCGCGACCGCGCGCATCAGGGTGCTGTCCAGCCATGCGGGCAGTTCGGGCCGCGCCGCGCTGGGCGGGGTCGGCTTGCGGAAACGGGGGCGGCTGAAGGCCTCTATCTCGCCATAGGGATAGCTGCCGGTGAACAGGCGCCAGAGCGTGACGCCCAGCGCGAATTGATCGGTCGCGCCGTCGCCCAGATTGCCGGAGAACATTTCGGGCGCCAGATAGCTGGGCGTGCCGGGTATCTCGTTCGCCTCGAACTCATCGACGCGGGGCAGGCGCGCGACGCCCAGATCGATGAGCTTCACGCCGCCATCGGGCAGCAGGATGACGTTATCGGGCTTGATGTCGCGATGAATGATATCCAGCCGGTGCAGCGCGGCCGCCGCGCGGCACAGCCGGATCGCGATGGCCAGCCCTTCCTTCAGGTTGATCGGGCGGGCGAGGCGCTGTTCAAGGGTTTCGCCCTCATAAAAGGGCTGGACGCCGTAAAGGCGGGTCTGCCGGTCGGGCGAGACGGCGACGGCCCCGCCGACAAAGGGGCTGGAAACGCGGCTGCCCACCAGCATTTCCCGCGCAAAGGCAAGGCGCGCGCCGCTTTCGGAAAGCAGGGCGGGCTTGGGAAATTTGATGGCGACGATGCCGCCCGACACGCTGTCGGTCGCGCGGAACAGGCGGGTATAGCGCCCGTCGGACACCAGCCTTTCCAGACGAAAGCCGTCGATGCTCTCCCCCTCGCCGGGCGGTTCCATGACGGGCAGGCGCGCCAGATCGCCCGCGATGCTGTCATGATCGATCGCGGGCAGGGCCACGATATCGATCAGCACGGCGCTCGCATTGTCCTGACTGCCCGCCGCCAGCGCCGCCGCCACGATGGCCTGCGCGTCGGCCTGCGCGGCGTTGCGGGCGCCCAGCAGTTTTTCGAGACGGCGGACCGGCAGGCTGCCATGCACGCCGTCGCTGGTGAGCAACAGGCGATCATGCTCCGCCAGCAGGATTTCCTGATGATCGAGGCGCAGCCGTTCCTCGATGCCGAGCGCGCGATAGAGGATATGCCGCCGGTCGGGATGGGAATGGCTGTGATCCTGCGTCAGCAGGGTAAGGCGCCCGTCGCGATACTGCCATGCGCGGCTGTCCCCCACATGCAGCACATGGGCGCGGCGGCCCTTTATGACCAGCGCGGTGAAAGTCGTGGCCGCATGCGCCATGGAGTCGGTTCGCCCCATCGCCGTCAACCAGCGATTATAGGGCGCCATCACGCGCTGGACCGCCGCCGCCGGACCGATGGTGTCCGGCTGCTCGTACAGCCCGTCGATCAGCGTCCGCACGGCCAGTTCAGAGGCGATGCGCCCGCCCTTCGCGCCGCCCACGCCATCGGCCACCGCCGCGATCATGCCATGGTGCGCGCGCTGGGTTTCCGTCCCTTCGTAAATGGCGGCGAAGTCCTGATTATCGGGCCTTTGCCCTGTTTCGGACGCATGGCCCACGGCCACCTGCAACCGTCCTTCCGGTTTCATGTTTCGACCTTTTTCATGCCCGTTTCCCCCATGTGCCTGCCTGCGTACCCGCCCTTGCGCCCGCACGAGGGGAGCGGACCTTTCCATCTTTCGTCAAGCGCAAAACTTTCACAATCGGGGATCATGCGAAATGAGCGGTAAATCCTTTTGGCAGTCGGGACACAGGCCGACCCTCATCATGGCGTTTCTCTATTTTGATGTGGCCTTCATGGTGTGGAACATGCTGGGGCCGCTGGCGCCCATCATCGCGGGGGATCTGGGCCTGACCCCGGCGGAAAAGGGATTCATGGTCGCGGTGCCGACGCTGGCGGGCGCGGTGCTGCGCCTCGTCAACGGCTTTTTCGTGGACAGGATCGGCCAGAAGATCACCGGGGCGATCGGGCAGGTCATCGTCATCGCCGGCCTGCTGGCCGCATGGCATTTCGGCGTCGGTAGCCTTCATGGCCTGATCGCAGTCGGCGTCATTCTGGGCTTTGCCGGGGCGTCCTTCGCGGTGGCGCTGCCGCTGGCGTCCCGCTGGTATCCGCCCGAACATCAGGGCAAGGCGATGGGCATCGCGGGCATGGGCAATTCCGGCACGGTGCTGGCCGCCCTGTTCGCGCCGCTGCTCGCCCGGGCCTTCGGCTGGAACGCAGTGCTGGGCATTGCGGTGATCCCGCTGGTGGCGGTGTTCATCCTTTACATGATCTTCGTGAAGGACAGCCCCGATCAGCCGCCCGCCAAAAGCATGAGCGCCTATGGGAAGGATTATCTGGGGATGCTGGGCCAAGCCGATGCGTGGTGGTTCATCCTCTTCTACGGCGTCACCTTCGGCGGCTTTGTCGGCCTGTCCGGCTCGCTGCCGATCTTCTACACCGCGGAACTGGGCATGACGCCCATCTATGCCGGATATGCGACCGCGGCCTGCGTGTTCGCCGGGTCGCTGGTGCGGCCCATCGGCGGCGCGCTGGCGGACCGGATCGGCGGGATCAGGACGCTCTCGCTGGTCTATTTCGCGGCGGCGCTGCTGCTGGTCGCGATCAGCTTCGCGCCGCTGCATTTCGCGACGCTCTTCCCGCTGTTCTTCGCCGTGATGGCGGTGCTGGGCGTGGGCAATGGCGCGGTGTTCCAACTCGTGCCGCAGCGGTTTCGCCACCAGATCGGCGTGATGACCGGCCTTGTCGGCTTTGGCGGCGGGGTGGGCGGCTTCTACCTCGCCTCGTCACTGGGGCTGGCCAAGCAGTTCACGGGCAGCCCGTCCGCCGGTTTCCTTATCTTCGCCGCCCTCGCGCTGGTCGCGCTGGCGGGCCTTACCACAGTCAAGAAGCGGTGGCGCACCACATGGGGCGCCGCGATCCAGGGAGTGCGCATCTGATGCAACAGGCCATCGACACAAACAGGCCCCATCTCATCGTCGTGGGCAACGGCATGGCCGGTTGCCGCGCGGTGGAGGAAATCCTCGCCCGCGATCCCGGCCGGTTCCGCATCACCATCTTCGGCGCGGAACCACGGGTGAACTATAACCGGATCATGCTGTCGCCCCTGCTGGCCGGTGAGAAATCCTTCGAGGATATCATCATCAACGGAGAGGAATGGTATGCCGATAACGGCATTGCGCTGGTCACGGGCGACCCCGTCGTCGCCATCGACCGGAGCACGCAGACCATCACCGCGAAATCGGGCCGGACGGAGCCATATGATCGGCTGCTGATCGCCACCGGTTCCGATCCGTTCATCATTCCGGTGCCCGGCAAGGATCTGCCCGGCGTCATCAGCTTCCGCGATATGGAGGATGTCGGCGCGATGCTGGAGGCCGCCAATCGCGGCGGCGATGCGGTGGTGATCGGCGGCGGCCTGCTGGGGCTGGAGGCTGCCCACGGCCTTTCACTGCGCGGCATGAAGGTCACGGTCATCCACCTGATGCCGACCTTGATGGAGCGCCAACTGGATGAGGCGGCGGGCTGGTTGCTCAAGACCGAACTGGAACGGCGCGGGCAGACCATAGTGACGCAGGCCGACACCGCCGAAATCTACGGCAATGGCAGGGTGGAGGGTGTCCGCCTGAAGGACGGGCGCGACATTCCCTGTTCCATCGTCGTGATGGCGGTCGGCATTCGCCCATCGACCGCGCTGGCGCGCGACGCCGGGCTGGAGGTCGAACGCGGCATCCTTGTCGATGACCATATGATGACGAGCGATCCCGCCGTGCTGGCGGTGGGCGAATGCGTGCAGCATCGCGGGCAGGTTTATGGCCTCGTCGCGCCGCTGTGGGACATGTGCCGGGCGCTGGCCGACAGCCAGACGGGCAACCCGACCGGCTATGTCGGCTCCGTCACCTCCACCAAGCTGAAGGTTTCGGGCATCGATCTTTTCTCCGCCGGGGATTTTTCGGGCGGAGAGGGGTGTGAGGACATCGTGCTGCGCGACGCCACGCGGGGCGTTTACAAGCGGGTCGTCGTGCGGGACGACAAGGTGATCGGCGCGGTGCTCTATGGCGATACGTCCGACGGCAACTGGTATTTCGACCTGCTGAGGAAAGAGGAGGATATCTCCGAAATCCGGGAGGCGCTGATCTTCGGTCAGGCCTTTGCGGCGGGCGGCGGGGCGGCGGCCGATCCGCTGGCGGCGGTTGCGGCGCTGACCGACGATGCGGAGATTTGCGGCTGCAACGGCGTGTCGAAGGGCAAGGTCGTCTCCTGCATCACTGGCGGCGCGCAGGATCTCGACGCGGTGCGGGCCGGGTGCAAGGCGTCGGCAAGCTGTGGCCAGTGCACGGGGCTGGTCGAAAATCTCCTCGCCCTGACGCTGGGCGATGAATTTGCGGGCCAGCGTCAGGTGAAGCCCATGTGTAAATGCACCAGCTTCACCCATGAGGAAGTCCGCGCCGCGATATTGGAGAAGGAACTGAAGGAAATCCCGGCGGTGATGCAGGCGCTCAGTTGGTCCACGCCGGACGGCTGCGCCTCCTGCCGCCCCGCGCTCAACTATTATCTGCTGTGCGCATGGCCCGCCGAGCATCGGGAAGACCCGCAAAGCCGCTTCGTCAATGAACGGATGCACGCCAATATCCAGAAGGACGGCACCTATTCGGTTGTGCCGCGCATGTGGGGCGGCGTCACCACGCCCGCCGAACTGCGCGCCATCGCCGACGCCGCCGAAAAATATGGCGCGCGCATGGTGAAGGTGACGGGCGGGCAGCGGCTCGACCTGTTCGGCATCCGCAAGGAGGATCTGCCGGGCATCTGGGCCGATCTCAACGCGGCGGGCATGGTTTCGGGCCACGCCTATGGCAAGGCGCTGCGCACGGTGAAAACCTGCGTGGGGTCCGAATGGTGCCGCTTCGGCACGCAGGATTCGACCGGTCTGGGCATCAGGCTGGAACAGATGAGCTGGGGAAGCTGGATGCCCCACAAGTTCAAGATCGCCGTGTCGGGCTGCCCCCGCAATTGCGCGGAGGCGACGATCAAGGATTTCGGCGTGATCTGCGTGGACAGCGGTTATGAACTGCATATCGGCGGCAATGGCGGCATCCACCTGCGCGGCACGGACCTGCTCTGCAAGGTCGCGACCGAGCAGGAGGCGATGGATTATTGCGCCGCCTTCATCCAGCTTTACCGCGAGGAGGCCCGCTATCTCGATCGCACCGCCCCATGGGTGGAGCGTGTCGGCCTCGATTATGTGAAGCAGCGCATCGTCGAGGACGCCACCGGGCGAGAGGCGCTGCGGCGGCGCTTCGTCTATGCGCAGGGCTTTCTCCAGAAAGACCCATGGGCGCAGCGCGCCGCCGGGGCGGAAAGCCATTTGCACAGGCATATCGCCGAAATCCGGCCCTTCGCCGTCGTGGGAGGCGCAGCATGAGCATCGCCACAGCCCTTCGGTCCGAAGGCCAGACATCCCCCCTCAAGACGGAATCGCACATGATTGCAGAATGGCTCGACATCGGGTCGGTGGACCAGCTTCCGGCGCTGGGCGCGCGGACCTTGCCGGTGCGCGGGGGCGAGGAAATCGCCATCTTCCGCACCGCCAATGGCAGCGTTTATGCGCTGCTCAACCAGTGCCCGCACAAACAAGGCCCGCTCAGTCAGGGCATCGTTCATGACACCACCGTCACCTGCCCGCTGCACAATTGGCGCATCAGCCTCATCAGCGGGGAAGCGCTGGGCGAGGACAAGGGCTGCGTCCCCACCATCCCGGTGAAGATCGACGGCGGCCGCATCCTGATCGGCCGCAGGGAGGCCCTTCAAGGGCTGGCCTGACCTTCCCCCTCGCTACTGTGCGAAAGGACGAATTGCTCATGATCCAAGAACTGATCGCGCCGGGGGACGTCTGGCTGGTGGGGGCAGGGCCGGGCGATCCCGATCTGCTGACCCGCAAGGCGGAAAAGCTGATTCTTGCCGCCGATATCGTCTTTTACGACGCGCTGGTGGGGCAGGGCGTGCTGGACCTCATCCCCGCCCATACCGAACGGGTGAGCGTCGGCAAGCGGGCCGGGCGTCACAGCAAGGATCAGGGCAGCATCAATGATCTCATCGTCCGGGCCGCGCTGGCCGGGCGGCGGGTGGTGCGGCTGAAAGGCGGCGACCCCTCCATTTTCGGGCGGTCGATGGAGGAAATGGCGGCGCTGGCGGATAAGGGCGTGCAGGCGCGCATCTGCCCCGGCATCACCGCGGCCTCTGCGGCGGCGGCCGGTGTGGGTCTGTCCCTGACGCTCAGGGGGATGGCGCGCAGGCTGATATTCGTGACGGCCCATGCGCAGCAAGGCGACAGGCTGGACCTCGACTGGACGGCGCTGGCCGATCCGGGGGCGACCCTTGCCGTCTATATGGGCAAGGCGAGCGCGCCGATGCTGATGAAGCGCCTGATCGCGGCGGGCCTTCCCCCCGCGACGCCGGTGATGGCGGTGGAAAACGCCAGCCTGCCCTCGCAACGCAGCATCGCCACCCGGCTCGATCTGTTGACGATCGCGGCGAAATCGCTGGGCGATGGACCGGCCATCCTGTTGATCGGCGAGGCGGTCGGCACCCGCTTCCCCCCTGCGCTCGCGCTGGCGGGGGACGCCGTGGAGCAGAGGGCGCTTTGAAAGGGATATTGTGAAGGCCTGTCTGAGAAAGGCGCAGGGCAGAGGCCAATCCCCCGGCCGGAGAGAGCCTGTTCCCGTTGTTGATGACGCGGTGAAAGGCGGGGCCGGAAATTATCTTTTTTGCCGTTTCTGGGTTGACCGGGCCTGCGCTTCTCCCTAATGGGCCTTCACCACGCTGAAACGCTTGAAAAAGCATTCGGTACGGCCCCTTCGTCTAGCGGTTAGGACGCGGCCCTTTCACGGCTGAAACACGGGTTCGATTCCCGTAGGGGTCACCATTTTGAAATCATTATATTATTTCTGACGCTGGGTTTGAGTTCCCCCAAAAGTGGGAATTGAGTTCCCCCACCCCCCCCTATCTAGTCATGCTGGTGATGGAAATTTTCGTCATTTTTTCGGCAGCGCCTTTCGCGATCATATAGGCCCTCGCGCGCTTGCCATAATGGCGCACGGTCTCGGCCGTCATGCCGAGGATCGCGCCGACGTCAGTATCACTCAGTCCAGTTTCCAGAAGGTAGCAGCACGCGTTTTTGCGTAAGCCGTGGAAAGTATAGAGTAGCTGGTTTTCTTCATCGACATAGCCCAGATCGCGCATCAGAACACGCATGCGCTCCTGAATGCGATCTTCTGATCGGAAGGGTTTTCCGGACCGATCATACAGCAGGGTTATGGCTTTGCGCTCGATGCGCGCGATTTCACTTTTCCACCATGGATGGACCGGAACGGCAACGTCCACGTCCGTTTTGACTTGGGAGAGTTCCATAATACCGGATTTCAGCCAACCATGCTGGATCCGAATGACGTCGCTGACGCGCTGTCCAGAGCAAAGGCCCGTGACGATGGCAAGGCGCAGCATCGGGCTGGCGGATATGAGCGCGCGCTCCAGAACCTCGGCGGGCCACGGTTCATGTTCGCCGATGGGTAAAGGAGAAATGTCAATGGCTGGGTTGTCCTGACGCCAATCGCGTTCAGTCGCGAAGGTCAGCATCAATTTGAGGACATTGAGCCAGTTGTTCGCTTTGCCGGGGGTTTCCGCCATAGTGTCGCGGATCTGGTAAATGTGGGCGGGCCGAATTCCGGCTACCGGAAGATCACGAACGATCTTTTCCTCGCCCCGGCGGGAGACATAAACTAAATCCTCGCCTTCGAACATCGCGACATAGCGAAGATAGTTCGCCAGCGTATTGGCAGCGAGGGCCTTCGCACCTTTCCGCTTTTTCTTTTTGGTCCACCCTGTCGCGAGCGCGGCCCGGAATTCGAGTGCAAGGGCACCGAATGAACCATGGATGGGGCCTTGACGGGTGCCTTCTGCCTCCGCATTCACCTTTGCCAGTTCCTCGGCAAACCGGGGGTCGGTAGGATCTGGCAACGCGATATAACGATCCATCCGCTTTCGCTTGCCGGTCTTTTCATCGACGACATAATAGCGAAAGCGGCGGTATGTGCGGCCTTTTATCTGGCAGATGCCAGGAATCATCAATCGTCCCATTCGTCATGTGATGATCGCAACCCCGACCGCTGGTCAACATATCGATCAAGAATTCGTAGATCCCACAAATCGACATTGCCATTGCGGTCGCTTGGCCCCGGCAAATCACCGGACCTTACTTGCTCCCTAAATTTCGTCTGCCCCCGGCCTACATAGGCCGCCGCAGTTGCCCCATCGACCAAACGCGGGATGATGGCGGCGATGTCGACACGCTTTTTCATCTCGCTATTTCTCTGCCGCCTTCCGCTTTTTCATGCGGGGCGGTATCCATAGGGTTGGGGCGTGGTTGAGGTTGGGGCGCTGTTTGTCCCAGACGAGCCACATATAGTCCACCTTGCCGCGCTTGTAGGCGTTATCTCCCAGTGTCTCGATTTCGTCGCCGGGGGGCATGGAGGGGCGTTCGGAGAATACGAAGATCGACGGTTTTGTTTTGGTGAAGAAGTTGTAGCGATCTTTGGATGAGAGCCATTTGAGCGGGACTAGGGCGCAGACTTTGTGGGTGGCCAGTTCGAGCGCGCGGCGGACGATGGACAGGGACAGGCCGCGCACCAAGGCACCGTCCTGATAGGAGAAGGGCGGGTTCATGACGATGGACAGGGCCGGGCTGGCCTCCATCATGTGGCGCTGTGGTCCAAGGAAATCATGCTCGCCGAGGAAGAAGGTCGCATTGTGCCCGGCACGGGTGAATTTATCGGTGCCGAAGGCGCGCAGGCCGCGATCGAGGAGGGCCATAGGGATGTTGCCGCCGCCACAGAATGGATCGAGATAATCGACGTGCGATTCCAGATTGATCATGTCGGCCAGTGCGTGGGTCACCCATTGTTCTTCCACGTACCAATCCCATGGGTGGCGCGGCTTTTTCTGGGCGGAATCGTTGGAGAGTTCGGCGGTCATGCGGTGGGTTTCTCGCTGTTGCAATTGAAGCCACAGCCGCCAAAATCAGCGCCACGAACCTTGGTCGATTGGTCCGCTGGTATCTCATCAAGATAGCCACGAATGTTATGATATTTGCCGTCAGACCCTTTCTCTCGACGAAGAATGACGAGCTTTGCACCAAAGCGGCGAGCCTGCTCATTTCTGCGCCAAAACACCTCTGGAAAGTGCTGGCGGACCAGCGCCCAATAGGCTGGGCTGGACGATTTTACGCAGCCTATGCAATTTCCGTTAGGCATCCCGATCTCATAGACGTACGGGCGGCGGATGCCGTGCTGGCGCAAAATCGCATGGGTATCGCGTTTCTTGAGGCCCATTTCGATCAGCGGCGCCCGCTGTTTCATCAGCGGATAGTCGGCCACCATCCCATCAAATCGCTTGGCATCCATTTTATCGGCGGTGTAACCCCAATAATGTGTGTCACTAGGAAACTGAAAATCCATGCGCGGCGCGAATTTCATTTCGCTGGTGCATGGAGCGCCGTGTATGCCGGCCAGATATTTCCGCGCTTCGTATACATCATCGATCATGTCGAAGTGCCGGCTACGGATACGGATGATCTCTTTACCGTACCACTGTTCAAGATCATCGATAAAGCGGTGGCTATCCTTATGGACGCTCTTGCCTAAATCGCAATGAACGGGTTGCGCATCTGGATCATTGCGCAACACTATTTCAGCCATCACAGCGCTGTTGACGCGATCGACCCAGAGCAGGTGGCGACCTTTGCCCCAGTCTAGATCCAGCGTCATTTGTGGTGAGCCGCGACGTTTCGCCATCATGCTGCTTTCCTGATTTTCGGGTGGGCTGGCGTGGGTGGGATGGGGATGAGGCCCCGCATGTGGCCGCGCGACCAGATGAGATTTCCGCCGGCGTAATAGTCGGCTTCGCGTTCGACCCAGATGCGCATTGCGCAGAGGAGGGCGCATTGTTCCAGTTCATGATCCAGCGGGCCGCCGCTCTGGTCGATCATGTGAAACCAACGCGATATGGCTGTGTCCAGCGCGAGGATGCGTGCGGGTAGGGTTATGCGGCGGGCCATTTCGCCATCGCCTGACGTGACGAAGGCCCATTCCTTGGCGATGGCTCGCCAAGCCTCCAGATCGTCGCGGGCATCCCCCGGCGCCAATGTTCCGGCGGATACGAGCATGGGATAGGTATCCTTGCGGCGGTTGAAGGCGGCGCGGGCCTCTGTGGCGATTTCGTTGAAGCGGTTGAGGCGGCAGGCCGGGTTGGTGATGCGGGGGTGGGTCCAGTCAGTCATGCCCCCTCCATCGCTTCGAGCAAGGGAGCATGGCTGAATATCCAGCAATGGCGGCGCTTGTCGTCGCGGCAATTATAGGTCTTATCCGCGAGATAGGCCGGGTTGCGGGACAGGCGCAGAGCTTGCGTCATGGTGGTGTCGATTTCCACTGGAACACCGATTTCATGGAAATGATGGCGCAATTCGGGAAGGTTCAGCGCCACTAGATGATTGCGGCGGCTGTGATTGATGATGTGGCCAGCGTCCTCGACCGCCCGAACGCCGTTCCAGAAGAGGGTGTGCAGTTCGCTGTGATCCGGTTCGGCCCAGCCTATACCTTCGTGGGACAGCCGGTTGATGCCCAAGCTATCGCATAGCTGGTCCATTAATTGCCAAAGGCCATTGCGGATTGCCCGGTTCCGTTCTTTTTTGAGAGCATTACCTAGGCGCAGGAAGTCCGAAATCGTGGCGGGCTTTGTTTCCACTATGCGCATGGGGCCGTGGAAATGTTCGAACACGACGCGGAAGGCTTTTTTCTGATAAGAGATTACGAGATCGCGGGCGGCTTCATCCTTGATGCGATCGGGCGTGATCGTCATCAGCCAGCCATGGAAACATTCGAGATCAAGGGTGACAGCATCCTGCATCCCGCCGCTGGAAGGTATTCGTGTTACACGAATACCTTCGGACAGAACCGGATGTCGCTTGATCCGTTCAAACTGACCATGCCATGCGAGGCCCATGCCCTCGCAAATCGGTTTGATGACCACGCGAACAGCACCATCACTATCCTGAACAGTGAGAAGCTGTTGTTCGTTGAACGGCACAATTTCAAAGCGGGCGCTCATGCGGCGGTCCTTTTGGTGGGCTTGCGCGAGGGAAAGCGGTCGGCCATTTCGGCCATGATGCGGTCGCCGTGGCGCGCGAAGGTGTAGAAAAGGGGAGAGATGTGGGCGGGTTCGATTTCCGGGCCAGCTTCGCCAGGGGGCGTGTCCATCAACTGGGCGACGGCCTCCATCGCCTTGAACAGCGTTTTGAGTTCAAGCTCGTTGCCCTCTGACAGAGCGTAATGGTTGTCGGTATCGGGATTGAACAGGCGCGTGACAGTCGCGCCAGAAGCATGGTTGCTCATGGTCAAGGTCCTTTTGAATGGACCCGACCTCCAGTTTCCAATCTGGTGGCCGGGCAACACCGGGTTGGAAAACCGGCGGACCTTGCGGGACCGGCAGGGGCAAGCCCCTCCCGATGCGCCCGACCATAGAGAAGCGCGCCCGGAATGTCCGCGCGCGCCTGATCGGCAAAGTCCGTTGCGGTTTCCAATCCGCATCGCTGCTCTGTGTGCAGCGACGAGGTTAAAATGCGCGTGGGCTTCGCCAATGTCAATCACCGTCCTTCCCCCACGCTGGCGGGGAGGGTGCCGGGGGCTTCGGTGAGGTCGGCGTGGCGGAGGAGTTGCCACGCGAGGGTGCGGGCGCCTTCGGCGGAGAGGAAGAATTCCAGCGGGGACAGGCGCATGAGGGCGGTTTCCGGCGTCATGGCGATCAGGTATTGGCCGTTTTCCTGTCGTTGCAGGTGCAAAGAGAATGGGCCGGGACGTGCGGGCGTTCTTGGCGGGGTTGGGTGGATGCCGATTGCTCCGACATTGCGGATCGCGTTTTCGAGGGTTTCGCGGCGTTCGCGGATTTTGGCAGATACGTGCTGCTCGACCTTTTCGATGCAGTCGGGGCAGTGAAGGCCTAAATCGAAGTTGGGCGCATAGATTTTTTCCCATCCATCCGGGAGATGAAAGGATTGGTTGATGTGCTGGCGGGCGCAGCTGGAACAGATGAAGGTGTGGCTGGGGCGGCTGTCTGCTTTGGCGGGATCGAAGCCGATCCATATGGGTTGTTTTTCGGTCGCGTTCATGGGTGGTTCCTTTCAGGCGAGGGGGGCGAGCAGGGCGGTGATGATCAGCGCCCAAGCGATGGCGCTGCCGATCAGGATGAGGCGGAACATGCGGGTGGCGGCGCGGCAATCGGCGCAGGTGCAGTCCGGGCGGCGGATGTTGGGGCGGCGCTGCATCATTCGAGGCCCAGCGCGGTTTTGTAGGTTTCGAGCAGGGCCTCGTCTTCGGCGCGGAGGTTGGGATCCTCTTGCCGCATGGTCAGGATGCGATTTATGGTCTTTTTGTCATATCCGCAGGCTTTCGCCTCGTTCAGGACATCGGTGATACCGAACGAGATTTCGGCGCGTTCCTCGCGCAGCTTTTCCAGACGCTCGATAAACATTTTGAGCTGCTGGGCGGCGGTTTCGGGGTTCGCCTCGATCGGGTCGGGCTTTGCCTGTTTCCTGCGCTGTTTCGGTTTTTCGGGCGGGGCCGGGCGGAATTCGTTGAGGAATCCGCCGGAGCCGTCCGGGATTTGCACGAGGATCATCGGGCGGGCGGTGTCCGCCTGATCGGTTGTGAGGGGGGCCGTCATACCGGCAGAGCCTCCTTATGCTGTTGGGGGTTGTGGAATATCCAGCAATGGCGGTGTTGTCCGTCGCGGCAGTTCACCACGGTGTTGCCGAGATATTTGCGGGATTTGCTGGTCTGAAGAAGTTTGCGCAGTTCCTGCATCGACCCGCCGGGGATGTTCATGCGGTGCGCATTGAAGGCCTGTTCAACCTCCGGGATGCGGAAGGCGATCTGATCTGGCTTGCGGTGCAGGTTGATGCCCGCAGGCTCTGTATCGAGTTTGCCTTCGCGCAATTTGGCGTCGAGGAAATCGAAGGATTCCCAGAAGGAACTGACCAATGGATGGTCCGCGCCCAGCGCGCCGTGCTGATCGAGGCACATTTGTTCGATCAGGCGGTGACCCTCCGCGTGTTGTTCTGGGCGGATGGTGGCTTTGCCGTCCAGAACCATCGCTTTGGTCAGGCAGTCCAGCGCGGCGGCGATCTGGGCGTGGTTATAGGCGAGGCGGTCGTTCTGGCATTCGGGGTGGGACAGGAGGCGCTTTTCATGGAAGGGCAGGCGATCGCGGAAATGGTCGAGGATCTGTTTTTCCTGCCGAATCATCGCGACGATCCAGTGCGAAACCCTGTCCACCTCATATTTTTTCAGGCGGTTGCCTGCCGATTTTCCTTCTTCGGTGAAGCGGGATTTATCGACGAAGAGCGGCATGATGCGTTCCAGCACGGCCTCTTCGGCCTCGCGGATCGGATCGTTCTGGGCGATGACCATGGCGCCGCGAAATGGCGGGGAGAAGGTGCTGGTTCCGCCGTTCATCATGCCGCGCGTTCGCGGCGCGTGGCCGTTGTAGATCTTCTTCAGTTCCGACCAATCGAATTTGCGGGCGCTGGGCTGGTCTTTCTTGCGGTCGCCTTCGAGTAGGATGACCGGCAAGTTGCCGTATTTCACCAGTTCGCGGGCGATACCGGCGGCGGTGGCGGCGGCGGGGTCGAACCCCTCATAATTGTGGCGTCGGCCGACAAGCTTCCAGAGGAAGATGAGCAGGGTGGATTTACCGGAGCCGGGCGGGCCGGAGACTTCGAGAAAGCCGAGAGACTGATATTCGCGGCGGATCTGTTCAGCGAAACATGAGAGCAGCCAGAAGGCCAAGGTGACGAGACCGAGCGAACCGAAGGCCGTCCAGAGATCCGGCCACCATGAATAGTTGATTTCGTTGGGGTCGTATTCAATGGCGAACTCGCCTTTGTCGCCGTTCGGTTTGACGCCGACCTTGCCGATTTCGAAATAGTCTTCCTCGTTGAGCGGGATGACGCGACCACCGGAAATGGCGATGTCTTCGAACATCCATGCGCTGTGCTCAATGCTGTAGCCGGAGAAATAGAGAGCATCGACGGTGCGGATGTCTTCGATCTGGCGGCCCATCAGGTGCTTGAGCTGGCGCGAGGAACCGTCCCAGATCGCGCCGGGGGCGACGGATACCAGGTGGTCGGCGAACGGGCCGTCCTTCAGCATCACATTGCCGGGAAAATTGGCCTTGATGGTGTCCTGTTTGCCGGGAAAATCGACGCGGACATAATAGCTGTTCTTGCCGATCGAGGCGTCTGTTTCATAATAGAGGACGCGGAACGTGCAGTTGGCGATTTCGGCCACTTCGGCGGCATCGCGGGCGGCGCGATCGTGCTTTTCCTCCATGGAAAGCTGGGCAAGGGTGCGGTCCTCGTTATAGCCCTCGATCAGCTGGTTGATGCGTTCGGCGGAGAAGCGCGCCCATAATTGGCGGCCCTTGAAGGTCAGGGGAAATTCGGTGCGGCGGGACCGGCGATAGAGCAGATAAGCTTTTTCGGCGGCGGTTTCGGCGATGGTGATATCGCCGTTTTCCAGATAGGTTTCGAGATCCTCCGCCGTGAGCTGGTCGCGCTTGAGCAGGTCGTTCCAGTCAAGCTTGTTGCCTTCACCATCGGGGCGGACCTGTGCGGCGCGGGTCAGCCAGCCTGATTTCTTCGCCGCCTTGATATGTTCGCGCGTCCAGCGGATGCCCGCAGGGCCAACGTCAAAAGCAAAAACAAGGGTGGGGCGCTGGGCATGGGTGCCGCGACGGGCCACCGCCTCTGCCAGCTGGTCGAGCCATTCCGCCGGATAATTGTTGGTGGACATGGTGGAGGCGGCGCGGGCGGCGGGCCGGTCCTTTTCGAAGGCCTCGCCAAGCGCGACCGCGTCGAATATCCCCTCTGCCAGCCAGATTTCTTCGGCGGTGGCGAGGTCATCGAACGACAGGGCGGGGTGGTGCCACGCCTTTCCCTTGTAGGAATAGCCGTAGGGAAAGTGGGCTTTCTTCTTGCCGAAGCGATGGACGCGATCGATCAGCCGTTCATAGAAGCCGCCGCCTGGCATCGGGAATCGCACGGTGGCGGAGGATGCGTTCAGTTTTCTGTCGAGGTAGGTTTCCTGTGTGTAGTGGCCTGCCAGCTTGACGATGTTGAGGCCGCGTTCATCGCGCAGATAGGCTTTCGCCGCTGCGTTCGGATCTTCTTTCGTTTGCGGGTGACGATCCGACCAGTTGTCGAACAGATCGTCGTAGAGATCCTTGACGGCAAATTCCTTGCCGCATTTATTCTCCCGCCCGCAGCGAACAACCCATGGCTTTTCCGTGTAGACGTAGAGTTCTTTGCCGCTGCACGAGGGGCATTTGCCGCCGCGCCACACGCGCGCGGAATCGCCAGCCTGCTTGAAGCTGTAGTCCGTCTTCAGGCGGCCAAGGATGGTCTGGCGCAGTTTCTCGTCCATCGGGTGGGTGTCTTTTCAGGATGCAGGGGACCGTTCGCCGGAAGGACCGGCGGTGGCAGGGATTGGCGATGCGAGCGGAAAGGGGAGGCGGTCAGTCCGGGAGGACTGGCGCCAATATGTCGAAGATATTCATCTGCCCGAAATCATGGCCGGGGGCGCGCTTGGCCTTGATGATGGCCGGGCGGAACTCGGCGCTTACCCCGGAAGGCGATATGATCTTTTCGAACGCCAGACTGGCGCTGAACGTCATGCTGCACGCCAGATTTTCACAGCGATAATAGAGGCTGCGATAGGTGGGCGAGATCTCGAGGCTGGACCGGCACAGCGCCTTTGCGCCGCAAGCCGGGCAGTTCATGACCGGGGCCTTGCCGTAATGGCCACGATTGTGGCCGCGCTCCGCAATGGCAGGCACCGCAGTGGAGTTCGCAAGATGGCCGACAGCGATATTCATGGATGATTTTCCCCCATATTTTTAGAGAGTACGAGCGAGAAGAGCCGGGTCAATTCGGTGACGCCTTCCTCAATTTCCCGCTGGGCGGCGAGCGTCTTGGCCGGGTCCGACATGTCCCCGGCGAGGGTGATGGCGGCGGCGATGGCTTCGCCGCATTCCTTGGCGGCGAGGCCCGCCCCGGTGATGATGCAATTGGGGCCGGTGGGCCGGGCGGTCAGGCCCATGTCGAGCTTTATCGCATAGCATTCCAGCAGGGGCGCGCCTTCGCCTCCGGCGCGCCGGTAGGCGGCGTCGAGGCGGACGGCATCGCGCAGGCTGATTTCGCGCTCCGTATCGGGCGCGCCCAGTTTGCGGACGTGGCTTTCCGACTTTTCGAGGACGGCGGCGCAGCCGTCCCAGCCCAGCAGATCGGCGATCTGCCAGAGGGCGCGGGAGAAGCTGGCGGGGCGGCGGGGGATGGTCATCAGTAGCCGGGCCGCGCGCGTTCGGGGTGGACCGCCATGATGCGCATGGCGAGCAGGCGCGTGGCGCGTCGCACTGCCGCTTCCCGGCTGTTGTCGCTGGCCCGCAGGAAATCATCCGAGGGCATCGGGAAATTGGTGCGGGGGGTGGTGCAGGCGGCTTTCACCGCGCTGGCGCTGATCGGGATGGAGATGGCGCGCACGTTGGATCGACGCAGGGCGGAGGTTTCCGTGGAGCTTTCGGTAGTGGTGACGGGCGGACAAGCGCGACCGGCGGCAATCGCGATGCGGGCGGACGATGTAAGGGTGATTGGTTCGCCGGAGCGATGCCGCTTCACATTCCCCAAAGTATATTGCCGATCGAGGATGCGGAAGGCTTCGCGGCGGGTGCACAGCCCTTCCCATACGCGGTTGAACGGAAGTTCCCCGCCCGCGTCGTAGAGCCGCGCAAGCATGGCGCATGCGAACATATGTTCGCGTTCGAAGGACTTGCCCGCCCTTCGGGCGATTATCTGGACGGTCACCGAGCAATCTCCTGTCCGGGCACATGCTCCATGAGCAGGGCGGCGTGGGCTTTGCGCCAATAGGTGCGGACCATGTGGTGGATGACGCCGATCGCGAAGGCCCCGATGGTCAGCGTGACGGCGAAGGCAAAAGCATGGAGAAGCATCAGCATGTACCCCAGTGTTTGAGGATGTCCGCCGCCAGCCAAAGGCACAGGCCGATTTGCCCCATCAGGATGATGTTGTGGGCGAGGCGGGCGAGGCGGAGGAAGGTTTCATGGTCCGGGCTGGTGTCGCGGGGGGCGGTCATTGGGAAATCCAGAAGAAGAATGCCATGAACGCCAGAAACGCGATCGTGCGGATGCAATCGCCCATTTCCTCATTGATCATGCCGCGTCCTTTCCCGGCAAAATGGGATGGCGATTGCCGTGTCGGGCGAGGGTGCGGGCCGATAGGATGGGGCCGCAGAGAGGGGTTTCCTCTCCGATGGCAGAGGCGGAAAGGGAGGCAGTATCGCGTGGATAGATATCCGGGCGCAGAAGGTGGCGGGATATGCCAGTCGCGGCCTCCACGCGGAGGACATATTCAGCGGGGAGGCGCTTGGCGGACTGAAGCCATTTCCAAACGGCCGTGGGAGAAACGCTGCAAATGCGAGACAGCGCGGATTGACCACCTGCCTTTTCTGTCGCGGCTTGGAGTGCCTCAAATGGGGTTGGTTGCTGTTCCATTCGCAACCAATAGCAACCAAAGTTAAAATCAGCAAGAAGGAAAACGCAACTGATTACATCTAAAATTCCATGTCCAATTTCAACCAAAGTTGCGAGGGTTGCTGCATGACTATGGGCGAACGAATCCAGCTTCGGCTGAAGGTTTTGGGGATGAATTCATCCCAGTTAGCTCGGTCTGTCGGCATTTCCCCGCAGGCGATGCGTAAGATCGTTACCGGGGAAACAACCAACACGTCGCATATTTATCAGATCGCCAAAGCACTTCAGACAACTCCGGAATATCTGGCGGGAGCAACGGACGAACCCGGAATTCCAGCGGTTAACGATGATCGACGCGGCTACAGCCCGCCGCCATTCTCAACCGATACGCCTGTCGCGGATCTCGATCTGGTCGAGGTGAAGGAAATAGACCTGAAATTCGGCATGGGAGCGACCGAGCTGGAAATACCGGTCACTACCACCATTCGACATTTTAGCCGTGACTGGCTGCGCCAATATACACGGGCCGACCCTGATCAGGTCTATTTCGCCCAGGGCATCGGCGATTCAATGGCGCCGACGATCCATGACAGCGATCTGCTGATTATCGACACATCAGAACAGTCACTGCGCATGGGGGACAAGATCTGGGCGGTAGCTTTTTACGGACAGGGGATGGTCAAGCGCCTGCGCCAGACGCGTGACGGCGTGCAGATCCTATCCGATAATCAGTTGGTGCCGCCGGAAACGGCGCACGATGGGGAATTGCATATATTGGGACGCGTCGTGGGGATCGTCCGGAAGATGTGAATTTTAAGCCTGGGGGATGAATGTTCAAATTACCTTGCGAAAAATGCAAGAAAAAGATCGATATAAGGGCGACGGTCTGCCCATTTTGCCAAACGCAATTCAGTGCCGATGAAGTGAAATCACGGAAAAAAGGGGCGGCAATGGGGTGCCTGTTGCTGGTTCTAGTTATCGGTGGCTGCACATGGTGGATTGGAAAGGATGAAAACTCCGCCTCCCCGCCAATTGAAAATCAAATGGATATATCTGCCCTTGCGTTTGAAGCTACTGGCGCGCAGCAAACCGCGATAGATTTTTCCCGGTCTATCTGGATGCAAACTCTTTCCTGTGAAGGAACGGTCGATCAGGTTCAGGGTCAGCTTGATAAGCTCGCTGAAGGTCGGACATCACTGGTCGATGCGTATAGCTCCGCTCGCAGTGGCGCCGGTTCTTGTGAGAGTGATCTGAAACTATTGAAAGAAACAGATCTGTCGCCATTGAAGGACGCAAAAGCAATCGAAATCGCAAAGCAGGCTCTGGCATCCTGTGTGGCCGCGACGGAAAAACGCGTTGGCTCGTTGCGGAAACTGCAAACATTTCTGAATGGAAATGGCGATCTAGATGCTTCGGCTGATTATAAAGCAGGCATTCATTCTGCGATGAATGATGCGGCATCTTGTAAATTGACCATTGCCGGGTTGCCTGCACATTTTCAAGTTCCGGAAAGCGAAGCAGATTTTCTAAATTGAAGTTGCGTTGGAATGTTTTGGTTAGATTGGCTGGCTGATCCGTTCGAGATGTTCTGCTAATGTTCTCTCCATGGGAACAGCGAATCGACCGGCGCAAGGGCGGATAGCCGCTCTCGCGCTGGAAACACTGGAAGATGCTTTGGCGCAGGCGCAACATGGGCCGGTGCAGCGCGAGCAGGGCCACCGGCTTGCGCTGGCGTGGCTGTGCGCAAATGGCGTGGCTCTGAACTGGCAGTGTACCGATTTCTGGATGGCGATGGCCGACCCCATGCTTTGGGTGCCCGCCGCCAATTATGCCCATGGTCAGCGGACTCAGCGCATGCGGGCGATGCTGGATAATTGCTATTACAGGCTGGGCCTCGAACTGCCGTCTTGGGAATCGCGGTATCGTCTCGCGGCACGCTATCATCCCGATCTTGACGAAAGCGGGGAGGGCGCGCAGCGTCTGCTGATGTGCAATCGCTATCAACCCGGCGAACGGACGCGGATCGAAAAACTGTTCAACGTTCAGCCTTTGCGGGCGTTCAATGACGGTCCCGCGACGGTTCACCCGAAGGATCCGGGTTGGGTGCTGCGCATGGTGGATGGCACGCTGGTGCTCGACCAGATGACATGGGGCTATCCGCTGATCCGGCGCGGTAAGAAGGAGCAGCTGCTGAAGCCCAAGGCGGTCAACAACACGCGGTTCGACAAATTGGGCGGATTTTGGGCGCGCTGGACGGCACCGGCGAACCGTTGCCTGATACCCACTGCACGCTTTGCCGAGGCGGTGGGGACCACCGGCGCTATGAAAGAGACATGGCTGTCAGTCATAGATCAGCCAATCGTTGCATGGGCGGGTCTCTGGGGAAAGTCCGAAGAATGGGGGGATTGGTACAGCGGCGTCATGACCGACGCCGCGCCGGAGCTGGCGGCGATTCATGATCGATCGCCGGTGATATTGTTGCCGGATCAATGCAGCGAATGGCTTACCGCGCCGGTCGAAGATCTGGCGAAGTTCGATCGTCCCTTCCCGGCGGCACATGTTCATGTCGAAAAAACGGACACGCTTTGGGCGGGTGGCAAGAATGCCGGATCAAAAATATGAAGCTATCCAGCGCAGCACCGTCCAGAAAAACTGAACGACGCCGATCGCCGAGGCGATGATCACGACAGACAGACACAGGCAAGAGCAGCCCCGCCGGATCGGCCCTGAAGGCGGGGGCTCCTGATAATCATAGCCGAACCAACGTGTTTGCCGCGACA
>JBFWKI010000014.1:0-85994 GCA_050252755.1 Sphingobium sp.
AAGCAGCTGGACGATGCGATCGAAACTGTCGGCGCAGACCAGCGCGGTATTGCTGCTGACCGGCCGTTCCCGCAGGCGCAGGACAAGCCGGGTTATGACGCCCAATGTCCCCTCGCTGCCGATGAACAACTGTTTCAGATCATAGCCCGTATTATTCTTGATCATCTGGTTCATGGAAGACAGCACCCGGCCATCTGCCAACACCACTTCCATGCCGAGCACCTGCTCCCGCATCATGCCATAACGGAGGACGCGCATCCCGCCCGCATTGGTCGCCGCATTGCCGCCGAGCTGGCACGATCCTCTTCCACCCAGGTCCAGCGGAAAACTGAGGCCATGGGTTTCGAGATGATCCTGGAAATGCTCCAGAATGACGCCCGCCTGAACGATGGCGGTGCGGTTGGCGGGATCGACACTCTCGATCCGGTTCATCCGCTCCAGCGACAGGATGACCTCGCCCGGTTGCGTTTGCGTGGCGCGGACCCAGCCGGACATGCCGCCTTGAATCACCACTGGCTGACCGGCCGCATCGCATAGCGCCATCAGCTGCGATACCTGATCCGTGGTTTCGGGGCGCAACAGAATATCCGCCTCGATCCGTTTCATGAAATAGCCGGGATACCGGCCTGAAACGTCCGCGCCGATCAGGACGCCGCCCTCCCCCAGAATAGCGCGGAATTGATCGACAAGTGCGGGCGGTGATGCATCTGCACCCGAAGGATCACCGCTCATCGCGCCTTGAACCTGACCGGCAGCGTCTTCGGGCCGCGCGCGAAATAGGAGTCGGACCAATTGATCGCGTCGCTGACCGCCTCGATTTTTTCGAAGCGGGCGATCAGGATTTCCAGCGCGCTCTTCGCCTCCATGCGCGACAGGTAGGAACCGAGGCAGAAATGCGGCCCCTGACCGAAGGACATGATCTCCTTGGGATTGCGGTCCAGCACCAGTTCCTCGGACCGGTCGAACTTGCGCTCGTCATGATTGGCGGAGCCAAGCAGCGGCAGGACCAGCGCGCCCTTGGGAATGGCGACGCCTGCCAGTTCGGTGTCGCATGTCGTATGCCGGAACAACATCTGCACTGGCCCGTCGAAGCGCAACATCTCTTCGAGCAGCGCCGGAATTCTGGCGGGGTCGGCCCAGACGGCGGCAGCGATTCCCGGATGGCTCCTGAAATGCGCGAAAGTGATGCCGAGCAGATTGGTGGTCGTCTCGACCCCGCCGATCAGCAGCAGAATCGCCATGTTGAGCACTTCGTTGCGGCTCAATCGCTCGCCATTGACTTCCGCCTGAATGAAGCCGCTGATCAGGTCGTCACCGGGCCGGGCGGACCGTTCGTCATAGACTTCCTCGAAATAGGCGCGGATCGCCCGCGAACTGCGTTCGATCTCGCCGAGGCGGTCGGCGCCATAAGCAGCCCTGTTCCCCGCAGCCAGCAGGTCGTCCACCCAATGTTTGAAGTCCACCCGGCGGGCAATGTCCACGCCCAGAACTTCCGCGATGACGCTGACCGGGAACAGCCCGGAAAACTCCCAGACGAAATCAAACTCGCCCTCGCTGCCGTGTCGGGAGAAAATATCGTCGATCAATTCATGCGTCACGCTGCGGATACGGTCCTGCAACGCACCGACGCGGCTCGGCACGAACGCCTTGTTGGCGAGTTTTCGGATGCGGACATGCCCCGGCGGATCGAGAGATATCATCGGCTGCACTTCGGGCACCGGGTCATATTCGCCCAGCAACGCCGGCCAGAATTGCGCGGAAGAAAATGTCTTGCCGTCACTCAGCACCTCTTCGACATCATCCCAGCGGGAGACGGCAAAGCCCTGCATCATGTCGAGCCATTTGACCGGCTCTTCCGCGCGCAGTCGGGCGTAATGCGGATAGGGGTTGGCGGTGACTGTCGGGTCCAGCGGATTATAGCTCATGACGCTTCAGGCCCCGGTCGCGCCGAATGCCGGGACGACGCCCAATTGCTGGAAAACGGGGATCGCGTCCCAAATGCTGCGTTCCAGCACGATCTTGCCTTGCTCATTCCAGCCCATGACGGTGACGCCCCGCGTCCTGGTGATCTTGCCCTTGGCCGGCACGCCCAGAAAATCGCCCGCATGTCTGGTCTCCCAGGTCCATTGGAACGACCCCAACCGGTTGTCCCCGACATAATCGAACACATCGAACCTGTTATAACTCTGGGCCGGATCTTCGATGATGAAGCCTTCGAAGAATTTCCGCAGCGCCGGGAGATCATCGTTGATGCGAAGATCGAAATTCACGTCTTCGAACTGGAATTGAGGATTGTACAGCGTCATCAATTCGTCGGTGCCATCGGCGAACAACCCGATCCAATATTGCGCCCAATCCTTGTTCATGCTCTCTCTCCTTTTACGGCGCGCCTGCGTCGTGCATCCGTTGAGGACATCCGTGCGGCGCGCCTGTTGTCCGATTGATACTGTTGCGCGCGGATGCAGCCATGGCCAAGCGCGCAAGCATTTTGCTTTCCGTGCCAAAATCCGGCGCCCAAGGCGCAAAAATGCTCCATGCCGCACTGCAAAACGGCAGAAAACCGCAAATTCCCCGAACAGTCTATTGTCTCGCTAGGTCATCTGCTGTCACGCTAGGGCATTTTCCTCGACCTGTTCTTGATGTTTGAACAGGGCAACCCTGAAATCACGTTCAACAAGCCGGCTCAATCGGCGACGCATGATCAGGGAAGGAGAGAGACATTGAAGGGTTTTACCAATCTTCCGCTTATGGGCGTCGTCATCACGGCGGGGCTTGCCCTGCCGGCCATGGCTCAGGAGTCCGCGCCCGATCCGCAACCACAGCGCAGCGCGAGCGCGCTCGACGACATCGTCGTCACCGCGACCAAGCGCAACGAGAATCTGGTCAAGGTGCCGATTTCCGTCAGCGTCGTCACGGAACTCGCGATTGCGGAACGAGGCATCACCCGTCCCGCCGATTTTCTGGGGTCCACGCCGAATGTCACCTTCGTCGAGGATAATGCCGGCGAAGCCTATATCAACATTCGCGGCCAGACATCGGTGCGCAATTCCGATCCGAACGTGGCGATCGTCATCGACGGCGTCACGCTGTCCAGCGTCAAGCCGTTCAATCAGGATCTGTTCGGCATCCAGCAGATCGAGGTGCTGAAAGGCCCGCAAAGCGCGCTTTACGGCCGCAACGCCGCCGCAGGCGCGATCGTCATCACCACGAAAAAACCGGGCGATACGTTCGAAGGGAATGTCGTCGCCGCCTATGGCAATTTCAATACAGCGCGCGCCAGCGCCTCGGTCAGCGGCCCGCTCGCGCCGGGTCTGGGCTTCAGCGTCGCGGGCGCCTTTCGCGATACGGACGGCCCCTTCACCAACATCACCACCGGCGAGAAAGTGCAGCGTTTCCAGAACAGCAGCGGCCGCGCGCGGCTGCTCTATGACAAGGGCGGGCCGTTTACCGCCGACTTCAAGCTGACCGCGTTCCGGTCCAAGGGCGGAGGCAGCGCCTATAATGCGCAGTTCGTCGGCCTGCCGATCGGAGGCTTTCCCGCCACCGCGCTGGATGCGAACAACACCGACATGCCGTTCGTCTCCAACGTCGCCGGGGCATTCGACGAAAAGTTCATCGATGCCACCTTCAAGGCGGAATATGATATGGGCTGGGCGAAAATCACGTCCATATCCAGCTACAACCATCTGAACCAATATTTCGGCAGCGACTCCCCGCCTTATATCCCGCAGGATACGGGGTTGGCCGGTGGCGGCACGGTGCAGCAATATACCTATGTCGACACCAATTATTCGCAGGAAGTGCGCCTGACCTCGGACAGCGCCAACCGCTTCCGCTGGCAGGTGGGCTTTTATATTCTGCGCTTCGAGCGTGACCAGGCCAGCAAGATCGGCCTGGACACCAACGGCTCGCTCCCCGCCGACCGCGACACGATCGACCCCATGACGACGATGTCCTACAGCAACCCCCTCTATCGCACGACCAGCTATGCGCCCTTCGCCAGCGTGCAGTTCGACCTGACCGACCAGTTCCATATCAATCTGGCCGGACGCTATGATACGGAAAAGCGGTCGATCCGCGAAGCGGCTTCCCCTGCGATCAATCCCCTGACAGGCATCAGCTACAATAATTGCGTGGCGCAGGGCACGGCATTTGACGACTGCAAATTGTCACGCACGTTCAAACAGTTCGAGCCGAAGGCAAGCCTGTCCTACGACATCGCCCCGACTGCCAGCATCTATGCAAGCTACGGCAAGGGCTTCAAATCGGGCGGTTTCAACCCGATCGGTTCGCGGCAGGCGCTGATCGACGCGGCGGGCGGCAATGCGGCCAATATCTATGTGCAGGACGGCTACAACAAGGAAGTTTCCACATCCTACGAGGTCGGCGCGAAAGTCCGCCTCTTCAATCGCCGGCTGTCGATTAACGCCGCCGCATTCAAGACCGACATTTCCGGCGCGCAGCAATTCCAGTTCCAGCCTTCCGCCGGATTGCAGACCACGATCAGCATCGACAAGGTGAAGCTGAAGGGCTTCGACCTCGATTTCGATGCGCAATTGCCGATGGGCCTGCATCTGTTCGGCGGTTATGGTTACACGCATGGCCGTGTCGCAGCCTTCGCCGGCAACCCGGCGGCGGTCGGCAATGTCGCGCCGGGGGCTTTCAAATATACGCTGAACCTGGGCGCCAGCCAGATCATCGACCTGACCGACGAATTGACGGTTGTCCCGCGGGTCGAAATGAACCGTTACGGCTCCATCTGGTGGGACGTCGACAATTTCGCGGGCACGAGGCGCAACCCCCTGACGCTGCTGAAGGCGCGCCTTTCGCTCAAAAGCGCCAATGGCTGGGAAATCTCCGCCTATGGGGACAACCTCACCAACAAGAAATATTTTCAGGAAGTCGTGCCGCTGCTGTCGGTCTTCACCGTCAATTATCGCGGCCCGACCCGCAGTTACGGGCTGGAAGCCCGCGTCGACTTCTGAACCTCTCCCTGGGATCCGGCATGGCGCCGGATCCTTTTTCTTTTCCCGGAAGGAAAGACATGAACCTCGAATGGGAACAGGACTGGCTGGAACAGTTCGACAATCGGCTGGAAGAACTGATGGCCAATTATCCCGAAGAGTTTGAATATGAGGATATGAACTTCGGCGTACGCATAGACAATGATCGCGAAAGGCTGCGTCGCTGGTTCATGACGTTTGAAAATGCCGACCCCGACAAGTCCAGACATTATTTCAATGCGACCCGCTATCATGGCGATGAACATGGGGGTTGTCTGGAATGGACATGGGAGATCCATCACAGGTCCGATTTTCTGGGCCTGCCCGCAACGGGCAGGACCACATTGGTTCAGGGCATGACTATCCACGCCTTCAGGGATGGAAAGATCGTGCTGGAACGCAGCCTGTGGGATACCGCCGCGCTGATGCGGCAACTGGGCCTTCAGGCACCGGTCGAAGTGGAGTTTCATTGATGTTCGACCTGACCGGGAAAGCCGCTATCGTTACCGGAGCGGGATCGGGCATCGGCGCCGCCATCGCCCGGCGCTTTCGTGCCGCCGGCGCCGATGTGCTGGTTGCCGACATCAATCCACAGGCAGAAATGCCGGCCGCGTCATGGGGCTGCGCCTTCCGCCGCACCGATGTCGGTCAACCGGATGAAATGGCGGCACTGTGCGAGGCGGCGGCATCCCGTTTCGGCAAGCTCGACATATTGGTCAACAATGCGGGCGTCGCTGCGGCCGCGGCAATTTCCGATGCCGATGAGGCGCGATCGCAGCGCTTCTGGCGCGTCCATATATTGGGTGTGCAGATGGGCATGAAGGAGGCCGCCGCGCGAATGATGGCAGGGGGCGCGATCGTCAACATCTCGTCGATCACCGCGCTGCGCGGCTTCCTGCAATGGGGCGAATATGCGGCGACCAAAGCGGGAATCATCTCGCTGACCCAGACCGCCGCTGTCGAATATGGCCCGCGCGGCATCCGCGTAAACTGCATCGCGCCCGGCATCATCGACACACCGCTGGCGATGGACGAAGCCCCCGGGATGGTGACTCGCAACGCCAATGTCTTTACCCTGCTCGGCCGGATCGGCCAGCCCGATGAACTGGCCGCAGCCGTTCATTTCATGGCGAGCGACGACGCCAGCTATATCACCGGACAAACGCTGCTGGTGGACGGAGGCTGGAGCACGGGCACCTCGACGCAAGGCATCGAACTGGCGCTATCGACCGCCATGTGAGTGAGGCGCAGCATCGCATGTCATGGCGCTCAGGCCAGAATATGTGCGCCCCAAATCATCATGCCGCTAAAGACCACCAGCACGTCGAAGACCAGCCGCCAGGCAAATGGCGCAACGCGCAATTCCATATAATGATGCACGATCAGATAGGCCTTGACCGTCGCCGCAAGCATCACCAGCCCGAATTGCCATCCCGCGACACCGGCGCCGCCGACCCCCGCCAGCGTCGCAAGCATCAGCAGCGCCCAGATCGCGGTGGGACCGGCCGGGCGGGTCATCGGGCGCCCTGTAGATACAGCAAGGCGAACAGAAAGACCCAGATCACATCGACCATATGCCAGAAGAGCGCGCAGGATTCGATCCAGCCCGTAAAGCCGGGACCGGTTCGGCCCGGCCGCGCCTTGGCCAGCGACGCGATCAACAGGGCGATGCCGATGGCGTAATGCAGCAGATGGATGCCGGTGAATATGTAGTAAAAGGTGAAGAATGCATTGGTCTGAAGCGTCAGGCCGTGTTCGATCTTGGCTGTATATTCAATGGCCTTGACGACACCGAAGCACAGACCGATGCCGATGGCGAATTGCAATCGGCGGCGCGTCTTGCCTATGTCCTCCGCCCGCGCCGCCTCCACCGCCAACGCGACCAGCCAACCGCTGGTGATCAGGATGACGGTGTTGAGAACCCCCAACCGCAGATCCAGCATCGCGGCAGATCGCGCAAACAGAACCGGCTGGGCCATGCGCTCGACCATGAAATAGCCGAAAAACAGAATGAAATTGGCGATGTCGGCCGCGATAAAGGTCAATATGCCGGGGACCGGCCGGGCGTGGCGCAAGGCTGCGTCATTCATGCGGGGACTGGCCCCCGGCGTCCTTTTCCAATCGGGTCAGGGCGCGAAGCGTGAAGATCGACAGGATCAGCATCGCCCAGAAAAAGAGCGAAAATTCCACCCAATAATTGAAAAAACCGCTGCGCGAGAAAGGGCCGTCGTGAAAAAAGGGAAGGAAGCAAAAACCCATGAACACGATCGCCACCCAGATCGCGAACCATGAAACCGGCTTGGGGACAAGCGGCGCGGCGCGCCAATCGTTGAGGAAGCAGACGGCGAAAGCCGTGACTTGCAGCATGGTCAATGAAAAGGCCATGTCGAACATGATCCAGCCCGTGTCGTAGAGCATCCTCAATATGGCGGGGTCGGCCTCTGGCCGGAAGGCGGCGGACAGCCAGAAGGCAGGCGGGAATACCAGCACCAGCGTCGTGAATCCCGCCCCCCATAGCTGCAATCGCGAAAGCACGTCATTGTCGCGCTCTGCCGCTTCCATCACTTTCGTTATGCCCATTCCCCATATCAGATAGAGCACGCCGGACACCATCATGCCGGTCATGCCGATCCGCGCGGATGTCGTATGTTCACGGAAATGCGCGGCGATTTCCTGCGCCGGCGCCGCCGCCGAATAGGGGGGAATATTATGTCCCAACAGCGCGAAGAAGATGATCAGAAGGACGAGCAGCGCCGGTCCCATCCAGAGGCAGAACCGGACATAGCGAAAGGGGGCGGCCGCTGGCGCGACCCGATCAGGTTCCCATACCGCCATGTTCACGGACGGATGACAGGCAGGCTCGCTGCCAGCTTTGGATGCTTCCACCAGTCTCCACTCCTGCGTTCCGGCATATTGGCCGGTTTTTCCGGCAGGATAGAGTCCCGCATTCCCCGCCACGATGACTCATCGTGCCGTCACAAGGCCAATCGCGCCAAAGTTGACGGTCAGTCGTCGATCTGGCTGCGCCCCTCGACCGACCGGCCTTCCCGCCACACGCTGGGTCGCTGCGCGGTCCAGCGCATGAAGGCGCGTGAAAAGGTGCTGCTGCTCGAAAAACCCAGCAGATAGGCTATGTTCTCGACCGTCAGATCGGCGCGGCGCAGATAGTCATATGCCAGTTCCTCGCGCAGCCGGTCCAGCACCTCCTGAAAGGTCGTGTTCTCCTCTCGCAATCGCCGCAACAGCGTACGCTCGGTCATGGCCAGCAGGCGCGCGGTTTCCTGCTTGCTGGGTTCGCCATTGGGAAGCTGGCCGATCAGCGCATCGCGCACCTTGCGGGAAAAACGGCTGGAAAAGCGAAAAGCGAGATATTTGGCCGTCATCTCGTCCAGCATCGTGGCCAGTTCTTCATTGGCGGAGGGAATCGGCCGTTCCAGCACTTCGGGCGGGAAAAGAATGCTGTTGATCGGCTGGCCATAGCGTATCGGACAGCGGAACACATCACGATAGACCTGGTCATCGGCAGGCCGGGGGTGGCGAAAGCTGACCTCGATGGGCGTGATCGTCGCGGATAATATCCATTCGCACAGCAGGAAAAAGCCTGCGAGCATCGTGTCGATCGTCTGGTAGATCGGTTGGCGGCCCCCAGTATTGAGATCGACCGTCAGGCGATACCCCGCATCCTCAAGCTGAAAGGACACGGCCGCCGAATCCGAAATCAGCCGGGCCGAATGCGCGAAACGTTCCGCCGCCCGGCGCAGCGTCGAACTGCACGACATGGCGTAACCGACGACATGGAAGGTGGACGGCCGGATATGCCGGGCGACTTTCAGCCCGAAATTAGGGTCGCCGGTCGCGTCCACGGCGGCGATCCACAGGCTCGTAACCTGATCCTGAGAATAACGATGGCTCAGGTCGCCGACACGGCTGGCGTCCATGCCAATGCCGCGCATCAGCTTGTCCGGATCGACGCCCGCGTCATCCAGCGCCTTCACGATCGCCAATATCCACGCCGACAAACCGGTTTGCACGCCGTACCCCTCCCCCTGCCCGCACTGCACGGGTCACGGCCATGTTGCAGAGGCCCGGCGGGAAAGGCAAATTTATGCGACCCGCTTCAGGAAGAAAAAGCGCCGCCAATCGTGCCGCCGCGGCCAGAGCGCCCATGAAGGATGCAGGATCGGTCGAACAAGGATCAATCCTCTGGCGCGATGATGACGTCCAGCCGCTCGACCGCGTCCCCGATGATCAACTGGCATGCCAGGCGCGATCGCTCGTCGCGGTGATCGCTGCTGTCGAGAAGGTCATCCTCGTCGTCGGTCATCGCCTCGAACTGCCCGGCCTGTTCGGGGGATATATAGACATGGCAGGTCGCGCAGGAGCAACATCCGCCGCAAAGCGCCAGCAATTCGTCCAACCCTGCGTCCCTGATGCTCTCCATCAGGTTGATGCCGGGGACGATCGCAATGTCATGCACATCCCCGCCACGCGAAGTAACCCTTATCACGCTCATGCCGCAGGCGCCCTGGTTTTCCGGTTCAGAAATGCCGCGACTCTTTCAGCGGCGGCCGGGGTGCGCGCTATAGTGAGGAAATAGCGGCTTTCGATCCGCAGCGCGGCATTCATGGGCACCTGCGCGCCTTCATAGACCGCCTTGAGGATGCTCCCGTCCGCATCACGGCCGCGCCCGTCCCCGCGCCGGACGGCGAGAGCCGGACCGAAGGCCGCATATCCCGCCGACGTGTGGGGGCCGCCTCCGGGCAGACGAAAGCCCTTTTCATCCCATGGCGCATTGTGACGGCCCACCTCGACTATCCATTGCCGCGCCCGGTCCATGGCCTGTTCGCTGCCGGCCTTCTCATCGATGATGCCCATAACCAGCGCGTCCTCGATACCGATCGGCTCGCCGTCGAGCAGATAAGGCAGCGCCGGATTCATGCCCGCCAGCCGGATCAAGCGCTGCGTGCCGCCTGCCCCCGGCATCAGGCCGAGCGTCGCTTCCGGCAAGCCCAGACGCAGGCCATCCTCATCTATCGCGATACGGTAATGACAGCCCAGCGCGAGTTCCAGCCCGCCGCCCAGCGCCACGCCGCCGATCACCGCCACCAAGGGCTTGCCGACCGTTTCAAGGCCGCGAATATGGCCGCTGAAGTCACTGGCTTCCGACAGGGCCGCCCGCAAGGATTCCTGCGTGTCCGCCGCCCGCCAGCGCTCCATATCGGCTTGCAGTTCATGGAGATCGGCTCCCGCGCAAAACCCGGCGCTCTTGCCCGAACAAAGGATGGCGCCGACGATCCTTTCATCCTGACGAAGGACATCGGCCAGCAGGCCCAGATCCCGTTGCACGGCATGACTGATCACATTCATGGATCGGCCCGGCATGTCGAACGTGATGATGGCAACGCCGTCCGCGCCGACATCCATTGTGAAATTTTCCATGTCTCGTCCTTCCCGTCAGACGCGCTCGATGGCCGTCGCGGTCCCCATGCCCGCGCCGACGCAAAGGTTGATGAGCGCCGTCGCCTTGCCCGATCGTTCCAGTTCGTCCACCATCGTCCCCAAAATCATGCCGCCGGTCGCACCCAATGGATGCCCCATGGCGATCGCGCCGCCGTTGACGTTGATCTTCGCCGGATCGATATCGAGCGCCTGAATGTAGCGGAGGACCACCGCCGCAAAGGCTTCGTTCAGTTCGAACATATCGATATCATCGCGCTTCATGCCCAGACGGTCGAGCAGCTTGCGCGTCACGAATTCCGGCCCCGTCAGCATGATGGTCGGGTCGGACCCGATCGAGGCCGCGCCGAGAATCCGCGCGCGGGGCTTCAACCCCGCAGCCTCGCCCGCTTCCTTCGATCCGATCAGCACGGCTGACGCGCCATCGACGATGCCGGACGAATTGCCGCCATGATGGACATGGTTGATCGGTCCCATGTCGGGATAGCGCGCCTGCGCCACCGCGTCATAGCCAGACTCCCCCATTTTGACGAAGGCGGGCTTCAGCTTGGCGAGCGAATCCATATCCGTCTGCGGGCGCATATGTTCGTCATGATCGAGGATGACGAGTCCTGCCTGGTCCAGCACCGGGACGATCGACCGCGCGAAACGGCCTTCCTGCCACGCCCGGGCGGCACGCCGCTGGCTTTCGACGGCATAGGCATCGACATCGTCCCGCCCGAAGCCGTGAATAGTTGCGATCATGTCGGCGCCGATCCCCTGCGGCGCATAATAATGATCGAAGGCGAAGGCCGGATCGACCATCATCGCGCCGCCATCGGCCGCCAAGGCGACGCGCGACATGGATTCCACGCCGCCGGCAATAGCGAAGCGCGCCTCGCCCATCGCGACCTTAGCCGCCGCCATATTGCACGCCTCCAGCCCCGACGCGCAGAAACGGTTGACCTGCACGCCGGGCACGCTCTGATCATAGCCCGCGACCAACGCGGCGATGCGGGCGATATCGCTCCCCTGCTCCCCCACGGGCATGACGCACCCCATGATCACATCGTCCACCAGCGCGGTGTCGAGGCCATTGCGATCCCGGATCGCCTGCAACATCTGCGACGCCAGCGAAAGCGCCGTTATCTCATGCAACGAACCGTCCGGTCGTCCTTTTCCGCGAGGAGTACGGACGGCGTCGTAAATATAGACATCAGGCATCGCGAACGCCCCCTTCTTCAGCGCGGAGCGAGACGGATCGCGCCATCCAGGCGGACGGCCTCGCCGTTCAAATAGCTGTTGCCGATCATGTGCAGCGCGAGCGCCGCATATTCCTCCGGCGCGCCCAGCCGCTTGGGGAAAGGCACCGAGGCACCCAGAGCAAGCTGAACATTTTCGGGCAGGCCCCGCATCATCGGAGTCAGAAAAAGGCCGGGCAAAATGGTGTTGACGCGGATGCCCTCGCCCATCAGATCGCGGGCGATCGGCAGGGTCATGCCGAGGACGCCCGCCTTCGACGCCGAATATGCCGCCTGCCCCATCTGGCCATCCTGCGCCGCGACGCTGGCGGTGCAGACGATAGCGCCGCGCTCGCCGTCCTCCAGCGGCTCCAGATCGAGCATGCCCTGCGCCGAAGCGGCGATGCAGCGGAACGTGCCCATCAGGTTGATCTGCACGGCCCGCTCGAAATCCTTCATCGGAAAGCGAGTCGTGCCGCCATCCCCCTTATTGCGCGACACCGTCTTGATGCCATTGGCAATGCCCGCGCAATTGACGAGAATGCGCTCCTGCCCATGGGCCGCGCGCGCCTTTTCGAACGCCGCATCGACCTGCTCGTCGGAGGTTACGTCCACCTTGCAGAAAATGCCGCCAATCTCTCGCGCCGTCGCTTCGCCGCTCGCCTCGTTCATGTCGAAGATCGCCACGCGCGCGCCGGCCTGCGCCAATGCCCTCGCGCTTGCCTCACCCAATCCAGAAGCGCCGCCCGTCACCACCGCGGCAACCTGACCGTCAATCCGCATCCTCGCCCACTCCAATTGAAACGTGATTTTCCAATTCTCTGGCATCAGCCTGACGAATGACGAATGGCGCCGGGTGACAAGCGATGACTTTTCAGGACAATCTGCGCCGATCACCTGTTCGACAGGCAGAAGGAACGCATGGCCCCCCGGTTGATGGGCCGATTCAAGAGCGGCACCGGACGGCGCGGCGAAGGCAGGCCATGGCCGTCATGCCTTCAGACAGCGTCGAGGGGCGTTGCCGCCTCTCGATGGAATCCGCCGTGAAAGCGCCGCCCCAGCTGTCATTGCGCCGGGCCGGTCCCGGAATTGCGCGCCTGCGAACGCGCCCCGTCCCGCAACGTCTTGCGATGGCCGACGCTTGTGCTAAGCGGGCGGCAAAGGCTCAGCCCACGGGGATATAATGGTGGCACCATCGCAAGGCGCAAACCGCAGCAAGCTTCATCGCTGGTGGAAAATCTGGGTTATCGGCGGGGTCGATCATGCCGCCATATTGAAACAGATTGCGGAAGATTCGGGCTGGTCGGGCCGCTATGCGTTCCTCATCCTGATTTCGGCCTCTCTTTCCCTGCTCGGCCTGTTGATGCCGTCGGTCGCGGTGCTGATCGGGGCCATGCTGCTCTCGCCGCTGATGATGCCGATCATCGGGCTGGGCTTCGGCATCGCCACGCTGGATTTTCGCGAGATCCGCCGCGCCGCCTTCGCGCTAGGCATGGGGTCGGCGGTCGCGGTGCTGCTGTCGGTGGTGCTGGTGTCCATCTCTCCGGTGCAGACCATCACCAGCGAAATCGCCGGGCGCACCCAGCCCACGCTGTTCGATCTGCTGGTCGCGCTGCTCTCCGCCATTGCGGGCGCCTATGCGCTGATCCGGGACCGGGGCGGCACGGTCGTCGGCGTCGCCATCGCCATCGCGCTGATGCCTCCGCTGGTCGTGGTGGGCTTTGGCCTCGCGACATGGAACTGGACCGTCTTTGCCGGCTCGCTCCTGCTGTTCCTCACCAACGCCGTGACCATCGCGCTGACCGCCGCGCTGGTCGCGCGCGTTTATGGTTTCGGCAGCCATCTCTCCCCCCATCATACCGGGTGGCAGCTTGTCCTTTTCATCGTCGCGCTGGGCGTCCTGTCGGTGCCGCTGGGGACGGCGCTGCGTCAGATCGCGTTCGAGGCGGTCGCGCAGCGGCAGGTGCGCGACACCATTCGCGCGCGCTTTCCCAACGGCGCGCGCCTCAGTCAGGTGGACATAGATTTCGGCCGTTCGCCCATGCAGGTCAGGGCGGTGATGCTGACCCCGGACATTGTGGCGGACGTGGACCGGGCGCTCGCCCGGGAGTTGCACCAACGCCTGTCCCAATCGGTGGACATCCATGTCGATCAGTTGCGCACTTCGCTCGAAACCAGCGCGGCGGAGGCCGCGCAGATCGCGCGGGCCAATGACATGGCCGGACGCGCCGCCACGGCCAATCGCGATCAGGCCGTGACGGCGCTGGCGCTCATCGCGGGCAGACAGCCCGCAGATGTGGACGTGGACATGGAAGCGCGCGGCCTCTCGGTCGCCGCCGCGGAACTTCCCGGCCTTGGGGTGGAAGGCTATCATGCGCTGGAAAAGCGGGTGAGCGCCGCCTTTGCCGGATGGTCCGTCGCGCTCGCGCCGCCCGTTACCCTCGCGCCGCCCGATATCGCGATCCGGCAAGGCGTGGTGGACGCAAAAGCGCTGGACCTTGCCGCATGGGCCTCGGCGCGCCTCTCCCGCGCCCTGTCGGTGACAGGCGGCACCAGCGCCCAACGCGAGGCAGTGGCCGAAGGTCTTGTCGCGCGCGGGGCGCAGGCCGAAGCGGGGCCGCCGGGCGGCTCGTTGCGCCTGCTCTGGGTGGAACCGCCACCCGAAGCGGAAGGGCAGGAGGCAGAAGGACAGGAGACCTCGACGCCTTCATCCCGGCCATAGGGCGCGAGGGGCACAGCCCCCCGTCCGCTCCTTCCTGAACGCGGCGCCTGTTCCTGTCACGGATGCCGAAAACAGGCGCCGGATCGGGCTTACCGCCCGGCGGGAACGTCCCATTTGATCGGCAGATGCTCCAGCGCCATCACCATCCCCGGACGCCAAGCCGGCTTTTCGTCGGAAGCGAGCGAGAAGCGCGGGATGCGCTCCAGCCAGATGCGGGTGAACACGCGCATTTCCAGCCGCGCCAATATATTGCCGATGCAGGTATGGGCGCCGATGGAAAAGGTGATGTGGGCGCGGTCGGGACGGTCGATGTCGAACACCTCCGGGTCGTTGTTGCGGCGATCATCCAGACCGGCCGAAGTCAGCGGGCAGATCACCATCTGGCCGGCGCGGAAATGGGCGCCCTTGATGACGATATCCTTCTTGACGATTCGCGTCTGGTTCACGACCGCGAAACGCCGCAGCGATTCCTCGACGAAATCGGACAGTTTTTCCGGCTCGGCGGCCAGCCGTTCCTGCAAATCGGGCCGCTGCGCCAGATTGCGGAACGACATGGTGATCAGATTGGCGACGGTATCCAGCCCGCCCAGAAACAGCACGAACCCGATGGATTCCAGTTCCTCCTGCGTCAGCTTGCGCCCGCGCACCTCTTCGCGCAGCAGCGCGCTGGCCAGATCATCGCCCGGATTGCGGCGTTTTTCGTCATAAAGCGCCCGCATGATCTCAAAGATGCGGTCCTGCAACTGGCCGCGCCGTTCGGGGGTGATGTTCTGGAAATATTCCAGCACGATCATGCGGAACTCCTCGAACCGGTCGAGCGACATGCCCATCAGTTCCATGAACACCGAAACCGGAAAAGCCGCGCCCAGAACCTCTGTGAAATCGCATTCGCCCTTGTCGATCACCCGGTCGATCAGGCGATTGGCCCATGCGACCAGCTTGGGTTCCATCCGGCTGATCGGGCCGGGGCCGAACGTGTGCAGCAGGACGGCGCGATACCGGGTATGTTCGGGCGGATCGAGGTTGAGCGGGATCATCACATTGCTGTTGAACATCGGCGGAATGTGCAGTTCCTTGCTGGAAAAATGCTCCGCATCCTTCAGCACCGCAACCTGATCGTCATAGCGCATGATGACCCAATGCCCGCCATTACGCGGGGTCCAGAATATGTCGGGCGCCGTTTCATGCAGGGAATGCCAGCCCAGATGAATGTCCTCGCACAGCTTCTTTTCCGTATAGATGTCCCAATCGACGACCAGATCCTCGTCGATCCCTTCCGGCATGGACCATTCCGCAACCATCGTATCCATCGCAATTCTCCCGCCGGAAATCCGGCCTGTTTGATTATGTCTCCCTATATATCAGAATAGTATTCACATTCTATTCGCTTTCTGGCATTCCTGCCGGATGAACGATGAGGAACAGAGCGAACGGGCGCCGCAGCACAAGACGCTGCAACGGCGGCGATTGCCGCGGCAGCAGCGCGCGCGCGAAACGGTGGAAGCCATTTTCGAGGCGACCGAACAACTCGTCGCCACTCATGGTTTCAACGCGGTCAATACGCGCATGATCGCGGAACGCGCCGGGGTGGGCATCGGTTCGCTCTATCAATATTTCCCGACCTATGAGGCGATATTGCTCGCCTGGTATGAGCGCGTTTCGACCATGGCGGCGCAACAGATCCGGCTCGCGACGATCGAGGTCATGGACCAGCGGCCGGTCGAGGCCGTGCACAATGCCCTGCGCCGCCTGCTCGACCTCTATATGGAATATCGGCTGCCGCTTATCGAAATGCCCCATCAGGTGCCGCAGATAGAGGAAGTCATCCGTCATACCTCGCTGGAGGTGCTCAACCGGGGGACCATCCGCCTCTATCTCGGCCAGCATCCCGAATTTGACGCGACGCGCACCGAAAGCCAGGTCTTTTTCCTGGAAACCGTCGTTCATGCGGTGCTGCGGCGCTATGTGCGGGAAACGCCGGATTTCCTCGAACCGGAGGAAGTCGTCGAACAGATCGCGCTGTCCATCCTGCCCTATCTCGCGCAACGCGGCGTCGGGAAAGGCCCGCCCGAAAGCACCGATAATCAGGAGAGGAACGCGCAATCATGACGCAAAGCGCGAAGGGCGCAGCGCCCGCCAGCGATCTTGAAGACCGCATCATCGCGGCCGCCTATGCCTGTTTCGAGAAATTCGGCATCGCCAAGACCACGATGGAGGACATAGCGCGCGGGGCCAATGCATCGCGCCAGTCGGTCTATCGCTATTTTGCGGGCAAGGACGCCATTTTCGACACCATATGCTGTCGCGAAGCGGTCAGGATCAACGCGGCGGTGCGTACCCGCATCCGGCGCGACATGGATTTCGCGGGCATCGTGACCGAGGCGCTGTTCATCATCATCACAGAGGGCAACAACAATCCCTATCTGCGGCAGGTGGTCGAAAATCCCGGCCTGCAATCGCTCGCCTCCCGTCCGGGCAGCCGCTTCTATCAGCTCAATGCCGAATATTGGCATGAACTGATGCGCCGCGCGCTCGACCGGGGGGAACTGGCGGCGGATCTCTCGCTTCACGAAATCATCGGCTGGCTGCTGATGATGCAGTCGGTGCTCCAGTTGCGTCTGGCCGACGGCCTGATCGACGAATCCGAATTGCGCCGGCTCATCCGCCGGTTCACGGTCGCCCCGCTGCTGGCCGCCCCGCCGCCACCGCCGCCCAGCGCATGACGGCGCGGCGAAGGACGCAATTCTGTCCTTCGCCTCCACCTTCTCCTCCGCCGCTCCCGCTCACCCTTGCCGCGCCAACATGGGCGGCACGTCCGGCATCAGGCCGATAAAAGCGCTTCGACGCTCCGGTGGAACGCGACCATTTCCCGCTCCATGCCGCCGCAGGTCATATAGGGCACCACGCCGCTTTTCGCGCCGATGCTGCCCAGTTCGGCCACCCAGAAATCCTCCTTGGTGGTGATCTGCTTCATCAGGGCGAGCGACTTGTCATAATGCGCGATCTCGCGGTCGGTCTCCGGCAGCTTGTCCACCATCATATAATAGTTCACGACCGTATGATCGACCGCCTGCGGCGAAAGCAGCATCACGCTGACATAAGTGGGGCTGGTGATGACCAGAGCGCCCGGCACGATGGTATAATGGGCGACCGCCGATTTGCGAAATTCCTCATAGGTGGACATGTCGCTGCCCTGCCGGAAATCGGCACGGCCCGACATCACCCGCAAATGTTCGCCGATCATTTCGCAGGAGGTTTTCCGGTCCACGAACATCTTGCCCAGCGATTTGGCATGCAGCCGCGTCACATGGTAATTTTCCGAAAAGCTGTCCACGATCAGCTTCCAGTTCGCCTGCACGTCGATCCGCAGATGATGGCATATCTTCTGATCGCCGAGGCCGATGGCATCGAAATCCGCGCCCAGTTCGCCCGTTACGATGGAGAAATCGGCCTTGCGCGCAGCGTCCAGATTTACCCAGATCAGCCCGCCCGCCTCCACGCATTCCAGTTCGACAAGGCCCTTTTCCTTCTTGTCGAGGCCGGGGAAACTTTCCGGTCGGGGCAGAGCCTTCAACTGCCCCTTCATGTCGAAGCTCCACGCATGATAGGGGCATATGATCAGCCCGCCCTTCTGCGTTTCCTTCGCCTGGCACAGCTTGATGGAGCGGTGCGTGCAGATGTTGTAAAACGCATGGACCTGCCCGTCGCCGTCGCGCGTCAGCAGCAGGGATGTGCCATAATCGTCGATCGCGATATGGCTTTTCGGCGTGGGCAACAGCGCCGACACGCCGACCGGCACCGGCCGCCCCCGGAACAGCTTTTCCTGTTCCAGATCATAGCGTTCCTGCGATGCATAAATGGAGGTCGGCAGATAATCGACCTCACGCGAAATGGTGGTGGGGTCGGAATCCTCGACCCCGGCCAATTGCCTCAACTGCGCCTGCGTCAAGGGCCGCGTCCTATCCCGTTCCATCTGATCCAGCATGATTCGTGCTCCTGCTTGCTATATTACATGTTACATATATCGTATTATGTAATATAGCAAGAGCCTCACCTGCGGCCTTGAAGCCACAGTCCGCATCAAAACGGCACCACTCATTCAGAAAGCCGATCTTTCGGGATTGACAGCCGGGCCGATTACCGCTCAACACATTATCGCTCTTAAGTGCGATTAACGCACTATTTTGGAAGAGGATCAAGCCGTGTCTCTTTTTACGTCGAGTCTGAATCTCCCTGCATCCGTCCGCAACGCCGCCTCGCTCGCAGTGATCGGACTTTGCCTGGTCCAGCCCGCCTTCGCCCAGCAGGACGCGCAGCCTGCGGACGCCCCGGCCACGCAGGCGGCGGACGTCAACGAAATCAATGAAATCGTCGTCACCGCCCAAAAGCGCAGCGAACGCCTTCAGGATGTTCCCATCTCCATTTCGGCGGTAACGAACGAAACGCTGGAAAAGCAGAGCATCTCGCAAGTCTCGCAGATTTCCATGTCGGTGCCCGCCATCCGCATCGACTTCAGCGGCAACACCGTGCAGCCGACCATTCGCGGCGTCGGCAGCGCCATCGCCGGCCCCGGCACCAATTCCAACATCCCGACCTATATCGACGGATATTATATCCCCAATCCGGTCGCGACCGATCTCAACCTCATCAACATCGAATCGCTCAGCGTGCTGAAGGGTCCGCAAGGGACGCTGTTCGGCCGCAACGCGACCGGCGGCGCGCTTCAGGTCACGACGCGCAAGCCGCAGCACGACACGACCGTGCTGGCGCGGATCGGCTATGCCCGCTTCTCGCACATCACAACGGGCGTCTATGGCTCGACCGGCCTTACCGACACGCTCGCGGTCGATCTTGCCGCCTCCTATGAAACCGGCGACGGCTTCAAGCGCAACATCGTCACCGGCGACAGCAATGTCGGCCGCTTCCGCAAATGGGCGGTGCGCGCCAAGGCGCTGTGGGAACCGGCGGACGGCGTCAGCTTCCTGGTCGCTTATGGTCACAGCTATAGCGACGATCCGTCCCCCAATATGGTCAACGCGCGCGAGGGCATGAGCGCCGGTGCGCTGATCCCCGGCACCGTCGTCGCGTCCGGGCGGCGCGACGTATCCAACACCCGGCCGAATTTCGACATATTGAAAACCGATTCGATCACGCTGACCAGCAGCTTCGACCTCGGCTTCGCGGACCTGACCTCCTATACCGGCTATCGTGAGGAAAATGACTATCAGGGCTTCGACTATGATGCGTCGGCGGCCGAAATTCAGGCTGCGATCTGGACCATCCCGGAAAAGACCTTCACCCAGGAAATCAACCTGACCTCCAAGCCCGGCGGCCGGTTCAACTGGGTGCTCGGCGCATTCTACCTCTATAATTCGAGCGAATATCACTATAATCTCGCCGCGGGCGGCGCGGATTATTTCCGCCTGTTCGATTCCAGGAACAAGACCAACTCCTACGCCGTGTTCGCGGACGGCACCTATGAGGTGATGGACAAGCTGTTCGTGACCGTCGGCGGCCGCTACAGCGTGGACAAGCCGGAAGTGGCGTTCGATCTTTATGCCGTGGACCCGGCCTTGTCGGACGCGGGCAAGAAGAAGTTCACCAACTTCTCGCCCCGCGCGGTCGTCCGCTATGAAATCACGCCGCGTTCCAGCGTCTATGCCTCCTACACCAAGGGGTATAAATCCGGCATCCTGCCCGCCTCTTCCTTCTCGACCATCGCGGTCGACCCGGAAAAGATCGACGCCTTCGAAGTGGGCTTCAAGACGGCCAGCGGCCCGCTGCGTTTCAACCTCGCTTCCTTCTACTATAAATATAAGGACGTGCAGGTCGCATCCTTCTTCGGGCAGGGCGTATCGGTGATCCGCAACGCGGCGAGCGCCGAAATCTACGGCGTGGACGGCGAGCTGTCCTATGACGTGACGCCGGACCTCAACCTGTTCGCCAACGTCGCCTGGACCCATGCCGATTACGACAAATTCCCCAACGCGATCGGCTATCAGCAAGATCTGGATCCCACCAGCCCGAACTATTCGACGTTCCAGCCGGTCAATATCGACGCATCCGGCTATCAGGTGCTACGCTCGCCGCGTCTCGCCTTCAATGTCGGCGGCAATTACGGTTTCGATCTTGCCGGGGGACGGATGGCGCTCAACGCCAATTATTTCCACACCAGCAAATTCTATTTCGATGCGGTGGAGCAATTCGGTCAGAAGGCCTATGGCCTGCTCAACCTGCGGGCGACATGGACCGACCCGACCGATCGTTTCGACCTGTCGGTGTTCGGCACCAACGTCACCGACACCAAATATATCACCCAGACGCTGCCCGACACGGTCGCCATTCGTCAGGCCTATGGCGAGCCTGCGGTAATCGGGGCCTCGATGACCTTCCGCTACTGAGCCGGAAAAACAGGAATAAGGACCGGCCTCACCTTGGTGTGGGGCCGGTTTTTTATGTGCCGAACATATGGGTTCGCCAGCATTCCGACGCGCTGATGATGTGCCGAATCGAAAAAGGCGGCTTTCGCGAGCCAGAGCGCGAAAGCCGCCTTTTTATCTCATGGAACGGCTATAAGAGCCGCGTGGGGGGACGCCGGCCCCAGCGCCCCGTCTCAGGCCACGAAACGGGCGAGCCGTCCGGTGATGATCGCCTCGGCCTCAGCGACGATGCGCGACACCAGCGCCTCGCAGGTCGGTATGTCGCGGATCAACCCCTGAACGAGGCCGCCCCAGATCAGCCCCGCCTCCACATCGCCACCTTCCAGCGCAGCGCGTCCATCGGCGCCGCGCACCAGATGCGCGACATCCCCGAACTCCGCGCCCGACCGGTTCGCGAGCGTCACCACCTCATCCGACCGCCCGGTCTTGACGACCCGCGCCGTATTGCGGAACGGGCGAAAGATCAGGTTGGTGGAGCGCTCATCATTGGCGACGAGCCGATCCTTCACCGCCTGATGGATCGGCGCCTCGACAGTCGCGCAGAAACGGGTGCCCATGGTGATCCCTTCCGCCCCCAGCGCCAGCGCGGCGGCAAGGCCCCGTCCGTCGCCAAAGCCGCCGCTGGCGATCAACGGCACCTTGACCCGGTCCGCCGCCGCCGGGATCAGCACCAGCCCGGGAATATCGTCCTCGCCCGGATGGCCCGCGCATTCGAACCCGTCGATGGAGATCGCATCGACCCCCATCCGCTCGGCCGACAGCGCATGGCGGACGGCGGTGCATTTGTGGATCACCGTGATTCCGTGCGCCTTGAACACATCGACATGTTCCTGCGGCTTGAAGCCCGCCGTCTCCACGATGGTGACGCCACTGTCCACGATGGCCTTGCGATACTCCGCATAGGGCGGCGGATCGATCGCGGGCAGGATGGTGAGGTTGACGCCGAACGGGCGGTCGGTCATCGCCCGGCACCGGTCGATCTCCCGGCGCAGATCGTCGGGCGTCGGCTGGGTCAGCGCCGTCAATATGCCCAGCCCCCCGGCATTGGACACCGCCGCCGCCAGTTCGGCGCGGCCCACCCATTGCATGCCCCCCTGCACGATCGGATGCCGTATGCCCAGCAGCTCGGTTACGCGTGTTCGCATCATCTTGTCCTGTGTCCCTGTCATGCCGGCTGCTTCGTTCAGGATGCGGCGGGTGGCAGGTGCCCCGGCCGGTCGCCCAGCAATATCGTCTTGGTTTCGAGATAAGGATAAAGCCCTTCCACCCCGCCCTCGCGCCCGACGCCGGATTGCTTGAAGCCGCCAAAGGCGATCATGAAATCGACCAGGTGGCCGTTATGGCCCACCGTGCCCGTCCGCATCTGCCGCGACAGCGCATAGGCCCGATCGACATCATGGGTGAAGACCGCGCCGTTGAGGCCGAATTGGGAATCATTGGCGATGCGCACCGCGTCCGCTTCATCGGCGGCGGGAATGACGGCGAGAACGGGGCCGAACACTTCCTCCTGCGCAATGGCCGCGCTGTTATCCACTCCGGCGAAAACCGTCGGCTCTATGAAGAAACCGCGATTGAGATGGGCCGGACGCCCGCCCCCGGCGGCCACGCGATAGCCATCGGCCTTCGCCCGATCGATATAGCCCTGCACCCGGTCGCGCTGACGCCGGGTGGCGACCGGCCCCATCTGGCTCGCCGGGTCGAATGGATCGCCCACCACCACTTTAGAGAACGCCGCGCCCAGCGCATCCGCCACCGCATCGGCCCTGCCGCCCGGCACGACGATTCGGGTCAGCGCCGCGCACACCTGCCCGGTCATGTCGCAGGCGCGGTCCGCCAGTTCCTTCGCGGCGGTTTCGATATCATAATCATCGAGGATGATCGCCGCCGACTTGCCGCCCAGTTCCAGCGTGTAGCGCGCCATGCGCTCCCCCAGAATCGACGCGATATGGCGCCCGGTGGCGGATGATCCGGTAAAGCTGATCTTGTCGATGCCGGGGTTGCGCACCAGCGCCTCTGACGCCTCGCGATCGGCGATGACGACATTGATGACGCCCTTGGGCAGCCCGGCAGCCTCCGCCGCCTCGGCCATCAGCAACGCATGGCCGGGGGCTTCGGGCGACCCCTTGATGACCACCGTGCATCCCGCGATCAGCGCCGGGGCGACCTTGAACGCGGTAATCATGATCGGGCCGTTCCACGGGATGATCGCCCCCACCACGCCTACCGGTTCCCGCACCAGCAGGCCGACCTTCGCGCCGGAAACGGTCTTGTGCTCCTCCTCGAACGGGAATTTGTCCGCCATGCGCGCATAATAGCGATACATGCCCCCCGCATGGGGCGCGACAGCGCTGGCGGCGGAATGGAGGATACCCATTTCATTGGGCCAGATCTGGGCGATATCGCCCGCGCGGGCCGTCAGTTCGTCGGCCAGCCGGTTCATATAGCCGGCGCGTTCCTGATGGCTCATGCGCGGCCATGGCCCGGTGTCGAACGCCTCGCGCGCCGCCGCCACCGCCCGATCGACATCGGCGGCCTGCGCGCTGGCGACCTGCACATAAAGTTCTTCCGTGGCGGGCGCGATCACGTCGATCAGCGCGTCCGACGAGGGATCGACCCACTCCCCGCCGATGAAGAGACGGGTGGGATTTTTGAGGGGAGCCTGAAAGGGTGTCGCCATCACATTGTCCTCATTCTGAAAAAAATGACCTTATCATATTTTGGTCAAAAAGTTCGATTATCGCCCTTGCGTTCTATTATCGCCACCATTAGCCATTATAGCGACATTGACAAGGGCCAAGAGAAGGAGAGTCGAATGGGAGAATTACGCTCGGCAATTGTAACCGGGGGCGCCAGCGGCATCGGAAAGGCCTGCGTCGAGGGTCTGGCCGCGCAGGGCTGGGCCATCACCCTTGCGGATCGCAACGAGGAAGGCGAAGCCATCGCCGCCGCCATCCGCGATGCGGGCGGCAAGGCGCAGTTCGTCGCCGTCGACGTCACCGATGAACAGAGCGTGCGAGCGATGGTGGATCGCGCGACCGATGCCTATGGGCAATTGCACGGCGCGATCAATTGCGCGGGCATCGCCGGTTGCTCCAAGCCCATTCATGAAATCGACGCGGCCGAATGGGATCGCGTTCACGCCATCAACCTGCGCGGCATGTTCTTCTGCCTGAAATATGAAATCGCGGCGATGTGGCCCCATAAGGTCGGGTCGGTCGTCGCCATGTCCTCGGCGGCGGCGATGAAGGGCCTGCCGTGGAGTTCCGACTATTGCGGGTCAAAGGCGGGCATCGACGGAATGGTACGCGGCGCGGCGATGGATTGCGCAGAACAGAATATCCGCGTCAATGCGATCCTGCCCGGCGCGACGATGACGCCGCTGGCCATGGGATCGAGCAACGCCAACCCCGCCCTCGCCAAGACGCGCACCCGCCCGATGGGCCGCATGGCCGATCCGTCGGAAATCGCATCGGCGGCGCTGTGGCTGCTGTCGGACGGGGCAAGCTTCACCACCGGCATTTCCATGCCCGTCGATGGCGGCATGGTCATCGCATGAGGGTCATCGCATGAGGATGGCCGCGCCCCGCTCCGGCTCAACGGAATGGCGGGCGGGCGCGGGCATCGGCACCGCTTCAGCCCTCGGGTCGCACCGGGCTGCGGGATCGTTTCAGGTTCATCACGAACCGGAACGATCCCGGAAATGACGTTACCGCACCGCCAGCATCGGCGTGACGGAAGCGCTACCCATTTTCCCGATTACATATTTCAGGAGCCTTGGAGGCACTCCGTCACGGCATCCTGAAACATGCGAATCTGCACCTCCATCCCGCCGAGTTGGACCTCCTTCATCGTGCCGGAGGAAAGCCCTTCCTGACACATGGAGGCGGCCCAATAATCTTCCTCGCCGAACACCCGCGTCATCAGTTCCATAGAGCGCTTGAGCCGGTCCTCGGCCCGATCGGTCTTCGGCTTTTCGTGGGCGAGCAGATAATAATCGACCGCGCATTCGTCGATCGCGATCGGGCGCACCACGCCGAGGCTGGTATAATGCGGGCTGACGACGATGATCCCGTTGGGAAATCCGATATAGGAAAACACCATGATCCAGCGCAGTTCATCATGGCGGCGCGTGATCTTGGCGCGTTCGAAATTGCTGCGATGCGCGGCGTTGCGGATATGCGGGCCGATACGGTCGATCTGATTTTCCGAATCGACCGAAAACTGCGCCAGCGAATCCTTATGCAGCCGGGTCACATGATAGCTGTCGAGCATCGAATCCATGACCAGCTTCCAGTTCGCCTTCACCGGGAAGGTCGCATGGTCGTAAAGATAAGCCCGGCTAAGGCCGATGGCGTCGAGATCATCCGCCAGTTCGCCTTCGACCGGGGCGAAATCGAATGTCTTTTCCGCGTCCAGCCCAACCCAGATCAGCCCGCCCGCCTCACGCGCGGGCAGTTCGAGCAGGCCGAGATCCGATTTCGACAGGCCCGGAAAAATCTCCGACCGGGGCAGGCCGATCAGCTTGCCGTCCAGATCATAAGTCCATGCATGATAGGGGCAGACGAGGCGCGGCGCCTTCTGGGTGTCGGTCGCCGTGCACAGCTTCATCCCGCGATGGCGGCAGACATTGGCGAACGCCTTGACCACGCCGTCCTTGTTGCGGGTGAGCAGCACGGGCATGCCCGCTATCGTCACCTGATGATAGGATTTGGGTTCGGGCAGCAGCGCGCCGGGCGCGGCGATGACCGGCACGCCCTTCCACACCGCCTTCAACTCCGCCTCATAGCGCGCAGGGTCGATATAGTTCGCGGCGGGAATGGTGTCGCGCACCTCCGGGTAATGGCAATCCGCCAGTTCGGGCATCGCGTCGAGCAGGCGTTGCTGACCCGGCGTTACCTCGCCCTGTTCCGCCGCCGGGCGATTGCTGGTGATCTGGTCCATGGTCTTCCTCCGTCAAGCCTTTTGCGCGACCAACGCGCCGGTGTCTTCCGCGCCCTCGAAACGCAGGTACGCCGCCCTGTCCCGATGCCGCGCCGAACTGCCGAAAAGCTGCTGGCTGAGCTTTGCCCGTTTAAGGAACAGGTGGCAGGGATGTTCCCATGTGAACCCGATGCCGCCATGCAGTTGCACCGCGTCGCCGCAGAACGCCGCATAAATGTCGCAAGCATAGGCTTTCGCGGCCGATGCCACGGCGGAGGCATCGGCTGCTCCCGCCTCGCCCAGCGCTGCGGCATGCCGCGCCAGCGCGGTCGTCGCCTCGATCTTGACCTTCCAGTCCGCCGCCCGGTGCTTGAGCGCCTGAAACGAACCGATGGGTCGCCCGAACTGCTCGCGTATCTTCAGATATTCCACGGTCATATCGAGCAGCACCGCCGCCCCGCCCACCGCGTCGCAGGCGAGGCCCAACGCGGCATGATCGGCAAGGACGTCCCAGTCGCGTTCATCCAGCAAGAGCGCCATTACGGGGTCCGCCGCGACATTATCGAGCGTTACCCGCCCCATGCTGCGGGTCAGGTCCACCAGCGGGCGCGGCTCCACGGATACGCCCGGCGTCGCGGGTTCGAGCAGGGCAAGCCCCATGCCCGCGGCATCGCGCACGGGGACCAGCAGCAGCGTCGCCACATCGGCGAAAAGCATATGGTCGATCACGCCATTGATGCGCCCGTCGGGGCTGGCTTCCGCCATATTCCCATCGCCGGGCAGGCTGATCGCGGCGACCACCTCGCCCGCGGCGATCTTCGGCAGCCAGCGCGCCTGCATGGCCGCATCGCCATGGGCGGCGATCAGGCTCGCCGCGATCATGGTGGACAGCGCGGGCACCGAGGCAAGCTGCCGCCCCAATTCCTCATACAGCACCGCGAGATGGGACAGGCCGAGGCCAAGGCCGCCATGCTCCTCCGGTATCGCCAGCCCCAGCCAGCCGAGCGCCGCCATCTCCCGCCACAGGTCACGGTCAAAGCCGCGCCCTTCCTCGCCGGGGATGTCGAAGCTGTCCCCGGCACGGTCAGTCAGCACATCGCGGATGGCCTCGCGCAGTTCGGCGGTATCGAATATCTCGCTCATTGCGCCACCGCCTCGTTTTCCGACTGTTCCACCCCGGCCCAGCGGTCCGCCGCAATGGCGAGCGCCGTACCATAAAGCCCCCCGGCTTCGGGCTGAAGCGCGCGGATGCGGTAGGTCCAGAAATGCAGCAGATGCTCGGTCGTCACGCCCATGCCGCCATGGAACTGGTGCAGATCGAACAGCAACGCCTGAATGCCCAGTTGCGCATGACAGGCGGCGATATCGGCATCGCTGGCCTGCCCGCTCCACGCCGCCCGCATCGCCAGATAATAGAGGCTTTTCGCCCAGCCATGGCGCTGCACCAGCCGATGCTGCACCGCCTGAAACGAAGCGACCGGCCGCCCGAACACATGGCGTTGCTTCACATAATCGAGGGTGAAGGCAATCGCCGCATCCGTCGCGCCGGCGATTTCCGCTGCCAGCCCGACCCGCCACCATTGCCGCATCGCCGCAGCCGCGCCCTCGAACCGGGCCGCGCCGGAAAGGTCGGGCTGCGCGGTGAAGCGGCCATAGGGATAGGCGTAGATGCTTTCGACCGGCTCGACCCCGGCGGCATCGACGGGCAGCACCGCGACATCATCCCCCAGATCGACGAGCAGCGTGCCCGCGATCGGCAGGTTGCGGATCGCCTTATCCAGCCCGGCCCGCGTCGTCAGCGCGACCGGCCCGGCGAACCGCTCGCCCGGCAGGGTGAGCGGGGCCACCAGACCCGCGCCGATGGTGTCGATCGCCGCAACGCCCTTCGCCACCTCGAAGGTGACGAGCGCCGCCTCCAGCGGACCGATCTCCCGCCCGGCATCAAGAAAGCCATTATCGGCGAGCAATCCCTGCAACCCGGCATCGTGCCACGCAAAGCTGAACCGTTCGTCCTGCGGCAGGTCCGCATGGTCGGTCATGATGGCCTGAAGCGCGGATACAAGCGCCTGCTGATCGTCTGTAAGCTGGAAATCCATATCAGCCCCTCGGCAGCCCGAGGCCGCGCCGGGCGACCAGATCGAGCTGAATTTCATTGGTGCCCCCGGTTATCCCGGCCGGCACGTTGATGCGGTAATAATCTTCGAGCAGAACATCGCCCCCGGCAATGCAATCGGGCACGAACTCGATCAGGAAGTTCATCATCTCCGACACGGCGTCGAGCGCGACGATGCGCGCCAGATTGGCGTCGGTGGTCGGCGGCATGCGCTTCACCCGCTGATCGACGACTAGATAGGTGAGCATCCGCGCCGCCTCGAACTTCGCGACGATCATCCCCGCGCGCGAACGCGCGATGGGGTCATCATCCCAGCGCCCTTCCCGCTTCAGTTGCGCCACCGCCTGATCGAGCGCGTCGAGGCCGGTATGATAGCGCGCCACGCCCACCCGTTCATAGGCGAGCGCATGGGTGACGATCTCCCACGCCTGCCCTTCCTCGCCGACGCGGCTGGCGGCTGGCACGCGGACATCGGTGAAGAACACTTCATTGAGATGGCCGGATTTTATGATGCCGGGGAAGCTGGTGACGGAAACGCCGGGCGTATCCATCGGCAGCAGGAAGATCGACACGTCCTTGCGCGCGGGGCCGGTGCGGGCGAGCAGGAAGCACCAGTCGGCGGTGCGCGCATAGCTCGTCCAGATTTTCGATCCGTTGATGATATAATCATCGCCGTCGCGCTCCGCCCGCGTTTTCAGCGCGGCCAGATCGGTGCCCGCATTGGGTTCGGAAAAGCCCTGGCACCAGATCACCCGCCCGCTGGAGATGCCCTTGAGGTGCTGCTCCTTCTGTTCGGGCGTGCCATAGCGCATCAGCGTCGGCCCGATCCAGTTGACGTTCATATATTGCGGCCCGCGCGGTTCGCCCGCGCCCTTCATCTCTTCGCCAAGGACGAAATGATCCCAGTCCGCGCTGTTGCTGCCGCCATATTCGACCGGCCAGTGCGGCACCAGCAGCCCGCGCTCCGCCAGCCCGGCGCAAAATTCGCGGGAAAAGGCGACCTGCAAATCGGACGCATAGCTTTCGGGGACATATTTTTCGTCCCAGTCATCAGGCAAAAGCTCGTCGAGCGCCGCGCGCACGCGGGTCCGATAATTCTCCTGATCGGGTGCCCAGGCAAATTCCATCGTTGTTGTTCTTTCCCTTTTACGCTGTCTTGGCCTGCGGCTCACGCGGAAGCTGCAAGCCGCGCTCGGCGATGATGGTACGCTGAATTTCGGAACTGCCGCCAGAGATGGTCCAGGCCCAGGAATAGAGGAAATCCTGCATCCAATAGCCCGTCTCATTGGCGCCGCCCATCAGCACGGCCTGTAGATATTGCGCGTCGATCCCGCCGATCGCGACGCCCAGTTCGGTAAAATCGCGCAGCAGATCGCTGTAATACAGCTTGATGATCGACGGCTCCACCCCGACCGCATCGCCTTTCAGCACGCTGGTAAGCTGATTGTTGACGAGCAGGCGCAGCGCCTCGATACGGCTATATATATCGACCAGACGGCGGCGTATCTCGTCATCCTCATAGGGTGTCCGGCCTCCCTTGGGCGCCCGCGCATCGGCCAGCAGCAGCTTGAAGCCCTCCCGCATCCGCTCTGCCAGTTCGAGGACGGACAGGCCGCGTTCCGACGACAGCGTCGATTGCGCCACCGCCCAGCCGCCATGTTCCGGGCCGATCAGATTTTCGGCGGGAATGACAACATCATCAAGGAACAATTCGTTGAAATGCGACGCGCCGGTCATCTGCTTGATCGGGCGCAGGCTGACGCCCGACGTTTCCAGATCGAGGATGAAATAGGAAATGCCCTTGGTCTTGGAGACGTTCGGGTCCGTGCGCGCGAGCAGCAGGCAATAGCGGGCATGATGGGCGTTGGACGACCATGTCTTCTGGCCGTTCACCACATAATGATCGCCGCGCCGCTCGGCCCGCGTGCGCAGGCTCGCAAGGTCCGACCCGGCATCAGGCTCGGAAAAGCCCTGACACCATATCTCGTCCCCCGCCAGCACGGCGGGCAGGTGGCGGCGGCGCTGTTCCTCGGTGCCCCAGTGCAGCAGCGTGCCGGGCACATGATGCAACGCGATGAAATAGAGAATCAGGCGCGGCGCGCCAGCACGGGCGATTTCCTCATAAAGGACGATCTGTTCCGCAAAGGAAAAGCCGCTGCCGCCCCATTCGCGGGGCCAGTGCGGCGCGCCATAGCCGCCCTCCATCAGCTTGCGGAACCACCATTTCTGAAAGGCGACATGATCCTCCTCGGCAGCGCCGAGCATCTTCTGCTGCCAGTCGGACGGGAGGTTTGCGGCAAGCCATGCGCGCACTTCGGCGCGAAACGGCTCCAGACGCTTCAGTTCCTCAAGCATCTCAGGCGCGGTCCTTCCCCACAGCGCGAACGGGCAAGGTTCGCAAATCGGACCGCAGCCCCCCAGTAACGGCTCTTGCCATGGCCTTTTCCGACCCCCGTTTCGTTCGATTAACGCTCCAATGTTCCATATAGAAACGATGGGCGTTTTGGCGTCGGCTGTCAACATGATAGGCGAGAATTGACGATGAAAATGTGCGTTTATCGTCCATTTGCGCTTTATAAGAACATTGTATAGGGTGAGAAAGAGAGGGAAAGAACATGGAAATTCCGCAGAAATCAGCCGCTATCATGGATATAAGCGCCACGAAGGCGCGCTATTTCCGGTGCGTCGATACGCGCGACTGGCAAGGTCTGCATCATGTGTTCACCGAAGATGCGATCTTCGACCGCACCCATGGCAACAGCGTGCAAGACCCGCAGACCGGCGAATGGACGCCCCCCGTTTCGCCCGAACCGCTGCTCGTCCATGGCCGGGACGCGGTGATCGCGATGGTGCAACGCGCCGTTGCCGGGGTCGTCACCGTCCATCATGGCCATATGCCCGAATTTGCCTTCAACGATTCCGACACCGCACGGGTCATATGGGCGATGAGCGACGAATTGCGCGACCGGCAGGGACGGCTGATCCTTGCGGGGCGCGGGCATTATCACGATATTTGTCGCCGCACCGCCGAAGGCTGGCGCATCGCGGCATCGCGCCTCACCCGCCTTGTCCTCCAGCGCGGCGACGGGGTCAGGGAATAGAGATTTGCCTTTCATGATGATCGGGGCGGCAAGGCATCGCCATGCCCCGGCAATGTTTCAGGGAGAAATACTGTCATGGATATCGGAGTAAAGGGTCGAACGGCCATTGTGTGCGGGGGCAGCAGGGGCATGAGCCGGGCGGCGGCGCGGCGTCTTTCGCTGGAAGGCGCCAATGTCGTCATCGTGGCGCGCACCCCCGCCTCGCTGGAAGCTACCGCGCAGGCAATCCGCGCCGAAAGCGGTGTCGATGTCGCCCATTTCGCGACCGACCTCACCACGCCGGACGGGCGCGCCGCGCTGATCGCCGCGCACCCCGCGCCGGATCTGCTCATCACCAATGCCGGGGTGCCGCAACGGCCGATCCGCTATCAGGATTTGACCCGCGAGCAATGGCTGTGGTGGTTCGATGCGCATTTCTTTTCCGCCATCGACCTGATCCACGGCTATGCGCCGGGCATGTGCGAACGCCGCTTCGGGCGCATCGTCAATATCTCGGCCAATTTCATCAAATTCCCGCAGGTGGGCGTCGGCCATTCCCATGCCGCGCGCCTTGCGCTCGCCGGGGCGATCGCCTCGCTCGTCCGCGAGGTCGCGCCCTATAATGTCACGATCAACAGCATTCTCCCCGGCCTCATCAATACCGAGGCGCTACAGGCCTCGCTTCAGGGCCGCGCAGATACGCTTGGCGTGCCCTATGAAAGCATCGAGAAGGAGGTGCGCGCCCGCACCGCCGCCGATCGCATCGCCGACCCGCAAGAGGTGGGCGACCTTATCGCGATGTTCTGCGCCAGCCAGATGGGCTATGTGACAGGGCAGAACATCATCAATGACGGGGGGGCCTTTCAGGGCCTTTTCTAACGCATTTTCAAGCCGGATGATGACGCCCGACAACCCCGGACGCGGGAAGCAGGGCCGGGATGCTTCGGGCTGATTATCCATCAGCCAGTCCGGCCCCCCGGTCCCTGCCCCCGATCCCTGTCCTTCCCGCTCGGCTCCTTTTACGGGAGGATTTCCGCAAGCTGCGCCTGCATCTCCAGCATGGCGGGCAGGATTTCCGTTTCCACCCGCTCCGGGGAGCTGCGCGAAACATGCAGGCCGACCGTCACCGCCGCGACGGTATTGCCCGCGAAATTGCGGATCGGCACCGCGATGGAGCGGGAGTTCGTCTCCAATTCCTGATCGATGAACGCATAGCCCTGATCGCGCACGCGATCTATCTCCGCCATCAGCACCTTGACCGTGGTCAGCGTCCGGTCGGTCAGGCGCTGGCGGTCACTCGCCTCGATGACCTGCTTGGCCTGTTCGGGCGGCAGCGCAGCCAGCAAAACGCGGCCCAGCGAGGTGCAATAGGCGGGCAGACGGCTACCCGCATGCAGCCCCGCGCCGACGATGCGGTGATGCGATGCGCGGGCGATATAGACCACCTCCGTCCCGTCGAGCACAGCCGCCGAACAGCTTTCCCGCAACTGATCGGCAAGCTGATCCAGCGATGGCTTGATAAGGCGCGGCAACGAGGCGGCGAGATAGGAATGGCCCAGCCGCAGGATGCGCGGGGTCAGTTCGAAATAGCGGTCGTCCGTGGTCGCGTAGCGCATTTCGACCAGCGTCAGCAGGCACCGCCGCGCCGATGCGCGATCCAGCCCGCTCAACCGCGCCACCTCCGCGATGGTCAGGCGATTGCGACCCTGACCGAAGGCCTCGATCACCGACAAACCTTTGGCAAATCCGCCCATTCGATCGACGTCGCGCAACACTCGCCCCGTTCCCTTGGACGCCGCCTCGACCGGTTGTTCCCTGCTCGCTTCACTCACTCCCTGCTCCATATATCTTCCCTGAACACCAAGATCGTGCGATTATTGCACACATCTTGCAGGCTGTATAGCATCCCTGAACAGCGGCAGGCGCTCGCCATACCCCTGCCGTCATGCCTTCTGCCCGATCAGGTCCGCCGCGCGCCAGGCGATTGCCATGGCCGGGCCATTGGTGTTTCCGGCGAGCATGAACGGGAACACCGACGTATCGGCCACCCGCAGCCCCTCGACGCCCCGCACGCGCAACGCGGGATCGACGACGGACGCCGCATCGCTGCCCATCCGGCAAGTGCCCGATGCATGGTAATTGGCATAGCCGAACTGAAGATAAGCCCGCTCTATATCCTCCTCACGCGCAAAATCCGCGCCCGGCCGCGTCTCGCCCTCGATCATCGCGGCAAGCGGCGCCTGACGCACGAAGCGGCGGACATAATCGAACATCTTGCCGACGATCGCCCGGTCCGACGGGTCGCTCTGATAGGCGGGCACGATATCGGGCAGGGCCTCCGGGTCGCGTGAAGAGATCATCACCGATCCGCGCGAATCGGGCCGGATCTTGTAGACGCAGAAGTTCAACCCGCCATGATCCTCCACGCGTAGCGGCACCGCCGTATAATTGAAGGTATAGGGCGACATCAGGATTTGCAGGTCGGGCCGGTCCAGCGACGGATCGGACTTGGCATAGCCCGCCATGTCATAGGCGCCGCCCGCCATCGCGCCCTTGCCGGTGAGATAATAGCGCAGCACGCTCGCGATCAGACCGGGGCCGCGAAAGGCCTTGTTCTGCGAAATCGCGTCCGGCACCTTCCATTGGAACACGACGCCGCGATGCTCGAACAGGTCGGCGCCCACGCCCGCATTATCCTGCACGACCGGAATATCGAGGGCGGAAAGCCGATCCGCCGGTCCCACGCCGGATCGTTGCAGAATGGCGGGGCTGGCCAGCGCCCCGGCGCACAGGAGGGTTTCGCCTGCGGAATAGGTGACGGACCGGCCATCCTGCCGCGCGGCGACGCCGACAGCGCGCTTGCCCTCGAACAGGATGCGATCGACCGTCACGCCGGTCCGCACCGTCAGATTGGGGCGCTTCATCGCGGGGCGCAGGAAGGCGGTGGCGGCGCTCTGGCGCTTGCCCTTGTAGATGGTGCGGGGCGCATAGCCGACGCGTTCCCGGTCGGCGGGATCGTTGATATCCTCCATCCGCTCCAGCCCCATCGCCTCCCCGGCGGCCAGCACCGCTTCCGTCAGGTCCGATCGATAGTCGGGCAAGGTGATATGCAACGGGCCATCGCCGCCACGCGCCGGTCCTGCGCCCAGTTCATGCGCCTCCATCGCGCGATAGGCCTGTGCGATGTTCGCCCAGTTCCAATCCTCGCTGCTCATGTCCGCCAGCCGGTCGAAATCCTGTTGCGCGCCCCGCACATAGACCATGCCGTTGACCGAGCTCGACCCGCCGAGCACGCGCCCACGCGCCCAGCTTTCCGAAACATTGTTGGACCCCGGCTCCGCTTTAGTCGCGAACGGCCAGATGAAACGCAGATTGGACATGACCTTGGCCAGCCCGCGCGGCATGCGGATGAAGGGATTGTCGTCCTTGCCCCCCGCCTCCAGCAGCAGCACACGGGTCCGGGGGTTTTCGGTCAGCCGATAGGCGAGGACGCAGCCAGCAGCGCCCGCGCCGATGATGATATAATCATAGTCTGCCATGGATCAGGCCTCCTTTGCCGGAAGGGCCGCCGGACGCCCCTGCAACAGAACGGTCTTGGTTTCGAGATAGGGTTTCAACCCCTCGACCCCGCCTTCGCGGCCGACGCCCGATTGCTTGAAACCGCCAAAGGCGATGGTGAAATCAAGCCGCAGGCCGTTATGCCCCACCGTACCCGACCGCAAATCCCGCGCAACCCGATAGGCGCGATCGGCATCATGGGTGAACACGGCATTGTTGAGGCCAAAGACCGAGTCATTGGCGATGCGCACCGCATCGGCTTCATCCGCCGCCGGAATGACGACCAGCACCGGGCCGAAAATCTCTTCTCTCGCAATGGCCGATGCAGGGTCCACATCCCCGAACACCGTCGGTTCGATATAAAAGCCGCGATTAAGCCCGGCAGGCCGCCCCCCGCCCGTGCCCAGCCGCGCGCCCGCCGCCCTCGCCCCGGCAATATAGCCTTCGACGCGGTCGCGATGACGGGCGCTGGCGAGCGGCCCCATGCGCGTCGCCGGATCGAACGGATCGCCCACCCGGACCTTACCGAGCGTCGCGCTCAGGGCCTCAACCATCGCATCATGCCGGTGCCGAGGCACGATCACGCGGGTCAGCGCCGCGCAGACCTGCCCGGTCATGTCCGGCGTGCGCTTGCCCAGCGTGGCGGCGGCGGCTTCCACATCATAATCATCAAGAATGATCGCCGCCGACTTGCCGCCCAGTTCCATCGTGTAGCGCGCCATCCGCCCGCCAAGGATCGAGGCGATGCGCGACCCGGCCGCGCTCGACCCGGTGAAGCTGATCTTGTCCACCCGCTCGTCCCGCACCATAGCCTCGCCCGCGTCGCGATCCGCGGTGAAAATATTGAGCACGCCCGGCGGCAGGCCGATGGCTTCCGCGACCTCGGCCAGCAACAGCGCATGGCCCGGCGCTTCGGGCGAGGCCTTCAGGACAAGGGTGCACCCGGCGGCGAGCGCGGGCGCGACCTTGAGGGCCGTCAGCATCGCCGGGGCGTTCCACGGAATGATCGCGCCGACCACGCCGACCGGCTCCCGCACCAGCAGGCCGGTGCTGGCATTGGCGGTGGTCCGGTGTTCCTCGATGAACGGGAACCGCTCGATGATGTCGGCATAGCTGCGATAGGTGAAGGAAATGCCCTTCGACATGGCCTGCGCCATGGTGAACACTATACCCATTTCATTGGGCCAGACATGCGCGAAATCCTCTGCGCGGGCGTCGATGCCGTCCGCCAGCTTGCGCAGCCATGCGGCGCGTTCCGCCGGGGTCAGGCGCGGCCATGGCCCGGTGTCGAAAGCCTCGCGCGCGGCGGAGACGGCGCGGGCGACATCGGCCTCTTCGGCCTGCGCCACGGTCACATAGACGTCTTCGGTCGCCGGGTTGATCACGTCGATGGTGGCGGCGCCCGCAGGCGCGACCCACTGGCCGCCGATGAAGAATTTATCGGGATGCGTCAGCGGGGCGGCATGGGGATGGGTGTCTGTCGTCATGGCATCTCTCTACTCGAAGGAGGTCTTTTCAGCATCGCGCTTTTCGGTATCGAAGCGGGCAAGCAATCGCCCCTCGATGGCGGACGCGGGATTGGCGTCGTCGGTTGCGCACAACATCTGTTCGTGCAGGCGAAAGGACAAGGGCTGTTCGCGCGCCCGATCCGCCATGGCGCGGGCGAGTTCCGCAGCGCGATCGAGCAGCCGGCCGGCGGGCACGATCTCATTGACCAGCCCCCAGCTGAGCGCGGTATCGGCATCCACGAAATCGCCCGTCAGCATCATTTGCCGCGCGCGACGGACTCCGATCGCCCCGGTCAGCAGCGCTCCCCCGCCCCAGCGAGGGAACAACCCGACCTTGCAATGGGTATCGGCAAAGCGGGCGGCGGGCGTGGCGATCGCAAAGGTGCAGGAAAGCGCCATTTCGAGCGCGCCCGTCACGCAGGGGCCATCAATCGCGGCAATGATGGGCTTGGCAAGGCGGCGCAGGGCCACGCCGGGATTCGGCTCGACCGGCGGAGCGCCGGGCACCCGGTCCTTGAGGTCCACGCCGCTGCTGAAAATACCGGCGGCCCCGGTCAGCACCAGCGCGGCAATGGCGGGATCGGCATCGGCGGCGGCAAGGATCGCGGAGAAATCGGCGCGCATTGCGCGGGTCATCGCATTGCGCGCCGCCGGGCGGTTGAGAATGACGAAGCGCACGCCGTCCCCATCCGCAACGGCGATCGGCGCCTGCGACCCGGCGAGAAGGCTGGCGGCATCAACCATGGCCACGCGCCATTCCCGGCGCCCCGTCCGACATATCGATATCGGCCCGGTCGGGCATGGCGCAGGCGGCGGCATAATCGATCCGCAGCCGCTCCACCAACGTCGCCACATCGGGAATATCGTCGATCAGGTCGATGCCCTGCCCCGCGCTCCACAGGTCGCGCCATGGCCGAACACCATCGGGCAGATGCGCATGGCCCGGGGCGGCGGGCGGAAGCGCATCCGCATCCAGCCCATGCAGCGCCAGCGAGGGCTTCAGCCAGTTGGCAGGCACGCCGGTGACGCGGGGCGTATAGGCAAGGTCGCTCGACGTGCCGTCCACCAGCATCGCCTTATAGGCATCGGGCGCGCGGGATTCGCGGGTCGCGATGAAGCGCGTGCCCAGATAGACGAGGTCCGCGCCCAGCACTTGCGCGGCGCGAATGGCCGCGCCATTGGACACGCTGCCTGCAAAGACGATGGTGCCGTCCCACATGGCGCGAACCTTCGGCACGAAGGACAGCGCATTCAGCGGCCCCGAATGGCCGCCGCCTCCGCTGCCGATGCAGATCAGCCCGTCCACCCCCGCCGCAATGGCCTTTTCCGCAAAGCGCAGGCTGGTGACATCGTGAAAGACGGTGCCGCCCCGATCATGGATCGCCTTGGCCATGTCGGTCGGGTCGCCCAGCGCGGTGATGAAATGCCGCACGCCATGGGCGATGCAAAGGTCCAGATCGGGCAGTATCTCGGCAAGCGGGCGCTTTGCGGTGATGTTCACCGCCAGCGGCCCGATCCGCGCATCGGGATCGGCCTCACGCGCGGCATCCAGTTCCACGCGGATCACGCCCAGCCAGCTCGCGAATTCCTCGCCGGAACGAGCATTATGGCGCGGCAGGCCCGCCATGATCCCGGCCTTGCAGGCGGCGGCCACCAGTTCCGGCCCGGAAACGATCATCATCGGCGCGCAGATCGCGGGCAACCGCAACGAGGATCGGATATCGGGATCGAGGCTCATGCGCCCTCCGGTCAATATAGTGCGTTAATCGCCCTACTGTTCACATATCGGACTTTTGCCTTGTCCTGCCCCCGGTCGTCAAGTAGGCAGGCATATAAATGAAGGGAGAGCGCCAATGACCACGCCCACTGACATTTCCAGCTACCGGGTCGATGCCGGAATCGCGGTCCTGCGGATCGATTCGCCGCCGGTGAATGCGCTCAGCCACAAGGTCCGCATCGCCCTGCGCGACGGCGTGACCCGCGCGCTGGACGATCCCGCCGCGCAAGCGCTCGTCCTCGTCTGCGGCGGCCGGACCTTCTTCGCCGGGGCGGACGTGACCGAACTCGGCAAGCCCATAGAGCCGCCTTTGCTGGGCGACGTGATGGCGACCTTCGAAAGTTCATCCAAGCCCATCGTTTCGGCCATGCACGGCACGGCGCTGGGCGGCGGGCTGGAACTGGCGCTGGCGGGCCATTACCGGGTCGCGGTCCCCTCGGCGGTCGTCGGCCTGCCCGAAGTCGCGCTGGGCCTGCTGCCCGGTGCTGGCGGGACGCAGCGCGTGCCTCGCCTGATCGGCGTCGCCGCCGCCGTTGAGATGATCGGCCTCGGCAAGCCGGTGAAGGCGGACAAGGCGCTGGACACGGGCCTGATCGACGCCATCGTGCCGGAGGGAGAACTGGAAGCGGGCGCGATCGCCTTTGCCCGCAAGCTGATCGCGACCGGCGCGCCGCTGCGCCGCCTGCGCGATCTGGCGCCGGATATGAGCCTTGACGAGGCGCGCCCCATCTTCGATCGTTTCCGGGCGGACAACCCCGATCTTTTCATCGGCCTCAAGGCAGCGGACGGCGTGTTGCGCGCCATAGAGGCGGCCATCGCGCTGCCCTTCGATCAGGGCATGGCGCGGGAGCGGGAGATTGCCCGCGCCCTGACCGCCGGGCCGGAATCGGCGGCGCAGCGGCATCTCTTCTTCGCTGAACGCGCCGCCGCCAAGCTGCCCGGCGCGGAGAAGGAAAAAGCCGCCGAGGGCAGCGTCGCCATCATCACCGATACAGGCGATCGCGCTGCCTATGGCGAAGCGCTTTCCCGCGCCGAGGCCGATGCCGATATCATCATCGCCACCCGCTTCCTTGACGATCTGGACAGCCTCGCCGCCCCGCTCACGCGGCCCGAAGCGCTGGTCGGCCTGCGGGAGGCGGAGGGCGTCGCGGAAATCATCGTCGGCGCCCGCACATCGCCCGCCGTCGCGCTGCGGGCGATGGCCATGGCCCGCAAGGACGGCAAGGCCGCGATTTTCGTCACGCCCGCGCCCGGCGGCGTGATCGGACGTTTGGCCAACCGGCTTGACGCGGCGATCGCGGACCTGATCGCCAGCGGAACCGACCCCCGCGATATCGCCGCGACCGGGCGTTCCTTCGGCTTTCGCGCGTCGCTACTGCCCGATGGCGGGCGCGCGGATGGCGATGAAGGCGCCCCGAACCCGCTGATCGAGCGGCAACTGGTCTATCCTCTTCTTGCCGAGGCGCTGGCCCTGCGGGAAGAAGAGGTGGTGAAGCGCGGATCGGACATCGATTTCGCCATGGTGCGCGCCGGGCGCTGGCCGATCTGGCAGGGCGGGCCGTCTTTCATGGCCGAGCGGGTCGGCGTGGACGCGGTCCGCGCTGAAACCGCGCCCGCCTGAGCGTGCGGCTCGGCATCGTCTCCGACATTCATGGCCAGTGGCGCGCGCTGGAAGCCGCGATCGCGGCGATGGGGACGATCGACCATCTGGTCTGTCTGGGGGACAGCATTCAACAGGCCGCCTTCTCCAACGAGACAACCGCGCTGTTGCGCCGGAACGAGGCGCTGACCATCCTCGGCAATCATGAGGAAGCCTTTTTCGCCGGCCCCGGCCGCAACGCCCCCGGCGTAGACCCGGACCTCGCCGGATGGCTGGCCGCCCGCCCGGCGCGCATCGCCTGCGAGATGGCGGGACGCCGCGTACTGATCGTGCATTCGACGCCATGGCCCTCCAGCCATGCCTATGTGCCGCCGGGCCACCGCGATTTCGGCCGTTTCGACGAGGCGGACGCGGATATCCTGCTTTACGGGCACACGCATATGCCCGTGGTGCGGCAGCTTGGATCGACGCTGGTGGTCAATCCCGGCTCCACCGGCGAGGGACGGCCGACGAGCAACGGCTTTGTGCGCAGTTGCGCGGTGCTGGACCTTGCGACCGCCGAGGCCAGGATCATCGATCTGGATTGAAAACGCGCCCGGCCCGGCAGGGACCGGGGCATTTGCTATCGTATCTTTTCGAGGAAAGACGCGGCCTCGCGATATTTCTCGCGCAACAACACCTTGTTGATCTTGGTCGAGGGCAGGCGCGGCAGCGGTTCGGGTTCCAGCGCGATATAGCGCGGCACCTTGTAACTCGCCAACGCGGTGCGGCAATGGGCGACGATATCCTGCGGGTCGAGCCGATCCGGATCGCCATGAATGATGGCGAGCGGCGTTTCCCCGAAATCGGCGTCCTGCGCGGCGATCACCACGACCTCATCGACGCCCTCCATTTCGGCAATCGCCCCTTCCACCTCCATCGCGGAAATGTTGAGGCCGCCCGAAATGATGATGTCCTTGATCCGGTCGATGAAGGTCAGATTGCCGTCCTCATCCATCACGCCGCGATCGCCGGTGTGCAGCCATCCATCCTGATAGGCCTTGGCTGTCTGTTCCGGGTCGTTCCAATATCCCACGGTGAGGCCCGCGCTGCGCACCAATATCTCGCCCGGTTCGCCCGGCGGCGCGATGGTCCCGTCCGGCAGCATGATCCGGTAATCGCTGAACATCGCGCCCGGGCCGCATGTGTCGGGCTGGGTGAGCGCGGTGCGATCACGCGCCGCCCATGCGCCGCCTGCCTCGGTGCAGCCATAGGCCTGCCGCAGCACCAGCCCCTTTTCCCGATAGCGTTCCAGCAGGGACGGGTTGACCCGCGCCCCGCTGATTTGCGCGAACTTGATGGAGGACAGATCGGCCTGCTCGAATTCCGGCAGGGCGGCGATCCGTTCCCAGAAGATCACCGAAGCCAGAAATGTGGTGATATGCTTTTCCTGCAACAGGCGAAGGGCGATTTCGGGCGTGAACCTGTTCTGCGCATGGATGGTCGCGCCGACCGACAAAAATTGCATCAGCAGCAAGGTGCCGGACGACGAGCTGTAAGGCCCGGCGGCAAGGATGCTGCCGCCATTGCCGGTCGCTGGCTCCATCAGGGCGAACTCGGCCGAATAGGCCATGGTCGATCCATGGGTATAGACGACGCCCTTGGGAAAGCCCGTCGAACCGCTGGTCCCGATGATGAACAGCGGGTCATCGGGATTCGGCTCATAGGGCGCCGCCGCCGGTTCGGGCGCATCGCGCAGCGCGCGGATGATATCGAGCGAACGCAGCTTGTGCCGATCCTGCGCGCCCAGCGCCTCCCCCGCGCAATCCTTGCGTTCGGCATCGCTGAACAGCAGCGCGGGCGCGAGGAGATCGAGCGAGCGGCGCAATTCGCGCGCGCTGGCGCGGAAGGTCAGCGGCGCATTGATCCCGCCCGCATACATGATCCCGACGATCAGCACCGCATAGTCGAGCGAATTGGCGGCGATGGTGGAGACACGATCGCCCGGCCTGACGCCCTGCTCTACCAGCCATGCGCCCACGCGGGCGGCCCATGCGTTCAGTTCCGCATAGGTGAGCGGCTCCCCTTCATAATCCAGCGCAACGCGGTCGGGCCTGTCCCAGGCCCACCATCTGATCGCGCGGCTAACCGTGAATGCCATATATGTCGCTTCCTTGGGATAGGGTGGTCAGAGTGTTTCGGCGCTGCCCAGCAGGGCGGTGCTGCCCATCAGGTCGCCGGGTCCGCCGGTGACGAGCGAGAGCTTCGCCCCTGGCACCTGATTGACCGATGCGCCGCGAATCTGCCGCACCGCCTCCGGGATCAGGCCCATGCCGTGAATGAAGCCTTCGCCCAGATCGCCGCCCGACGTGTTGATCGGCAATGTGCCGGAAGGGGCGATCAAATTCTCGAAGGTGCAGAATTCACCCGCCTCTTCCGCGGTGAAGAAACCATGGTCGATCATCGCGCCGATGCCCATGGAGGTCATGTTCATATAGATTTGCGCCACATCGACATCTTTGGGGCCATAGCCCGATTCGCGCCACAGCCGTTCGGCCAGTTCGGCCTGACCCGCCGTCGCATAATAGGGCTTCCAGTTTTCTTCCAGCGCGCCGCCGCCCTCCATGGTTCCCATCGGCGCGGACAGGATATAGGCGGGCGTCTGCTTCAGATCCTTCGCGCGCTCCGCCGAAACGACAAGTATGCAGGCCGCGCCGTCATTTTCGCGGGAACAGTCAAACAGCCTGTAAGGCTCCGAGATCATGCGCGCATTGGCATAGACCTCCTCGTTCATCTCCACATTGCGGCCATAGGCGTGGGGATTGTTCTTCGCATGATGATAGCTTGCCTGCACCGCCGCATAGAGGGCCGATTGGGGCACGCCGTGATATTCCATCAGCCGTTGCGCGCGCAGCGCGAGAATCTGGGCGGGAGAATCCAGCCCGTTCACCAGATATTGCGAGGACGTGTCGTTCTGCGCGACCACGACGCGCAACCGCTGGCTGTTGCTTTCGGCCATGGACCGATACACCGCGACGACATCGGCCTGACCGGACATCACCGCCATGGCTGCGACGTTCAGGGTCGCGGGCAATGCGCCGCCATGGAACCACACCAGCGAGGCGAACCGGCACGAGCGCGTGCCGAGCGCGGGCATCAGCTTGGCGGGGTCGCTGCGTTCGGAGGCATAAGAGACGAAACCGTCAATGTCGCGAACGTCGATCCCGGCATCCTCGGCGGCCTGCGTAATGGCCCGGATCGCGAGTTTCAGTTCCGGTTCGGGCGAGGTTCCGCGCTTGTAATAGGGGGTTTGCCCGATCCCGACGATTGCCGCCGCGCCACGCATCTTGCTCACTTGCCCGCACTCCTTTGCTTATGTCCGGCTTGCTTGTGCCCGGCTTGCTTGTGTCCAGCCCCGGCTCCGGCTGTTTCTGGCCCGATGATTCCTGCCGCGCGCATCAAAGATCCAGTTCCCAGACAAGCGACGGATAATTTTTCGTTTTCGCGCTGGGGGGAAGAATCCTGCCCCGAACGGGCGCGCCGATCTTCAGCCCAGCCTCATCGCCTTGCAGAACGCCCATGACGCGGACATTGTCCGCCTCTGGAATCTCTACGACAAGGGTGACATAGGGCACGTCATCCTTGCGTTCGAGCACCCGGTCGAACGCATAGCGCGTACGGGTATGCGTGAAAATCCTGCCCTTCGGTTCCAGCGCCACCCATTCGAAATCCCACGAACCGCACCGGCCGCAGCGGAAATGCGCCGGCCATGTCCAGCCCTTGCACCCCGAACAGCGCGGAAGCTGAAACCTGCCGTCCTCCAGACCGCGCCAATATTCATCGTCTGCCTCAATGGCGCCGGTGATCTTATGCTGCTCGAAGCTATAGGCCATGGGCTTTCCTTCGCGAAATTCATCTGACAAACAGTCGCACCATTGTGCGAATATGTAACATACGTTCGATCTACGATATTGAACCGAATTTGACAATCCCGATTTATGCGCGCGCGTCCAGCCTTGACAGAGGCGGTGAGGAAGTTGATTGTTCGTATATCGCTATTATGAGCGATATACGAACAATCAACGGGGTGCAATCATGGGCGACAAGGCCGGTATATATCCAGAAAAGCGCAGGGTCGCCTGCGTTGGGCGGCGCGGATGACCGAACCGCCACGTGATGATCGCCGCTGGGAACTGGTGAGCGAATGCGGGCCGTTCGCCGATCTGATCGGGCCGATGTACGCCAGTCAGGATATGCTGGAACCGGGCGAAGGCGTCCGCTTCGGCTTTCGCGTCGCCCCGCAGCATTGCAACCCCCGCCCGGTCTGCCATGGCGGCATGCTGGCGAGTTTTCTCGATATAGCGCTGGCCCGCGGCATCCGCACGATATGGGATTTGCCCGCGCCGCTGCCGACCATCACCCTGTCGCTCGATTATCTGGCGCCCGCGACCCTCGGCGAGTGGATCGATGCACGGGTTTCGGTGATCCGCGTGGGCGGCAGCACTTGTTTCGCGCAGGCCTTGCTGCATGGCCCCTCGGTTCCGGTGTTGCGGGGCAGCGGGGTCTTCAAACATTATGGCGGGGCGGCGCGCAATCTCCATGCCGGACAGACCACGGCCATGTGAACGCCGATCACGGCCGGGCAATCCGGCCGGAAAGACAAGCTAGAAGGAGAGAGCAGAATGGCAGGCGGAAAGAAAAGAGCAGCGGTGCTCGGCGCGTCGGAGGAAGGCGGCACGGGCTGGGCCATAGCGCATGCGCTCGCGGCGCGGGGTTTTGCCGTGACGGTCGGCGCGCGCCGCCGCGAAGGAATAGAAAAGCTGGCGGCTGAAATCGATGGCACCGCGATTGCCTGCGACGCCACCGTGGAAGAGGACGTCGCCCGTTTCTGCGAAGGCGCCGGAGCGGAAGAGGGCATCGATTGCGCCGTGCTCGTTGCCGGGGCAGGCGTCACCGGCCTGATCGACGACATCGCGCCCGAAACGCTGGCCCACTGCATGAAACTCAATTTCGAGGCGCCCATGCTATTCGTCCGTCATGCGGCGCGGCGGATGAACGATCATGGCTCCATCGTGCTGATGAGTTCGATTGCGGCGACGAATCCATGGCACGGCTATTTTTCCTATGGCTGCGCGAAGTCGGCGGTCCAGACCCTCGTGCGGTATGCCGCGCTCGAATATGGCCCGCGCGGCATTCGCGTGAACGCCGTCTGTCCCGGACCGATCTCCACCCCCGCGGCGGGCCATCTGCTCGACCACCCCAAGGCCGGGCCGATCGTCGCGGCAGAGGCGCCGCTGGGCCGCTGCGCCGCCCCCGACGAGGTGGCCGAAGCCATTGCCTGGCTGGGCACCTCGCCCGGCTGGATCACGGGTGAGACGATCCATACCGATGGGGGCATGCATCTGCGCCGCCCGCCGGATGTGGCCGAGATCCGGGCCGCCATGGCCAAATGATCTGCCGAATGATCTTGACGAGCGCCGATCCTTAGCAGAATATTGCACGAATGTACGATAAATGACCATTGGTGGATCAAGGCATGGACAGGCATATTCGGCTGTTCGCGGCGAAGCGCTGATCCCGCCTCGCCTGCGCTCCGTCTTGCCTGCCCCGCCTTGCCTGTCCTTGTCTCACCCGCCACGCCTCGCCCGTCTGATCTCGCGAGTCGCCGGTTTCGCTAATTTGAAGGAGCAATATCGATGAAACTTGAGGGATGTTCGGCGGTTGTGACCGGCGGCGCAAGCGGGCTGGGCGAGGCGACGGCGCGGGCGCTGGCGGCGCAGGGCGTGAAGATCGCGATCTTCGATCTTAATGGCGAACGCGGCGAAAGCGTGGCGAAGGAGATTGGCGGGGTGTTCTGCGCCGTCGATATCACCAGCGACGCATCGGTCGATGACGGCTTTGCCAAAGCGCGCGCCGCCATCGGGCAGGAGCGGATTCTCGTCAGTTGCGCGGGGCGCGGCAACACCTTCAAAACGGCGCAGCGCGACCGGGAAACGGGCGATATCACCCATTTCCCGATCGATCAGTTCGAAAAGATCGTTCTCCTCAATCTGGTCGGCACCTTCCGTTGCCTCGCCAAATCGGCGGCCGGGATGATGACGCTCGACCCCATGAACGAGGATGGGGAACGCGGCGCGATCGTCACCACGGCATCGGTCGCGGCGACGGACGGGCAGGCCGGACAGGCGGCCTATGCGTCCTCGAAAGGCGGCATCGTCGCGTTAACCCTGCCGGTCGCGCGGGATCTGCGCCGCGAGGGCATCCGCGTCAACACCATCCTGCCGGGCATCATGGATACGCCGCTGTTCGCGACCGCCAAGCCCGAACTGCGCAAGCAACTGGGCGACAGCGTGCCCTTCCCGCGCCGTCTCGGCCATGCGGAGGAATTTGCCAGCCTCGCGGTGGAGATGTGCCGCAACAGCTATTTCAACGGCGAGCAGGTCCGTCTGGACGGCGCGATCCGCATGTGAACGGGCGGTGCGCCCGGCTCGTGCGGAGCGCTTTATCGAATATTTGGGGTGGTAATCGCTGATGATATCGCCAGAAGGGAAAAGACCGTGAGCGAAGTTTGGATCATTGATGCCGCGCGGACCCCGCGTGGGCTGGGCAAGGCGGAGGGCGCGCTGGCGCAGGTGCATCCGCAGCGCCTCTTCTCGCAACTGCTGACGGCGCTGGCGGAACGGACAGGCCTCGACGCCGGGGACGTGGACGACGTTATCGCCGGGGTCAACACGCAGCAGGGCAAACAAGGCCTGAACCTTGCCCGTATGGCGGTGCTGGACGCCGGGTTTCCCGCCACCGTCCCCGGCTTTTCGCTCGATCGTTTCTGCGGCTCCGGCCTCACCGCGATGAACCTCGCGGCGATGGGCATTCTTTCCGGCGCGCAGGATATCGTGATCGCGGGCGGGGTAGAGATGATGTCCTACACGCGCACATTGTCGCGTGAATTTATGATGGATTCGGGCAATCTTGCGCTGCGCAAGAAAATCCCGCAGCCCCATCAGGGCCTCTGCGCGGATGTCATCGCGACGCTGGAAGGCTTCCACCGCGAGGACCTCGACGCACTGGCGCTCACCAGCCAGCAGCGCGCGGACCGGGCGATCCGGGAGGGCCGCTTCGACCGCTCGCTCATCCCCGTGCGCAATGACGAAGGCGAAATCCTGCTCGACCGGGAGCAATATCCGCGCCCGCAAACCACGGCGGAGGCGCTCGCGGGTCTCAAGCCCGCCTTCGAAAGCGTGTTCAACCGCGCGATCGACGAGGAAGGCAACAGCTATGGTTCGTTGCTGCGGCAGGTCTATCCCGATCTCGATATCCGCTATATGCACACCGCCGCGACCAGTTCCGGCGTGGTGGACGGCGCGGGCGCCCTGCTCCTCGCCTCGCCCGATTATGCCAAGGCCCATGGCCTGAAGCCGCGCGCGCGCGTCCGCGCCGTGGCGACGGTCGGGGACGACCCGACGCTGATGCTGAACGGCCCGGTCCCGGCGGCGCGCAAGGTGCTGGAAAAGGCGGGCATGGCGCTGGGCGACATCGACCTGTTCGAAATCAACGAAGCCTTTGCCGTCGTGCCGCTGAAATTCATGCGCGACCTCGATCTCGACCCTGAAACCGTCAATGTGAACGGCGGCGCGATGGCGCTCGGTCACCCGATCGGCGCGACGGGCGCGATCCTGACCGCCACCCTGCTCGACGAGTTGGAACGGCAGGACAAGGCCGTCGGCCTCGTGACCATGTGCGCGGCGGGCGGCCTGGCCCCGGCCGCGATCATAGAGCGGATATGACGATGCGCACGGCGCGCTTTGCGGTGGATACCGGCCTCGACCTTGTGGGCGATGTCGGCGGCGACCCGGACGCGCCGTGCGTCATCCTGATGCATGGCGGCGGACAGACGCGCTTTTCCTGGACGAGCGCATGCCACACGCTGATCGACGCCGGATATCATGTGATCAATTTCGACGCGCGCGGTCATGGCGAAAGCGACTGGGCGGGATCGGGCGGCTATTCGCTGGCCTATCACGCCGCCGACCTGCGGAAAGTGGCCGAAGGGGTGCGCGGGCCGGTGGCGCTGGTCGGCGCTTCGCTCGGCGGCGCGACGGCGCTGCGGGCGCTGGCGGACGGGATGCAACCGGCCGCCGTCGTGCTGGTCGACATCGTGCCCAACCCGGACCCGCGCGGCGTGCAGCGCATCCGCGACTTCATGCTCGCCCGGCCGGAGGGCTTCGATAGTCTGGAACAGGTGGCCGACGCCATCGCCGCCTATAATCCCCACCGCAATCGGCCGAAAGATCTGGAAGGACTGCGGCGGAACCTGCGGCTGAAGGAGGATGGCCGTTTCCGCTGGCACTGGGACCCGGCTTTTCTGGAACCCGATATCGAGCATCAGCGCCGCGAACTGGCGCAAACGGTGGAAGGCGCGCGCGCTGGCCGCGACGTGCCGGTGCTGCTGATTCGCGGCATGAAGAGCGATATCGTCGGCGACGAAGGCACCGCGATCCTGCGCGACGTGATGCCGCGCCTCGAAATATTCGACGTGGAGGGCGCGGGCCACATGGTGGCGGGCGACCGCAACGACGCGTTCAACGCCGGGATGATGCAGTTTCTCGTCCGCCATTTCCCCGCCTCGTCCCCGGCATGACGCCACCGCCCGGACGATAAGGCACAGGACCGATCGACATCGGCCGATGGCCGTCAGCGCCTCCCGCCCTGACGGCCCGCAAATGCTTGTCGGTCCTAATCTTCCGGGGCGATCTCGATCCGCATCCCCTCCAGTTCGGCGGTCAGGTGCAACTGGCAGGACAGGCGCGATCGTTCGGTCCGGTGATCCGAACTGTCGAGCAGGTCGTTCTCATCCTCGCTGATCGGCGGCAGGCGGTCGGCGAAGGCCGGGTCCACATAGACATGGCACGTCGCGCAGGAACAGCAGCCCCCGCACAACGCCAGAAGTTCATCAATGCCATTGTCCCGGATCACTTCCATGACCGAATGCCCGGCATCGCCCTCCACCTGTTGTTCCGTCCCGTCCCGCTGGACGACCGTAAAACCCGTCATAATCTTCAGCTTCCCTTGAATTCAGGCTGGCGCTTTTCGAGGAAAGCCCGCGCGCCTTCGGCATGATCCTCTGTAAAGAGCGTCAGCTGGTCATAGGCGAGCGAGGTTTCGAAGGCCCCGGCGGTCATCTGCTTGAGCAGCAGGTTGACCGACATCTTGCCATAGGAAATGGCGAGCGGCGCCCCGGCGGCGAGGCGTTTCGCATAGCCGTCCACGAAATCATCCAGTTCCGCATCGGGCACGCAATAGTTGATGAGGCCGATCTGCGCGGCCTTGGAAGCCTCGATCGGTTCGCCCAGCATCAGATATTCCTTGGCGCGGTGGAAACCGAGCAGCAGCGGGAAAAAGGCGACGCCGCCGTCGCCCGGCGCAATGCCCATGCGGACATGCGAATCGCAGAAGCGCGCGCCTTCCGCCGCAATCACCATATCGCAGGCGAGCGCGATGTTGACGCCCACGCCATAGGCCGGGCCGCGCACCTTGGCGATGATCGGCTTTTCGCTGTCCATCATGCCCCAGAACAGCCGGCGAGCGCTGCGCGTGGGCGGACGGCCCTTGCGCCCGCCCTGATTTTCCTTGTCCTGCACGGACAGGTCGGTCCCGGCGCAAAAGGCGTCGCCCTCGCCCGTCAGGATGACGACGCGGATATCGTCATCCATGTCGATATCATCCCATATGCGTTCGATTTCGCGATGCATCGGGCGAGACACCGCATTTTTGCGGCGCGGATTGTTGAGCGTGAGCGTGGCGACGCCGTCCTCGCGCTTCTCTATCCTGATCCACTCATAGCGGCTGGGGTCGATGGCGGGCAAAGCTGGTCCTTTCCTGATAAAGGGTCGGCGCGGTCATGACCGGCGCGAAAAGATCATGGGCAAGGAGATAATCCCCTGCCCCAGACCCGTGGTATAGTCGATCGGCCGCGTCTCATCGATGCGAAAACCGGAGAAGGTGGCGAGAATGGCCTCGAAGGCGAGGCGCAATTCGGTCTTGGCGATGAAAGAGCCGATGCAGCGATGATGGCCCGCGCCGAAACCGACATGCTGGTTCGGCTTGCGATCGGGCCGGATCGTTTCCGGGCATTCGAACTTGGCGGGATCGCGATTGGCGGCGGCGAAGGCGACCAACACCGAATCGCCCTTTTTCAGTTGGGTGCCGCCAAGTTCGACATCCTCCATCACCTCGCGCCGCAAATAGGTGGAGGGCGAGGCGAAGCGCACGATTTCCTCGCTGGCGCTGTCGATCAGCGACGGGTCGGCCCGCAGCCTCCCGGCCGCCTCCGGTTCCGTGGCGAGCCACCACATCATCGTCGCCAGCGCGGACGATGTGCTGTCGAAGCCCCCGACAAGAAGCAGGCGCACCATCGACATTTGCTCTTCGGGCGTCAGCGGGCGGCCAAAGGCGGTGCCCAGCAGAATCGAGGAGACGACATCGGCCTGCGGATCGGTGGCGTCGGCGCGGCGGCGGACGAGCACATTTTCCGCATAGGTCTTGAGCCGCTCCGACGCCCCGGTGGCAACGCCGGTGGCGACCTCGCGGTGGAGATCGCCCACCATCTGTTCCAGTTCCCCCGCGTCGCTGGCGGGCAGGCCCAGCAGGTCGAGCGCGACGAGGATCGGCAGGGGGCGGGCAAAGACGCGGACGAAATCGACCGGCTCCCCATCGGGAATCCGGTCCAGCAGATCGGCCACCATGGCCCGCACCAAGGGTTCCCGCGCGCGCGCATGCGCCGGGGTCATCAGCGGCGCCATCAGGGCGCGATATTCGCGATGGGCGGGCGGATCGACCTCTGCGGGAATATGGAAGCTGCGCACCGTGGCGGGTGGCGGCAAGGTGATGCCCTTGCCCGAACCGAAGACGGTGGGCTTCATCAGCACGGTCATCACATCCTCAAAGCGGGAAACCACATGGAAACCGCCATAGCGCTCATTCCGGTAAAGCCCCGGCGTGTCGCGCATCTGCGCCCACAAGCATTCGGCACCTTCGCGTGCGTTCGCCGCATGGATATCGAAGGTTTCAAGCGTTTGGCCCATCATGATCCTCCTCATGCGGCGAATGGAGTGGAACCGGCCTATCGGTTCGATATTCGCTCATACGGTTTATATTCGCACATTAAGAACAGCATCGCAATCTTGTCAAGCAGGATGCCCAAGGGGGAACGGCTATTGCGCGGTCAGCCCCCCGTCCACCACCAGTTCGGCGCCCGTCACATAGCTGGCGTCGTCGGAAAGCAGGAAGGCGATGGCCGCGCCCAGTTCATCCGCCACCGCCGTGCGGCCGAGCGGAACCGCCGCCGCAATCGCCGCGGATGCACCGCTGGCGTCGCTGCGGGCGACCTGCTGAATGTCGGTTTCCACCACGCCGGGATGCACGGAATTGACGCGAATCCCATCCCGCCCACATTCGAGCGCGAGGGATTTCGTCATCAGGCGCACCCCGCCCTTGCTCGCCGCATAGGCAGCCGTGCGCGGCATGCCGACCAGCCCCGCCACCGAAGAGACATTGACGATAGCGCCGCCGCCCTTTTCGCGGAAATGGCCGATCAGCAGACGGCAGCCAAGATAGGTGCTCGTCAGGTTCACCTCGATCTGGCGATGCCACATCGCCGGGTCGAGGTCTTCGATCACCGCCAGCACAGCGATGCCCGCATTGTTGACCAGCCCGTGCACGGGGCCGAAACGGTCGCTCGCCTGCGCCAGCACCCGCTCCCACCCGGCCGGCTGCGTCACATCATGGACGATGCCCAGCGCGGCGCCGCCCAGCGCCTCTATCTCCGCCACCCGTTGGGCGAGCGCATCGCCATCAAGGTCGGTAAGGACCACCTGCCCGCCTTCGCGCGCGATCCGCCGCGCGGCGGCAAAGCCGATCCCCCTGACGGAAGCCGCGCCGGTGATGATGACCGTCTTGCCTTCAAACCGCATGATGTGCATTCCTTCCGTTCAGGCCGTTCAGGATAATTGCCGCGCAAGGGCGCCGTGATGGAGGTTCCAGAGGACGGGATCAGGCAGCGGGCGCAGGACCGATCGATCGACGGCATCGATGCCGGGCCGGTCGAGATTGGCGACCGTCGCGGTCATGCTACGCCGGAAAAGCGTGAGGATACGCTCCACGCCCGGTTGCCCACCGGCCGCCAGACCCCAGAGATAGGCCCGGCCGATCAGCACCGCCCGCGCGCCCAGCGCCCGCGCGCGAACGATATCCGCGCCGCGCGTGACGCCGCCGTCCATCAGCACTTCGCCGCGATCGCCCACCGCATCGGCAATTTCGGGCAGGACGGAAAGGGTCGCGGGCACGCCGTCGAGAACCTTGCCGCCATGGTTGGAAACGATCACGCCATCAAGACCCATATCGATGGCCCGCTTCGCATCGGCTGCGCGCATCACGCCCTTCAGCAGCATCGGTCCGTTCCAGCGCCGCCTGATCCAGCCGAGATCATCCCAACTCGCGGGCGTCGCCGCCAGCAGACGCCCCGCATCCTGCACGCGCAGCAGCGACCCGTCCGCCCGGCGCGGCGCATTGGGCGCAGGCATGGCCAGCCCCCCACGCAGCAGCGACCAGAGCCAGCGCGGGCGGCTCCAGGCCTCCGGCGCGAAGGCCAGCGCCGCGCGCAGGCTCATCGTTTCGGGCAAAGGGCGCGCAATCCGGTCCACGGGCGATATGCCCGCTATGTCGGCGGTGACGACCAGAACGCGGCAGCCTGCGGCGCGGGCCATGTCAATGCACCAGCCAGCCCCTTCCCGCCCGTTCACCATATAAAGCTGGAACCATGTGTCGGGGTTCGCCGCGACAATCTCCTCCGCCGGGGTGCCGCACCATGTGCTGATCGCGATCGGCACGCCCGCCGCCGCCGCCGCGCGCGCCGCGCCCAGTTCTCCATCGGCATGGACGATGCGAACAAAGCCCGTGGGCGCGATTGCCAGCGGCATGGCGATGCGCTGGCCCAGCACCATGGTCGAGCAATCCGGCGCGGTGGCCGTCGGGCAGGCGGGCGCGTCGAACAGCACCCGCCCAAAGGCGGCGGCATTGGCCGTGACGGTGGTTTCAGCCTCCTTGCCGCCCTCGATATAATGATAGACCGCCGCAGGCAGTTTTCGCCGGGCGATGGCCCGCGCCTCATCGATACTGCCGAACGACCTCATCAAAGCATCATCCCCGGCCCGACATGCGCCTGTCCGGCCTTTTCTTTCCCGCACATATTCTTTCGCACATGAAAAGGGAGGGAGGCGCGGACCGGCGCAGGCCGATGCCCCCCTCCTGTCTCCATGTCCGGATCAGTACCGAACAGTCAGCGATGCGCCGATCATCGCCGGGTCGCCCCATGTCTGGCGGCTGGAATAGCTGTCCACCTGATTATACAGACGATATTTGGTGTCGGTCACATTGGTGCCGAAGATCGAAATATCGAAATGCTCGGTCGGGTCGGTCCAGGTCGCGCGCAAGTTCAGGATCGAATAATTGCCCTGCGGCAACTGCTTCACCGCGTCGAAGTAGAATTTTGACGTGTGATACAGGCTGGCGTTGAGCATGAGCCGCCCGCCCGCGACATCCATCCCGTAGGTCGCGCCGATATTGCCCGCAAAACGCGGGGTGCGCGCCACCGGGAAGCCCGTCGCGTCGATGCCGACGTTCAGGAAGCGTCCATAGGTCGGGCTGGCGGGGTCCAGATCCTGCTGAAGCCCGATCGCATCGGGGAAGTCCTTATATTCGGCATGGGTATAGGCCGCGCCGATATCGATGGTGAGGTCCGGCGTGACGGTGAACGAAAGATCGCCGTCAATGCCGTAAATCTCCGCCTTGGCCGCGTTGCGCGTCATGCTGGCGCCGTTGGCGCCAAACGCCGTCACCTGAATATCGCGGTAATTATAATAGAAACCCGCGATGTTCAGCCGCACCATGCGATTGGCGACCTTATAGCCCACTTCATAGGCGTCGATCTTTTCCGGGTCCACCGGCGTCGTCGAGAAAGCGGAGCCGGGCAGCGTGCCGGACTTATAGCCCTGAGTAAACGAGGCATAGACGTTGGACCGGGGCGTCAGTTCATACCGCACGACCGCGCGCGGCGAGAAGTTCTTGAACTCCGCATCCCCCTCGCCCGCGAAGTCGGACGGGATGAGGTGAAACTTCACCGACGGCTTGTTGATCGAATAACGGCCACCCACGGTCACGAACAGCTTGTCCGCCACTTCATAGGTGCCATCGGCAAAGACCGCGTAGGATTCCAGCTTGTTCTTCGTGTCGAACAGCCGGTTGAACGGCGCGCCATAGCCATCGTCGGCGCCCGGCGTGTTGGTGTAGAAATGATAGACGTTGGTCGCGTTCATGTAGAACGCGCCCAGCACCCAGTTCAGGCGACCGCCGCCCTTCGAGGTGAGGTTGAGTTCCTGCGTGAAGGTCTTGTCGGGGATATGCGAGATCGCGGCATAGATATTCGCAGGCGTCGTGTCATAATCCAGCCCTTGACGAATTTCGTCCGTCCGATAGCCGGTATAGGATGTCAAATCAGCAAACCCCAGATCGAACCGGCTGGTCAGCGTAATCGAATCGCTGTTCACGCGGAAAAAACGGGGGCCAAGACCGGAATAATCGCCGCGATCGTTGACGATCATCGTATCCGGCGCGGTGATGCCGATGGTGGCGCCATCGCGGGCGCTGGTCAGCACGGCGCGCGGATTATTCTCATAACGGTGCGAATAAGCGAGCGTGAAGCTGGCGAAATCGCTCGGCTCCCAAAGCACCTTGCTGCGGACCTGCCAGCGGCGGAAGCGGCTCTCATCCTGCTTGCCGGTCGCCACATTCTCTATGAAGCCGTCGCCCCGCTCGAACGAGGCGGCCACATCGACCGCCAGCGTGTCGGTAAGGCCGGTCGAACCGTAAAAGGCCGTGGTGATATGGTCATAAGAGCCATAGCCGAGCTTGGCGATCATCGTCGGCGTATATTGCGGCTCGCGCGTGTTGAGCTGAATCGCGCCGCCCGTCGCGTTGAAGCCGAACAATGTCCCCTGCGGCCCCTTCAGCACATTGACGCTCGACATGCTGATCAGGTCGAAGTCCGACGCGCCGGGGCTGGGGATGTAATAGCCGTCGATATAGACGGGAATGTTGGAATAGAGGCCCGGCCCGGCAACAAGGCTGCCAATGCCGCGAATCGACGGCTGGACGTTGGTGCCCGCATAGTTGATGCGCAGCGCCGGAACCGATTGCGGCAGTTGCGACACCTGGGTGAGGCTTTTGCGCTCGATATCGGCGGATGACAACGCCTGAATGGAAATGGGAACGTCCTGAAGGCGCTCACTGCGCTTCTGGGCCGTCACGATGATTTCGCCGGTGTCGCCAGCGGGCGAAGCGCCAGCGCCCGCCATCGCGGCGGCGTCCTGCGCCGGGGCGGCGGCGTCCTGCACGCCTTCCTGCGCGGCCACCGCAAGGGGGAACGCAGCCGCGCCAGTCAGCAGCGCAAGCGCCAGCGCCCGGACGGGTCCGGTATGAGTGAACATGATATCCTCCCAAGATTGTTCATTAATCGCACAACTGTGCCTTTATTGAATAGCGCCACCTTCGCCGCCGGTCAAACATCTTTCCAGAGATTTGTTTGATTATCGCCCGAACGTTCTATATTCATTCAATCTCAAGAGGCGAACCGGGCCGCCGGACAAGCCATGTGCAGACAGGATATTCGAGGGAGAAGTGCATGAAGCGGTCCATGGAGAATGCCGCCCCGGCGTCGCGAGCGTCCTGGAAAAGCTGGCTCATCGCCATCCTCCTGTCCGTCTGCTATACTGTCGCCTATCTCGACCGGCAGGTGATCAGCCTGCTGATCCAGCCGATTCAGGCGGCGCTGGACATTAACGACACGCAATTCGGCCTGCTTCAGGGCGTCAGCTTCTCCCTTTTCTATGTCGCCGCCTCGCTGCCGCTCGCATGGCTGGCCGACCGCACCCGCCGCTCCCGCGTGATGGCCGGATGCGTCGCCTTCTGGAGCGTGATGACGATGAGTTGCGGCATGGTGAGCAGCTTCGGCCAGCTCATGGCCGCGCGAATCGGCGTGGCGGTGGGCGAATCCGGGCTGACCCCGGCGGCGCTCGCCACGCTTTCCGACCGGTTCAACCGTCGGCAGCTTGCGACGGCAACCTCGCTCTACATGCTCGCCCCTTTTGTGGGCGGCGGCCTCGCGCTGGGCGCGGGCGGAGCGGTCTATTCCTGGGCACAGGGCCTCGACAGCGAGGCGATGGGGATATTTTCGGGCTTTTCCGACTGGCAGATCGTCTTTCTGGTGATCGGCGCGGCGGGCCTGCTGCCCGCGCTGCTGCTGTTGCTGATCGTCGACCGGCCGGTGCGCGGAAACGCAGGTGAGCGCAAGGGCGCGCAGCTTTCAGAGGTCTTCGCCCTGTTCCGCCGCGAATGGAAAATCTACATGCTGTTCCAGTTCGCCATGGCGCTGGTGATGGTCGTCCTTGCCGGATATGTGACCTGGCTGCCCGCCGCGATCATGCGGTCGAAGGAGATCAGCGAAGCGGAAGTAGGCGCGCTGTTCGGCCCGATCTATCTGATTTCGGGCGCGCTGGGCACGATTTCGGCAGGCACATTGGTGGCGTTGCGCGCCGGGGACGACCCGGTAAGGACCGTGTTCCGCTATATGCTCGTCATGCTCATTCTGTTCTGGCCGCTGGGCGCGCTGGGGTTGATGACCTCATCGCTCCATGCCGAACTTGCGATGATGGGCGCGGCGCTGTTTCTCATCAGTTCCGTGACGAGCCTGTCCTCGCTGCCTTTCCAATATATAACGCCGCGCCATCTGCGCGCTCAGGCCATCGCGCTGATGGCGATGGTCGCGGCGCTGTTCGGCACCGGGCTGGGGCCAGTGCTCGCGGGCGTGCTCAGCGACCATCTCACCGGCGTGCAGCACCCGCTTTCCGTCTCGCTTTCGCTGATCGTCGCCATATGCATTCCGGTCGTGATCCTGCTGGTCTGGATATCGTTGCGCGAACATGCGCGGCGGCGGCTGGATATCGAGGTGGCCCATGCCGACGCTGCGGCCCTATCGTCAGGGGCAGAATCGTCAGGGGCGGGGCCAACCGTCACCGCCTGAACCGCGCTTAGCGCCACTCAACCGCGCCTCGATCCACGCGAGAACGCGCCGGGGTGCGTGATGCGCAGACCTGCCTCGCGAATGCGGACGCTGCGCGCGGCGACCCTTCGCCCTGCTCCGCCAATCAATCCGGGTCGGACCGGTCGATCGCGCCGCTGTCGAGCAGCGGGGCGGCATCGATATGCTGGGCGTCCAATATGGTGGCCAGCCGCTCCACCGCCGTCAGGATCATCGCCTGCTCCCAACCGGGAAGGCCGGGAAACCGGTCCACGAACAAATGCTGGAGCATGTCCGGCGCGCCCGCTAGCGCCGCCCGGCCTTCCGCCGTGACGGTCAGCAGAAATTGCCGCTTGTCCCTGACATTGCGGTCGCGGGTCACGAAATTCAGCGCAACCAGCCGGTCGACGATCGCGGTGATCGTCGCCTGACTGAATTGCAGGCTGCCCGCGATCATGCCGGGGGTGGGGCGATCGAGCGTCTCGATCTCCCGCAGCACCAGCAATTGCGAGGGCGTCAGCCCGGTGGCGGCGGCAAGTTGGCGGCTGCCGATTTCGGTGGCGCGCAAGATGCGGCGCAAGGCGCGCAAGGTCAGATTCGGGATCGTCGATTCCATCGTCAGGCCCTAACCCAGCGCAGCCCCGCAACCAAATAAAATCCTTCGATTTCCAAAGCATTCCCAAGGGATATTTTGGAGATCGAAGCATCTATTTTCATAAAAAGGTTGAAAATATCCATATAATCCGCATATAAGGCGCCCTCGCAAAGGGGAAGCGATTCCTTCTTGAAGCATAAATATTTCGGGAGATGAATAATCTTCGATGACAAAACCGATGCAGCCTCGTTGCTGCCACGGGATTTTGCGCGCCATGCTCCGGCCACCGATGCTCAGGCCATGGCGACTTCCATTACCCTGCGCAGGCCGGTTGCGACCGATGGCCCCGCCATTTCCGCGCTGATCGCCGCCTGCCCCCCGCTCGACACCAATTCGGCCTATTGCAACCTGCTGCAATGTACCCATTTCGCGGATCATTGCATCGTGGCCGAGGACAAGGAAGGCATTGCGGGCTGGGTATCGGGCTATCGCCCGCCATCCGACCCCGCCACCTTCTTCGTCTGGCAGGTCGCCGTCGATACCCGTGCGCGCGGCAGAAAACTCGCGCAGCATATGATCGAGGCGTTGCTGGCCCGGCGGGCCGCTGCGGGCGTTACCCACCTCATCACCACCGTCACGGCCGATAATACGGCCTCATGGGCCTTGTTCGAGAGGCTGGCGCACCGCTGGGCCGCCTCGCTGGACAAAAGCGCCCTGTTCGAGCGCGACGCCCATTTCGGCGGCGCGCATCCCACCGAGTGGCAGGCCCGCATCGGGCCCCTGCCGCATCCCATCCGCTCCATGCAGAAACAAGAGCAGGAGATACGATAAATGACCACCATCCTTGCCCCCGAACCGACCCGCCATGCGCCCGACACGGCCATTTATGAGCGGCGCGAATCCGCCGTGCGCAGCTATGCCCGCGCCATGCCGCGTCAATTTCACCGTGCGCAGGACGTATGGATGCATGACAATCAGGGGGGGCGCTATCTCGATTTTCTGTCGGGCTGTTCGTCGCTGAACTACGGGCATAATCATCCCGTGTTGAAGCAGGCGCTGCTCGATTATATCGCGGATGACGGCATCACCCATGCGCTCGATCTGCACACCGACGCCAAGGCGGATTTTCTCGATGCGCTGGAAAAGGTCATACTGAAGCCGCGCGGCCTCAATTATCGCGCCATGTTCACCGGCCCCACCGGCACCAATGCGGTGGAAGCGGCGATCAAGCTGGCGCGCAAGGTGACGGGCCGCGAAATGGTGATCGCGTTCACCAACGGCTTTCACGGCATGACCTTGGGCGCGCTGGCCTGCACCGGCAACGCGGCCAAGCGCGGTGGCGCGGGCGTGCCGCTGGGCCATGTCTCGCATGAGCCTTATGACGGCTATTATGGCCCGGACGTGGATACCGCCGAACTGCTCGACAAGCGCCTGTCGGACCCGTCGAGCGGCCTTGATGCGCCCGCCGCCATCCTCGTCGAAACCGTGCAGGGCGAAGGCGGCCTGAACGCTGCCTCCCCCGAATGGCTGCGCGCGGTCGCGGAGATCGCCCGCCGTCATGGCGCGCTGCTGATCGTCGATGATATTCAGGCGGGTTGCGGCCGCACCGGCGGATTTTTCAGCTTCGAGGATATGGGCTTCACGCCCGATATCGTCACCCTGGCCAAATCGCTTTCCGGCATGGGCCTGCCCTTCGCGCTGACCCTGTTCCGGCCGGAACTCGACCGCTGGTCGCCGGGCGAGCATAACGGCACCTTCCGCGGCAACAACCATGCGTTCGTCACCGCCGCCACGGCCATCCGCCATTTCTGGGGCGATGATCGCCTGCGGCAGCATATCGATCGTCAGGGCGAAGTGCTGCGGCGCAGGCTGGAGGCCATCGCCGCCGAACATGGGCTGACGACCAAGGGCCGGGGCATGATGCGCGGCATCGACATCGGGTCGGGCGAGGCCGCGCAGGCTATCACCGCCGCCTGTTTCGCGCGCGGCCTCATCATCGAAACGAGCGGCGGGCATGACGAGATCGTCAAGGTGCTCGCACCCCTCGTCATCGAGGAGGATCTGCTGATGGCCGGCCTCGATATTCTGGAACTGTGCGTCCGGGAGGCGCTGACCGCGTCTTTCGGCATGGCCGCCGAATAAGGCGCCGAACCAAGACGTCGAATAAGACTGGGAGATTCAAACATGATTGTCCGCAATCTGGAAACTGTCCGCGCGTCCGATCGTCATGTGGAGTCGAAGGGATGGGAAAGCACCCGCCTGCTCCTCAAGGATGACGGCATGGGCTTTTCCTTCCACGTCACCACCATGTATGCGGGTGAGGAATTGCAGATGCATTATCAGAACCATCTGGAGGCCGTGCTGGTCCTGAAGGGCACCGGCACGATCGAGGATCTGGGCACCGGCGAAATCCACACGCTGGAACCGGGCGTGATCTACGCCCTCAACGCCCATGACCGGCACATCGTCCGGCCGAAGACCGACATCGTCACCGCCTGCGCCTTCAACCCGCCGGTGACGGGGCGCGAGGTGCATGACGAAAACGGCGCCTATCCCGCCGATGCCGACATGGCCGCGTCCGCCGCGTCCTGACCACCCCTTGCCGAGCGAAGAGGATTTCATGACGGATATCTACCCCTCGCGACAGGGTGGTGAGGCCCATATGATGCCCCGCCGCGACCCTGTCAGCCGCCTGCCGTGGAGCGCCGACGCGCCGATCAGCCAGGCGCAGATCGACCAGTTCGACCGGGACGGCTATCTCGTGCTGGAAGACCTGTTTTCCGAAGAGGAAATCACCTTCCTGCAACGGGAGGCGGGCGGCCTGCTGGGCGATCCCGATGCGCTGGACGCGGACACCATCATTACCGAGCCGGGCAGCCGGGAAATCCGGTCCATCTTCGACATTCACCGGCAAAGCGCGGCGATGGCGCGCCTCGCCGCCGATGAGCGGCTGGCCGCGCTGGCCGGGTTCCTGCTGGGCGATGAGGTCTATATCCATCAATCGCGCCTCAACTATAAGCCAGGGTTTCAGGGCAAGGAATTTTATTGGCATTCCGATTTCGAAACCTGGCATGTGGAAGACGGGATGCCCCGCATGCGGGCGCTTTCCATGTCGGTGCTGCTGGCCGAGAACACGCCCCATAACGGGCCGCTGATGCTGATCCCCGGATCGCATCACAGCTTCCTCGCCTGCGCCGGGGAAACGCCGGAGGATCATTACAAGGCCTCGCTGAAAAAGCAGGAATATGGCGTGCCGGATGAAGACAGCCTCGCCGAGCTGGCGCATGAACATGGCATCGTCGCGCCCACCGGCAAGCCGGGAACGATCATCCTGTTCGAATGCAACGTCATGCACGGGTCGAACGGCAATATAACGCCCTTCCCGCGCGCCAATGCGTTTCTGGTCTATAATGCGGTGTCGAACCGGCTGCGCGAGCCCTTCGGCACGCAAAAGCCGCGTCCGCCCTTCATCGCGGCGCGGGGGAAGCCCGCCGCGATCACGCCCCGGCGGGGATGCCTGACCCTGCACGAAGAAGAGGCAGCGGCCTGACCCCCGCTCCCCTCGCCTCCTTCCGCCCGATGGTGGCCCCATGTCGATGATCGCCGCCATCGCGCCCGTGCGCAGCCTGCTTCTCGCCATCTTCATCCTGATGGCGGGCAGCGGTTTTCTCGCGACGCTGCTGGCCTTGCGGCTGGAACGGGCGGGCAGCGGCACGATGCTGATCGGCATCGTCGCGACCGCCTATTTCGCCGGGCTGGTGGCGGGCGCCCTGCGCGCTGGCGAAGTCGTGCGGCGGGTCGGCCATATCCGCGCCTTCGCCGCCTTCGTCGCGCTGCTGTCCGCCAGCACGCTCTCCTATGCGCTGGTGCAGAACGCCTTCCTGTGGGCGATGCTGCGGCTGGTCGACGGGATCTGCGTCGCAGGCGTGTTCATATGCCTTGAAAGCTGGCTCAACGACCGGGCGGAGGCCGAAACGCGGGGCGGCATCCTCGCCGCCTATATGGTCGCCCTCTATTCCGGGCAGGCGTTGGGGCAGATGTTGCTCGCGGCGGTGGGCGGCATGGCGTCGGTGCCGTTCCAGATCGCGTCCATCCTCATTTCGCTTGCGATCCTGCCGCTCTGCCTCACCCGCGCCGCCGCGCCCGCGCCTGCCGATTCCGGTCATTTTTCCCTTCACACCCTGTTTTCCGCCTCCCCGCTGGGCGCGACCGGCGCGGCGGCGACGGGGCTGATGCTGGGCGCTTTTTATGGCCTTGCGGCTGTCCATGTCCGCCGCCTCGGCCTCGATCTGGCCGAGACCGCCAGTTTCATGATGATCGTCATTCTGGGCGGGGTCTTGCTGCAATGGCCGCTGGGGCGGCTGTCGGACCGGTACGATCGCCGCCGGGTCATCGTGCTGGGGTTCGCCGCAACGATGGTCATCAGCATCGCGCTGGCGCTGACGCATCATGTGGGGCCGCCGCTGTTCCTGCTCGGCGCGCTGTTCGGCGGGCTAAGCTTCGCGCTCTACCCCCTCTGCGTCGCGCACAGCAATGACCGGCTGCTGGCCACCGAGCGCGTGGCGGCGAGCGGCAGGCTGGTGCTGATCTACTCCGTCGGCGCGGCGATCGGCCCGCTGGGCGGCGCGACGATCATGACCCTGACGGGAACCAGTGGCCTGTTCCTGTTCATCGCCCTGTGCGCGGGAATGATCCTTGCCCTCGGCCTGTGGCGGCAAAGCACCCGCGAACCGGTTCCCGCCGCCATTCAGCAGGATTTCCAGATCATGCCGCGCACCACGCCGATGGCGACCCTGCTCGATCCCAACACTCCCGATGAGGAGCCGCAATCATGAGCCGTATCGTCAGGATTCCCGGCCAGCCCGAGCCGAACCCCGCCCCGTTGCAGGGAACGCCGGGCGCGACGCTGCGCCGCGCCATCGCCGCGTCCGCCATGGGCAATGCGACCGAATGGTTCGACTATGGCATCTATGCCTATGGCGTCACCTATATTTCCGCGGCGCTCTTTCCCGGTTCGATGGACGAGGCGATCCTGTTCGCGCTGGCGACCTTCGCCATCTCTTTCCTCGTGCGTCCGCTGGGCGGGCTGTTCTGGGGGCCGCTGGGCGACAGGATCGGGCGCAAGGGCGTGCTGGCGTTCACCATCCTCCTGATGGCCGGGGCGACATTTTGCGTCGGCCTCATCCCCGCGCATGACAGCATCGGGATATGGGCGCCGGTCCTGCTGATCCTGCTGCGGATGATACAGGGCTTTTCGACCGGCGGCGAATATGGCGGCGCGGCCACCTTCATGGCCGAATATGCCCCCGATGACCGGCGCGGCTTTTACGGCAGCTTCCTCGAATTCGGCACGCTTGCCGGTTTTTCGCTGGGCGCGTCGCTGATGCTGGGCTTTTCGCTGATATTGGGGGAAACGCAGATGCACGCATGGGGCTGGCGCATTCCCTTCCTCGTCGCCGGGCCGATGGGGCTTATCGGCCTCTATCTGCGATCGAAAATGGAGGACACGCCGATTTTCCGCGCGGCGGAGGCCGAACGGGTCGCCACACCGTCCCTTTCCACCCTTGCGCATCGTTACTGGCGGCCCCTCCTTGTCGTGGGCGGCCTTGTCGTCGCGCTGAACGTCGTCAATTATACGCTGCTCAGCTACATGCCCACCTATTTGCAGCGGCGGATCGGCCTGTCCGCCGACGAAGCGCTGATCGTCCCCATTATCGGCATGCTGTTCATGATGATCTGCCTGCCCTTTGCGGGCCTGTTGTCCGATCGCGTGGGGCGGCGGGCGATGTGGCGCGTCTCGCTGGTCGGCCTGCTGGTGTTGGCGGTGCCGCTCTATATGCTGATGGGCACCGGCATGGCGGGCGCGGTGGCCGGTTTCATCCTGCTCGGCCTGCTCTATGTGCCGCAGCTTGCGACGATCTCCGCGACCTTCCCGGCGCTGTTCCCGACCCATGTGCGCTTTGCCGGGTTCGCCATTGCCTATAATATCTCGACCTCGCTGTTCGGCGGCACGGCGCCTGCGGTCAACAGCGCGCTCATCGGCGCGACCGGCGACCCGCTGGTGCCCGCTTATTATATGATGCTGGCCTGCCTCATAGGGCTTGCGGCGCTGCGCTTCATGCCGGAAACGGCGGGCCATTCCCTCAATCAGGATCCCTTTGCACGGAGGACAGCGGAAAAATGACCTTTGCGGGCACGATTCCCCAATTCGATCGGCTGATCGCAAGCTATGTCGCCCACCCATGGTTGCAGTCGATGCTCTCGCTCGCCGCGCTGCTGCTCTTCGCATGGCTGGCCAACTGGGTCGCCAAGCGGGTCGTGCTGCAACTGGTGCTGCGCCTGATCGGCCATCTGCCCTTCTCGGTGGAGGCGCATCATCTGGGGCGGATCGTCGCCCGGCTTGCCAACATCGTGCCCGCGCTGGTCATCCAGAACGGCATCGGCGTGGTGCCCCACCTGCCCGCATGGACCATCGCGCTGGTGAAAAGCGGCTGCGCGGCGTTCATCATCCTGACCATCGCCATCGCGCTGTCGGGCGCGCTCAGCCTTGCGAACGAACTCTATCAGCGGCGGCCGGACGCCGTTAACCGCCCGATCAAGGGCTATGTGCAGGTCGTCAAGATCATCCTCTACGGCGCGGCGATCATCCTCATCATCGCGGTGCTGATGAACCAGTCGCCGTTCCTGCTGCTGTCGGGCCTGGGCGCTATGGCCGCGGTGCTGATGCTGGTGTTCAAGGACACGATCCTCTCGCTCGTCGCATCGGTGCAGATCGGCTCCACCGACATGGTGCGCGTGGGGGACTGGATAGAGATGCCGCAACTCAACGCCGATGGCGACGTGATCGACATCGCGCTGCACACGGTAAAGGTGCAGAATTTCGACAAGACCATCACCACCATCCCGACCTATCGCCTGATTACCGAGAGCTTTCGCAACTGGCGCGGCATGTCGGAATCGGGCGGGCGGCGGATCAAGCGCGCCTTTCACCTCGACCAGAACAGCATCCGCTTTCTGGATGAAGGCGATATCGACGGGCTGTCCCGCTTCGGCCTGCTGGCGGACTATCTGGAGGAAAAGCGCGACACCCTGACCCGCTGGAACGCGGAAAAGGGCGTGGAGGAACCGATCAACCGCAGGCGGCTGACCAATATCGGCACCTTCCGCGCCTATGTGGTCGCCTATCTGCAATCACGGCCGGACATTGCAGAGGACAAGACGATGATCGTCCGCCAACTCGCCCCCACCGAATATGGCCTGCCGCTGGAAATCTACGCTTTCGCCAATACGACGGCATGGGGCGCCTATGAGGATATTCAGGCGAACATATTCGATCATTTGCTGGCGATATTGCCGGAATTCGGGCTGCGCATCTTCCAGCGGCCGACCGATCTTTCCCGCGAACTATTGCGGGTCGATGGACCGGGGCCGGGGCCGGGGCCGGGGCCGGGGCCGGGGCCGGGGCCGGGGCCGGGGCCGGGGCCGGGGCCGGGGCCGGGGCCGGGGCCGGGGCCGGGATCGAGGGCAGCGCAGGACGATTGAAGCACCGAGGCAAGGGCGATGGCAAGGGCGACGGCGCGGGCCTTTCCACGCGGCGCGCCCTTGCTCACCATGATCCGCCCCGCCTGTTTGACAGGCCGTTTCGAGACGGCAACGGGAGGTGACAGGCGCGATCTCATGACGCCGTCACCGGAACAAAAGGCCTATTCCTCTTTTTCGTCGGCCGGCGCTGCCCCAGTGTCGGCGGGTGGCAGGCCCACCTCCATTTCGACGCGACGATTTTTCGCCCGGCCATCGGGATCGTCGCTGCCGTCCGGTTTGGCGCTGGGCGCGACGGGCCGATATTCGCCCAGAGCGATGACGGTGATGCGATCGGCCGCCACGCCCTTGGCCAGCAGATAATCCCGCACCGCTTCCGCCCGGTGCCGGGACGCCACCAGATTATCCGCATCCGAACCGCGCGCATCGCTGTGCCCGCGCAGGACGATCGGCCCCTTTTCCGCCATGATCGGCTGTTCCAGCAACGCGTCGATCTGGCCCTGCCCCGCCTCATCCAGCTTCATCCCGCGATCGGGAAAAGGAATAGTGATCGCGGCCGGTTCCGGCTTGGGCGGTGTGGCCGGTTGCACGACGGAGGGGCGAATGATCGACCGGGAGGCGTGGGCCGCCGCCGCGTTGACGCTGTCTTCCGACGCCGCATTGCCCATGGCGGCGTCGGCGATATTTTCAGCCGCCGCCGATTCCTCCCTATCCGGCTTCCCCCCCTCGCAACCCGCGAGCATCAGGATAAGGGGCAGGACATAAAGGGTCGGTTGCTGTCTCATGCTATGTTCTGGCTCCTGCTATCATCCTCGTTCGTCTTTGCCTCCCTTTCCCCCGCCGCTTCGCCGTGACGGAACGGGGCGTAGGAAAGGATCATGTCCCCCGGTTGCGGCGTGGGACGCGTTGCATGGGTAAAGAACAGCAATTTCCCGTCGCGGCGGATGAGCAGCAGCATATCGCTGCCTTCCGGCAGGCTTTGCTGCGCCGCTTCGAAATCGAACTGCTCGCTGATCCGGGTCTTGCGGAAAACCCATCCGTCTCTTTCCCGCGCCATGATTTCTTCCACGCCGAGGCCGGAGGCAAACATCGCGCGGCCGCGCAGCGCTTCGGGCAGGCTGCGATGATCATCCGCCCCGCTGGCGACGCCCAGTTGATAGACCGCGTCCCGGCCGATATCCGGGGCGAATTCACTACACACCAGCGCATTATAGGCTTCGTTGTCGGTGGTCGCGGCCAAGACCTGAAAACGGGCGAAATCCAGCCGTTCCTCGGTCGATTCCGCCAATATCTCCCCATGATAGGTATCGAGGCCCGCCTGCCGGGCCGGAGCCAGCCGGTTCCAGCTCGTGTCGCTGATCGTCACCGGCACGCCGACCTGCTTGAGCTGGCCCGCCAGTTCGAGGCTCCACGAGGTCGCGCCCACGATCAGCAGACCCTTTTCCTCCGCGCCCGTCACCTTGAGCCAGCGCGCGACCCGGCGGATGCTGAATCCATGGGCGATGATGGTCACGACGACGACGGAAAAGGACAGGGTGACGAGGATGCTGCCGTCGCTATAGCCGATGCGGTCGAGCCGCAGGGCGAACAGGCCGGACACCGCCACCGCGACGATGCCGCGCGGCGCGATCCACGCCACCAGCAGCCGCTCGTTCCACGGCACCCGGCTGAAGGCGAGGCTGAGCAATACCGTCGCGGGGCGCACCAGAAACAGCAGGGCAAGGAGGAAAGCGAGGAACCGCCATTCGAACTGGCGCAGCACTTCGAGGTTGAGCGACGCCGACAGCAGCACGAACACGCCGGAAATCAGCAGGACGGTGATATTCTCCTTGAACGGGTGAATATCCCGCATGCTGTCCAGCCGCATATTGGCGATGGCGATGCCCATGATGGTGACGGCCAGCAGGCCGGTTTCCTGCTGCACCATGTTGGACAGCACGAACGCGCCGATAACGGCGACCAGCAGCACCGGCGCCTTGAGATATTCCGGCACATGGCCGCGCGGGAAGGTCCATGCGATGGCGCGGGCCATGCCGTAGCCGATCAGGCCCGCCACCACCGTCGCGCCCGCAAGAGAGATGATGACGGCCAGCAGCGTGCCCCCGTCCTCCGCCCGCCGCAGATATTCATAGGTGATGACGGCGCACAGCGCGCCAAAGGGATCGTTGACGATCGCTTCCCATTTCAGGATGGCGCGGGGGCGCGGCGCGATATTGCTCTGGCGCAGCAGCGGCAGGACGACGGTGGGACCGGTGACGACCAATATGCCGGCGAACAATATGGCGACGGGCCAAACCAGCCCCGCGACATAATAACAGGCGATCGCGCCCAATACCCAGCCGACCGGAACGCCGATCATCACCAGCCGGGTGACGGCGCCCTCCGTCTTGCGCAATTCCCGGAAATTGAGACTCAGCCCCCCTTCGAACAGGATCAGCGCCACGGCGATGGACACCATGGGTTCCAGCATCTCGCCAAATGTATGTTCGGGGTGGATCAGGCCGGTGACGGGGCCGGCAAGGAAACCCGCGGCCAGCATCAACGCGATGGCGGGCCATCCGGTGCGCCATGCGATCCACTGCGCGCCTATACCCAGAACGCCGATCAGCGCGATGACAAGTGCCTGCTGTTCCATTGCCATTGCATAACCACGAAAGATGGAAATGATAACCATTCCCTTGCGTAAATTCTTTCCCCCTCGCCGCCCCCGCGCACGGCGGAAAGCTACTGGCCGGGCCGGGCCTTGGCCGGTGCTTGCGGGGAGAGGATATGCTCGCGGCGGATGCCCAGACCCAGCAACCGCGCTGGTATCCCCTGCAAGGGCGGGATGATTTGCAGCACGCGCACAAGAGCGGGCGCGCGCGGTGTCCGGCTGCGCATCGCGGCGCCGATGACGCGGCGATGGATGATCCGCTGAAGGGACTGAATCACCTTGACCGGCAGCATCCGCCGCCGCTCCACCCGCTGCAACAGCGGATCGGGATCGGCGCCTTGTAAAAGCGGTTCCGCAAGGATGTTGGCCGCCGCGACGGCATCCTGAATGGCAAGGTTGATCCCGACGCCGCCCACCGGCGACATGGCATGCGCCGCATCCCCGATCGCCAGCAGGCCGGGGCGGTTCCAGCGCGTCAGCCGGTCGAGCGACACGGTCAGGCGCTTGACATCCTCCCACCGGGTTATCGCGCCGATCTCGCCTGCAAGGGCCGGAACCGTCGCGGCGACATCCTTGCAAAAGCGCTCGATACCCTCGGCCCGGACCTTCTCGGCCGTGCCCTTGGCAATCACCCGCGCACATTGGAAATAATCGCCCCGATCGATCGTGATGATCATCTCGCCCCCGTCGACATAGCCTTGCGTCCGATTATCCGGCGTCCGTTCCTTGGGCACGCGGAACCATAATATATCGATGGGCGCGCCAAGATCCTGACGGGGCAGCCCCGCCGCGTCCCGCAAGGCGGAATCCCGCCCGTCCGCCGCGATCACCAGCGCCGCCCGGATCGTTTCCCCGCTCGCCAGCCGGACACCCTCTATCCGCCGCGCCCCCGCCAGCAAGCCGGTCGCCTCCTCCCCCATCCGCAGGGAAAAAGCGGGGAATCGCCGCGCCTGTTCGGCCACGAAATCGAGGAAATCCCATTGGGGCATCATCGCGATAAACCGCGCCTTGCCCGGCAAACGGCGGAAATCGGCGATCGCATAGGGTTGACCGGCGATGACGGCGCCTATCGTGGGCACCTTGTCATGCCTGCGGGCGAGCAGGGCATCCAGCAGGCCCAGTTCCCCAAACAGGTCAAGCGTCGAGGGATGGACCGTATCCCCCCGGAAATCGCGCAGAAAGTCGTTATGCTTCTCCAGCACGATCGTGCGCACGCCAGCGCGCGCGAACAGCAGGCCGGCCATCATCCCGGCGGGACCGCCGCCAGCGATGACGACCGGCAAGGCATCCTCCTTCTTCATCGGCGGCCTTTCCCTTCCAACAGGGTCTTTCGATCCGACCCTGAAAGACAAGGTTTCAGCGATCATAAGGTTCCGCGCATGTCTGTCCGCCCCTCCATGAAGGCCGCCCATCACTATCGCCACCCTCTTCGGGCGGAATTTGCTATTCTTCCCCCTGCTCTCTTGCCGGATGGAGGATCGCCATGGCCGCCGACCGCCCTGTTCCCTTCGCGGAGTTCGCGCCACCGGTGCGGCCGCAAAGCCCGCTGCGCGCCGCGATCACGGCGGCGACCCGGCTGCCCGAGCGGCTCTGCGTGTCCGCCCTGCTGGATCAGGCGCAGCCGCCATCGGCCCTGCGCCCCGCCATAGCCGCCACAGCGCGAACGCTGATCGAACATTTGCGGCGGCAGGGCACGCCGGGCGGCGTTCAGGCGCTGGTTCAGGAATATGCGCTCAGCAGCGAGGAAGGCGTCGCGCTCATGTGTCTGGCAGAAGCGCTCCTGCGCATTCCCGACACGGCCACCCGCGACGCGCTGATCCGCGACAAGATTGCCGGGGGCGACTGGGCGTCGCATCTGGGGCAGGGCCGATCGCTGTTCGTCAACGCCGCGACATGGGGGCTGATCGTCACCGGCAGGCTGACCGGCAGCGCCGATGACCGGGGCCTTGCCAACGCCCTGACAAGGCTGGTCGCCCGCATGGGGGAACCGGTCATCCGCCGGGGCGTCCATGTCGCGATGCGGATGATGGGCGAACAGTTCGTCACCGGCCAGACCATCGGCGAAGCGCTGGCCCGATCACAGGCCAGAGAGCAGCGGGGCTACAGCTTTTCCTACGACATGCTGGGCGAAGCGGCGACCACCGCGCAGGATGCCGAGCGCTATTTCGCCAGCTATGAACAGGCGATCGATGCCATCGGCACGGCCTCGCAGGGGCGCGGCGTCCATGCCGGGCCGGGCATATCGATCAAGCTGTCGGCGCTGCATCCCCGCTATTCGCGCGCGCAGGCGGGCCGGGTCATGACCGAATTGCTGCCGCGCGTGCGGCATCTGGCCCTGCTGGCGCGCCGCCATGACATTGGCCTCAACATCGACGCGGAGGAAGCCGACCGGCTTGAACTTTCCCTCGACATCATGGAGGCGCTGGCGACCGATCCGGCGCTGGGCGGCTGGCAAGGGCTGGGCTTCGTCGTTCAGGCCTATGGCAAGCGCTGCCCGCCGGTGCTGGACTTCCTTGCCGATCTGGCCCGCCGGGCGAACCGGCGCCTGATGGTGCGGCTGGTCAAGGGGGCCTATTGGGATGCGGAGATCAAGCGCGCTCAGGTCGACGGCCTGAGCGACTATCCCGTCTATACGCGCAAGGCCCATACCGATGTCGCCTATATCGCCTGCGCCCGGAAATTGCTGGCGGCGCGCGATATGCTCTTCCCGCAATTCGCGACCCATAATGCGCAGACCCTCGCCACCATCCTGCACCTTGCCGGGCCGGATTTCCAACCGGGCGATTATGAATTCCAATGCCTTCACGGCATGGGCGAGCCGCTTTACGACCAGATTGTCGGCGCCGGGCCAGCCGCCCGCCCGTGCCGGATCTACGCGCCGGTGGGCACGCATGAAACCCTGCTCGCCTATCTCGTCCGGCGGTTGCTGGAAAATGGCGCGAATTCCTCCTTCGTCAACCGTGTGGGCGACCCCGGTGTGCCGGTCGAGGAACTGATCGCCGATCCGGTCGAAACCGTGCGGGCGATGGCCGATCCGGGCGCGCCGCATGAACGGATAGCCCTCCCCGCCGATATCCTTGGCCCGCGCCGGAATTCCTCCGGCCTCGACCTGAGCGACGAGGCCACCCTCGCCCTGTTGCAAACCCGTTTCACCCAAAGCCTGCGCCGCGCATGGACCGCCGGGGACGCCACCCCCGGCCGTCCGCCCGACGCCATCCACAACCCCGCCGACCATCGCGACCGGGTGGGGCTGGTCTATCAGGCCAGCGAAGAGGATGCGGAACGGGCCATGACGAGGGCGGCCGGGGCAGCTTCCGACTGGGCCGCGCTCCCCACCGCGCAGCGCGCCGGATATCTGGAGCGCGCCGCCGACCTGATGCAGGCGCAAATGCCCGACCTGATGGCGCTGCTGATCCGCGAGGCAGGCAAGTCCGCCGCCAATGCCATTGCGGAAGTGCGTGAGGCGATCGATTTCCTGAGATATTATGCCAGCGAAGCGCGCCGCACGCTGGGCCACACCGTCCCGCTTGGCCCGGTCGTGTGTATCAGCCCGTGGAATTTCCCGCTCGCCATCTTCACCGGGCAGGTGGCCGCAGCGCTGGTCGCGGGCAATCCGGTCCTCGCCAAGCCTTCGAGCGAAACCCCGCTGATCGCCGCGCAGGCCGTCCGCCTGTTGCATGAGGCGGGCGTCCCTTCCGCTGTGCTGCAACTGGTCGCGGGCGGCGGCGCGATCGGCTCCGCCCTTGCGGCCGATCCCCGCGCGGCCGGGGTCATCTTTACCGGATCGACCGGGGTTGCGCGGATATTGCAGGGCTTGCTCGCCGGGCGCACATCCGCGCAGGGCAAGCCCATTCCCCTGATCGCGGAGACGGGCGGACAAAATGCGATGATCGTCGATTCCTCCGCGCTGGCGGAACAGGTGGTGGCCGATGTGCTGACCTCCGCCTTCGACAGCGCCGGGCAGCGTTGCTCCGCCCTGCGCCTGCTATGCCTTCAGGACGATATCGCGGACCGGACGCTCGCCATGCTGAAGGGGGCGATGGCGGAACTGTCCATCGGCCCGACCGACCGGCTCAGCGCCGATGTCGGCCCCGTCATTTCGGAACGCGCCCGCGCCGGGATAGCGGCGCATATAGAGGCGATGCGCGCCGCCGGTCATGCCGTCGAACAGGCGCCCCTCACCGGCGCGACCGTCCATGGCACCTTCATTCCCCCCACCATCATCGAAATAGACCGCGTTGCCGATCTGGAACAGGAAGTTTTTGGCCCGGTCCTGCATGTCCTGCGCTATCGCGGCGATCGACTGGACGCGCTGGTGGAGGCGATCAACGGGACCGGCTATGGCCTGACCTTCGGGCTGCACACGAGGCTGGATGAAACCATCCGGCTCGTCACCGGGAAAATCGCTGCGGGCAATATCTACATCAATCGCAACATCATCGGGGCGGTGGTCGGCGTGCAGCCCTTTGGCGGGCGGGGCCTGTCCGGCACCGGACCCAAGGCGGGCGGGCCGATCTACCTGTCCAGACTGGTCGCCAATCCCGGCCTATGGACCGATCCGCACGCGGCAGCAGGCATGGATGGCGGCGGGGGCGCGCCCGATGCAGCGCTTTCGGCACTGGCGCTCTGGCTGAAAGGGCAAGGCGCGAGCCAGTGCGCGGCCCGGTGCGCGAAAAGCGTGGAGGATATGGGCCGCCGGTCCCGGCTGGGTCAGGAAAGCGAACTGCCCGGCCCCGTGGGGGAAAGGAATATCCTTGCCCTTCATCCACGCGGGAGGATCGGCCTTGCCGCACGCACGGTGGACGGGTTCTGGCTGCAAGTCGGCGCGGCGCTGGCCACCGGCAACCGCGCGGTCGTCCTGCCCGGCGGCCCGGTCCCGTCCGCGCCCGTGGACCTGCCCGAACCGGTTGCCCGGCGAATGGAATGGTCCCGCCGGGGCCTGATCGATGCGGAGGATCTCTCCGTGCTGCTTCTCGAAGGCGATCGGGACGACGTGCTTGCAGCGGCGCGGGTGCTGGCGGATCGTCCCGGCGCCATCACCTTGCTGCAAGCCGCCACGCCCGCCGGGCTGGCCCTTGGTGAGGAAGCCTATATTCTCGATTGGCTGGTGGAGGAAATATCCACCTCCATCAACACGACCGCCGCTGGCGGCAATGCGAGCCTGATGGCGGTAAGCTGATCCCCGCATGGACGTGATGCGCGGGAAAGGCGCCGGGCGCCGGGGCGACACGCTGCCCCCGCACCTTCGCCCTATATCCTGAACAGCCGCCCCAGCATGATCGCCAGATCGACCTCTCGCGTCACGCCGAGTTTCAGGAACACGGTCTTGATCTGCGACCGCACCGTCCCGATGCTGGCCCGCCGCGCATCCGAAATCACCTGCCGCGATTCCCCGCGCGCCAGACGCAAGGCGATATCGGCTTCGGCGGGGGAAAGGCCATAGCAGGATTGCAGCACCGTCCCGGCCGACGCATGCCAGCGGTCCGCACCGCGCGCTATCACCAGAACCTTGGGTTCAAAGCCGAATGTCCACGGCTGCCGGGGGGCCGTCACCACATCCAATATCATCGGCAATCGCATCGGCCCGCCCGCGATCATCAGCGATTCCAGCGGCAGGAACCGGCCGTTGGCGTGACGATCGATCGCCTGCGCCAGCAAGGGCTGCTGCTTGCGATCGGCAAGGGCCAGCCGGCCGTCCTCCATGCATAACGCCCCCTCCGACAGGAAAGCCTGCGCCGATGGCGTCATTTCCCACACCCGGCCGCTGGCGTCGCAAATAAAAACCGCCGCCGCGACATAGCCCATCGCCCCTGCGATCAGCCGCGCACCTTCATTTTCCAACGCCATCTGCATTCGCGCCGCGCCTCGCACATGGGGGGCAAGGGCCGCGAAGAAATCGCGCTGGGCCTCGGTCGTCGGCCCCTCGCGCTCCGTCCGCAAAACCGCCAGACCGATGATCCCCTCATCCCCCTCCACCAGCTTCGCCTGGCACCCGTAGGGAAAGTCATATTCGCGGCAGAAATCGGCAATGGCGTCCGATTGCATCGCTGGCTCGGCGGCGCGATAATCCGACTCGCTTTTTATCGCGAGAACGGGCGCACCGACGGAAACCGCCACGCGCGGATTCACCAGCGGGCTGCCGCCTTCAATGGCGATGAATTTCTCCAGATCCTCCGGCGCGAAATCATTCACCCAGTTGAAGGGAATGGTCGAAGGACCGCCAATGCCGATTAATTGCCCGCGCGCGGACCCTGTCGCCTCGGCCAAGGCCTGAAGCGCCGATATCCACCCCGATGGTTCCAGCGCCACAGACGCAAAACGATCCGTCAACGCCAGTGCCGTTTCATTCATCCGGCCTCTCCCCCGATCGATTTTATGTCGAAGGTTCACTTTATTTTCAATGCCAAGATGCGGCATTCCTGTTCCGTATCGGATCAGATCGGGCGCAAAACCTTATAAATCATGCCCTTCAGCCGCATATTTTTGCACGGCAACGCCGCCCCATACCCCAATCGCGGGATAGAGCGGCCCACCCAAATTGTCATATGGCGCTCCTTCTTTTGCAATTGCCTTGGGGGGTAAAAATATGGTGTCATTGGTATCGAAACGGGGTGTCCGGGCCGGGTTGGCCTTGGGTGTCAGCATGGCCGCGCTCAGCGCCGCCGGTCCCGTACTGGCGCAACAGGATTGCGCCAACAGGGGCGACGACGGCGTCTGCACCATCACCACGACCGGCAACGGCCAGTCCCTTTCGACCGATGGCGCCACCCACATCATCAACACCGCGAGCGGCACGTCCATCACCCAGAATGGCTGGGGATATCTGCTGGTGGACAATCAGGCCGGGGCGACCATCAGCGGGCTGACGCTCTCGCCCCAACCCGACCCGATCACTATTCCGGGCGGGGCGCTGAGCGGAACGGCGATCATCAACGCCGGCACGATCGAAGGCGATCTGGTCTTTGCCAATGGCGGCACCTATGTGAATGCCGGGGGCACCATCACCGGCAATCTGACGGCGGCGAACGCCAATGTCCCGATCAACGACCCGCTGTTCGGTTCCGGCTTCAAGACCGAAACCTTCATCAACCGGACGGCATCGGGCACCGGCGTCGCGGGCGTGATCGATCCGGGCAACGGCCTCGACGTCTATGCCCAATCCTTCGCGGCATCGGGCAGCCACAGCCTGCCCCAGACGCTGCCCACCCATTTCGAACTCGCCGGGGTCGAGGCGCTGGGCGCGGACACCGTGGTGACTGTCACCAACGCCGTTGCGGGTCAGGCGAATGCGGGCCTTTCCGTTCTGGGGGACGGGGCCATCGTCAACAAGGCGATCATCAACGACTTGTCCTTCGTGGGCACCGGCCTGCCCGATCAGGTCTTGGCGACGATCGGCACCCGCGCGCTCGTCTATGGCGGAGAAGTCGGCAAATCCGGCATGGTGATCGTGCGCGATCCCGCCACCGGCGTGGGTCAGCAAATCGGTTATGGCGGCGCGCTGACCTCGTTCACCAATGAGGGCGAGATCAACGGCGATCTGCTGCTGCGCACCGCGCGGTTCAGCAATGATGGCAAGATCGATCTGCGCTCGGACCAGCCCGGCACGATCATTTTCAGCGCGGCGGACAAGGATTTCTCCTTCTCCAACAGCGGCACGATCACCATGGACGACACCGGCATGCGGCAGAACGCCCTGACCGATTCCGGCGTGGCGCTGGTCACGGCGATCGATTCCACGGTCGCAAAGGCGGTCTCGATCACCAATATCGGCGGCATCGAAGGCGGGCTTTCCTTCACCGGCGCGGCCACCAGCTTCCTGTTCGACAATAGCGGCACCATCAGCATGGACGGCAACCCCAACGGGATCGACCGCGCCGTGGAGATGGAAATCGGCTATTATTTCGAACAGGCGCTCAACCCGGCCATGGCCGAAAAGGTCGTCGCCGATCAGGTGACGATCATCAACAGCGGCACGCTGGACGGGGGCATCGACGTAGAAGCCGTCACGCGGAACTTCGCCTTCACCAACAGCCACATCATCACATCGGACGCGAATGACCCCGGCGCAGCGGCGGTCGGCATCGGCATATATGATCATGACGATGCGGACGGGAACAGCGACGCGATGGACGCCGAAACCGTCAGCTTCACCAATAGCGGCACGATCGGCGGCGCGGTCGAGCTGGAGCTGGAAGCCAGCGCGGTGACGATCATCAACACCGGCGATATCGTTCAGGGCGACATCATCGCCCCCACCCTGTTCGCCCAGGCCTATGGCGCGGTGGATATCGAGCAGGAAACCACGTTCGATTCCAGCCTTTCCTTCACCAACAGCGCGACGATATCCACGGTCGACCATGGCGGCAGCGCCGTGACCATCGCGGTGGAGGCCGGGGACGCCAGCAGCGGCCTTGCCGGGGCCGAAAGCGCGACCGCGCATGTCAGCTTCACCAACAGCGGCTCGCTGATCGCGTCGGGCGGGGTTTATATCACGCCCGGCGGGTTCGCCGGTCTGCCGCCGACCCATACACTGGTGGCCTTCCCGATCGCGCTCGCCATCGATGCGGATGCGGAAGGGCTGTCCAGCATCGACATCGTCAATGAGGCAGGCGGCGTCATCAACGCCCGTGGCGCGGCCTATGTCGGCTTGCCGGCAGGCCCGCAACTGGTCGCCGGGCAAGGCCCCGACGCCGGCGGCATCGCCATCGGCGCACGCGGCGACAAGGTGAGCATCCTGAACGACGGCATGATTCTGGGTTCGCCGGGCGGCTCGCTCACTCCGTCAGGCGGCGGGCAGATCGTCCCTGTGATCGACACCGATATCGATTTCGAGAACATCGTCGGTGGCGCGATCGACACCTTCCAGGGCGATGACAGGATCATCAACGGCGCAACCGGCGTGATCGAGGGCGGGATCGCGCTGCGCAGCGGCAACGACACGCTGATCAATCGCGGCCGCATCACCGGCTTCGTGGATACCGGCGCGGGCGACGACAACGTCGAAAATTATGGCTCGCTTACCGGCAATGTCTTTCTGGGCGAGGGCAATGACAGCTTCACCCAAAGCCTGCTCGCCAGCTTCGACGGGATCGCCGATGGCGGCGCGGGCGAAGATACGCTGGTCTTCGACATAACCGGCGCGACCTATACCGGCACGATCGATCCCGGCCTGCGCGCCAAATTCATCAATTTCGACATTGAAAAGCTGGTCGGCAGCGGCGCGATCCAGTCGAACGACGAACAATCGGTCGGCGAAAATGGCGAACTGACGCTGGCCGAAGGCACGAACATCGACGTGGGCGCCGGAAATACCGCGCTGGCCGGCAGCGAAACGGGCAGCGAGACAGTCGCCGTCACGCCCACCGCCACCATCACCGGCAATATCGACATGCGCGGCGGCGACAATGTCGTGGCCAATCAAGGCACCGTTCAGGGCGATATTCTGGCGGGCGACGGCGACAACAGCTTCACCAACGCCAGCGGCGGCACGGTCAACGGCGATGTCGCCTTCGGCAATGGCGGCAATGTCGTCGACAATCAGGGGACGATCACCGGCACGGTGCAACTGGGCGACGGTGGCAACAGCTTCACCAACGCAGGCAGCGTCGAAGGCGATATCCTGTTCGGCGCGGGCGATGACGAACTGGTGCTGGTCGGCGATTGGGCGATCGGCGGCGGCGTCAAGGGCGGCGCGGGAACCGACAGGGTTCAGGCCGCCTTCAACGGCAGCGAAAGCGCGCCGCAGGAACTCGACCTTTCCGACTTTGAAGATGTCGAGCAATTCTCCGTCAATGGCGGCGTCGGCAAGGTAGGCGGCACCGCGACCTTCGACCAGATCGACGTCGGCACCGGCCGCCTGATCGGGGCCGCCGGTTCCACCATCACGGCCAATGTCGAAGTGGGCGAAGGTGGCACGTTCGGCAGCGCGGGCACCGTCAACGGCGACATTATGGTCGGCGCGGGCGGCACCCTCTCGCCGGGCGCTTCCCCCGCGACCATGACGCTGAACGGCAACATCGTGATGGCCAGCGGCTCCGCACTGGAATTTGAATTTCAGGCGGCAGAAAACGGCCCCAGCGATCAGATCATCATCAAGGACGGCTCGCTCACGATAGAGGACGGCGCCGTGCTCGACCTGACGCTGCTCGGCGCCGAACCGTTCCTGCCGGGCGCAGCCTATGACATGATCGTCATCGACAGCACCGACGCGACCGACAGCATTTCCGGCGAATTCACGATCGGCACCTGGGATCACGCCGCCGTTCAAGGCGTGTTGCAATATACCCCGACGCGCCTGCGCCTTGTCGGCATTTTCGTCGCGCCCACGGATGTTTCGCCGCAAGCCGGAAGGTCGATCGCCTATGTGAACGGGCTGCTGACGGCCGGTCAGGCCAGCACCGCGCTGCTCGGTTCCGTGCCCATGCTGATGGACAGCAACGGCTTTGCGAGCGCGGCGGCGTTCGGCCTGCTCCATCCCGAAGCCTATGCCTCGGCCACGCAACTGGGCGTCGATCACGGCCTGAGCCTCGCCAAGGCCGCGCGCACCGGGGCCATGGCGTCGGGCCGCAGCGAAGCGGGCCTCTTCACCTTCGCGCAGGGGTTGGGCGACTGGCGCACGCTCAAGGGGAATGGCCGCACCGGCGTATCGCGGGCGAGCAACCATAGCCATGGCATGATCGGCGGCATCGGCTATGGGGCGCAAACCGGCTCCGTGGGCGCCTTTGTCGGCTATATCGACAGCCGACAGAAGATCGACCATCTGCGCGCGCGGACCGAGGCCGATGGCGTGGTCGCGGGCATTTCCGGTCATGTCGAGGCCAATGGCTTCGATCTCAATGCCCTGATCGCCTATGACTGGAGCAACGCCCGGACCAAACGGACCGTCCCCGGCACTGTCACCGTGTCATCGAAATATGATCTGGGCAGCCTCGTCCTCGATGCATCGGCCGGGTACAGCCTGCCGGTTTCGGCGGGCTGGGCGGTTCGCCCGGAGGTCGGGATCACCCACATCTCGACGCGGCGCGACGCGGCGCGGGAAAGCGGCAGCGCGGCCTTTGCGCTGGCGGTGGATCGCGAAACCGCCAAGGCGACCTTCCTCGACGGCGCGCTGACCCTGCGCGGCGGACAGGAGGCCGAAGCGACCTTCCATCCATGGGTGCAGGCGGGCCTGCGTCACCAGTTGGACGGGTCGGCCAGCACCGCCACCGCGGGCTTCATCGGTTCGGCTACGCGCTTCACCGTCCCCGGCGCGGATCGCAAGGAAACGATGGCGACGGCCGGAGCCGGTTTCACCGCCGATCTCAACCAGACCTTGCGCCTGTTCGCCGCCTATCAGGGCGAATTTGGCGGCGGCAACGGCCATAATGTCAATGTCGGCGTCCGGCTGGCATTCTGACACAAAAATGCGGGAAGGTTTCACGCCTTCCCGCCTGTCGCGCTCTTTCGCCCGTCGCGCTCTTTCGCCCGGCCCGGCCCCGGACGATCCTCCGGGTCGGGCCGCTGGCGCATTGACCTGCTGCGCGGCCATGATCGCCGCAGCGGGCCGGGAAATGGAGGCCACCATCATGGGACCGTCGGCCCATGGCATCAGGCTTGACAGGGCCGGTGCTTTTGGGTTTGACCATGCCATGGCATCGAGCGCCCCGCCCGCTCCCCCGTCCCCAGCGGGGGCCTTGTCCGACCGGATCGTGAACGTCATCCGCCGCGCCATATTGCGCGGCATGATGGTGCCGGGCCAACATCTGACGCAAACGGGGCTGGCCGAAGATTATGCGATCAGCAAGGTGCCGGTGCGCGAGGCCCTGAAGCAGTTGCATGCCGAAGGGCTGCTCCAGCATGATCGCAATCGCGGCTATTTCGTCGCGAAACTGCCCCGATCCGAAGCGGTCGAACTATACCGGATACGGCGCTGGCTGGAATCGGAATTGCTGCGCAGCGCCCGCTGGCCGACCGGGGCCGAACTCCGGCGACTCAGGGGCTATTTCGAGGTGATTTCCCGGCCGGTCAATTCCGCCAACCGGGAAGAGCGGCTGGAGGCGCTGGGCGATGCGCGCGCGATGATGTTCGGCCTGTCCCCGCACAAGACCCTGCTGCGCGAGGCGATGCGCCTGTGGACCCTGACGGACCGGTTCCGCGCGCTCCTGCCCGGCGATGCGTCGGTGACGGGGGAAAAGGCGATGCATGATGCCCTCGCCATGCAGGATCGCGACGCCCTGCTGGCGGCTCATGCGGCCGACCGCGACCGGATCGAAGCGCTGCTGGAGAAAACCTTCGACCTGATGCCCGGCCATTGGTCAGCCGATTGAGGCCGCCCCTGTCTTGCGGCTGACACTGCACAGGCCCGCCAGCACCGCCAGCGCCGCCGGGGCATAGAGCGCCCCGCCTTCCGTGATCCACCCCGCCGACAGGATGGTCCCCGCCAGAATGGCGCCCATGCTCTGCCCGGTGAGGCGGGAGGTGGAGATCAGGCTGCCCACCGACGCGGCCCGGTCCCTCGGCGAATTGGCCAGTATCAGGCGCGCGTTGGAGGCCGTGAAACAGGCGAACCCCGCCCCGCACAGCCCCAGTCGCCAATAAAGATCGACCGCCTGCGCCTCTTTCAGGCCCGCGATCAGCAGCAGGCCGATGGTGGCCACCCCCATGCCCAAAGTGCCGATCAGGCGCGCCGATATCCTGTCGCTCAATATGCCGATCGCCGGCGATACCACCAGCATCGCGAGCGGCCAGACCGACATGACCAGCCCGATCTGGGCGACGCTGAACCCGTAGACCATCTCCAGCCGGAAGGGCAGCATGACGATGATCGCCATGCTCGCCGCGAAACAGAGCAGCGACCCGGTGGCCGACAGCGCCAGCAGGGGCCGCCGGAGCAGATCGACCGGAATGACAGGCCGCTCCACCCGGCTTTCGCGGCGGACAAGCCCGATCCCCAGCCCGATCGCGCCGATCAGCAGCGCCACCCGCACCGGCGGGGAAAAGCCGACATTGCCGTCCAGCGCCCCGAACAGCATCGCCATGGTGCAACCATATAGAGCCGCCGCCCTGCCATCGAACCGCACGCTTCGCCGCACCGGATCCGGCATGTTGCCAGACAGGGCGAGGCCGATCATCGCCAGAGGAGCCGCGCTGGCGAACACCATCGGCCAGCGGGCATAGGCCAGAATGGCGCCCCCCAATGTCGGGGCGACCGATGCGAATATGCCCACTATCATGCTGTTGAGCGCAAGGCCCCGGCCAAGAATGCGGGACGGGTAAATCTCCCGCAACAGGGCCGAGGAAACGCTGAGCACCAAAGAGGCGCCCACCGCCTGCGCGAACCGCAACGCCAGCAACGGGTATAGCCCGCGCACGAAAAAACAGAGCAGCACCGACACGGTGAGCAGCGACAGCCCGAAGCGATAGACCCGGCGGAACCCCAGCCGATCGCCCAGCGCCGCCAGGGGGATCAGGCAGATGACCGAAACAAGCTGATAGATGGTGACGACATGAACCGCGCTGGAAGGGTTGATTCCCAGATCGCGGGTAATCGTCGGCAGGGCGATGGCGGCAATCGCGCCGTCCAGCACGACGGCGGCGGTGGACAGGCACAGCCCCAATATTGCCCAATATCGTCTGGGCATCGGCAATCCCGCATGCACTTCGTTCGACGCCTCGCTTCCCCCCTGTCGTTCGATAGCGTCGCTGCCCTGCAAATCTTCTGCTCCCTGCCGCCTGCCTTCCCCGTCCTTCCGGGGAAAGAGGGAGAACCGCCAACCGCCATCGGCGTTCCATCAGGCGCACTACCTAATCTGCTTGCCCCTCACCTGCAATCATTCTCCCGCCCGCCATCCTCCTGCCGTCAGAACATGTCCCGTGCATTCGCGGACTCTTCGGGAACGGTTGCAACACGTCCCGATATTCGACGATCCTGCGCCCTTCATCCGGACTATATCGGCGGCGCGCAAGAAGCTGCCGCCCCTACCCCCGCCCTGCGGGAATACGCCGGGCAGAACGGATGCCGACCGCCCCTGACAGGTCAATAAAGATTGTCCTTGTAATCCTTGTCCAGCCCCTTCTGCATCAGGCCGGGGATCGACATGACCGCGCCCGCCAATCGCGCGCCCAGCCCCTTATCCTTGTTGAGTTTCACATGCGCGGCGAACATCTTCGCTGGGACGATGCCTTGCGCCGTTTCGCGCAGGGGCCAGAGATTCGCGCGGCGCAGGGCGGCGCTGGGGCGCAGTTCGATGGCAGGATCCTCCACCCCGACGGCGAGCAGCGGCATCTTGCCCTGAACCGCGAAACGGGCGCGCTCGGCCTCGCCACAGGTCAGATGCGCCCTGCCCCGCGCGATGGCGATATGGTGCGATCCCGGCACCAGCAACGCGGCCGCCACATTCGGTTGAACGAGGATATTGCGGAAGCTGTCGACGCGGCGATTGCCCGGCCGATCAGCGAACCACAGCCCGGTCGCATCACGCATGGCCATCAGCCCTGCGGGGTCGCCCTTGGGACTGAGATCGGCATGGCCTTCGCCATCGCTCGTGCCGAGCGCCATGAAACGGCTGGCGGCGATGAACGCGGCCGGATCGTCAGGGATGCCCGCCAACGGTTCCGCCTGCCAGAAATGCGAGCGGATCAGCGCCTTGGCGCAATGGACATAGCATTCGTCCACCGCGATCAGCGCGTCATCCCGGTTGACCTCCACGACGCGGCCATTGACGCGCAAGGTTTCCCCGATGCCAGGCGCAAGAAACAGCGAGCCGAACACCGCCCCGGCCCGCACCAGTCCGGGATCGTCGAGCAAGGCCAGCGGCAACCGCAGGGCGCCCGCATCGCCGCTGGCGAAACCGGCCTCGCCGCCTGCCAGAGTGACGCCGATGTCCGCCTGTTCCGCGATGGTAATGAAGGCCAGCGGAGAGGCCGCGATCCAGCGCAGCGCGGTTTCGTCGAGATGGTCGATAACCTTGAGATGGATCGCGGCAGGGGTCTTGCCGATCACGGCCGCGAGCGCCTGAAGCGTGTCGATGCGGTCCGTCATGGCGTCCCCCCTTCCCTATCCAGCCATTGCCGGGACGTTTTGCGAGCGCGAACGAAGGCTGAGCAAAAACCCGACGCCCGCGATCAACAGGACGCCATCGAGCAGCCACGCCATCGGATCGGCGCCGCCACCGCGTGTCAGCACGTGTGCCGTCGCTACCACGACCAACAGCCCGCCCGTCGCGGCGCGTCCGGCGCGGCTCGCCGTCCGGGCCGGGCAGAACCGCGCGCCCGCCAGCATCGCCAGCGTCAGGACGCCCCAGAGGGACAGGGGCAATGCCGTACCCATGGCAGGAAAGAGCAGCGCGGCGATGGCCGCCACGCACAGGGCGACCGGCTGGCTCCATAATGTCGCGGCCCACAGGCGCTCGATACCCGGCGCCGGGTTACGCTTGTCGCGCCTGCGGGCGAGCCAGATCGTCACGCCGCCCGCCGCCAGATAGGTCAGGCCCAGCCCCAGCAGCCCATAGGCGATCTTGACGATGCCGCCGCCGAACCAGCCGAAATGCAGCTTGCCGATGGAGCCGAGAATGCTCTCGCCCAGATTGTTGGTTTCGGCCCTCTTCTCATAATAGAGCGTGCCGTCGCGCGTGAAGGCAAGGGAATCGGCATTGGCCAGCCATCTGGTGCCCTGTTCCAGCATGAACCACGCCGCCCCGCCCCTTTCGGTGGGGTGCTCCAGCAGGACCATATCGACCCGGCCGCCGGGCGCCAGCGTCTGTTCCACCTGCCGGAACAGGGGTTGAAGATCGATCACCGGGGCGGGCCGGGAATCTTCCTTCGGTTCGGGGGGGAGAAACAGTTCATAGATCTTGCCGCTGTCGCCCTGAAACAGCGCCATGCCCAGCACGCCGACGATCAGCGTGGTCAGGCCCAGCAGCGCGCCCGTCAGCGAAACGATGACATGGAACGGCAAGGCCCAGATGCCGATGCGGTTGTGCAGATCGGCCTCCTGCAAGCGGCGCGACCCGCCCAGCCGCATATGAAAGGCATCCCGGAAGATGCGCGGATGGGCGAGCAGGCCAGAAATGAGCGAGGACAGCAGCGCCACGCCGGTCAGCCCGACAAGGAACACGCCCCATGCCTGCGGCAGGTGGAGATTGATGTGAAGCCGGGTGAGGAATTCGGTCCATGGCGTTTCGCCGCGTCCGGCCAGTTGCCCGTCAGCGTCGATCAGCCATGTGGCCGTGCCGCTTTCCGCCTCGATGGTGATCGTGGCCTGCGGCAGATCGTCGGCGGGCAGCCGAATATAGCCATGTTCCACGCCTGCCCCGGCCCGGCGCACCGCTTCGGCCAGCGCGCGCTGCACGGCATCGGGCGCCAGAGCCTCGACATGCGAGGCATTGGCCAGTTCCCACCGCTGGAACTCGCGCGCGAAAACCGCCAGACTTCCCGTCAGGCACACGAGGTAGATGGCCGCGGCGAAGGCAAGGCCCAACGCGCCATGCCCTTTGAGCACCGCCCGCACGAAATCGGCGGGCACCCGCGACAATAACGGTTTGCGCTTGCCGCCCATAGTCATGCAAATCCCTTCAGGATCGAGAGGCCGAAGCCCGCGACCACCGTGCCGACGAGAACCGCCGTTGCCCGAATGATCCGGTTGTCCGCCAGCGTCCAGGCCATCGCGCCGCCCCAGACGACAGGCACGATCAACCCGCCGATCAGCAGCCGCGTCTGCGGCTCCCCCGGCACCCATACGGCATAACAGATGCCGACAGCCATGGCCGCGATCATGCCGATCGGCCCGGCCAGCAGCCATCGCAACGTGGTTCGCCAGCGCGTCGTCGGGCGGTCGAGCGGTTCGGGCGCGAGGCTTTCCCGGTCCGCTCCGCCCTTGCGGCCCGCCTTCGCCGCGCGCACCGTCGCCCCTGCGGCCACCACGGCAAGCGCGCCCACCGAAACCAGCGCCAGAGCGATGAACGGCCCGCGCACCGGACCGATCGCCCATGCGGGCCATGCGATCGTCGTCAGGATGACGATCCAGCCGCCCCAGCGCCACGACGCGCCTTCCTGCCCCCGCATCCTCCATGCCCGGCGCAGCAGCCATGCCCCCGCCGCGCCGCCCGCCAGCATCAGGCAGGACAGGATCGCCTCGCTCACCATTTCACGTCGAACGAAACGCCCAGCACGCGCGGCGCGCCCAGCACGGCGCGGGGCAGCCCGTCAAGGCGATATTGATAATAGTCTTCATCGAAGAGGTTGGAGCCGAAGGCGGCGATCGTCCAGTGATCCGCCTCATAGGCGATGCGCGCATTCACCAGCGTGCGCTTGCCCGCCCGCGATGCGGCCTGCGGAATGCTGATTTCGGTATAAACGGCGCTGCGATGGCTGGCGTTGATGTTGAGGTTGACCCGGTCCACCGGGCGCACATTCATGCCGGCGGCCAGCGTCCAGTGCGGCGCATGGGCGAATTCCAGCCCCGAATAATCGGTGACGCTGCCGAGCGTCGTGGCGAAATCCTCGAATTTCGTGCGCGTATGGCCAATGGATGCATACCAGTCGAAATGGGGATCGACCCGGTGGGCGGTTTCCAGCTCGAACCCGTAAACATGGGATTTCCCGGCATTGACGAGATGGGTGTCATAGACGCCGAGGCCGAAATTGGCCGTCACCTGCTGGTCCTTCCAATCCACGTAAAATGCGTTGGCATTGACGGTCAGCGCGCCGTCCAGCCATGCCGAACGCAGCGACAATTCGTAATTCCAGGTGAGTTCGGGATCATAGGCGAAGGTCTTGGAACGGGCGAGATTGCTGCTTGATCCGCCGGAACGATAGCCCCGCTGGACCGTGAAAGCGGTCGTCAGGTCGGGCGTCCACGCCATCTCCACCCCCGCCTTGGGCAGGAACGCCTCGAAGGTGCGGTTGATCGCGGCGGCCGATCCGCTCGCCTGCCCGACGATACCCTCCACGCCCTGATTGATGAGGGCGATGATGGGACCATAAGGCCCATAATTGGCCGGGTCCGGGAAGGTGCCGGCAAAGCTCGTCACCTGCTCGACCGCCACCCTGTTTTTCTCGCGATCATAGCGGAACCCGGCCACCAGCGAGAGCCGGTCGGTCAGCCGGAAGCGCGCATCGCCAAACACGGCCCACGTCTTGACCCGGCCCGCCGATCGCGAGGCGAAGTTGACCGGAATTTCCGGCAGCGCCTCGCCATAAAGCCCCGCAACGGCCTGCGCCGTGGCGAGATCCGCGCCGTTCTGCATGAGCAACCCGGTGATGACATCCAGCGGCGTTTCGACCCCCACCTCGCTTGTCGTCGCCAGACTGTTCTTGCGATCGTAGAAGAAAGCGCCGATCAGCCCGCTCAGCCGCTCACTCTCATAATTGAGCCGGAGTTCCTGCGAGAATGTCTCATAATGGTTGCGCTGTTGATAGGCGCCGCCATCCGCGGCGGTCAGGTCGTTGTCGTAGCGGTTGACCTCATGCACGTCGTTATAGGTTGTCAGCCCGGTCAGCGTCAGGCCGCCGCCGAAATCATAGCGCAGGTCGAGCGTCGCGATATCGGTATTCGCATCGCTGTCATTGGGGTCGTCCGAAAAATTCTTCCTGTGATCGAAGAAATCGGGAACGGTCGTGTCGGTATAGCTCCACGCATAACCGCCATATCGATCATAATGCGTATATCCCAGCCGCGCTTCAAACCCCGGCAGCCCTTCCGGCGTCCACAGCAATTTCCCACGG
>JBFWKI010000015.1:0-82064 GCA_050252755.1 Sphingobium sp.
CTTCTGTAGCCTCAAAACATTCCGGCGCATCGCTACCCGATACGAGAAAACTGATCAGAGCTACCGCGCCATGATCAACCTTGCGGCCCTGAAGATCGCTATGCGCTAAATGTCCACACGCCTTAGCCAGATGCAGACCCTCGATCGTCTTCATGTCCGCCGCGTTCAGCAGCGCCGTTCCGCCCGACCGATAGATCATGCCCCAGCGGACATGCTTGCCGCCCGCCGCCGGATAACCGCCCACATCGCGGAAATTGGACCCCTGTTCCAGCGGCACCAGACGCTCGGCCACCCGCAGGACTTCGCCATCCTTGTTGTCGCGCAGCAGGAAATAGCCCCGCTGCCCCGCATCGGCCGCCAGTTCATGCCGGCCGTCGCGATCATTCTTCGACACAAGCTTCGCCGTGTCGATCGGGGCGTCGGGGCGATCGGCCATATAAACATCGACGCTGTTCTTGTCGGTCCAGCTTACGCGCAGCTTGCCCGGTTCGACCCGCTCCACCCGCGCATCCGCGAGCGTTTCGGCCAGCACCGGCAGCGGCGCAAGGGCGAGGGCAAAAGCCAGCCCCGACAGAATCTTTCCATTTCGCATCATGCAATCCTTTCCCTTCATCATCAGAAATTGGCCTTCACGCCAAAGAGGAAGCGGCGGCCGAACAGCTCGACCTCATAGGGGGTCGCCCTTGTGCCCTGATAGCGGATGCCCGCTTCGTTGGTCAGGTTGACGACATCGGCATAAAGGGTGAAACCCTCGGCCGCCTGATAGCGGAAGGACAGGTCGATCCGTTCGTTCGCATCCCAATAAAGGTCGCTATTGGCGTCGGTCGAAATATCATCCAGCCATTTGGTGCGGTGCTGATAGCCGACCCGCGCGGAGAACCCGGCCTTTTCATAGAAAAGCGACAGGTTGGTGATGCGCTTCGATGTTCCCGGAAAGGCGACCTTGCGCCCGTCCGGCGTATTGAAATCGCCATCCACCAGCGTCAGGCTCGCCTGCGCGCCCAGGCCGTCAAAGGGGGAAGGCAGGAAGGTGAAGGGCTGGTTATAGGCGAATTCGACGCCATAAAGCTTGCCGTCATCGCCGTTCAGCGTCGTGGTATATTGATAGAGGGAGCGATCCTGACCATCGCTGTCGAAACGGTTGTCGCCGACAACCTCCGTCGCGTCGAACAGCGTATCCTTGACCTTGCGGTAAAAGCCGTTGACCGACAGCAGCGAGGCGGGTGCGAAATACCATTCGACCGACGCATCCGCCCCATAGGCGCGTTCCGGCTTGAGATAGGGATTGCCCCCGGCAACGCTGCCGCCCACATCGCTGATGGTGACGGTGGCGCGCTGTTCCGAGAAGCTGGGGCGCGACGCGCCAGTAACCAGAGCGCCACGGAATTTCAGCGTATCGGTCGCATCGTAGCTGAGGTGCAGGCTGGGGAAGAAGAAGGTGTTATCGCTGCTGACGTCCATCGGGTACAGGGTGGTTCCGATCAGCGCATTGCCCTGCGAGGAGATTTTCGTGTTCTCCACCCGAAGACCGACGACGACCGACAGATTATCCCATTTCCAGCTATTGGAGACATAGCCCGCGATGATGCGTTCCTTGACCAGACTGGCCAGCGCGGCGTTGGGACCGGGTACGAGATAATCGCCGCCCGCTTCATTCGCGTCCTGCGCCGCCGCGATGATCGCGTCATATTGTTCGCGCATGCCCGCATTGTTGAGATAGTTGAAGACATACCCACGGTTCATGTCCTCATCGACCGGCTTGCCCGTCACGAAAGCGCCGGGCGTCCACGGCATCCCCAATTGGGCCGCCACCGAGCGGATGTCGAAGGAGCCGCTGCTCCCATCCGGGCGGAAGAAACCCCATGTCCCTGAATCCCGCGATTTGCGCTTATCATATTGCATGCCGAACTTCAGCGTCGATTCCCCGCCGAACCCGTCCCAATCATAGGCGAAATCGAATTTGCCGGTATAGCTTTTGGTCTTGCTGCCCATGAAATAAGGCGTCACGATTTCGCGATCGAACGCCTGCTGATCCAGAAAGCCGGTCGTGCCGTTGGCATTGGTGACGGTGAGGACCGGCAGCCCATATTCGCCGGTGGTGTAGACCACGTCTGGCCGCAGTGCTGCATCGGTGGAAATCTGGGTGATGATCGGCAGTTCGGTGCTGCTTTCCGTCTCCACATAGGCCGCATCCCAGTTCAGGCGCAACCGCCCCATGTCATGATCGCCATGCAGGATGTTGACGAAGGTGGATGTCTTATATTCGCCCTGCTCGAACGCCCCCACGACATTGGCGTCCACCACGCTGCCCGCCGTGCCGGTGCGATCCGGCCCGGCGAAGGTGAACGTATATTGGTTGCGCTGCTCATGATCGAGAAATTCGGTATAGAGGCTGGTCGCGGTGATCTTGTGCCCTTCGGCGGGCTTGAACTCCAGCTTGCCGGAGAGGGAGTTGATCTCGCGCTCGATAATATATTTGGCGTTGCGCAATTCCCGCAGGGCGCCATCCCCATCATATCGCGGCTCGCTATTGTCGGTCTGCTGCTCGAACTGGCTGTGCGACCCGGCGACGGTGATGCCGAACATGTCGTTCGACCAGCTCAGGCGGCCCGCGGCCTGTTCCTGCGGCCCGTCGCCCAGATCGACGAAACCGTAACCCAGATCGACAAAGCCGTTGAACCCCGGCTTGTCCATCGCCGACCATGTCTTGATATTGACCCTGCCCGCCAGCGCTTCGGCGGGCATGTCGGGCAGCAGCGTCTTGTTCAACTCCACCGTGCTGATAAGGGCGGCGGGGACGGAATCGAAACGGAAGATGCGTTCCTCAGCGCCCAGCACGTTGATGCCGTCGAACGACACCACCGTCCAGCGGGTCGGCGCGCCGCGCACCTGCACATAGCGTTCCTGCCCCTGATCGCGCTGCACGCCGATGCCCGGCAGGCGCGCGAGTGCGGCCGCGACGGTCTGGTCTGGGAAACGACCGGCATCGTCGGCGGTGATCGCGTTGATGACGTTATCCGCATTGCGTTGCAACATGATGGACGCTTCCATGCTCTCGCGAATCGGCGAACCGGACACGATAATGGCCTCGCCGTCATCCGCGGCATCGGGGGCGGCAGCATCCGCCATGGCCGCCGCCGCTTCCGCCGGCGCCTCGGCAGCCAGACCGGCTTGCGGCGACAGGGCAAGCCAGGCAACGCCGGCAGCCAGAGTGACGCGAGAGGTTGTTTTCATCATGATAGTGCGGTCCCCATATTTGATTGTCTGGGGGCACCCCCTAGAGAGGGCGTATGAAAGCTGCGCGTCGATATGGTGACATATGCGCGCCATAATGATGACCTAAATATTTCAATCCATTACATTCACATTACGATTCACCGAATTTTCCGGTTAAATCGGCGTTTTTTTGAATATATCCCTCTCTCCATTATGAAATATTCAATATGTTATCCAATGTAATTCCGATCTGCATATATACATTTCTTTCGATATCGATCGATGTACATAAAATTATCTCATATCATTCTTGAATTTACAGGAAAATTCTATATCCACAACCGCCCCCCGATGGATGAAACTTTGCGGGGCTGAGCCTCATCCTGCCGGGAAACGGGCCACGGCCCTGCGTCGGGACACCTCCGTTCAGCAAGAAAGAATGGCAGCGACAGGGACCGCCGCTGCTCCGCCTCGGCCGCGTTTCAGCATCGCGGCGGCCCTCCTGATGGTCGCCTGTTCACCCTATTCGTTTCCCCGGCGGGAACCACGCCCCTGCCTCCGGGTTCCTGAATGACAGGAATAAGGAAGCAGGATGATAGAAACATTGATCGTTGCCGCACGGGATCGCGAACGGCTTTCCGAGGTGTTCGCAATTGCAGCGCGTTTCGGGCTGGACGGGCTGCTCTCCCGCATCGGGCTGCGGCAGGATGGAGGAGAGGCGGAGGCCGCCGATCTGCCCACCCGCACGCGGCGGGCGCTGGAGGCGCTGGGTCCGACCTATATCAAGCTGGGCCAGATTCTCGCGACACGGCGCGACCTGCTGCCCTATGAATGGATTCGCGCGCTGGAGCATCTGCAAAGCGGCGCGCCGTCGCTGCCGTTCGAAGCGCTGCGCGATCAGGTGGAGGCCAGTCTGGGCGAGCCTGTGACCACCGCCTTCGCCGCCTTCGATCCGGCGCCGCTGGCCGCCGCCTCGATCGCGCAGGTCCATCGCGCGCGGCTGCATGACGACACGCAAATCGTGGTCAAGATCCGTCGGCCCGGCATACGCCAGCGCATGGAGGCCGACCTGCGGCTCATCCGCCATCTTGCCGGTCTGGCCGAGGCGAACAGCGCAGAGGCGCGCCGGTTCAAGCCCCGCGCGCTGGTCGATCAGTTGGCGCGCGACATTCTCGACGAACTGGATTTCACCCGCGAAGGGCGCAATGCCGATCTGCTGCGCGCCGATCTTTCCGCCAATACCCGCGTGGTCGTTCCCGCCATCCACTGGCAATGGAGCACGGAAGACCTGCTGGTCATGGACTATATAGAGGGCATCGCCCCGCGTGACCCCGAAGCCTTGCGCGAAGGCGGCATCGACCCTGCGCGCATTGCCGAACTGGGCGCTGAACTGGTGTTCGACATGGTGCTGGTCAACGGCCGCTTCCACGGCGATCCGCATCCCGGCAACCTGCTCTGCCTGCCCGGCGACCGGCTGGCGCTGCTCGATCTCGGCTCGGTCGGCTTTGTCAGCCCGCGCCGCCAGCATGAATTTCTGACCTTTATAAGCGGCCTTCGTTCCGGCGATCCGGGGGCGGTCGCGGACATGCTGGCGCTGTGGTCGCGCGAAGCGCAGGTGCCGCGGGAACGCATCCTTGCCGCTGCCGAACGGCTGGTGGCGCGGCATGGCAGCGGGCCGCTGGTGCTGAACGCGATGGTTGCGGATTTCTTCCCGCTGCTGCGTCATGAAGGACTGGTGCTGCCGCCCGATCTGCTGCTGATCTTCAAGGCGATGGTGACGATGGACGGCGTCCTCGCGCAGATCGAGCCGGGTTTCGACCTTTCCGGCGCGCTACAGGCGGTGCGCGGCAAGCTGGTGGTGGAGCGGATCGCCCGCTTCACCGGGCCGGACCGGACGCAGGCCATGCTGCTCGAACTGTCGCGCATCGCGGAAGAGGCCCCGCATTTCCTGCGCAGCGCGGCGGAATGGATCGACCGGCAACGCGATGCGGAGCCATCGGACGGGATGGATCGGGCGGACGGCGTCGATCGGGCGATCCGCATGGCGGGCTGGGTCATCGGCGGCGCGATCCTGCTGCACGCGCTCGCGCCGTTCCTGACCTGAAAACCGCGAGCCATGCCCCCGCCTGACAAGCGGGGCGGGAGGCGCCCCGGCCTAGTCCTGCCGGTCGGGGCGGGTTGGATTCCCGATGATAATGATGCGGCCGGGGCGGGAATGATCGACGGCAAGGCCCAGATGCGCGGCGATCGCCTCTGCGGCGGCGGCGGGGCTGCGGATATTGATCTGCCCGGTGATGCGCTCGCTGGCCATGGCCGGGTCGGCCAGTTCGATCGCGTCCGTGCCATAGGCATTGGCCTGCGCGATGATGTCACCGGCCGGAACATCCTTGAACCCCTGAATCTCATCGACCCATTGCCCATCGGACGGCAAGGCGCGCGATCGCACCGGGGCCGCATCCGGCGCTGCGGGGAACAGGAGATTCTCGCCCGATGGCAGGATGATCTTTTCCCGCCCCGCCCCGTCTTCCGGCGGGTCGGCATTGTGGATTTCGATGCTGCCCTGAATCATGTGGATGCCGGTGCCCGCGCCCTCCCGGTGGCGCACGTCGAACATGGCGCCGGTCGTCACGATCTCGCGCGCGCCCACCCGCACAAGGAAAGGACGTATCTTGTCCCTGCCGACGACGATCCGGACGCGGCCCTGCTGCACCTCTATCCAGCGCTGTTTTCTGGTGAAGGCGGTGATGATGCGCGTGTCGGTATCCAGAATAAGCTGCGAGCCATCGGCCAGCGCAATCTGCCGCACCTCCCCGATCCGCGTTTCCAGCGCGGGGCCAGCGGTGGCCGGGGAGGACGGCGACGGGGAGAGGAACATCACCCGCGCCCCGACCATGATGACGAGGATGAGCAGAATGAGCGCGATGAGGACGACAGCCCTCGCGCGGATTTTCGGCCGGGCGGCTTCGTCATGCCCGTGTTGCGCGGGGGTGGGTGCGAGGCTGTCATCCTGGGGCATTATGTGTCCGCCTCCGGCAAATGGTCGGGCCTGATGCTTTGCCGATTACTATAGTTTCGGGGAATGACCACCGCTATCCTGCGCGATGCGCCCTATAGGCGGTGCAAATATAGGCCCGAAGGCCGATGTTTCCGCCTCAATCCGCCCCAAAAGGATGAACCCGGCTATGCGGCATCCCGCCCCGTTTTCCCCTCCGCCTGCGCTGGCGGGGTTTCGGCGCCCATCTCTTTCCACCAGTGCAGATGATCCGGGGCCTGCGTGCAGATCCACTGATAGGCCCCGGCGACGACATGGTCCGCCTTTACCGGGGCAACGCCCAGCGCCCTCAGGATCATGGAGGTCATCCCGCAAAGATAGTCCGGCCCGACGCCGCCCGAAATAATGCGCTGGATCGCCTCGATCTTCGTGCCGATCACCAGATCGAGCGCGACCGGCAGCGAGGGGATGACATAATCGCCCGAGGCTATGCCCGCCTCTATGTCGGTGACGATCTTCCCGGCGAGCACGCCCGAGGCGTTGAGCAAGCCCACGCGGCAGACGAACCCGCCCCATTCCGGTTCGATCCGGGCGCGGGTCAGATAGAGCAGGAAACCGGCGGCGGTGCGGATCAGCGGGTCTTCTATCCCGTCATAGACATGGACGATCCCGCCCCCCGCCATGTCGTCGGCCATGTCCTGCGCCAGTTCGCACATCGCCTGATCGAGAGAGTCGAAATATTTGTAGAATGTCCCGCGCGATACGTCGGCATGGCGGATCACATCCTCGATCACCGCGGGGCTGCCGCTGTCCTCGCCCGAACAGACGATCATCACCGAGTTGAGCAGATGGGCGCGCATCCGCTCCCGCCGCTCCCGCGCGACGCGGACCCGGTAATTTTCCTGCCGTTTCAACACTGCCGAACCACTCATAATCTCCCCCCGATAGCCGACTATCCGAACGAGCGCCAGCGCCGCCCGCCCGGGGGGCCGCTGGCAGGGATGCAGGCGCATCGCCCGTTTGCGATACCCGTCCCGGCTCCCCCGAAAGGAGGAAAGCCATTCCACCGGATCGAAAACCTCGCTGTTTTCCGGGGCATTTATGAAATGACAATTATGTCATCCGTATCTTTCCGTCAACATTCATCGGCAGCCGGCCGATACTCCGGAAAATTCCCCGTAATCCTGTTCTGGCGCTGTTCCGGGAACGGCCATGTTCCTTCCATCCCTCGAAATATCTCATATGATAATAGACATAAATGTCATTATGATATAAAACCGACTCGATAATGGGGCGCTGCCCACGCGGCGACCCCGAAACACAGGCTGGAAAGAGGATGCCATGAACGCGATCGATCCGTCGGCTCATGCGCCGAATATCATGTTCAACCATCTGGGTTTCGCCGTCAGCGACATGCCCCGGATGGAGGATTTCTATACCCGCGTGCTCGGCTTCACCGTGACCGACCGGGGCGAAGTGCTGGGGATGAACCTCGTCTTTCTCTCCCGCGATCCCAATGATCATCATCAGATCGTGCTGGTTTCGGGACGCCCGGACAATCTGCCGCCCAACCCCTATAACCCGCAATTCGGCAGCCTCATCAACCAGATCTCCTTCCGCGTCAGCTCTCTTCAGGCGTTGCGGGATCTACACGCCCTGCTGGTGAGCGAGAATGTGCAGAACATCATGGTCGGCAATCACGGCATTGCATGGAGCATCTATTGCCACGATCCGGACGGCAATAATCTGGAATTTTTCGTCGATACGCCGTGGTATTTCCCCCAGCCCTTCCTCATCCCGCTGGACCTGACGCAATCCGATGAGGAGATCATCGCCGAAACCGAAAGGCTGAGCCGGGAACAGGACGGCTTCGAGATATATGCCGACTGGCGCGACCGCATGGGCCGCCGGATGCATCGTTATGACCCGAACGGCTGACCCCCGACATACCCCCATAAAGAATGAGTTGAGAGGAACGAATCCATGACACAGGCCACCCAGTCCAGCGCCGAACGCCCCTTTGCGCGCAAGGGCGACCCGCGCACCGCCCCTGTCCGGCCGGACGCCACGACAACGCCCGACGCCGCCAAGCCCCTGCGCCCGATCGTGCAATCGGGCCGCGTCGATATCAGCGATATCGAGGATCTGCGCGGCGAGGAATTGCGGCTGGAACTGGTGCGCCGCGCCGGGGAACTGGTCCCCCTGCTCGCCGCCAATGCCGAAGCCACGGAGAATAACCGCCGCGTCGTCGAAGCCAATATAGAGGCGATCCGGGAAGCGGGCCTCATCAAGATCACCACCCCCCGCCGCCATGGCGGGCTGGAAACCGACATGCGGACGAAGCTGGATGTCTCCCGCGAACTGGCGCGCGGCTGCGGCTCCACCGCATGGGTCGTCACGCTGCTCAATGTTTGCGCCTGGTTCGTGACCATGGGCGGCAAGGCGCTTCAGGACGATATCTGGGGCGACAATCCCGACGCCCGCATCGCCGGAGTGTTCGCGCCGTCTGCCACAAGCCGCTGGACGGAAGGCGGCCTGATCGTATCGGGCAAATGGGCGTGGGCGAGCGGATGCCTCCATGCCGACTGGGCGCTGGTCGGCGTCCCGATGGTCGATCGCGACGGCCAGCAGGTCGATCAGGGCTTTGCGCTGATCCCCATGGACGAACTGGTGATCGAGGATACATGGTTCGTCGTCGGCATGAAGGGGACGGGCAGCAACACGCTCATCGCCGACGACGTGTTCATCCCCAACCGCCGGATCGTGAGCGTGCCCGCCCTGATCGAGGGCACCGCCCCCTCTCAATCGGCAGGGGGAACGCTGGAGCGGTCCTCCTTCATTCCCGTCGCCGCGCTGGCGCTGGTCGGCCCGCAGCTTGGGCTGTGCGCGCAGGCGTTCGATTATGTGCAGGGCAAGGCGCTTACCCGCGGCATTTCCTATTCCTTTTACGATCGTCAGGCGGATTCGCCCAGTTTTCAGCTTGGGCTGGCCGAGGCCGCCAGCAAGGTGGATGCCGCCCATCTCTTCGCCTATCGCGCCGCCGATGTGATCGACACCGCCGCGCGGGAAGGGCGCAATCTCGATTATCTGGAAAGGGCGCGCATCCGCATGGATGTCGGCTGCGCGATCACCTTTGCGCGGGAGGCGGTGGACCAGTTGATCTCGATCCACGGCGCGGGCACCTTCGCGGCGGTCAGCCCCTTGCAGCGGATATGGCGCGACGTTGAAACCGGCGGACGTCATGCGGTGATTTCCCCGACGATCAGCGCGGAAGTCTATGGCCGGGCGCTGGTCGGCATAGAGGGCGGGGTGACGGCGCTGGTCTGACGGGGCTTCCCGCCCTTCCCCATGCCCGGAGGCGCGCACGCCCTCGCGCGAGCGGCTGCCGGGACATGATTGAGGGAAGGGATGGCCTTACGCCCGCGCTTCCTGAAAGGCCAGACGGGCGCTGACGCGGCGCACGTCGCGCACCGGCGGCGCGCCGAACATGCGCGCATATTCGCGGCTGAACTGCGACAGGCTTTCATACCCCACAGCATGCCCCACACAGGCGGCATTTTCCCCGGCGAGCAATTGCACCCGCGCCTTTTGCAGACGCATATTCTTCTGGAATTGCAGCGGGCTGGTGCCCGTCGCCATGCGGAAATGACGGTGGAACGAAGCGGTGCTCATCCCCGCCATGCCCGCCAGTTCGTCGATGCTCAGTTGCCGGTTATAATGGCGGCGCAGCCAGCCGATGACGCTGCGGATGCGGGACAGGCGGCTGTCGGTGCTGACCAGTTGGCGCAGGGCCGGGCCGGCCGGTCCGCGCAGCAGCCGATAGAGTATCTCCCGCTCCAGCAACGGCGCGAGAACCGGCGCATCCTCCGGCTCGTCCAGCAGATGCAGCAACCGCCGCCACGGGTCGAGCACTTGCGGCGTGACGGGCGCGGTGCCGAACGTGCAGGCCGCATCATCGGCCGAGGGCGGCAGATGGGGCAGCAACGCCGCCACCTTCTCCATATCGAGGGCAAGGCTGACGCTGACAAAGGGCCGGTCCGCGCTTGCCTCCACCACATGACCGCGCCCCGGCAGATCGAGCGAACTGACGAAATAGGACGCCGAATCATAGCGCATATGCTGATCCCCGATGATCAGTTGCTTGACGCCTTGCAGCACCAGGCAGACCATCGGAACATAGATCGCCGCGCCGGGGTCCGAAGGGCGCGTCCGAACGCGCAGGCGCAATTGGGGAAGAATCCCCTTGGAATCCTCTGCATGGCGGACCACGCGGTCGATCATCTCGTCCAATATCGTCTGCATTGTTCCTTTGTAATTGCAAATGTTCCGTTCGGCAATGTTTCTCTGCCCCCGGCTTTACGAAAAAATGAGAGGAACAGGCAATGATTTGACCCGATCAGGCGTGGTTCCGGCGCTGTTGGCGGTGCATGAAAAAGGGAATGAAGGAGGATTGAGCATGACAACGACCTTTGGCGCCGAGTCCACCACCGATGAGGTGCTGGCGAATATCGATCTCACCGGCAAGCGCGTGCTGGTGACGGGCGCATCGTCCGGTCTGGGCGTGGAAACGGCGCGGGCGCTGGCCGCCCATGGCGCGCAGGTGATCGGCGCGGTGCGCGATCTGGAAAAGGGCCGCGAGGCGACACGGGCGATCGAGGGCATCGAACTGGTCGAATGCGACCTGACCTCGCTGGAAAGCGTGCGCGCCTGCGTCGATGCGCTGGTGACGCAGGGCAAGCCGCTCGATATCATCATCGCCAATGCAGGCGTGATGGCAATGCCCTTCGGCCTGACGAAGGACGGGTTCGAAATGCATCTGGGCACCAACCATCTGGGGCATTTCGTGCTCGTCAACCGGCTGGTTCCGCTGTTGCGGGACGGCAGCCGGGTGATTTCGCTGACCTCCGGCGGCCACCGCGCGGGCGATGTCGATCTGGACGACCCCAATTTCGAGCAGACGCCCTATAATGACCGGGCCGCCTATGGCCGGTCCAAGACCGCCAATTCCCTCTTCGCCGTGGAATTCGACCGACGGCATCGCGATCGGGGCATCCGGGCGGTGGCCGTGCATCCCGGCACGATCGACACGCCGCTTTCCCGCCACCAGACCCCGGAGGTCAAGGCCGCGCAGATCGCCGCGATCAACGCCGCCCTTCCGGCAGGCGCGCCTCCTTTCCGGTACAAGACCGTGGAACAGGGCGCGGCAACATCTGTCTGGGCCGCCGCGGTGGCGGATGCGGACGCTGTGGGCGGCCGCTATTGCGAGAATTGCCATGTGGCGGACATCAACGACACCCCCGGTTCGCGCGTGGGCGTGCGATCCCATGCGCTCGACGCCGACCGCGCCAAGGCGCTATGGGCGAAGAGCAATGAATGGGCGGGCGAGAATTTCTGAGCCTCTCAGCCAAATCCCGTGAAGGCGTGCGACAAAACAGGGCAAAACGGTGAAAAATTGGGGGGTGAGGCGATCGTGCAAACGCATGACCGGTCGTCCGCCCTCCCGCTCAGGGGATCAGCCCCAGAAACCGCATCAGGCCCGCCGTATCCTTATACAGCACATCCAGATAAGCGACTTTGTCGCCTGTGAACGCATAGCGTTCCACGCCATGCCAGTTATAGACAATGGCCGGATCGTCGCGCCGGACGATGTTGAATTCGAAATTATGGTAGACTGTAGCGTCGCCCGCCTGAAGGAATGTTTCGTCCACCAGCTTGAATTCATAATCGCCCCGAAAGGCGGCGACAAAAGCCTTGCCCTCACCCGCAAAACCCTCCCGCCCGTGCCACAGGCCGCCCCATGGCAGGGAAGGCGGCTCGTTCAGCACCACGTCGTCATGAAAATAGGGCGTGAGGCTGTCGGCCAGCGCTGAGGGATCATCCCCGAACAGCAGCTCGAACGCGCGCGGGGACAGCATATAGTCATTATAGGCGGCAACAAGAGCGCATTTGTCGGTCATTTCGATCCCCTCCCCCGGAAGCATGATTCCATGTTGCGGCTGCCCTGCGATGATCCGGGAACGCCCCGGCCAGCACCCAGTCGCCGCCTTTCGATTATATTTGCATCATATGCATAATTTGCGTTGTTGGCAATATCAGGGAGGCGAGGAGGGGATAACCGAAGCCCGGCCGAAAGCAATGATAGCAAAATGATATCTGTCACGGAAAAGCAATATCGTGGGCGGCGTGCGCGCAACAGGCATAGTCCTGCCCGATAACAATCGACACGCATAAGCCGGAGGGGATGACATGGACGATCGAGGCTATCGCGAGCGCCTGCTCGCCGCACCCATGAGCCGGTTCCAGATCAAGGCCGTCTCGCTGGTCATCGCGCTGTGCGCGCTGGACGGGTTCGACGTGTTCGCGATCACCTTCGTCATCCCCCAGCTTGAACGGGAATGGGGGGTCGGCAAGGCGGAACTGGGGCTAGTGCTGTCGGCGGGCCTGTTCGGCATGGCGGCGGGGTCGCTGCTGATCGCGCCGCTGGCGGATATCTGGGGGCGGAGGCGCGTGCTGCTGCCCAGCCTGCTTCTCGTCACCGCCGGGACGGCTTGGTCGGCGGTGACGCATGGCCCGCTGGACCTGGGCCTTTCCCGCCTCGCCACCGGGATCGGCATCGGCGCGATGATCGCCATCATCAACCCGCTGGCCGCCGAATATGCCAATGCCCGCAGGCGCGATCTGTGCGTCACGCTGCTCAATCTGGGCTTTCCGGTGGGCGCGATCGCCGGGGGGATGATCGCCGCGTGGATATTGCCGCAATTCGGCTGGCGCATGCTGTTCCTGTGCGCGGCGATGCTGGGCGTGGTCATGCTGCTGCTGGCCGCACGCTGGCTGCCCGAACCGGTGGCGAGCCTGCTGGCGCGCCCCGCGCCCGCGACACTCGGCCGGGTCAACGCCTATCTGCGCCTGTGCAACCAGCCGGAGCTTTCCGCCCTGCCCCCGTCCCGGCTCCCGTCCGATGATACCCGGCAGGATCGCCCCTCGGCCCTTTCCTTGCTGGCCCGCCGCGACATGGCGCTCCTCACCATGCGGGTGATCTCGGTCTATTTCCTCTATGTCATGTCGCTTTTCTACATTCAAAGCTGGATACCCGCGATGGTCGTGGGCGCGGGCTTCACCACATCGCAGGCGGCGCATGTGTCGGTCTGGATGAACGGCGGCGGCATTGCCGGGGGCCTGCTGCTGGGCCTTGTCGCCTCCCGCATCGGGCTGCGGCAATGCGTGGCGCTGGCCTTTGCCGCAGGGGCGGCGGCGATCGCGCTGTTCGGCTTCGCCACCGGGCATATCATGGCGTTGTCGGTCATGGCGGCGCTGTTGGGATGCTTCACCATCGGGGGCATGGCCGGGCTATATGCGGTCGTATCGCGCAGCTTCCCCGCCGAGGCGAGGGCATCGGGGACGGGTCTGGTGATCGGCATCGGCCGATTGGGCAGCGCGATCGCCCCCGCGACCGGCGGGCTGCTCTTCGCGCTGGGCTTCAGCCAATTGCTGGTGTCCACGATGATGGCCGTACCGGCGATCATCGCGGCGATATTGGTGCTGAGCCTGCCGCTCCGCAAAGACTGAGCGATTTCCGCCTGTCCCCGGCCCATGCCGCAACCGAGGCGCCGATATATTCCCGAATGATGAGCGGACCCGGCCGTGCCGCAATGCGTAGGGCAGGAGCCGATCCGTCACGCCTTGGCCCCACCGACCGGCGTGAGCGAATGGATCGGCGATAGGGTGGCCGCGCCGGTGAACGACTTTGGGGAGGATGAGCAGCCCGCAGCCTGCCCATCCTCCCCTTCATCAACAGCCGGTGTCGAGTGTTTAACGCTTTCTCGCTCAGCAGATGATCCCGCCCCGCCCTGCCTCAGGGCGCGGGCGGGCCATGTCCATCCCCTATAGGCCCAGTTCGGCGCGAGCCTTGCGGTTGGCCTCCTGCATGGCGGCAAAGCCGGGCATGTCCGCCAGCCGGTCTTCCATCGCGGCGAGGGCCGGGAAGGGCGCGGCGTCGAAACCGGCATTGCAGGCCACGGTGAAGGCCCAGTGCAGATAGACATCGACGATGGACCTTTCCCCCAGCCACCAGCCGCGATCGGTCAGGCGCCGGTCGGCATAGCCGAAGGATTTCCGGGCAAGCGCTGTCGATTTCGACCGCACCGCCTCCCCGTCTCCATCGGTCAGCCGTTGCGGATTGGCCATGCCCCGCACGATCGGGTGCAGCGTGCCGCCGCAAAAGGACAGGCCGCCCACCGCCTCGGCCCGCGCGCGCGGCGAAGGATCGGCGGGGAACAGCCCCGCCTCCGGCCGGAGCGCCGCGATATAGGTCAGGATCGCGGCATTTTCCGACAGCGGCGCGCCGTCGATCAGCAGCAACGGCACCTTGCCGAGCGATGACAGGCGCAGATAGGCGGGGTCGGTCTGTTCCCCGGCGGCGAGATTGACGAGTTTCACCTCATAATCGAGGCGCGCGCCCTCCAGCGCGCAAAGGCTGACCCCGGAACAGGCGCCGGGGAAATGGTGGAGGGTCAAACGGGGCTGATCCAACATGCTTCCTTTCTTGTCTTGGAACATGGCCTGTCCCGGAACATGGCCGATCTCAGAACATCACCTTGCCGGTGATGCCGTAGGTCCGCGGCGGCTGGCCATAGGACACCGGATAGCCGACAGCCTGGCTGCTGGCATTGGTGATGATCTTTTCATTCGCCAGATTGCGGCCCCAGATGCTGAGCGAATATTGGCCGTCCCGCGATGTCCAGCCAAGCGAACTGTTGACCATCACATAGCTGTCCTGTTTCAGGAAATTGTCCGGCTCGGCATAATAGTTCCCGTTATAATTGCCGGTAAGGTTGAACCGAAGCGACCCGAAAGATACCTGCTTTTCATAATCGGCGGAAAGGGAGGCGGCGAATTTCTGCGCCTGCGGGATGCGATTGTCGCTGGCGTCGACGACGATCAACGTCGCGCCTCCGCCCGCATTGGGGATGCTGCCGACCGCATTCTGATAATCGGTGAAGCGGGCGTGCAATATCTCGAACCCGCCGCTCAACCTGAATTCATCGCTCAGCTTCGCGTTGAAATCGACGTCCACGCCATAGATGCGCGCTTGCGCGCCGTTGACGACCGACTGGGCGAAATTGACGAACTGAATGACCTGAAGGTTCGAATAATCATAATAGAAACCGCCCACGTTCAGCGTCAGCCTGCGGTCGAACAACTGCATTTTCAGGCCCGCTTCATAAGCGTCCAGCCGTTCGGGCAGATAGGCGGGGTTGTTGACGTTCAATATGTTGAACCCGCCGCTCTTGATGCCGCGATTATAGGAAAGATAGCCCAATATATCCGGCGTGAACTGATGATCGAGCGCGATGCGCCAGGTCGGCTTCTTGATGGTGAGAGAATCCGGCACGATCGCGGCCTTGGGGATGGTGATGACGGCGCCGTTATATTTGGTGAGGACCGTATGCCCTTCCATGTCGCGCTTTTCATAGGTGTAGCGCGCGCCAAGGGTCAGGCGCGTATCCTGCATCAGCTCGATCGACACCTGCCCGAACGGCGCGATGGATTCGGTGGTTTCCTCGCCAAAGGTCTGGCTCGTCCGGTTGGCGTCCGGGGCAGGCCCGCCGGGGCCGTAAAAGGGCGGGAAGAACTGGCGCGTGATCGGGTCGTTCGCCGTCTTGTTCCAGAAATAATAGGCGCCCACGGTCCAGTTGAACGCGCTGTTGTCGCTGGAAACAAGCTGAATTTCCTGAGAGAAACTCTTGTTCGGCTGGCTGCCCTTGTCAACGCCGACATAAAAGACCGGAACGCCCACCGGCACGTCGTCGAACAAATAGCTGGTGCTGCCCCGGCGATAGGAGGAAATCGACACCAGCCGGGCGAAATCCATGTCGTGATCGATCGACAGGCTGACCCCGCCGCCCTCAAAGGCGGAATAGGGATCGATCGGGGAACGCGTATCATAGACGCTGTCCACCGGCGTATAGGGAACGATGAAGGATGTGCCGGGATAGGGAACGAAGCTGTAGGTCCGCTCCTTGCGGTTCATATAATCGCCGATCAGCGTGATTTCGGTGCGAGGGCCAAGATCCGCCACGATCTTGCCGCGCAGCGACAGCGAATGCAGCAACTGGAACGTGTCATGCCCGTTGGTGACATTATCGCCAAAGCCCTTGCCCTGATCGGCATAATCGGCCGAGAAGCTGGCCGCGATATTCTCCGCCACGCCGCCCGACACGAAGACCGTGCCCCGGAAAGTCGCATAATTGTCGATCCCCGCCCGCGCCATCAACTCGAAATCCTGCGTCGGCTTTTTCGTGGTGATCTGGATGACGCCGCCGGTGGCGTTGCGCCCGAACAATGTGCCCTGCGGCCCCTTGAGCACGGCGACCTGCTCCACGTCCGGCAATTCGCGCAAGCCTTCGCGCTGCTGCGGCAGATAGACGCCGTCGATATAAAGGGCGACGGGATTTTCGACGACATTGCTCGATGTGCCGACGCCGCGAATATAGGGCTGGAAGGCGCCCGCCGTCACGCGGGAGGTGAGGCCCGGCGCGATCGCGGGCAATGTCTGGAGATTGGTGACGCCGGAATTTTCGATCTGCGCACCGCTGACCGCAGTGATGACGATCGGCACTTTTTGCAGATTTTCGGCGCGTTTCTGCGCGGTGACGACGATATCGCCGATGCCGGTGATGCTGGCGCTGTCGGCCTGCGCGCCCTCCTGCGCCAGCGCGGGCGATGCCAGCACCGGCAGCAGCATGGCGGAACAGAGATAGAGATTCCTGAGCGTCATGATTTTTCCTCCCCTTATGGTCGCCCGGCGGGCGGGCTTTTATGATTGCGTTATGGGCGGGCGGTCAGCGCCGCCGCCGCCGAAGAAGAACGGGCAAACGAGAGAAACCGGGCCTGCGATCACGCCCTGCAAAAAAGCCATGCAGGCACGCGGAATGCGTCTGTCCGGTCATCGACATCAATGGCATGTCTATCCCCTCGCTCCATCATATGGCCTTGGCTCTTCGGCTGGCCTTGCACCGAGGCTATGGGATCGTTGCGCCCTTGCAGAGCCTCTATTTGCGTAATATTGATATCAAACTGCTATCGGAAAGAAGCGGGCGGAGAGAGACGGGGAGGAAGCATGAAACTGAGCCAGTTGCGTGACGTCCTCGCCGTCGCGGAAGCGGGCAGCCTGCGCGCGGCCAGCCGCCATCTGGGCGTGGCCCAGCCGGTGATGACGCGCAATATCCGCGATATCGAAAATGAGCTGGGCGTCGCCCTGTTCGAACGCCATGCCCGCGGCGTCCGCCTCACCGAAATGGGGGAGGCTCTGGTCCGGCGCGCATCGCTGATACAGGAAGAGGTGCGCCGCGCGCGTGAGGAAATAGAACAACTCAAGGGCCATGCAACCGGGCAGGTCGCCATAACCGCCTCGACCGCCGCCAGCATCGCCATCCTGCCGCGCGCGCTCCATAATTTCCGCAAGGAATATCCCGAAGCGATGGTCAAGGTTTCCGAAGGCCTGTTCGAGCCGGTGGAAGCGGACCTGCTGGAAGGACGGATCGACCTTTATGTCGGCGTGTTCGATCAGGAGGCCTTTTCCAACCAGTTCGTCATCGAAAAGCTGTTCGACAATCACCGGGTCATCGTCGCGCGCACCGGGCATCCGCTGGCCGGCGCCACCCATCTTTCCGAACTGGTCGATGCGCAATGGGTCAGGCCGACGCTGGCGACGCGGACAAGCGAGGCGGATTTCGAGCGCATGTTCGAACGGGCGGGGTTGCCCGCGCCCCATATCGTCATGCATTCGCGCTCCACGCTGGTGACGCTGCTGCTGCTGGCGAGTTCCGACCTGCTGACCATCCTGCCGAAACAATGGCTGGAATATCCGCTGGCCGTGGGGCAGTTTCAATCCCTGCTGGTCGATGACCCGCTGATCGCCGCGCCGGTCTGCATCGTGCGCAGGCGGGACGTTCCGCTGACGCCCATGGCCGAGAGGCTGTGCGACCTGCTGCGCCGGGCGGGCACCCATTATGCGCATGGCGGGCGGTTCTGAACATCGCCGGGGGGGAAGGAAAAACGCGACCATCCTCGCAAGTGCGGAAAACAGGGCGGGCAAGACGCCTGCCCGGCTATTCGCTATTCCCTGCCCGGCTGTTCCCCGGCCCTCATCCGGCCCCGAACAAGACGCCCGGATCGGCGCGGCCTCAGGCGCTCGCCCGCGCCTCCTGCCCGTGTACCGGGACAGCGCCATGGCCGGTGATCTGCTCCAATATCGCGCGCGCAGGGCGATGGTCGCCGCGCCATGCGACATGCTGGTCCGGCCGAATCAGCGCCATGCGGGCTTCGTACAGTTCCTCCAGCCCCGCCTGCGGCAGCGACAAGAGGGTAAGCGGAATCCCGGCCTCCTGCGCATCCCTGACGATGGCTTCCGCCTCCTGCGCGGCGGCCTCGTTCATCACCAGCAGCGTGAAATCCGCGCCGAACAGATCGTATAGCGACTGCCCATCGTCCAGCCAGCGATGCGGCGCCAGCGCGCCCGGCGCAGCGCTGGGCACATAATCGCGCGCCATTTTCCAGCCGTCCGACGACCCGTCATCGGCAATGATCGGCGAGCCCAGATAACGATAGCCCAGCACGATGCCCAGCGCGTTGAATTCGCGATATTTGACCTCGCGGATCAGCGCGGACATCTCTTCGCGGATACGCGCCCCTTCCGCGCTGTCCTCCTCCATGCCCGGCCGGTAAAGCTGGTTGGCGAGCACCGAATGATTGCCCTCCGCCTCGTCGAGGACCATCTCATGCACCGGCCGCCGTTCCGCCTCATAGCTGCCGAGCAGCGCCTCCCCGCCCCATCCCTGCAACCGGGCCGCGAGCTTCCACCCCAGATCGACGGCATCGGACACGCCCATATTCATGCCGAACCCGCCAAAGGGCGGATGCAGATGGCAGGCATCCCCCGCCAGAAAGACCCGGCCCAGCCGGTAATGATCGGCCAGCAGGCGGCTGGCGACCCATTCGTCGGAACTCAGGATGCGATAGGGCATGTCTATGCCGGTCGAGCGGCGGATCAGGTCCAGCGCTTCCTCATCGCTCAACGTCACGCCGGGCGGCAGCATGGTCGGCATGAAATACCAGAGATCGCCTTCATCCATGCGGCCGATCAGGCTGGGCGTATCGGCATTGACCTGCCAATACATGATGCCCGGCCCCTGCGGATGGGCTTCGGCAAGGCCGGGCGCCTCGAAAATGATGTTATAGTTGCGCGACAGGCCATAGGTGCCGACCATCTTCGCGCCGATCGTGTCGCGGACAAGGCTGCGGGCGCCATCGGCCCCGACCAGATAATCGGCCTTGACCGTCCAGTCATGGCCGCTCGCGCTGTCGTGAATATCGACGCGCACCCCGTCTTCGTCCTGCGTGAAGCCCCTATATTCCTGCCCGAACCGGATCGTCACATCGGGTAGGGACTGCGCATGATCGCGCAGCACGGCCTCCAGCTTATATTGGGGAATCCACTGCCCATGCTCATTATAGCGCTCATCGCGCGCGGGCGAGCAGTTGAGCGCATCCTCGAACTTCGCCAGCGGCCAGCCGCCCAGCCGGGTGACGAAATGCACCGCGCTGGGATAATCCACGCCGAAGGGAGAGGCCGCCGCCAGCTTCTCCGCTATGCCCCAGCGCCGCAGATGTTCACGCGTGCGGACATGGGTGGTCTTGGCGCGGGGCGCATAGCCGCCGCGCTCGGTGCGCTCGATCACCAGACAGGGGATGGAGCGGCTCCCCAGTTCGATCGCCAGCGCAAGGCCGGTCGGCCCCGCGCCGATGATGACCACCCGTGGGTGATGCCTGAGATGGGCTGAAGTCAAAACGGATCTCCCGAAAATCAAGGGTTCGATCAGGCCTCGGCGGTTTGCGCCGCGCGCGCCTGATAGTGCCGGAACTCGCGTTCAACGAACTGCGCATAGCTGGTCGGCTCCCGCCCCAGCAGCCAGCCCAGCACATTGGGATTGCCGATGAAGTCGTGCGCGCTGTACCGCGCCGTGATCGCCCGCAGCACGCGCGCCTCATGCGTGAAGCCGGCAGGGTCGCGATCACCGATGAAGGCCTTGAGATATTCGTCCCCGTCGATTTCCTCGACCGGGATATCCCGCCCCACCACCTGAGAGATGATCCGCCCCAGATGATGCGCATCATAGCGGCCGCGGCCCACCAGTTCATAGGTGGCGCCATAATGGCGCTCGCCATGGGTGAGCACCTCGACGACCACATCGGTCACATCGTCCAGATCGACCACGGACTGAAGCCGGTCCAGCGACCATGACAGCCGGAACACGCCATCGCGGAACACCGGCTCCAGCTTCAGCGGCAGCATATAATTGGCGGGCTGAAGAATGGTGAATTCAAGGTCCGAGGACAGCAGATGTTCCTCGACATCGCGCTTGATTTCATGCTGGACCAGATCGGTGATGATCGCATGGAGGACGGAACTGAACACGAAATGCCGCACCCCCGCCGCCTTCGCCGCGTCGATCGCCGCAAAGCCGATCTCGCGTTCCTTTGGGTGGAGGACAGGGCCGATATGATAGACGGAGGTGACGCCCGCCATCGCGCGGTCCAGCACGCCCGGATCGGCCATGTCGCCGACCATCACCTCCACCCCGGCCAGCCCGCGCAGCTTTTCACCCGACTGCTCCGTCCTTACCAGCGCGCGGACCGGCAACCCGGCGGCGGCCAGCTTGGGCATCAGCAGCTTGCCCTGATTTCCATTGGCGGCGGTTATGAGAAACATGGTCCTGTTCCCTCATGAAATTGAAAATGGGCGGGCTTGCCCCTCATGCGCATGAAGCGTCGCGGATCACCGCTTCGCCGGTTTCCGCCTTCATCATCTTTTCAAGGCAGCGCCGTCCTTCCACCGCCCCGGCGTCGGCCTGAAGGGCGTTGGCCCAGTCGTCGCCATGACGGTCGATCGATATCTGCTGGGCTTCGAGGATATGCTTGTCTTCCTCGAACGCCTGTTTCACCTGCGTGAAGATCAGATCATCGGCGGCGGGATCGTCGATGCGGAAATTGCGGACGGTGGCCCAGAAATAATGGGTGGTGCGCGCATTTTGCGGCGTCATCGCGTTCATCACCCACAGGTTGATGCCATGATCCAGCCTGCCTTCGGGCGCGCCCGTCCCCACTTCCGCGCCGCCGGTATGGATGATGCAGAAACCCGGCGGGGTGTAATGGATGATCGACCATCGATCGATATTCCGGCCTTCCGGCAGATGCCCGGTCTTCACATAGGTCGGCGGCGGCGGGCAATCGCGCACCCAGCGCGTCACCCGCACGCCCGTGCCTTCCTTCTCGACGGAAATCTTCGCGTTCGCGCCGAATTCGCGGTTGCCGATGGTCGAGGTATGGACAAAGCCGACATGCGACAGGTCCAGCAGGTTATCGTTCAGCAATTGATAGCTGGCCTGCACATGGTTGGTGCTGCCCACCGCCTTCAGCTTCGGATCGACCAGTTGCCCGAAATCGGGAATCAGCGCCGCATCCGCCCGCGCCGGATCGCCCGGCCAGATCCATACCCAGCCATAGCGTTCCTCGACCGGATAGCTGCGGATGCGCGCGCGCGGCGGAATCGCCTTCTGGCTGGGGACATGGGCGCACCGCCCCGCCCCGTCGATCTGCATTCCGTGATAGGCGCACTGGATCGTCTCGCCCACGACATGCCCCATGCTCAGTTGCAGGTGGCGATGCGGGCAACGATCCTCCAGCGCGGCCAGTTCGCCGGATTCGGTGCGGAACAGGACGACCGGTTGTTCCAGTATCTCCCGCCCCACCGGGCCTTGCCCGATTTCATGCGCCCAGCATGCGACATACCAGCTATTATGGATGAACACCTGACCTCTCCCCGATCTTTTGGAGACGATATCAGGATGGCCCCCGAAATCACGATGAGCAGAACCCAACGCCGATAGCAGATTGATATCGGTTTACCGGGCGGCGCCGGTGGACGCCCGCGCAACATCTGCGCGGCCAGCGGGAATAGGGCCGCGCCGCGCCGCTTTCCCGCCCCGCGCGCCAACGGGAAAGCGGGAAGCCGGGATTGACAGGATCGTGCAATATTATGCGTCGATCTGGCATGGGTTTTCCCGGCGCCCTGCCCATAATAGACCATGATAACCAAAGAGGGTGCGGGCCGGAACAGGATCGCGGAACGGCGCCGGATACCCTCCAGCCTTCGACGCCTGATTATCTGGAGATTTTGCCATGAACGGTTCTTCTGCACGCATCGCCCTCATCACCGGCGCCAATAAGGGCATCGGCCTTGAGACGGCCCGCCGCCTGGGCGAGGCCGGGCTGAAAGTCTGGCTGGGCGCGCGCAATGCCGCATCGGGCGAGCAGGCCGCCGCCACGCTGCGCGAAGGCGGGGCGAACGTGCAGGCCGTCGTCCTCGATGTCCTCGACCCCGCCTCGATCAGCGCGGCGGCCGCAAAGATCGAGGCGGAGGACGGCAGGCTGGACCTGCTCATCAACAATGCGGGCATCAACGATCCCAAGGACGGCAAGCCCGGTTCCGTCGACCCCGATGCGGTGCGCCGGATTTTCGATACCAATTTCTTCGGCGTGCTGGCCGTCACGCAGGCGATGCTGCCGCTGCTGCGCCGGTCCGCTTCGGCAAGCATCATCAACCAGTCCAGCGATCTCGGCTCCATCACGCAGCAGGGGAATGCCGACTGGAAATTCGCCTTCGTCAAGTCGCTGGGCTATTCCGCGTCGAAGGCCGCGCTCAACATGCTGACCGTGCATCTCGCCGCCGAGTTGAAGGAGGCCGGCATCACGGTCAATGCCGTCAACCCCGGCGCCACCGCCACCGATCTGAACCAGCATCGCGGCCATCAGACGGTAGAACAGGGCGCCGCCGCCGGGGTGCGGCTCGCGCTGCTGGAAGGCGACCCGGTGACGGGCGCCTTCTTCGGCGCGACCCAGATCGAGCCTTGGTAAGGGCCGGGACAGACACGGCATCCCCACCCGCGAAAGGTCCATCATGCAGCCCTCTATCGAAGATTTCGTCCTGAGCGACCCTGATGTTCAGGCCGATCCCTATTCCTTCTACCCGCTGCTGCGCGAACAGCGGCCGGTGCTGAAAACGGATTTTCGCGGGCAGCCCTGCTGGGTGCTCAGCCATCGCAAGGATATTGCGAAAGTGCTGATGGACCCCAAAACCTATTCCAGCAAGACATCGCCCACCAAAAGCCTGTTGTTCGCCGACCCGCCGGACCATGGGCGGCTGCGTCAGATGGTGGCCGACCGGTTCACCCGCACCGCCGTCGCGCCCATGGCCGACCGGGTGCGGCAGGCCGCCGACACCCTGTTCGCCCGCGCGCTGGAGGCCCGGCGCATCGACGCGATCGCCGATTTCGCCAGCCCGCTCACCATCTATATGATGGGGCGGTTGCTCGGCATCGCGGTCGAGAAGGTGAAGGATATCCGCGGATTGACCCATTTGCTGGCCGAATATGCGCTGGCGATGCGGCTCGGCACCGTGCCCCGCGCAGAGGCGCAGGGGGCCAGCGACAATATCCGTCGGCTCTTCATGGGGCTGGTCGAGGCGGAGGAATATTCGGACGACGGCATCTTCGCCGTGCTGGCCGAACGCTATCGGGCAGAAGAGCTTTCGGCCGATGAACTCGTCCAGTTCTCCACCCTGTTGTTCGCCGCCGGTCATACGACGACGACCAACCTTATCGGCAACTGTCTCTACATGCTGACCCAGCGCCCGCAGGATTTGGCGCGGATGAGGGATGACGAGGCCTTTATCGAACCCTTTATCGAGGAGGTGCTGCGCACCCGCCCGTCCTTCCACCGCATCCTGCGCATCACGACGCGGGAAGTGGAATTGCATGGGGAGACGATCCCCGCCGGTTCGATCGTCCGGCTGCTGCTGGCGTCGGCCAATCGCGACCCCGAATATTTCCCGGACGGCGAGGCGTTCGACCCCGACCGCAAGGCGCGGATGCATTCCTCCTTCGGTCAGGGCATCCATAGCTGTCTGGGCAGTTGGCTCGCCCGGCTCGAAAGCCGCACCGCGCTCCAGATCATCAGCCGGACGACGGCGAAGATAGAGCTGGACCCGACCATCACGCCCACGCCGCTGACCGGCGGCACCTTCAACGAATTCGGCTTCGAGCATCTGCCGGTCGTGATAACCCCGCGCGGGTGATTTCGGCGCGGGGCACAGCCTCTATCGCACATATCCTTTCCCGGCCTCTATCCGGGCCAGCAGGCGATCGAGCGCGGCGCGGTCATGATAGAAACCGGCGCGCACCACCCCCGCTATGCGGTGCATATTGCGCACATCGGCCGTCGGGTCGCCATCCAGAATGACGAGATCGGCATCGGCGCCGGGGGCCACGCGGCCCATCGTCTCCGTCCTGCCCAGAAAGCGCGCCGCATCGCTGGTCGACATCTGGAGGATGCGCAGCGGACTCAACCCCGCCTTGGCCAGCTCATCGAATTCCGCGTGGAGGGAAAAGCCCGCGACCGCCCATGCGCCGCTTTCGTCGCTGCCGGTCAGCATCGGCACGCCTTCCTCGTCGAACAGCTTCACGAGGCGCAGGTCGAGATCATATTCGCGCCGCATCAGCGCCCGCGCATCGGCGGGAACCTTCTCGACATATTCGGCGGTGACGTCCTTCCACAATTGCAGCGTCGCGGGCGGCAGATAGCGCAGGGCAGGATCGCGGGCGAATTCCGGCCGGTCGGCCTGTTCGGTGGTCTTGCGGCGGATCAGCGTCGGCACCTGCCAGTTCCCGGCGTCGCGCAAGGCCCGCGCGACCGTGCGGCAGCGCGCCTCGTCGAAGCTGGCAAGGATGACCGCCCGCCGCTTCGTGTCGGCCGGGGTGGTCATGGTGGCGGGATTGATGACCAGCCGATGCAGCAGCCAGTCCGCCAGCTTATCGGCAAAGGGCGGGGTGAAGGGCGGCCCCTTCATCGTCGGCAGCGCGTCCAGTTCCCTGCGCAATTCGGCATTGCGTGACGAGCAGGCGACAAGCGCGCCCTGGCCCGGCCCCAGATGTTCGATCGCGTGCATGCCCCGGCGGGCGGCATCGACGATATCGACGCCGGGGGGCACATGGCCCGCGACCGGCAAGCCCTGCCGCCGCGCTTCGGGCAACAGCGCATAGAGCACCGGCTTGCTGACAAGGCCGACCTTGATGAAATCGGCGCCCTGCGCCTTTTCGTGGCGGACCATCGCAATGGCGCGTTCCGGCGTGGAGGCGTTGAGCGGCGTCAGCAGCGCGCCGGGCAGGATCAGCGCCGCAGGGGCGAGCGGCCCGGTCGGCAGGCGCGATTCCGCCCGCTGGCTCAGCATCGCGTCGGACCCCTGCATCTGGCGGAACCCGGTCACGCCATTGGCGAGCATCAGACCAAGGGTGCCGCTGGGGTCCGCCACGCCGAGCGGGTGCGCATGCATATCGTTGAAGCCGGGGGCGACGAACTTGCCGGAAAGATCGACCCGCCGCACCGCGCCGTCCCCGGCTGCGGGATCATCCGTGCCCACGCTCAAAATCTTGCCGTCCTGCATCAGGATGAAGCTGCCGGGCGTCTTGCCGCCGGAGGCCGGATCGACCACCGTAACGCCGGTCAGCACAATCCGCCCGGATGCGGGCATGCGCACCACCGGCCGATACGGCTCCCGCGCCCAGAAATAAAGGGCAGCCCATCCGGCAAGGATCAGGACCACCAGTCCCACGGCTATGCGCTTGGCCCATCGCTTCATCACGGCTCTCCCCCCTTATGGCTGCGCTCTGTCGTGCCCGCCGACCGGCGGGCACAAGCGCTTGGCCATTTTATGTATCCAGTGTCGAAGCATCCCGATCCGTTGATTCGACGAGACGATATCTGTCATAAAAATATATATATTACACCAGAAAAACTAAAAAGATGCAGCGTCGGGATCGCGGGACGGTGCATCGCTGCCCCTGTCGCCCCCATGCGGGCCAGCCCTTTCCCATCCATGGTTGCAAACAGGGCGGGAATCTGGATCAATGGAACGTCATGGCAATCAGGCCGTGGAAAATGGCGGGCGACGACGCGACGCACCGCCGGGGATCAAGACATCAGGCCATGACGCAACGCAAGACGGATATCCGGGAAATCCCTACATGGTGGCGGGACAGCGTCATGATCTGCCGCAAATGCAGCAAGAAGATTTCCGGCGGCTTCGGCCCCAAGGGCAAGACGCGGCTCGACAAGGCGCTGCGCGAGGCGCTGGATAGCGGCAAGGGGCGGCGGGGCACGCTGGGCATCATCCCGATCGCCTGTCTGGACATCTGCCCCAAAAATGCGGTGACGGTGGCGCTCGGCAGCAGGCCGGACAGGCTATATGTCGTGCGCGCGGGAACACCGATCGAAGAGGTCATCGCCATGCTGGGCCTGCGCCAAGGGGATGGCGGCGGGGGCGTGGATAGCGAACGGGATGATGGCGCGCAGAATGATGGCTCCCGGAATGATGACAGGCAGGGCGAGACACCCCCTCCCACGCCCTGAACCGGCGAACCGCGCGCGTCAGGCGGGGCCGGCGACCAGCCGCTTGATCCCTTGCAGGCCCACGACCCGCCTGCCCTCGCATATCGGCGCGGCGGTCAGGCGCATCCATCGGCTGCGGCCCAGAGCGGGGCGAATTTCCGAATCCACGGTAAAGCCGCGCTTATGCTTGATCGCATAGGCTCGCAGCCACTCCATGACGACGCGGGATTCCTCGCAATAAAGGGGCAGCACGTCCTGACGGGCCACCGCCGCGCCGCGTTGCAGGCCGAAAATATCATAAACGCCCGCCGACCATGACAGGCTGTTGTCCGCCAGATCGCAATGCCATATCCCGACGCCTTGCTGCGCCAGTTCCTCGCCATCCCGTGCGGACAGGGCGGCCCCGGCTGTCAGCAGGCCGCCATGATCCGGCCCGTGCAGGTCGAGATGCTCCTCCCGCTCGAACAGCGGCCAGCTATGATAAAGGGGCAAAGGCTCGGTGAATGTCACGGCGCGCGCGTTCCAGGCTGATGGCCTATGATTATGCCCCATTTCTTAACAATTTGCCATTGATTATCAATAGGGTTGCGCGAAAGAAAATCGCGCCGGGGCGGCCTTATTCCATTCCCTCGCCATGGGGACGCCTGCGCATGTCGGGCAGGAAGATCGCGAGCAGGCCGATCGCGGGCAAATAGGCGCAGATCGCATAGACCATCTCTATGCCGCCCCGGTCCGCCACCTCGCCCAATATCGCCGCCCCCAATCCCCCCATGCCGAACGAAAAGCCGAAGAACAGGCCGGAGATCATGCCGATCTTGCCCGGCACCAATTCCTGCGCGAACACGACGATCGCGGGGAAGGCGGACGCCAGAATCAGGCCGATCACGATGCTCAGCGGCCCGGTCCAGAACAGGCTGACATGGGGCAGCATCAGCGTGAAGGGCAAGGCGCCGAGGATCGAGAACCAGATCACATATTTCCGGCCGAACCTGTCCCCCAGCGGCCCGCCCGCGACAGTGCCCACCGCCACCGCGCCCAGGAAAAGGAACAGGTGAAGCTGCGCGACCTCCACCGACACGCCGAAACGGTGGATCAGGTAAAAGGTGAAATAGCTCGTCAGGCTGGCCAGATAGATATATTTGGAAAAGATGAGGGCCAGCAACAGGGCGATGCCCCCCAGCACCCGCCCGCGCGGCAGGGATGCCTCCACGCGGCCGCCGGACGGGCCTTTTTTCAGGCGCTCCAGCCCATGATGGCGATACCACAGGCTGACATTCCACAATATGCCGCATGACAGCAGCGCCAGCATCGCGAAAAAGGCGATGCTCGACTGGCCCCAGCGCACCACGACGATCGCGGCGGCCAGCGGCCCCAGCGCGGACCCGGCATTGCCGCCCACCTGAAACAGGGATTGGGCCAGCCCGTGCCGCCGCCCCGCCGCCATGCGCGCCACGCGGGAGGATTCGGGGTGAAAGACCGATGACCCAAGGCCAAGCAACGCCGCGCCCGCCAGCAACAGCGAATAATGATGCGCGGTGGACAGCACCAGCAACCCGGCCAGCGAAAACAGGGTTCCGCCCGGCAATGCCATCGGCGTGGGGCGCCTGTCGGCATAAAGGCCCACCAGCGGTTGCAGGATGGACGCCGTCATCTGGTACACCAGCGTCACCAGCCCGATCTGGCTGAACGAAAGGCCCAGTTCCGCCTTCAGATTGGGATAGATGGCGGGCAATAGCGACTGCATCATGTCGTTGAGCAGATGGCAGAAGCTAATGGCCAGAATGACGCCGAACACGGTCGTTTCGGCGGCGGGAGGGGAGGATTTGGCTCTGGTCGCGCTCATCCGTCTGATCCATGTTGCGGGTGAATATCGGGCGTTCCCTTACGCCTTTCCCCTATGCCCCGCTTTCCTATATGGGTCGAATTATTTCGCAAGTGGGACATCGGCAAATGAGGCCATCACAGCAAGGTCATGCGCCACAGCGCCATGCACAACAAAGCCACGCACAACGGGGCGCAAAGGCCAAGGCGCGGGTCGATACGGCGCTGGTCGAGGATATTCCCCGACCCGTCATAGCGGTCGGCAATGAATATCCGCCGTCCCATGAACTGGACTGGCACCGGCACCGGCGCGGCCAGTTGCTCTATGCGACCAGAGGCGTCGTCGTCCTCAGCACCCCGGACGGCGCATGGGTCGCGCCGCCCGAACGCGCGATCTGGACGCCGGGCGGGTGCAGCCATTCGGTGCGCATGGTGGGCGCGGTCAGCACCCGCAGCGTGCTGATCGAACCCGGCGCCTATGGATCACCGGGCAACGCCACCCGCGTCATACAGGTGTCCCCGCTGCTGCGCGCCCTACTGGAAACCGCCTGCGAGATAGAGCCGGAATATGATGTCGCGGGGCGGGACGGGATGGTCATGGGCCTGCTACTCGCCGAATTGTCCCGCGCGCCCACGGTGCCGCTCGCCGTCCCCTTTCCCAAGCGGCCGGAAATCGCCCGCCGCTGCCAGATGTTTCTCGAACGGCCCACCCCGCATGACACGATCGACCGATGGGCCGGGGAACTGGGGATGGGCCGGCGCGCCTTCACCCGCGCCTTTCGCAAGGAAACCGGCCTCAGCTTCGGCCTGTGGAAACGGCAGGCCTGCCTGCTGATCGCCCTGCCCCGGCTGGCGGCGGGGGAGGCGGTGACGACCATCGCGCTGGATCTGGACTATGAAAGCCCCGCCGCCTTCACGACCATGTTCAAGCGGCTGGTCGGCGTCGCGCCGAGCCACTACCGCCCGTCCCTGCCATAAGGATTTGACCTTTTGCCCCGCACGCCATAGAGGCAGGCCAGTTTCAACCCACGGGGTGTCCTGGCGCTGTCAGGGCTGAGAGGCGGATCGGGCGCGACCAGCGCGCCTAGCCCGCAAACCCGCGAACCTGATCCGGCTCACACCGGCGGAGGAATAGGGATATGCGTCATAACGCCACGGTTTTTCCTGCCTTTTCAAAAATATTGGCCCTTTCAACAATATTGGCCCTTTCGACAGCATCGGCGCTTGCCATCGGCATGACGGCCAGCGCCCATGCGCGCGATCTGCCGGACGGGCAGGAACCTCGCCTTCTGTCCGATGGCGAGAGCGGCGGCTCCATCATCGTCACCGCGCGCGGACGACCGGAGGCGGAAATCGCCGTGCCCGACACGATCGCCGTCTATACGCAAGAGGCCATCACCGCGCGCAAACTGGCCACCGTCGATGATTTCATCGCCGCCACCCCCGGCATCTTCATGATCAACGATCAGGATCCCGGCACCAACATGATTTCCGTGCGCGGCGTTTCCACCAATCGCAACCAGTCGCCCTCCATCGCCTATGTGGTCGACGGGCTGGCGCTCGCGGATTCGGAACTGTTCACGCTGCGCCCCTATGACATTGCCCGCGTCGAGATATTGAAGGGGCCGCAAGGCGCGCTGTTCGGGCGATCGGCCTCGGGCGGGGCGATAGCCATGGCGACCAATGATCCCGGCCCGGACTGGGGCGGCGAAGCGGCGGTCGGCATCGGCAACGGCTTCACATGGACCGCCGATGGCGTCGTCAACGCGCCGGTTTCCGATCAGGTGCAGCTCCGCCTTGCCGGTTCCTATCGCAACAGCGACGGCTTCATCCACAACAGCTTCCTCGACAGGAGGGTCGATGGCGCGATCAGCCGCAACCTGCGACTGAAGGGCAAGGTCGCGCTGTCGGAAAGCGGGACGTTCAGATTCCGGCTGGGCTGGGCGAATGAGGAAGGCGGCGCGGCCTATGTCTCCTCCGGCAATGTCACCGGCCTTTATGGCGGGCGGCTGTCGGGCGCGGCGCTGACCGACCCTTTCGGCGATTTCGAAGGTCGCGCCTCGCGCTCATGGTGGGGCGCGCAGGCCAGCTATGAACAGGAAATCGGGGATAGCCTCCACCTGTCATGGACCGGCGGCTATGACGATTATCACAAGGATTTCGTCGAGGAACTGGATTTCCGCAACGATCCCGATCTGACCGTGGACGGCTTCCCCTTTCCCGGCGGGCTTCAGCCGATAGCCCAGCCGGTCGATATCCGCGCATGGACCAGCGAAATCCGGCTGGCCTCCCGCGATGCCGGGCCGCTGCGCTGGCATATGGGCTTTTTCTTCCAACGGCTGGAACGCGACCGCACCGATGATTTCGGCCCGCTGCTGTTCGGCGCGGAGGCCCCGCGCGCGCAGACCCGCTCCAGCCAGATCGGCCTGTTCGCGCAGGCCAGCTACGACCTCACCCCCCATGTCGAGGCGACGCTGGCGCTGCGTTATGACAGCGACCGGCGCAAGGAAGCCACGGTCGGCGCGCAGACCGGCGCGCTCTTTGCCCGCCGCGCCCATGTCTACGACAAATGGCAGCCGAAATTATCCCTCGCCTGGCGCCCGAGCGGCGATTTCACCGCCTATGTGACCGGCGCGGTCGGGTTCAAGGCAGGCGGCTTCAACCCGCTGCCCGGCGCATCGGATGTGTGGCAGGCGGACTTTGCCGCCGAAACCACGCGATCGGTCGAGGCGGGCGTGAAGGCCCGGCTGGCCGATGGCCGCGTGCGCCTGTCTCTGGCGGGCTTCGTCACCGATTATGATAATTTCCAGAACACCGTGTTCCTCGGCAATTCGGTGGTGCTGTCGGTGCCGCAGGTCGATGTGCACGGGCTGGAGGCCTCGGCCGAGGCGGATCTGGGCGCGGGCTTCCGCGTGGATGGCGGCCTTGCGTGGACGCACAGCCGCGTCGGGCGCTACACCACGCCCAACCCGACGCCCGAACCGGGGGAACCTGCCATCCTCGACCTGCGCGGCAAGCGCACGCCCAATGCGCCCGACTGGACGATCAACGGCGGCCTCGGCTGGCAGGGCGAGGCCGGGCCGGTCAGCATCCATGCGCGGGCGAGCGTCGCCTATGTCTCGCGCGTCGATTTCGAGATCGACAATATCCTCCATTCCCCCGGCTATGCGTCGGCGGATGGGCGCATCGGCCTGACGCGCGGGCCATGGTCGTTCGACATCTGGGCGAAGAACCTGTTCGACAAGCGCTGGGCGATTTCCGCCTTTGGCCAGCAGCAATTGCCGTTGCTGCTGGGGCTTGGGCCCCATGGCCCGTTCGACAGCTTCACCATCAACACCGGCCGCCAGTTCGGCGCTACGGCGGGCTGGCGCTTCTGACGCCGCGGTAAAAAGGAGACGGAGAGGCCATGAGTTTTTGCGACACCATCTGGGAAGAGGTCGCCCCGCTGCGCCGCGCGATCCTCGACCATCCCTTCCTTGCCGAACTGGCGGACGGCACCCTGCCGCCGGAAAGTTTCCGCCATTATATCGTGCAGGACAGCCTGTATCTTGGCGAATATGCGCGGCTGCTGGCCATCGCCGCCGCCCAGGCGCCCACCGCCGCCGGGCGGCTGGAATTTTCCGACGGCGCCAAGGTCGCGGTGCAGGTGGAGGAAGCGCTGCACCAGTCTTTCTTCGCGCAATTCGGGGTGACGCCCGACGATGTGCGGTCCGCCGAACCGACGCCCGCCTGCCTCGGCTATACCGGCTATCTTGCCAGCCTCGCCGCGACCCGCAGCTATGAGGAACTGATCGCGGGCGTCCTGCCCTGTTTCTGGGTCTATTGGGAGGTCGGCTGCACGATCAGGCCGCAGGCTGCCTCTCCCAACCCCTATGCGGCGTGGATCGACACCTATGCCGCCCCGGCCTTTGGCGAGGCGACGAATCGCGTGCGCGCGCTGGTGGATGAAGCCGCCGACGCCGCAGGCGGACAGACCCGCGCCGCCATGGCGCAGGCCTTCCGCATGGCCACCCGGTTCGAATGGATGTTCTGGGATTCGGCATGGCGGCGCGCGGGCTGGCCGATCTGACAGAAATCCTGCTGCACCCGCCCGGCCGATCGGATATAGTCGCCACAGCATTGCCGAAGTGGCGGCAGATTCCCGGAAAAAGGCGGCTGGGGGGCCGATGGACATGGTCGATGAGATAGAATTGAAACTGGAACTTTCCCCGGAGGGAATCGACGCGCTGGAAGCCTCCGGCCTGTTGCCGGGAGAGGCCGCGACCGCGCAGCAGCGTTCGATCTATTTCGACACGGCGGATCATGATCTGGCCGACGCGGGATTTTCGCTGCGCATTCGCAAGACGGACCGCAAACGCATCCAGACGGTGAAGGCCGCCAGCACCAGCGCGGGCCTTTATGTCAGGCCGGAATGGGAACGCCCGGTCAAGGATGACGCGCCCATTCTCGACGACACCACCCCGATCCGCGCCCTGCTCGGCGACAAGACGGATAGCATCGCGCCGCTGTTCGAGGTTCACATCGAACGGCGCGTCTGGATGCTCGGCGGTGACGACGCGACCATCGAACTGGCGCTCGACCGGGGCGAGGCGATCGCGGGCGAACGCCTGTCCCCGATCCGCGAAATCGAACTGGAGCTGAAACAGGGCGCGCCCGATGCGCTGTTCGCGCTCGCCCGCCGCATCGATGAGGCCGCCCCCGCCCGCATCGGCGTTCTGACCAAGGCGGAGCGGGGCTATCGCCTGACCGGGCCGTCCCCCACGCTGGTGAAGGCGGAACCGGTGGCGCTGACCCCGGACATGACGGCGGCTCAAGCCTTTCAGGCCATAGCGGGCAATTGCCTGCGGCAGTTCCGGCTCAACGAAACGCTGCTGCTGGACCGGCGCAATGCGGGCGCGCTGCATCAGGCGCGGGTGGCGCTGCGCCGCTTGCGCTCCGCCCTGACGATCTTCAGGCCGGTCATCGGCGAGGAATCCAGGGAAAAGCCGGGTCAGGATTTGCGCTGGCTGGCGTCGGAACTGGGCGACGCGCGCAATCTCGACGTGCTGCTCGATCGCGTGGGCGAAGGCCCGTTGCAGGACCACATTTCGGCGGCGCGGGAAGCCGCTTATGACAAGGTGGCCGAAAGCCTGTCCGCGCCGCAGACACGCGCGATGATGCTGGATTTCGCGCAATGGCTGGCGACCGGCCCATGGCTGACCGCCCCGGAAACGGAGGAAGCGCGTCGGTTGCCCGTGCGCGATTTCGCGGTGACGGCGCTCGATCGCCTGCGCCGCCGGGTGAAGAAGGATGGCCGCCATCTCGACCGGGCCGATGACGAGGCGCGGCACACGCTGCGCAAGGATGCCAAGAAGCTGCGATATGGCACGGATTTTTTCACCAGCCTGTTCCCGCGCAAGCGCGAGCAGCGGCGGTTCAAGCGCTTCATGGCATCGCTCGAACGCCTTCAGGATCAGCTTGGCGCGCTCAACGATATCGCGACGACGCCATCGCTGCTGGACCAGCTTGGCCTGACCGACGACCCCGCCGCCTCGGCGCTGCTGGCCCCCGACAAGAGGAAAAAGCTGATCGCCGCGGCCCTCGACGCGCATGAGGAACTGATCGATCTGAAGCGCTTCTGGCGATAAGGCCCGCGCCACCGGCATCCATGGCCCGGAGCGGAGATTCTTGCTATCAGGGACAGGCCGGGAAAGCGGCGCCCGGCGCGTGCGCCGCTTCTTTTCCGGCGGCGAAGGGAGCAAGGCCATCCTCGATGCAAGGCACAGTTCCGGGATAAAGCCATCGCGCTCCGCCGCCTTTGCCCCGCAGGCGGCCCCGCCCATCCGCGCCCAGCGGATAACCGCCACCTTCGCGACGCTGGCCGTGGTCGTCATCATCTTCGTGACCCGCGCCAGCCTGGCGGCCAGCGTCGATCCGGGCGTGCATTATATCCTCAGCCTCGCCGTCGCCGGGTTGCTGCTCGCCGCGCTAAGGCCGGGGCCGGTCGTGATCGCCACGGTCGCCATCGCGACGCTCGGCAGCATCCTGCTGTTCGACGGCTGGCCGCAAAATGCGAGCCACTGGCTCGGCGTCGCGGCCTTCCTGATATTTCTGGGCATTTTGTGGCAAAGCTATGTCCGCACCATCGGCTCCACCGACCGGTTGACGGCGCGCAGCAACGCCCTTGCCGAGGAACTCAACCTGCTGATCGACGGGGCGGAAGGCCACGCCATCTTCATGCTGGACCCCGATGGCGTGGTGACGATCTGGAATCAGGGGGCGGAACGCCTGATGGGCTGGACCGAGACGGAAATGACCGGGCAATCCGCCTCGCTCTTCTACCCCGCCGACGCGGTGACGGCGGGCAAGCCCTCGGCCGATCTCGCCGCCGCCCGCGACCATGGCAAGACGGAACGGGATGACTGGCGGGTCCGCAAGGACGGCAGCGAATTTCTGGCCCATGTCTCCATCACCGCGCTTTACGATCAGGTGGAAACGCTGCGCGGCTTCGCCACGATCGTCCGGGACATCACCGACCAGCGGGCGGCCGAAAGCGCCCTGCGCGCCAATGAGGACCATCTGCGATCCATCCTGTCCACCGTCCCGGACGCGATGATCGTGATAGACGAGCGCGGCGTCATGATGTCGTTCAGCACCGCGGCGGAGCGTCTCTTCGGCTATTCTCAGGCGGAAACCGTCGGCGCGAATGTCAGCATGCTGATGCCCTCGCCCGACCGGGAACGCCATGACGGCTATCTGGGCCGCTATCTGCAAACCGGGGAGCGCCGGGTCATCGGCATCGGCCGGGTGGTGCTTGCCATGCGCAAGGACGGATCGACCTTTCCCATGGAATTATCGGTGGGCGAGGCCACCGGCAACGGGCAAAGGCTGTTCACCGGCTTCATCCGCGATCTGACCGACCGCCGCAAGACGCAGCAGAAGCTGGACGAATTGCAGTCGGAACTGATCCATATCGCGCGGGTCAGCGCGATGGGGACGATGGCCTCCACGCTGGCGCATGAACTCAACCAGCCGATCACCGCCGTCACCAATTATATGGAGGCGGTGCGCGACCTGCTCTCGACGCCCGGCCCCCATGACCTGCCGCTGATCCGCGCCGCGCTTCAGGATGCGGCGGGCGAGGCCATGCGCGCCGGTCAGATCGTGCGCCGCCTGCGCGATTTCGTGGCGCGGGGGGAGGTCGAGAAATCGGTCGAGAAACTGCCCCGCCTCATCCATGAAGCGGCGGCCTTCGGCCTGATGGGCGCGCATGAAAAATCCATCGAGGCCCGTTTCGATATCGATCCTGAGGCCGCAGACGTGCTCGTCGACAAGATCCAGATACAGCAGGTGCTCGTCAACCTGATCCGCAACGCGGTCGATGCGATGGCCGCGTCGCCGCGCCGCGTGCTGACGGTGCGCACCCGCCCCGACCAGCCCGGTTTCGTGCGCGTGACGGTGGCCGATACCGGGCCGGGAGTCGCGCCCGACGTCGCGGCGCAGCTTTTCCGGGCCTTCGTCAGCACCAAGGCGCAGGGCATGGGCCTTGGCCTGTCGATCTGCCGCACGATCGTCGAAGCCAATGGAGGCCGCATCTGGATGGAATCCTCAGACGGAAACGGTACAGAATTTCATTTCACGTTGATCAGGGTGGAACCGGGGAACTCGAATGGACGATAGGCGCATGGTGCACATCATCGATGACGAGGACGCCATTCGGCGGTCGGCGGGCTTCATGCTCAGCACCTCCGGCTTTGCCGTTACGCCGTGGATATCCGGCGTCGAGTTTCTGAAACAGGTGAAGCATGTCGCGCAGGGGTGCATATTGCTGGACGTCCGCATGCCGGAAATGGACGGGCTGGAGGTTCAGCAGGCGTTGGCGGAACGCGGCGTCACCATGCCGGTGGTGGTGCTGACCGGCCATGGCGACGTGTCCATCGCGGTGCGGGCGATGAAGGCGGGCGCGGTCGATTTCATCGAAAAGCCGTTCGAGAAATCCGTGTTGCTGGCCGCGCTCGACCATGCGTTCGAGCGGCTGGCCGATGCCGAAGGCCGCGCCCGTCGCGGGGCGGACGCCGCCATCCTCCTCGCCGGTCTCACCGCGCGCGAACAGGATGTGCTGCGCGGCCTTGCGCAGGGCTTGCCCAACAAGACGATCGCCTATGATCTGGGCATATCGCCGCGCACGGTGGAGGTGCATCGCGCCAATCTGATGGCCCGGCTGAACGTGCGCAGCCTGTCGGAGGCGCTGCGCATCGCCTTCACCGCCGGGCTGATCGACTGATGGCGCGCCGAGCATCGGCGTCGAGACATCAGGACGTTAGAACGTCAGGACATTTACCTAACGACCCCGCACCTGTTTCCTGACATGGCTTTATACCGGCAATCGCGCCGATATGGGTGGTGTGTCATGGCTGGCGAAGAGAACGCGGCTTCGGCTTTGCGGCGTCCCGACCTGTTGCTGGTGGAGGATGACGCCGGGGTGCGGCGATCGCTGCAACTGTTGTTCTGCGCGCGCGGGTTCAACGTGCGTTCCTATGCCGCCGGTCCCGCCCTGCTCGCGGACCCGCTGGCCCGGCGGGCGGGCTGCTTCGTCGCGGATTACAGCATGGAGGCGCTCGATGGCGTCGAGGTGCTGGGCCGTCTGCGCTCTCTGGGCTGGGCCGGGCCTGCCGTGCTCATCACCGGATATCCATCGGCCGCCCTCACCAGAAGAGCGCTGGCGGAGGGGTTCAGCGAGATCGTGGAAAAGCCGTTCCGGGAAGCCATGCTCTGCGACACCGTGGCCCGTCTGGTCGGCGCGGGTCAGGCCCGGCCCTTATCCTCATCCTAAGTCCTGTCCTCATCCTGAAGGCTTTCCCACGTTCAGCTACGTAAAACCCCCGAATGAACGGGCCGCCGCCTTGGAGTAGAACAGCAAAAGGCGGCGCGAACAGTAGCGTAAACGGTGGCAGGGAGACGATATATGGCGATCAAGGATCTGCTCGCGGTCGTCGATACCGGCGACAAGGGCGAGCAATTCGTCCGCGACGCCCTGAACTTCGCGGAATTTCATGACGCCCGCCTCAGCTTTCTGGTGCTGTCGGCCATTCCGTCGACCGAATATGCCGTCACGCTCGGCCCGCCCTATGCCTATCTTCAGGATTTCACCGAAGCGGTCGAGGCGAAGGAGCGATGGCTGAGGGACCGGACCCGCCTTGCCAATGTGGAGGTTCGCACCATTTCCGACCGCCCCGCCGTCATCCTCACCAAGGCGGCGGTGCAGGCGCGCTATGCCGACATGGTGCTGTTCGGGCCTGCCGGGGACTATGATTATCCATCGGTGCGGCGGGACACGATCGAAAGCATATTCTTCGCCTCCGGCCGTCCGGTGCTGATCCTTCCCTCCGGTCATGAGCCGCGCCCGCTCGATCATCTGGCGATCGGCTGGAACGCGACGCGGGAGGCGACCCACGCCCTGCGCGAGGCCACCGCCATCGCTGCCCCCGGCGCGCAGATCGACATTCTTGTGCTCAACGCCCAGCCGAGCACCCGGGGCCATGGGTCCGAACCGGGCGCGAGCATCGCCCATCACCTCGCCCGCCATGGCTTCGCCGCCACGCTGATCGCGCTGGATGGCGGCGACCGGCCCGACGCGCTCGCGCTGGTCGAGAGCGCCCGCGAGCAGGGCGCGGCCCTGCTGGCGCTGGGGGCCTATGGCCATTCGCGCCTGCGCGAAATGATATTGGGCGGCGTAACTCATGATCTGTTGGCCGGCGCCGCTCTTCCGTTACTCTTCGCGCACTGATATCATGGGGGTCCTCAATGGACGGGGGGCTTCGGGAACGGTCGAAGCCGCAATAGCAAGAGGAGACGACAATCATGTCCGACGATATCCTGAACAAGGGCAAATGCCCTGTCACCCATCTCACCACCGCCTTTGGCGCGCCTGTCTCCGACAACCAGAACTCGCTCACCGCCGGTCCGCGCGGCCCCTTGCTGGCGCAGGACGTCTGGCTGAACGAGAAGCTGGCCAATTTCGTCCGCGAGGTCATCCCCGAACGGCGCATGCACGCCAAGGGTTCGGGCGCGTTCGGCACCTTCACCGTGACCCATGACATCACGCGCTACACCCGCGCGAAAATATTTTCGCAAGTCGGCAAGAAGACGGAGATGTTCGCCCGCTTCACCACCGTCGCCGGGGAACGCGGCGCCGCCGATGCGGAGCGCGATATCCGGGGGTTCGCCCTCAAATTCTATACCGAGGAAGGCAATTGGGATCTGGTCGGCAACAATACGCCGGTCTTTTTCCTGCGCGATCCCCGCAAGTTCCCCGATCTCAACAAGGCCGTGAAGCGCGACCCCCGCACCAACCTGCGTTCCGCGACCAATAACTGGGATTTCTGGACGCTGCTGCCCGAAGCCTTTCATCAGGTCACGATCGTCATGTCCGATCGCGGCATCCCCAGCAGCTATCGCCACATGCATGGCTTTGGCAGCCACACCTACAGCTTTTATAATGAGGGAGGCGAACGCTTCTGGGTGAAATTCCACTTCCGCACGCAACAGGGGATCGAAAATTTCACCGATGCCGAGGCGGCGGATGTCGCGGGCGGCGATCGGGAAAGCCATCAGCGCGATCTGTTCGACGCCATCGAACGCGGGGATTTCCCCAAGTGGAAAATGTATGTCCAGATCATGCCGGAGGCCGATGCGGAAACCTATCGCTTCCATCCCTTCGACCTGACAAAAGTGTGGTACAAGGCCGATTATCCGCTGATCGAGGTTGGGGAGTTCGAGCTGAACCGCAACCCGGAAAACTTCTTTCAGGATGTGGAGCAAAGCGCCTTCGCCCCGTCGAATCTGGTGCCGGGCATCGGCGTTTCGCCCGACAAGATGTTGCAGGCGCGGCTGTTCAACTATGCCGATGCGCAGCGCTATCGGCTGGGCGTCAACTATAACCAGATTCCGGTCAACGCCCCGCGCTGCCCGGTATTCTCCAACCATCGCGACGGCCGGGGCCGCATCGACGGCAATTATGGCGGGCTGCCTCATTATCAGCCCAACAGCTTCGGCCAGTGGGTGGAACAGCCCGATTATCGCGAGCCGCCGCTCAGGATCAACGGCGACGCCGATTTCTGGAACTATCGGGAAGATGACGACGATTATTTCACCCAGCCGCGCAAGCTGTTCCAGCAGATGAGCCCGGCGCAGCAGCAGGTGTTGTTCGACAACACTGCCCGCGCCATGGGCGATGCGCTGGACTTCATCAAGCAGCGCCATATCGACAATTGCACCCGCTGCGACCCGGCCTATGGCGCCGGTGTGGCCAAGGCTCTGGGCATGACGGCAAAGGCGCCCGCGGAATTGCCGGCGGAACCCGAACTGGCGGAATAAGCCCGGCCACGCCGTCCAGACGCAAGAAGCGCCGGTCTGATCCGATCAGGCCGGCGCTTCCTGTTTATTCCTGCTTCATCGCATGTCCCGGGCCGTCATCCGGGCCGTCAGGCAAACCCATCAGGCCCGGACATGACCCGGCCCGCTATCGGCTCAGGACGTGAAGAACTGCTGCGTTCCGTGCGCCTCGATCGCCTCGGCAAGGCGGCCGAGCGCGTGGACATAGGCCGCAGAGCGCAGCGTGATCCCGTGCTTTTGCGCGCGGTCCCAGATGGCGCGACCTTCCGTTTCCATCGTGGCCTTCAGCCGCTCATGAATTTCGGCAACCGTCCAGTAATAGCCCTGCCGGTTCTGGACCCATTCGAAATAGGACACGGTCACGCCGCCCGCATTGGCGAGAATATCCGGCAATACCGCAACGCCATTGGCGTGCAGGATTTCGTCCGCTTCCGGCGTGATCGGCCCATTGGCCAGTTCCAGAATGACCTTGGCCTTGATGGACGCCGCATTGTCCGCATGGATCAGGTTTTCCATCGCGGCGGGGACCAGCACGTCGCAATCCACCGCCACGATCTCCTCGGGCACGATCGTCTCGATGCCGTCCGACCCGGCAAGACCGGCCAGACCCGCGCCCTGCTTGGCGGCGATCAGGCGATCAAAATCAATGCCTTCGGGGCAATGAATGCCGTGCCGCGAATCCGAAACGGCGACGATCCGGTAGCCGACATCGGCCAGCAGCCGGGCGATATGCGTTCCGGCATTGCCGAAGCCCTGCACCGCGACGCGCGCGCCGGGGCTGACGCCCAGTTCCTTTTCCAGATGACGCAGCAGATAAAATCCGCCGCGCGCGGTCGCATCGTCACGGCCCAGCGATCCGCCCAGCGCAATCGGCTTGCCGGTGATGACCGCAGGCGACACCCGGCCCACGATCGAGGCATATTCATCGGCCATCCAGCCCATGATCATCGCATTGGTATAGACGTCGGGCGCCGGAATATCCCGGTCAGGCCCGATAATGCCGGCAAAAGCCTGCATATAGGCCCGCGACAGGCGCTCCACCTCGGCCTTGGACAGCTTGCGCGGGTCAACCTGCACCGCGCCCTTGCCGCCGCCATAGGGCAGGTTCATCACCGCGCATTTGAAGGTCATCCAGAAGGCCAGCGTTTCCACTTCATCCACCGTGGCGTCGGGATGGAAGCGGATGCCGCCCTTGGTCGGCCCGCGCGTGTCGTCATAGCGGCAGCGCCAGGCCATGAACGATTTCCGGGAACCGTCATCCATACGGATCAGCAGACGCGTCTTGGTGGTTTCACGCGGATATTTCAGCTTTTCCAGCACATCGGGATCAAGCTTCAGGTGGCGCGCGGCATCATCAAGCCGGGTCAGCGCCTGATCGAGCATGGATGGGGACATAGTCTCTCCTTAACAAGGCAACACATAGATGAAGGGGGTGATGGCCCTCATGAAACTGGACGCGATCTTCACGATGGGGAGGATGCGCTCAACGACCCATGCGATCAGTTCCGGGACGAAACGCCCCGCAGAAAGCTGCCCCCATGGCGACAGAACCGGAAAATATTGCCCCCCGGACCTGTCTGGCGCGGTGCATATCGGCGCTGTTCCTTCGAGTCAAATCCTATGGACACCGGCGCGAAGCAAGGGCGGATGATCGCCCGCAGCCGAATCGGCAGCGCGGCGGGATGGCGAAACGCCCGTTCATCCGGGGCATAACCTGCGGACGGGCGGGGCCTGCGGAAGGGCGGGGCCTGCGGACGGGCGCGGGTTCGCCCCCCGCCTTCCTAGACCAGTTCCGCCATGCCTTGCCGGGGCGTGACGGCCCTCGCGGCGTCGCGAACAGGGTCGCATACCGTGCGCAGCAGCCCATCACCGATCGCATAGACCCAGCCGTGCAGGGTGAGCGGCGCCCGCCGCGCCCATGCCTCCCGGATGATCGGGTTGCCGGAAAGCGCCTCCACCTGCGCGACGACATTGCGTTCGCACAGCGCATTGGCCTTGGCGGCATCGGGCACGGCCTCAGACGCAGCATCGGATGCTTGGCCGCACGCCTTGCCATGGTCATGGCCATGGGCGTGATGCAGCGCCCGGACCGGCGCGAGCCACCGCCCGATCGCGTCGTCCGTCTCCTCCGCCATCGCCGCGCCGATGCCACCGCAGCCATAATGGCCCACGACGATCACATGGCGGACCCGCAGCACCTCGACCGCGAACTGAAGCGCCGCGGCGAAACCGGGATCGGTGGCGATCGCCAGATTCGCCACATTGCGGTGAACGAACATCTCGCCGGGATCGAGATCGACGATTTCCGTGGCGGGCACCCGGCTGTCGGAACAGCCTATCCAGAAATAGCGCGGCCGCTGCTGACCCACCAGCCGGCTGAAGAACCCGGGGTCGCTATGCGTCTTGGCCTGCGCCCAGGCGCGATTGCGATCGAACAAAGGAACAAGGCCGCCGTCATGATCCACGATGCCGGCGGCCTTGTCCCTCCCCCCTTCCTGTTCTGTTGTCATTGGCCGGGAGGTTGCAGATCGACCATCCGCAAATAGGGCTTCAACGTCTGATACCCCTGCGGAAACTGGCGGGACGCTTCTTCATCCGATAATTTGGGGGAGATCACCACCGGCTTGCCCGGTTCCCAGTTGACGGGCGTGGCGATGCTGCGCGCATCGGTCAGTTGCAGGCTGTCGATCGCCCGCAGGATTTCCGCGAAATTGCGCCCGGTCGAGGGCGGATAGGTCAGGATCAGCCGCACCTTGCGCAGGGGATCGACGACGAACACCGAACGCACCGTCACCGTCGGGTCGCTTTCCGGGTGGATCATGTCGTAGAGGGTCGAAACCCGCGCGTCGGGATCGGCGATCATCGGGAAATCGAGCCGCGCGCCCTGCGTTTCCTCGATATCATTTTCCCATTTGTGATGAGCCTCGACCGGGTCCACCGACAGGCCGATCGGCTTCACATTGCGCTTGTCCCATTCGGCGCGCAGCTTGGCCACTTCGCCCAGCTCCGTGGTGCAGACGGGGGTGAAATTCTTCGGGTGGCTGAACAGCACGCCCCAGCTATCCCCCAGCCAGTCATGGAAACGGATGCGGCCGTGCGTACTGTCCTGTTCGAAATCGGGGGCGATTTGCCCAAGCTGGATAGCCATGGAGACTCCTTCAATTCTATGCGCGCGCATAGTGAAGCAGCTTTGTCCATCAAACAAATGAATGATATTTTTATTTATATGCAATATATTTGTTTTAAGATCGCCATGGCTTCCCGTTCCGCCATGACGGGAGCATAAAGCGGTGGCGCTTATCCTGTCCCGCCTTGTGGTTGCGGGAGGAACCTTCTACCATCCATCAATCAAATGCATATTATCTTATGTTGAACAGAAGGAAATTGCGCCATGGACATCAGCGTGGCCCGCACCTTTCTGGAGGTGGTGAAAACGGGCAGCTTCGTCAGCGCGGCGGCCAATCTCCACCTGACCCAGACAGCCGTCAGCGCCCGCATCCGCGTGCTGGAAGATCAACTCGATCGCCCCGTGTTCATCCGCAACAAGGCGGGCGCGCGGCTGACCCCGGCGGGCGAGCAATTCCTGCGCTTCGCCACCACGCTGGTTCAGGTCTGGGATCGGGCGCGCCGCGCCGTGGCGCTGCCGCCCGGCCGGGAAACCGTCGTCACGATCGGCGCGGAACTGAGCCTATGGAGCCCGCTGCTGCGTCACTGGCTGCTATGGATGCGGCGCGAATGCCCGGAAATCGCCGTCAGCACGCAGATCGACGTGTCCGAACGGCTGATGGAGCAGGTTCAGGACGGCGCGCTGGATATCGCCATCCTCTATGCCGCGCCCAGCCGCCCCGGCATCATCGCGGAACTGCTGTTCGAGGAAAAGCTGGTGCTGGCCCGCACCACCCCGACCGACCGGCCGCTGACGCCGGAGGATCATGTCCGCATCGACTGGGGGGAGGAATTCGCCGCCAGCCATCAGGCCGCCTTTCCCGATCAGCCCAATCCGGTCGTTTCGATCAGCTATGGCCCGCTGGCGCTGGAATATATATTGGCGACGGGGGGCAGCGGCTATTTCCGCAAGGGCTTCATCCGCCCCTATCTGGAGGAAGGGCGGCTGGCGCTGGTGCCCGGCAGCCCGGAATTTTCCTATTCCGCCTATGTCGTCCATTCGGCCAAGGCCGATCCCGGCGTGATGGACCGGATACGCGCCGGGTTGCGCGCGGCGGCGGCCATCGCGACATGACAGGAAAAGGCGGCAGGGCTGCGACCGGCCCTGCCCGCAACGAAAAGGCCGGACCCCTCGCAGGCCCGGCCCTTTCCTCATGATATCATGCCGAACGAAAACGGGGTCAGAAGCCCGCGGACACCGAGAAGATCATCCGGCCCGACGCAATCGACGATCCATTTTTGGAAGAGGCGAAGCCGCCGCCCAGACGCGCCGCGTCGGACTTGCCGATATCGGTGTCGACATAGGCGATGCCCAACGTGACCGGCCCGACGGCCATATCGGCGCCCAGCATCCAGTCGAGATATTTGCCCGTCGGCGCGATGCTCGTGCCATTGGGGCCAAGGCCGGGATTGCCGTCCGAATAGCCCAGATGCCCCTTCAGCGTCAGTGGCGTATTGGGAAGCGCGGTGCTGACATCGCCCCAGATGTAGAAATTATCCTCCTTGTCCCCCGGACGCCCCGCCGCATGGACCAGCGGATCGGTATTGCCCAGCGCCTTCTGCTTGGGCGCATAGGCGACGCCCAGCAACAGGCTGGCCGGGCCGACATCGCCCGACAGCTTCACATAGGGTTCGGCAAAATCGGTGGTGTCGAGGCCGCCGGGATACATATACCAGGTTAGGCCGACATCCAGCGTCGCGCCGCCGATCGGCACCGCATAACCGGCGAACAGGTCCAGTTCCATGTTCGATCCGCCGAATGTCCCCCAACCGGCGAGGTTCGATGCCCAGGTGCCGACATAAACGCCGCTTTCATGGGAAACGGTAAGGCCGCCCTGAACCGCCATTTCCTTGTCGCTCTGCGAAACGCCGCGGAAACGATAATCGGAAACCAGCGCGACACTGCCGGAAACCGTAATCGGGCCGGCCGGTTCTTCCATCTGGGCAAATGCGGGGGTGCTCGAAAGCAGCAGGGCTGCGAAAGCAATGGTTTTTTTCATGGGAACTCCCTTTTTTCAAATGGGCGTTCCTTCCTGCATCATCCGCCACGGTTCTTTGCATGACCATGTTCGGGCGATGAGGGTTTTCTATTCGATTTTGTCCCTGCGCAAAGCCTCTGTTCGCACATGCGGAACTTTTAATTCCTCAATAGTTGCGTAACGGCAACATATATTACTCTATATTTTCTATAGCTTATCTATATATTTCCATATCGTAACAAATTATTGCCATGACGTCGCAGCCAGTCCGCTTCACCGGGAAACCCTTTTGCGGCGCAACAGGACGGGGCGGGGCGGGCAGATTCACTCCCCGATCAGGTCGAGATAGGCGATCACGTCATTATCGGTGGCGATGAACAGCCCTTCCTGCACCGCTTCGGGCTGGGCGGCGGCAAGGCGCAGCGCCTCTTCCAGCGATCCGTAGAGCAGCGTGGAAGCAGCGCCGCCCTCCACCGCGTCATCGAGATGATAGAGCCGCACCGTCACGGCGGCGGAGGTGGAGCGCATCAGTCCGCCCCCTCCCCGTCCGCGCCATCGCCCTGCGCGTCCTGCCCTTCCCGCCGCGCGCCATCGATCCGGCGGGCCTGCCGCCCGGCCTCGTCGCGCTGGCGCAGCTTTTCCGCGTTGGTGAGGCCATGCCGGGCGCGGTTTTCCGCCGCCTTGTCCTCGGCGGTCCGGCGGGCCAGCCGCTTGCGCGCCTGCCGCAGATTGATGACGTCGCCCATCAGCCTTCCTCCCCGAAATGCAGCGCGAGCCAGACCGTCGCTTCATCCGGCGCGGTCCATGTGACGCGATGCGCCGCATGGGCCGGGATCAACCGCTGGTCGCCGGGGCGGAGCATAGTCTCTCCCGCCCCCGCAATCCACAGCCGCGCCCGCCCCGCGAGCAGCAGCACCCATTCGTCATGCGGCTGGCAATAGGGGGCGTCTTGCGGTGTCGCCTGCCCGTGCGAGACGATCCGCTCGACGCGCACGCCGGGGCGGGTCAGCAGAGTCTCGAACCGTTCCCCGCCCCGCGCATCCGGCAGGGGGTGGAGCAGATTGGCGGTCATGCCTGCGCAACCGCCGCTTCGGGCAGGCGGCAGATATCGACCCGGCGCGCGCCGGTCAGCGCCGCCAGCCGCGCCGGGGTCAGCTCCACCGAACTGTTGAGCGATCCGGCGGCGGGGAACACGGTGTCGAACGCCTCCAGCGACCGATCGCAACATATCGGCAATGGGGTCGCGAGGCCGAAGGGGCAGACCCCGCCCACCGCATGACCGGTCAGCGCCAGCGTCTCTTCCGGATCGAGCATGCGCGGGCGGGCGCCCAGCGCCGCCTTGGTCTTTGCATTGTCGAGCCGCGCATCGCCACGCGTCACCAGCAGGAACACCTCATCCATGACGCGAATCGCCAGCGTCTTGGCGATGCGGCCCGGTTCGACGCCCAGCGCGGCGGCGGCCTGCGCGACGGTGGCGGTGCTTTCCGTCCCCTCGATAATCGCGACATCGGGCGCATGCAGGCCCAGCCAATGCCGCACGCTTTCCAGACTCATCGCTTATTCTCCCAGCAGATGCAGCGCCACGCTGCGCCGGTGCGGCCGCCTGCGATGCTCGAACAGATAGAGGCCCTGCCATGTGCCGAGCGCCAGCCGCCCGCCGATCAGCGGCACGGATAACTGCACCGGCGTCAGCGCGGCGCGGATATGGGCGGGCATGTCATCCGGCCCCTCGTCATCATGGGCGTAGCGCGCCCCCTCTTCTGGCGCGAGGCGGGCGAAGAAGGCGAGCAGGTCGTCCTTCACCTCCGGCGCGGCATTTTCCTGGATCAGCAGCGATGCCGAGGTGTGGCGGCAGAACAGGGTCAGCAGCCCTTCCTCCATCCGCTGATCGGCCACCCAGCGCGTGACCGCGCCGGTCATCTCGAACAGGCCCGCGCCCGATGTCGGAACTTCCAGCATCGTCGTGGCCTGCCGCATCAGCGGGTAAACCGCTCGACCAGCGCCCGCGCGGCGGCGGAGACATCGGCCCAGCTTTCCTCGAAACCCTCCGGTCCGCCATAATAGGGGTCGGCGACGCTGCTGCCTTCCCGGCCCGGCACCATGTCCATCAGCAGCGACAGATGCGCCTGCGCATCCGTGGGCCGTATATGGCGCAGATCGCCCAGATTGGCCGTGTCGAGCGCAAGGACATGGGTGAAGGCCCTGAAATCGTCCGCCGTCACCTGCCGCGCCCTGTAAAGCGAAATGTCGATGCCGTGGCGCAGCGCCTCGGCCTGCGCGCGCGGATCGGGGGGGTTGCCGACATGCCAGTCGCCCGTGCCCGCCGAATCCGCCACCGCATTCAGCCCCGCCCGCCCCGCTTCGGCGCGAAACGCCGCCTCGGCCAGCGGAGAGCGGCAGATATTGCCGAGACAGACGAACAAGAGCGCGGGCGGGCGGTCTTCAGGCATCCCAATCTCCATCAGGCTTCTCCCTCACTCTTGTCTCCATCACGGTCCATTCGCCATGCCGCGGTCAGATAGGCCTCTGCGGCGGCGCGCAACGGCGCGTCCTCCGGTTCGGCGAAGGCCTCCGCCGGGACGGGCGCATAATCGAGCGCATCCATCAACGTCCAGAGCGCGAACCGCCGCCCCGGCTCCCGCTCCGATCCGAAATCGATAGCCAGCTTCTCCTTGCCGAGCAGCAGCGCGGCGGCGTCCACCTCTTCCAGCGCTTGCGTGCCGAAATAATGATGCAGCATGACATCGAGATCCATCGGCGCTTTCCCTTCAGCCTTCCATCGGCGCGGTGCTGAGGCCCAGTTCCGGTATGCCGATGGACCGCCGCCCGCCAAAATCGGTGCGGATGACGATCAGGTTGTTGCGTTCCATATATTCAATGAGGCGGCGCACCCGGCCCGCCGACTGGGTGCCATAGGCGCGCGCGATATCCTCGTCATTGGGGCATGGCAGGCCCTCGGTCGCCGCATGGGCGAGCATCAGGAAGGGCGCCAATATATCCTCGCTCACCCGTTCTGCCAGTTTCAGCGCATCGGCCCAGCGCGGGTCGTCCGGGTTTTCCATCCCGGCCTGCGCGATCGGATAGCGGCGGCGGAAAGCGGGCAGGTCGATCGGCGCACGCGCCAGTTGCCGCATCCGGCACCGCACGGTGAAATCCTGATAGAGCGAGGCGATGGGCTGAAACGCGCATTCCGGGTCCGCCGCCATTTCGTTGAGGATATCGGTCATCACCGCATCGCTGGTGTCGAACAGGTCCGCCACGGCGGGACGGCTGGCTTCCTCGGCCTTTTCCTCCTCGCTCTTGCCCAGTTCGAAATGGGCGATCCGGTCGATCAGTTCTTCGCTGTCCTGCTCGGCATGGGCGGGTTCGGGCGCGCCGACGATCAGGGTTTCTTCCTCGCCCTCGCCGCGTTCAAACAGCATCGCCGTCATTTCCTCGCTCGGCGCGGTGGGCAGCGGCATCAGCTTGTGCGAGGAGGTGCGCGCGCTGGTCTGCACCGCGCCGATCCTCACCGACACCGGGCGGCGGCAAATGGCCGGGCCGAGCGCGAGGAAGCGCCCGCGTTCCAGATCGCGAATCTGTTCAGCCTGCCGCCGCTCCATGCCGAGCAGATCGGCGGCGCGGGCCATGTCGATATCGAGGAAAGTGCGCCCCATCAGGAAGTTCGACGCCTCGGCCGCGACATTCTTGGCGAGCTTGGCGAGGCGCTGTGTCGCGATCACGCCCGCAAGGCCGCGCTTGCGTCCCCGGCACATCAGGTTGGTCATCGCCGCGAGCGACAGGCGGCGCACATCGTCGGACACGTCGCCGGCAGCGGCGGGGGCGAACATCTGCGCCTCATCCACCACGACGAGCGCGGGATACCAGTGATCGCGCGGCGCATCGAACAGGGTGGAGAGAAACTGCGCGGCGCAGCGCATCTGCGATTCCAGTTCCAGCCCGTCGAGCGCCAGCACCACCGAGGCGCGATGCGCGCGAATGCGCGAGGCGAGGCGTTCCATCTCCCGCCCGTCATGGGCCGCGCCGTCGATCACCACATGGCCGAAGGGTTCGGACAGGGTCACGAAATCCCCCTCCGGGTCGATGATGACCTGCTGCACCATCCGGGCGCTTTCTTCCAGCATCCGGCGCAACAGGTGGGACTTGCCGGACCCGCTATTGCCCTGCACGAGCAGGCGGGTGGCCAGCAATTCCTCCATGTCGACCGGGACCGGCGCCCCGTTCGCATCCGTGCCGATGACGATTGATGAACTCACGCCCGCTTCCTTGGCCGATGCGACCGCCAAGGGCAAGGGGGCAGTGCGTCCTCAGGCCGCCTCCATGATGCGGAACACCTCGCCCGATCCGGCGTCGCGGCACAGGTCCACCCGGCGGCCATCCCAATGATAATCGAGATGCCGCCCCTGGCGCGGATGGGCGGCAAGGTCGGGGTAGAAAAGGGCGACGCACTCCCCGCCCGCATGGCGCACGCTGGGATAGACCACGCCGTCCCCGCCCGCGGCCCGCAGCACTGCCGCCATACGCTGGCCCGGCCCGTAATCGTCGGGGTCCAGCGCCGCCCCACCTGCCGCCACGCCCGCCGCCGCGGCGGGGCGCAGATCATGCAGGTTCGCCCGCACATCCAGCAGGATTTCCCGGAATTGAGAGGTCCACCCCGCCGGTTCGCGGGTGCGCGCCATGAAAAGCTGATGATGGTGGATCGTCTCGAACAGCGCGACCTCGAACCGGTCGCCTGCATAGAGCACCCCATGGCGGCCATCGGAAAAGCGGCCGGGCCGATCCGGGCTGACATGGGTGAAGGGCGCCATCAGCCATGTCGCGCCCGGCCCGCCCACCCGGCGTTCCATCGGCACCAGATCGAGCGCGCCGATCGTTTCCATCAACCGGGGATTGGTCTTTTGCTCGGCGGAGAGCAGCAGCGGCCAGTCCGCCGGGTCGGCAATATCTTCGAACAGGTCGATCGGCGGATAGAGGCTGCGGATGATCCGCACCGCGCCGTTCCATTCGACCCGCGCGCAGGAGCCGAGGCCGGGGCAGGAACCGATGCCGGGGCAGGACAGGGCAGCCGGATCGCTCACCAGCCCCCCCGCTCCGCATCCAGATAGCGGCGCACGCGCATCAGGTCGGTCAGTTCGCCGCCCAGCATCACCTCCAGCGCCGATCGCCCCGCAAAGCCCTCATTCGCCGCCTTCACCCAGGCATAGCCGCGCTGCGGTTCCCGGAACAGCAGGCGCAGCGCCTTGTGAATGCCCATCAGGTTGGAAAGCCGCGCCTTCTTGTCGCGATCCAGCCGCCCCTGATCCCCCGCCTTCCACCGCCGGTAGCTGCGCACCGGCATGTCGAGCAGGGTTGCGGCCTGATCGTCGGTGATGCCCCATAGCCGGAAGAGATTGACCGCCGCCCGGAACAGCGCGGCCCCTTCCGCATCGGAAATCGGTTCCGCCACAAAGGGGCGGGGCGTCGTGTCGATCGGGTAACGGACAGTCATCGGCGATACTCCATATGGCATCATATATAGCATATTATGCCATATGGCAATATTTTATCCTGCCCGAACGGCGGGAAGCAAGGAATCGGCCCCGATGTCAAAGCCCTGCTGGTCAGCGGGCCAAGGCTCGATTAGGATCACCGCATGACGGCGATGATCTTCCCTGTCCCCGGCCCTGTCCGCCCCGGCCTTGCGCATGACAGCGCCTTTTTGCGGCTGGGCAGCCTGCGTCCCCTCACCGATATCATGACCGCCTCGCACCTGTCCCCCGCACGGGTGCTGCAACGGGCGGGGCTGGCGGCGGACCTGCTCGATCAGCCCGACGACACGCGCATCGCCCTGTCCGACTATTTCCGGCTGTGCGAGCAAATGGCGCTGCAAGGCGAGGACGAAAGCTGCCATGTGTCGCTCCGCCCGCTGATGGCCGGAACGTCGGAACTGGTGCAGGCGCGCCTGCTCGGCTGCCGCACCGTGTCGGACATGCTCGACGTGGTGGCCAATAGTTACAACATCATCCACGGCAGCAAATATAATCGCGTGGCGCGGCGGGGCCACCGCACCGTCTATGAGATTGACGACACCGATTTCCCCTATGCACTGGGCCATGACGAACCGTTCGTCATCCTCTCGCTCGAATGCCTGCTGCTTTATGTGCACACGCTACTGCTGTCCGCCGTCACGGATCGCGACGATGTGCGCCTCATCCGCATGACGACGCGCGGAACCGACATGGCGGCGCAGGATCATCTCGCCTTCTGGCAGGTGCCGGTGCAGGGCGGGGCGCCGCTCTTTTCGCTGGTCTATTCCGGCGATCTCGACCGGGTCGCCGTCACGCCGGGGGCCAGCCCGGTCATCAACGCCCGCACCATCTATGGCGGGGTGGCCGACATGCTGGACCGGCTGGCGCCCCCCGCCCGGCATGAAGGGCTGGCGCGCCGCGTGGAGGAACTGATCGCCCGCCGCTATCAGGACCAAGCCGAGGTCGCGCGGATGCTGGGCCTCTCCATCGCCTCGCTGCGCCGGGCGTTGAGCGCGGAGGGGACAAGCTTTCGCGACCTGCGCGCCCATGTCCTCAACCGCGCCGCGCAACAGGCGTTGCAGGATGGCCAATCCGTTCAGGATGTGGCGGAGATGCTGGATTTTTCCGATGGCCGCAGCTTTGCCCGCGCCTTTCGCCAATGGAATGGCGTCAGCCCCGGCGAATATGTCCGTGCCCTCGGACGGACCGGTATGAGCGAAAATGTCCCATAGATTTTGATCCCGAGCGTCATCGACGCCCTTATCCCCGATCGATAGTCTCTCCATCATCGGCACAGCAACGCCGACCGGAAAAACCGGCGCAAAAAGGGGAGAGAGACAGGATGAAGGCTGCGGCGACATATGCATGGCTATCGGCCCCGCTGCTGATGCTGGCCGCCTGCGCCGCCCCCGCCCTGCCGGACGCCGCCCTGCCAGACGCCGCACGGTCGGCCCCGCCAGCGACGCCGCCTGCCACAGCGCCAGATTCCGCCGCCGACCGGATGATGACGATCGACGGCACACGCCTGCGCGTCCGCATCGAAGGCCCGGCGGAGGCTCCGCCGATCCTCCTCATTCATGGTTATACGTTCAGCCTCGAAACATGGGATAGCTGGGCGGCGGACCTTGCCCGCGATCATCGGGTGATCCGCTATGACCTCTCCGGCCATGGGCTGAGCGATCCCGATCCGCAGGCCCGCTACGGCACCGCCGACCGGGTGCGGCAGCTCAAGGCGCTGATGGATCATCTCGGCATCGCCCGCGTCACCCTTGCGGGCAACAGCTTCGGCGGGCTGGTCGCGTGGAATTTCGCCGCGCTCTACCCGGATCGGGTCGACCGGCTGATCCTGATCGACAGCGCCGCCTATTCGATCAACGGCGTTACGGAAAAGCCGGTGCCGGTGCCGCCCGCCATGCGCGCCTATCTTTCCGCGCCCACCCCGCAGGGCGTGGCGATCTCCGCCGCGCAGATCTTCGCCCATCCCGAACGCCTGACGCCGCAACGGCTGGACCTGATGCGCGCGATGATCGCCCGGCCCGGCAACGGCCCGGCGCTGATCGCCCATCTCGAACAATTCACCCTGCCCGAACCGACCGCGCAGCTTGGCCGCATCGCAGCGCCGACGCTGATCCTGTGGGGCAGGGAGGACAAGGTGGTGCCGGTCGATCATGCCGATCGCCTCGCCGCCGCGATTCCGAATGCCCGCCGCATCATTTACGAGGATACCGGCCATGCCCCGCAGGAAGAAGCGGCAGGCCGCAGTCTCGCCGATGTGCGCGCCTTTCTCAACGACAAGCCTTAAAGGGAGGATATTCACATGACCAGCTACCGCAAGGCGTGCCTGCTTTCCGCCGCCGCCATGCCCCTGATGCTGTTTTCGCCCACGCCCGCCATGGCGCAGGCGGGCGCCGAGGAAGGCGCGGCGGGCGATATCATCGTCACCGCCCGCCGGCGCGAGGAAAGCCTGCTCGACGTGCCCGTGTCCGTCAGCGCCTTTGCCGGTGACAAGCTGGAGGCGCAGGGCGTTCTCGACATTACCGATATCGGCAATCTGGCGCCCAACATGACGCTGGAGGCATCGCGCGGCACCAATTCGACGCTGACCGCCTTCATTCGCGGCGTGGGCCAGCAAGACCCGGTCGCCGGGTTTGAACAGGGCGTGGGCATCTATCTCGACGATGTGTACCTCAACCGCCCGCAGGCCGCCGTGCTCGATATCTATGACGTCGAACGCATAGAGGTGCTGCGCGGCCCGCAGGGGACGCTCTATGGCCGCAACACCATCGGCGGCGCGATCAAATATGTGACCAAGCGCCTGCCCGATCATTTCGAATTGAAGGCCCGCGCCAGCTACGGCAATTATGATCTGGCCGAAGGGGTGGCCAGCGTCGCCGTGCCGCTGTCCGACATGATCCGCATCGGCGGGTCGGTGGCGCGGCTGTCGCGGGGCGGCTTTGGCCGGAACCTGACGCTCGACACCGACAATTACAACAAGGACGTCTGGGCGGGCCGCGCCACGCTGGAAATCGGCGGCACGGGCCAGCCCGGCTTCATCCGCATTTCGGGCGACTATACGCATGACCGCAGCAATGCGCGCGGCGGCCATCGCCTGACCGAAAGTTTCGTGTCGCAGGCCCCGGTGCTGAAGGATGTCTATGATACGCGCGGCGGCCTCGACGATCCGAAGCAGGATGTAAAGGCCTATGGCCTCGCCGCCCATGCGACGGCGGAATTGTCCGACGCGCTGACGCTGAAATCCATCAGCGCATGGCGCAAGGACAAGAGCGCCACGCCGATCGACTTCGACGCGCTGCCCGCGGTCGATCTCGATGTGCCCGCCTTCTATAATAATGAGCAGATCAGTCAGGAGGTCCAGCTTCAGATCGACACCGGGCCGTTCCATGGCCTGATCGGCGCCTATTATCTGAACGCGACCGCGCAGACCCAGTTCGACACGCGGCTGTTCACCAGCCTGCCGGACCTGCTGCCGGGCCTGTCCTCCTTCACCGACGCCCATATCAAGACCAGAACCACGGCGGTTTTCGCCGATTTCACCTATGACGTCACCGAACAGTTCAGCCTGTCGGTGGGCGGCCGCTATACATGGGACAAGCGGGACGGCACCATCTTCCGCCAAAGCTATGTGCTGGGCGGCTCCCCCGTCTTTGGCGGGCCGGGCCTCGGCTTCGGCGCGCCGGACACCGATTTCAGCGGCTCCCGCGAGTATAACAAGTTCACCCCGCGCGTGTCGCTCAGCTTCAAGCCGAGCCGCGATCACATGATCTATGCGGGCTTCTCGCAGGGGTTCAAGGGCGGCGGCTTCGACCCGCGCGGCCTTGGCTCGCAGGCGCCGGACGGCAATGAGGACGGCACCGTGAGCCCGCAGGAAATCGCCGAATATCTGGCCTTTGAGCCGGAAACGGTGGACAGCTATGAAATCGGCTACAAGGGCGCGCTGTTCGATCGCCGCCTCAATCTGGGCCTCGCGCTGTTCCGCATGGATTACAAGGATGTGCAGATCCCCGGATCGGCCGGGTGCGTCGTCAATGGCGTGCCGAATTTCTGCGGCATCTTCACCAATGCGGGCAAGGCGCGCTTTCAGGGTGTGGAGTTCGAATTCAGCGGCCGCGTCGCCCGCGACATGATCGCCAGCGGCGACATGCTGAACCTGTCGGGCGCGCTCGGCTATATCGACGCCAAATATAAGGAATATGTCACCAATATCCCCGGCGTCGGCCCGGTGGATGTCGCCGACCATCGCGAGGTGCAGAATACCCCCAAATGGACGATGAGCGGATCGCTGGGCTATAGCACGCCGGTGGGTGACGGGCGCATGGCGTTCAACACCACCCTTTCCTATCGCAGCAAGACCTATCAGTTCGAGATTCCCAACCCCTATCTCGACCAGAAAGGCTATATGCTGTGGGATGCCAGCCTCGTCTACACCGCGCCGTCCGACCGCTGGACCATCGGCGTCCATGGCAAGAACCTCGCCAACAAGCGGTACAAGACATCGGGCTATACCTTCATGGCGGCCGATCCCGTGACCGGCGATCTGGTCCAGCCGCTAACCCCTTCGCTGGGAACCGAAGGCACGCTGACGACTTTTTACGGTAATCCCCGTCAGGTTTTCGCCACGCTTGGCGTCAAGTTCTGACGATGGGCACCACCGGGACGCCCCTTTCATCGCTGTCGGGCCAGAAAGAGGGGCGGCCCGGTGGAACCGGCGTGATGATGGCCATGTTGCTGGCCGCCTATACGCTGAATTTCATCGACCGGCAGATCATCGGCATCCTTGCCGTGCCGATCAAGGCCGATCTGGGGCTGAGCGACCGGCAACTCGGCCTGATGGGCGGGCTGGCCTTCGCGCTGTTCTACAGTGGCCTCGGCATTCCCATCGCCCGCCTCGCCGATCGCCATGATCGCGGCCTAATCATGACCATCTCGCTCGCGCTGTGGAGCCTGATGACGGCGATATGCGGCCTTGCGCAGAATTTCTGGCAGATATTCCTCGCCCGGCTGGGCGTGGGCGTGGGCGAGGCTGGCGGGGTCGCGCCCGCCTATTCGCTGATCGCGGATATCTACCCGGCGGATCAGCGCGCCCGCGCGCTCGCCATCTATTCCTTCGGCATACCGATCGGCAGCGCCAGCGGCATCGTCTTCGGCGGGATCATCGCGACGCTGATCGACTGGCGCTATGCGTTCTTCATCGTCGGCTTTCTCGGCGTCCTGCTCGCGCCGCTGTTCCGCAAGGTGGTGCGCGATCCCCGCATGGACCGCCCCGCCGACGCGCCACGGGAAAAGGGCGCGAGCATCGGGGACGTGCTGGCCCTGATCGCCCGCAAGCGTAGTTTCTGGCTGCTGTCGGTCGGCGCGTCCTGTTCTTCGATGATGGGCTATGGCCTGTTCTTCTGGCTGCCGAGTTTCCTTGTGCGCAGCTTCGGCATCACCCTGCTTTCCGCCTCGCTGCATTATGGCGCGATCCTGCTGGTGGGGGGCATTGCGGGCATATGGCTGGGCGGCAGGCTGGCCGACGACATGGGCAAGCGCAGCCGGGGCGCCTATGCCCTGATCCCCGCCATCGCCTTCATCGCCACCATTCCCTTTTATGCGGCGGGGATCAGCGCCCAGTCGATCCTCATGACGATCGCGCTGCTGCTGGTGCCGACCGCGCTCGGCCTTGTCTGGCTCGGCCCGGTCATCGCCGCGATTCAGGGGTTGGTGCCTGCCTCCATGCGCACCACCGCATCGGCGATCTTCCTCTTCATCAACAATTTGATCGGCATCGGCATCGGCACCCCGGCGATCGGCTGGCTGTCGGATTATCTGAAGGCCAGCCATGGCGAGGAATCGCTGCGCCACGCGATATTATGGGGCACGGCCTTTTATGTCGTGGCGGCCATGCTGCTGCTGATCGCCGCGCGCTTCCTTCCCCGCGACTGGCACGAGCAACCCACCCCGGCCCGGACCTGAACGCCAGCCGGCCCCGCCGCCGCAAATCGTGCAAGCAAAGAACGAGGCGAGGGAACCTCCGGCGTGATTATTCGTCCCCTCTCCATGCGCCCCATCCGTTCCCGACGCCCTCTCTTCATCGCCGGAGCGCTGGTGCTGGCGATCCTCCTGCTGATATTGGTGGCGCTGGCCGCCTTTCCCGTCTCATGGCTCAAGGGGATGGCGGAACGGAAGCTGGCCGATCAGTTCGACCGCCCGGTGAGCATCGGCGCAATGGAACGCGAGGCCGCCTTTTCCTTCAACCCGGTGATCCGCATCGCCGATGTGCGGATCGCGCAGGCCCCGTGGGCGGGAACCGGCGACCTGCTGCATATTCGCGCGCTGCGCCTGCGCGCGCCGGTGCTGCCGCTGCTGGTCGGACGGTTCAGCCCGCACATCCTCTCCGCCTCCGGCCTGCGGCTCGATCTGGTGCGCGATGCGCAGGGCCGCAAGAATTGGGAAAAGCCGGACAAGACATCCGACGACGGCGGCGGCGGCGGGCAGCCCCTCGCCATCGCCAGCATGGAGGATGCCGTCATCCGCTATCGCGACGCGGTCCAGAAACGCGACTTTACCCTGAATGTCGCCGTCGATCCGGTGAAAGGCCTCACCGCGAAAGGAACGGGCGCGGTCGATGGCGCGCCGGTGACGCTCGCCCTTACCGGCGGCGCGATGCAGCCGGGCAAGCCATGGCCCTTTACCGCGGCCATCGACGGCGACCGGCTTGCCATGCAGGTGAAAGGCACGATGGCAGGCCCGCTGCGCAGCGATGACATGACCTTCCGGATCACCGCCCGCGCCGACGATCTCAAGCGCCTCGACCGGGTGATAGAGGCTGGGTTGTTCGGCACTCAGCCGGTCGAACTGGCCGCCGATGTGCGGCATAAGGACAAGGGCTGGACCGTCGAGAAACTGCGCGGCGCCATCGGCCAAAGCCCCCTGCAAGGCAACATCACGGTGCGCAAGCAGGATGGCCGCACAAAACTGGACGGCACCGCGCATTTCACCCGGCTGGATTTCGACGATCTCGCCAGCGATCAGGGCAATGCGCAGGCGATCGCGCTGGAAAAGGCGCAAGGGCTGCGGCTCGTGCCCAATACGGTGATCGATATCAGCAAGATCGACAAGACCGATGGCCGCATCGCCGTCCGCGCCGATCGGCTGGTGAGCCGCCGCCGCCCGTCGTCGCTGACCGATATCAGCGCGGTGCTGACCATGGACCGTCAATTGCTGACCGCCGAAATCGAAAGGCTGGGCGTCGGCCGGGGCGCCATTACCGGCCGCGTCACGGTGAACCAGCGCGATGGCCGCCCCGTCCCGCTCGTCGCCCTCGACCTGCGCCTGAGCGAGAGCCGCCTGTCGGACCTGATGGGCAAGAGCGGTCAGCAGGAGGTGGATGGCCCGGTGCAGGCGCGGGTCAAACTGACGGGAACCGGGCGCACGATCCGCGATGCGGTGGGGCGTTCGGACGGCAATATCGGCTTTTTCATCGGCGCGGGCGCGCTGCCTTCCCCGCTTGCCTCGCTGATCGGCTTCGATATCGGGCGCGGCTTGCTGAAAAAAGGCGAAGGACAGGTGCGGTTGCGCTGCGCGGCGATGGGGCTTTCGCTGAAACAGGGCGCGGGCGCCTTTGGCCCCTTTGTCATCGACACCGGGATCAGCCAGATGAGCGGCACCGGCACGCTGCGCTTTCCGACCGAGGCGATTTCCGCCACGCTGGCGGGCGCGCCCAAGGGGGACGCCCTGCTGCGCCTGCCCGGCACGGTCAATGTCGGGGGAACGATCCGCGCGCCCGATATACAGATACCGCGCGAGACCAAATCGGCGGGCAATGTGCTCAAAGCCATCGGCCGCGCGATCCGGGGCAAGGACGGGCCACAAGCCGCGGATGCCGATTGCACCGCGCTGAGCCGCCGGGTGCTGGGGTGATCGGGGCTGGCTCAATCCGGGGCTGACTCGATACGAGGATGGACCGACCGGTGCCCGATTGGGCCATGCCGGGGGCCAGCGCCGCTTATTTGAGGCGAAGGGGCAAGCCCGCCACCACCATCTGCACTTCGCCCGCCGCCGCCGCGACGCCCTGATTGACGAAGCCTGCTTCATCGCGAAACCGCCGGGCCAGCGCATTATCGGGCACGATGCCCCAGCCCACTTCATTGCTGACCAGAACGACCAGCCCCTCCGCCGCCGTCAGAGCCTCTACCAGCGCCCCGGCCGCCTGGCCGACATCCTGCCCGGCCAGCATCAGGTTGCTGACCCACAGCGTCAGGCAATCGACCAGCAGCACCCGATCCGGCGCGCCATGGGCGGCGATGGCGCGCGGCAGGTCGAGCGGCGCTTCCACCGTCTCCCATTCCGGCCCGCGATCGGCCTGATGGCGAGCGATGCGATCGCGCATTTCCCCATCGAAAGCCTGCGCCGTCGCGATAAAGACCGGCTTCAGGCCGCTGGCCTCGGCCCGCGCCTGCGCATAACGGCTTTTGCCGGAACGGGCGCCGCCGATCACCAACAGGCTGTTGCTCATGCGACCGGCTCCTGCTTCTCCATCGCGATCGCCAACAGGGCATCGATATCGAGATGCCGTTCCAGTTCGGCGGCGATGGCGTCCAGCGCTGCATCGACCGCCGCGCCATGATCCGCCCCATCGGAATGCGCGCCCAGCCGATCGAGCAGCGCCGCCCGCAAGCCGGTGCTGGCCAGCGCGCCATGGACATAGCTGCCGAGCACCCGCCCATCCGCGCTGATCGCCCCGTCCGCGCGCCCGTCATCGAAGCGGACAAGCGGGCGGGCGGCATCCGGCCCCACCGTCTCGCCCATATGCATTTCATAGCCGGTGAACGCCGCGCCCAGCGCCGTGCCGCTCACCCGGCGCAAGGCCTTGGCAGGGCCAAGCACCGTTTCCACGTCGAGCAAGCCCAGCCCCGCGCTTTCCCCCGCCGGGCCTTCCTGCCCATCGGGATCGGCTATGCGACGGCCCAACATCTGATAGCCGCCGCAAATGCCCCATATCATCCCGCCGCGCCGGTGGTGGGCAAGGATATCGATATCCCACCCCTGCGCCCGCAACGCGGCCATGTCCGCAATCGTCGCCTTCGAGCCGGGCAGGACGATCAGCCCCGCCCCCGCCGGTATGGGCTGCCCCGGCGGCACCATGAGGAGATCGACGCCGCTTTCGGCCTTCAGCGGGTCGAGATCGTCGAAATTGGCGATGCGCGGCAGGATCGGGCAGGCGATCAGGATGCGCCCCGCCCGCGCATCGGGGCGGCGTTCCAGCACCACCGCATCCTCGCTGGGCAGGCGCGCGGCGGCGGCAAGCCACGGCACCACGCCAAAGCCGCGCCAGCCGGACAGCGCCTCCATCTGGCGATAGCCATCGGTGAACAGCGCCGGATCGCCCCGGAACTTGTTGATGAGGAACCCCCGGATCATCGCCGCATCCGCCGGGTCGATCACCGCCCGCGTGCCGACCACCGCCGCGATGACGCCGCCCCGGTCGATATCGCCGACCAGCACCACCGGCACATCGGCGGCGCGGGCAAAGCCCATATTGGCGATATCGCCTGCGCGCAGGTTGATTTCGGCGGGCGATCCCGCGCCTTCCACCATCACCAGATCGCAGTGCGCCCGCAGCCGGCGATAGCTTTCCATCACCTCTTGCAGCAATGCGCCGCGTCCCTGCCGGAAATTGCCGCCGCCCAATGTGCCGCGCACCCGCCCCTGCACGATCAGTTGAGAGCATCGATCGGCCTGCGGCTTCAGCAGCACCGGGTTCATGTCGCTATGCGGCTCGACCCGGCAGGCAAGCGCCTGCAAGGCCTGCGCCCGCCCGATCTCTCCGCCGTCGATCGTCACCGCCGCGTTGTTCGACATATTCTGCGGCTTGAACGGGCGAACGGAAAGGCCGCGATTGGCAAAGGCGCGGCAAAGACCGGCGACCAGCACCGATTTGCCGACATCCGACCCGGTGCCCTGAAGCATCAGCGCACCCATGCGATCCCTCCTCCCGCCGCGACGGCGGCGGCGATCAGCCACAGCAGCAGGCAGGCCCGCACATAGACCCGCAGCGCGCGGTCCATATCATCCGCCGTCGCCGCCGCGCGCCCGCCTTGCCCGATCCAGTCCTTGTCCTGCATGGCCCCGTCATAGCTGACCGGCCCGGCAAGGCACAGGCCCAGCGCGCCCGCCATGGCCGCCTCCGTCCAGCCCGCATTGGGCGAGGCGTGCTTGCGGGCGTCGCGCCACAGGATGCGCCAGCCGCCGCCGCCGGCCAGACAGATCAGCACCCCGCCGATGCGGGCCGGGATCAGGTTCATCAGGTCATCGATCCGCGCCGCCGCCCAGCCGAAGGCGCGCCAGCGTTCGTCGCGATGGCCGATCAGGCTGTCGGCGGTATTGATCGCCTTATAGGCCCAAAGGCCCGGCAGTCCGCCGATCAGCAGCCAGAACAGCGGCGCGGCGACCCCATCGCAAAAACTCTCGGCAAGGCTTTCGATACCGGCGCGGGCGATCCCCGCCTCATCCAGCACTTGGGTGTCGCGCCCGACGATCAGGGCGACGGCCCGCCGCGCGCCCTCCCGGTCCCCGCGATGAAGATGCCGCGCAACCGGGCGAACATGGTCGAACAGGCTGCGCTGCGCCAGACCGGGCCACGCCAGCACGGCAACCGCCAGCCAGCCATAACCGCCCGCAAGCCGTCCCGCCGCCATGGTCAGCAGCCATCCGCCGCCGCCCGCCAGACCGATCAGCATCGCAACCGTCGCCATGCCGCCCAGACGGCGGGAAAGATCGCCGCGGCGCGGGTCGTTCCATCGCTGCGCGCAACGGTCGATCATATGGGCGAACAGGCCGACCGGATGACCGATGCGCGCATGAAGCGCCCTTGGCCAGCCCAGCGCGGCGTCGAGCATCAGGGCGGCGAGCGCGACCGGTTCAGCCATGGCGCAAGGCCGTTTCGAGCCGCTCCAGCGCTTCGGCATCACCCGGCAGGCCCAGCCGCAGCCAGCGCGGTTGATAATCGAACGGGCGGGTCAGGATGGACCGGCGCGCAAGCCGTTCGAACAGCGCCATGGCGTCATCCGTTTCGATCAGGCGGAACAGCGGGCAGGCCCCGATCGGCCGATGGCCGGACCGCAGCAGCGCCGCGTCCAGCCTTTCCGCCTCGGCATGAAGGCGCCGCCGCATCGCCCCGATCCATGGCTGATCCCGGCAGGCCGCCGCGCCGATGGCGATGGCGGCGGCGGAAACCGGCCATGCGCCCAGTTTCCGGCGCATCGCCGCAATGACCGGGCGCGGGCCGATCAGAAAGCCGAGGCGCACCCCCGCCAGCCCGAAAAACTTGCCGAAGGACCGGAACAACACCAGCCGCCGATCCTCCCCCACATCGGCGGCCAGACTCGCGCGCGGGGTCGTATCGGCAAAGGCCTCATCGACAATCAGCCACCCCTCCGGCCCGCGCCGGTCGAGCAGGCGGAGCAGCGTTTCCCGGTCCATCATCCAGCCATCGGGATTGTTCGGATTGGCAAGGATCAACGTCGCCCCATCCGCATCGCCCAGCGCATCGCGCCCGACGGGCATAGCGCCCGCGCCTATCTCGCCATGGCTGCGATAGGATGGGGCGAGGTAACGCGCCGGGCCGGGCAGCAGATCCCCGATCAGCCGCAGGCCGATCTCCGTGCCCGGCAGCGCGCAGACATGATCCGGCTGCGCGCCGAAATACGCCGCCGCCGCCGCCTCCATATCCCGCAAGCCGCGTTCATCGGGCAAGCGGTTCCAATCCACCGCCATCGCCGCCGCCTCGCATCCCGGCCAGCCATGCGGGTTGATGCCGGTCGAGAGGTCCAGCCACGGCGCATCGCCATCCCCGAAATGCGCGCGCGCCGCCGCAAGGCCGCCGCCATGCCATGTCCAGCGGTCCGTCATGCGATCTGCGTGCCGATGGCGAGCGCCAGCAGCATCACGGTTTCGCCCAATTCTATCCCCGCGCCATGCCCGTCGCCGGAAATGCCGCCCATGCGCCGGCGGACCCAGCGGCCCCACAGGACGACGAACGGCACGATGACGAGCAGCGCCGGAACCCGAACCGCCGCCACCAGCAGCGCCGCCGCCCAGAGCGCCAGATGAACCGGCCGCACCGCGCCCCGGAACCGCGCGGCCAGCCCTTCATGCAGCGGGGGCAGCCAGCGCGTCCACAGCAGCGGCCCGATGCGCGCCGCGAAAGGGATGCAGATCAGCCCAAGGAACGCGCCCCCGTCGATCGCCGCATGCAGCAGAACCAGCTTGGCGAGCAGTTGCAGGGTGATGGCGACCACCCCGAAGCTGCCGATATGCGGATCGGCCAGCACCGCCAGCAACCGGCCTTTGTCCTGATGCGCGGCGCCGCTCGCATCGGCAATGTCGCCCAGCCCGTCGAGATGCAGCGCGCCGGTCACGCCCACCCAGAGGACCAGCGCCGCAATCGCGCCCGTCCACGGATCGACCCGTCCGCCCGCCCATGCGCCACCCGCGACGATCAGGCCGACGATCAGCCCGACTGCGGGGAACCAGCGCATGGAAGCGGCGAAATCCTCCCCCGAAGCGGCGATGCGCGGGGTCGGCAGCCGCGTCAGGAACCCGATGGCGACGAGAAGCCCCTTCACGGCCGCAGCCCTATGATCTGGCCGGATCGCGGCGCGCCGGGCCACACCCGCAGCGACAGCAGCGCGCCATAGGGCAGATCGAACGCCCAAAGCTGGCGCTGATCGAAGCCCAGCAGGGCCGCCAGCGCCGCGCGCATCGCCCCGCCATGGGTAATCACCAGCGTCTCCTGCGGGGGGAGGTCATCGAGCGCCGACGACACCCGCGCCACCAGCGCGGACCAGCGCTCGCCATCGGGCGGCGGGCTGGCGTCGGGATCGTTCCAGAAGCGTTCCATCGCCTGCGCATCGACCTGCGCCGGGGCCATGCCGTCCCATTGCCCGAAATCCAGTTCCCGCCAGCGCGGATCGACCCACACCGGCAGGTTCCGTTCACCGCCAATGGCCTGCGCAGCGGCGGCGGCGCGGGACAGATCGGACGTGATGATGGTCGCGAACGCCATGTCCTTCACCTGATCGACGCAGGCCGCGATGCCCGCCGGCGTCGGCGCGCCGTCCGTCCGCCCCATCAACAGCCCCGGCGTTTCCGGCGCGCCATGGCGCAGCAGGTGGAGCAGAAAGCCGCTCATCCTGCCTGCGGTCCCTCCGCTTCCTCGACACCGGCCCCCGCAACCCCAGCTTCAGCAAAGGTCGCCATGCCGCCATGTGCCGCCAGCGCCGACCGGACGATCTGGACCGCGACCGCCCCGCCGCTGCCTTCGCCCAGCCGCATGTCGAGGCGCAGCAACGGATCGAGGCCGAGCCGCCCCAGCAGGCGCGCATGGCCCGGTTCGGCCGAACAATGACCCGCAAGGCAGTGGTCGGCAATGCCCGGCGCCGCCGCGGCCAGCGGGGCGAGCGCGGAACAGCAGATGAAGCCATCCAGCATCACCGGAATGCGAAGCTGGCGCGCGCGCAGCACCGCCCCGGCGATGGCGGCGATTTCCCGCCCGCCGACCCGCCGCAGCGTTTCGAACGGGGTCAGCGGCGCATCGGCATGGCGGGCAAGCGCGGCGTCGATCACCGCGATCTTGCGCGCAATGCCCGGCCCGTCCACGCCTGTTCCCGGCCCCACCCATGACGATGCCGCGCCGCCAAGGGCACGGGCGCACAGCGCGGCGGCGGCGGTGGAATTGCCGATCCCCATCTCCCCCGGCACGAACAGGTCCAGCCCCGGATCGACCGCCCCGGCCCCGGCACGCAGCGCGGCGAGACATTCCGCCTCCGTCATGGCGGGGGCCATGGTGAAATCGGCGGTGGGCCGGTCGAGATCCAGCGCGACGATATCGAGATCCAGCCCGGCCGCCACCGAAAGGGCGTTGATCGCCGCTCCGCCTGCCGTGAAATTGGCGACCATCTGCGCGGTGACGCTGGCCGGAAAGGCGCTGACGCCCCGCGCGGTCACGCCATGATTGCCCGCAAAGACGACGGCGCGGGCTGTTTCCAGCACCGGCTTTTCCCGCCCCTGCCACCCGGCGAAGAACAGGGCGATATCCTCCAGCCGTCCCAGCGATCCGGCAGGCTTGGTCAACTGCGCCTGCCGCGCCCGCGCCGCCGCGATCGCCATTTGGTCCGGCGCGGGGAGATCGGCCAGCGCGGCCTCGAAATCGGCAGGGGTGCGAAAGGTCATTCGGCGACATATCCTTCGGGTGGAGAGCGGGTGATGAAATGCCCCTTCACCCCCTCCGGCCAATCGGCAAAGGGGACGCGGCCATGCTCGCTTGCGGCATAATGCACCGCATAATCGAGTATGGCGCGGGCGGCAATGTCATCCGGCGTGAAGCGGCCCAGCACATAGCTGACCTTGCCCGGCGCGCGCAGATGCACGGCGCAATAATCCTGACAGGCGAACAGGCAGGGCATTTCCTGCACCGCGATACCGGCATAGCGTTCATCCCCCGCCTGAACGCAGCGCAGCGCCTCGGCCAGCCGGGCGCCGCCGCGCCGCCCCTTGTCATCGTCGCGGGCGTCGGCCGAATGGCGGCAGGTGCTGCACGCCACCACCGCCGGGCCTCGATCTACGGGTTTGAGCATCGCAACGCCTTTCCTTGAACGATGATATCGCCATGGGCCATGCCGGGATCGTCCATGCCGGAATCGTCCATACAGGCCCCCTTCCCGCCCCGGCAGCCCGGCATCAGAACCGCCCCCGCAGGCCGACATAGAGGCTGCGGCCCAGCGTGCCATAGCGATAGGCCGTCATATAGTCCTCATCGAACAGGTTCTCGACACGGGCGAACAGGCGCAATTGCGGGGCAAGCCCCAGTTCGGCGCGCAGGTCGACCAGCGTATAGGGGTCAAGGCGCTGCGTATTGGATGCATTGTCATAGGCATGGCCCGCCCAGCGCACCGCCGCGCCCATGGTCAGGCCGAAGGGCCAGTCATAGCTGATCGAGGCATTGCCGCTATGACGCGGGCGGCGGGGCAGCCAGTTGCCGAAATTGCTGCTGCCCGCCGATGTGTCGTCGGCGACGGTCCAGCTATAATTGGCGTCGATCATCAGGCCGCGCAGGGGCCGGACGGCGATCTGCCCCTCGATGCCATGCGCCTCGGCGCGGGACACATTCTGATAATAGCCCGCGCGCGCCAGACCGGGCGACGATCCCGGCACGATGCACAGAACCGGCAGGTCGGAAAGATCCGGCAGCGATGGCTTGGGGCAGGGGTTGTAGACGATCTGGTCGGTCGTGGTGCGTTCGAACCATGTCGCGCCAAAGGTCAATCCGCCGTCGAACAACCGTTGTTCGACACCGGCTTCCCAGCCATGCGCCTGTTCGGGGTTGAGCGCGCTATTCCCATAATCGGAGAAAAGTTGATAAAGCGTCGGCGCCTTGAACCCTTCGCCATAGCTGGCGTGGATCACGCTATGCGTGGGCAGCGCCCATATCCCCCCTGCAGCGAACAGGGTCTTGCCTCCAAAGCGGCTATGGTCGTCATGGCGCACGCCGCCATTCAGGGTCAGCCCGGTGAGGGGCTGGACCTGCAACTGCCCATAGACGCCGGTGATCTCCGCCCCGCCGCGCGCGGGCGCGGGGACCGGGACCGACAAGGAAGCCGGAGGCGAGACACTGCGGAAACGCGACTTTTCGTTTTCCGCGCCGAACAGGGCCGTCACCTTGTCCGAAAGCTCCAAAATGCCCTGATATTCCCATCGCCGGTTCCGGCCCGCCGCGTCGAATGTCTGGCTGCGCGGATTGCGCCGGTCATATTGGTCGCGGTCGGTATCGGTATAGCCATAGCCGAAACGATTGCGCAGGCGGCCATCCAGCAGCGCGATATTCAACCCCGCATAGCCGACAAATTCGCGGTTGAGCGCATAGGCCGGGCTGTCGCCCGACGTGGCGTCGGTTTCGGTGCGGGCGCTGGAATAATAGCCCCGGACATCCGCCGAGACGTTCGACGCCAGCGCGATATCCACCCGGCCCGTCACGCCATGATTGGCATATCCGTCGCTTTCCCGGCCCCCGAAGGCGGGCGCGATGGCGGAAATGCCGTCGGTGGTGAACATCTGGCCGCCCAGCCGCCATGTCACGGGGCCGCTCTTCCCGCCCAGCGCGGCCCGCGCGCTGGCCGTGCGGCGCGATCCGGCCTCGATATCGAAACTGCCCTCCAGCCCCCGTTCCGGCACCGCCGTCACGAGGGTGACGACGCCGCCGATCGCCTGACTGCCCCACAAAATGGATTGCGGCCCGCGCAACACCTCGATCTGTGCGGTATCGCCCACCAGCAGATTGGCGAAATTATAGCCGCCCCCGGCCGATGACGGGTCGTTGAGTTTTACCCCGTCGATGACGACCACGGTCTGATCGGCCTCGGCCCCGCGAATCCGCACCGATGTGGCCGTGCCATAGCCCCCGTTGCGCGTCATGCTGACGCCGGGGGTGCGGATCAGCAATTCGGTGACGCCCATGTCCTGCGCCCGGTCGATCGCCGCCTTGTCCAGCACCGTGACGGACGCGGGAACCTGGTTTGCCGGGACCACAAGGCGGGTGGCCGTGACCAATATGGCGTCCCCAGAGGAGACATCATGAGCGGCATCGGGCGCGGCATCATGAGAGGCATCGAGCGCTGGCGCGGCCATGTCCGGGCCGGATGGGATCGGTTCCGGTGCAGCCAAAGCGGTGGAAGCCCATAAGAGCGGGAACAGGGTAATCGTGGATTTCAACAACACAACAAGCAAACACCCGTGACAAGGGCCTGCGTTTGCGCGGGGGAACCGGATCGGGGGCCTGCCGGCCACGACGACACGATCCCGCGCAGGCGCAGGCCGGATCTGTCGTCACGCGGGTTCACCCCCGTCCGCCCGGCACACCCTGTCCGCGCGAAGGACGACGACGATGGGCAGGTCTCCTGGCTTGCGGGTCATTGCCGGTTCGGGCCGCCTTCTCGGTATCGTGATGATCCCAATGGCATGTGGCCGGATGGCTCGCCGCTCACAGTTGCAGGGGCAGCCGGGGTCTTGAACCCCGTTCCCGTTTTAATCCCCGTTGCCGGGGAACCGATCGCTGGCGAACGCATAAGGCAGGTGTTGCGGCGCGTCAATCGCATCACGGCGGCCGATGGGCAGGCGTTCGACCGGCAGGCTTGTCTCCCGCCCTGCGGCTGCTAAAGCCTGTCGCGCCATGCCCATGATGACGCCCTTTTCCCTTACCCGCGCAGCAGCCGCCACCGCCGCCGCGATGGTGCTGTGCATGGCGCTCGCCATAGTGGCGGCCCCGTTGCTGGCGGCGACGGCGCAAGGCGGGGCGCGGCAGACTGGCGACGTGCAGACTGGCGGGGCGGCCTCTCCCGCTCCCCGGCGCATCGTCTCGCTCAATCTGTGCGCCGATCAATATCTGCTGGCGCTGGCCGATCGGGATCAGATTGCGGGGCTGACGCATAATGCCGACAAGCCGGACATGTCCGCCGCCGCCGACCGGGCGCGGGGCCTGCGCATTCTCGATCAGTCGGCAGAGGAGATATTGGCGATCGATCCCGATCTGGTGGTGGGCAAATCGGTGCGCCGCAGCGCGGTGATGCGGGTGCTGCGCAACCGGAACTATCGCACGCTCGATCTTCAGACCGCCGACAGCTTCGCCGATATCGTTACGCAGATTCGCAGCGTGGCGGCCGCCACCGGCCACGCCGCGCGCGGGGAAGCGCTGATCGCCGGAATGGAGCGTGATCTGGCCGCGCTGCCCCGGCCGGGCAGGGGCCGGGTTGCCGCCTATTATCAAAGACGCGGCTTCCTCACCGGCACCGGCACGCTGATCGATGATCAGATGCAGCGCGCCGGGCTGGTCAACCTGGCGCATAAGCTGGGCAAGGCCCCCCTCTCGCGCCTGTCGATCGAGGAACTGGTGGCCGCGCGGCCCGATTTCATCATCATCGAATCCGCCACCGCCAAAGTGATGGATCAGGGCACCGAAATGCTGCACCATCCCGCCCTGCGCGACATTCCCCGCATCGCCCTGCCACAGGCATGGACGGTGTGCGGCGGCCCCGCCTATGTCCGCGCCGCGCAAAGTCTGGCCGGGCAGATCAGCGCCCACACGCGATAGGGCGCCGGGACGCGCGCCCCGCGCCCGCTGTTCCGCGTCCTGTATCCGGCGCGCCTTTATCCGCTATGCCTTCCCCGGCTCAGAACTCGATGCCCGCCTGCGCTTTCACGCCGGACCGGAACGGGTGTTTCACCTGCGTCATCTCGGTCACGAGATCGGCCGCCTCGATCAGCGCTTCGGGGGCATTGCGCCCGGTGACGATGACATGCTTCATCGGCGCGCGGGCGGTCAGCACCGCCAGCACCTCATCGAGCGGCAGATAATCATAGCGCAGCACGATGTTCAGTTCATCGGCCACCACCATGTCATAGGACGGGTCGGCGATCATGCGCCGGACTTCATCCCATGCGGCGCGGGCGGTGGCGATGTCGCGGGCGCGATCCTGCGTGTCCCAAGTGAAGCCTTCGCCCATCGGCCTGAATTCGACCCTGTCGGGAAAGGCGTCGAACACGGCCTTCTCCCCGGTCGTCATCGCGCCCTTGACGAACTGGATGACGCCCACCTTCCTGCCATGGCCGATCGCCCGCACCACCATGCCCAGCGCGGCGGTCGTCTTGCCCTTGCCCTTGCCGGTGTGGACGATCAGCAGGCCTTTCTCGACCGTCTTGTTCGCCATGATCTTGCCCTGCGCCGCCTGCTTCTTCTTCATCTTCGCGGTATGTTGCTCCTCGGTCCGCTCCACCATCATTCTGTCTCCGTCAGTTGGGCGAGCAGGATGCCCGCGCTGTTCGATTTCGGCTTCCACAGGCCCCGGTCCAGCGCTTCGGCAAGACGGGCGGCGGTTTCGCGCAGGGCGGCGGGGTTGGCCTGTGCCATGAAGGCGCGCACGGCCTCATCCTCGATGAAGGCGGCGTGGACGGCATCGAAATGATGGTTCTTCACCGCATGGGTCGTGGCGGCGAAAGCGAAGAGATAATCGACGCTCGCCGCGATCTCGAACGCCCCCTTATAGCCATGGCGCATCACCCCGGCGATCCATTTGGGGTTTACCAGACGGGCGCGGACCACCCGGCCGATCTCATCCTCCAGCGTGCGGACGACCGGGCGTTCGGGACGGCTGTGATCATTATGATAGGAAACCGGCTTACGGCCCGACAGATGCTCCACCGCCGCCGCGATCCCGCCCTCGAACTGGTAATAATCATCGCTGTCGAGCAGGTCATGCTCGCGATTGTCCTGATTCTGGATGACGGCGTCGATCTTCGCCAGACGCGCGGCGAACAAATCCCTTTCCCCGTCTCCTTCCACCCCCGCGCCATAGGCATGGCCGCCCCAGTCGAGATAGACACCGGCCAGATCGGCGGGGCTGTGCCACAGGCGCTCGTCGATCATCGCCTGCAATCCCGCCCCATAGGCGCCGGGTTTCGCCCCGAATATGCGCGTGCCGGCCCGCCGGGCGGCTGTGGAGGCATCGGCGCCGCCCCCGATCAGCAGGGCCGTTTCCGCGCGATGGCGCGCCGCGGCGGGGTTGTCCTCTTCCGGCTCGTCCAGCGCCATCACGGCGCGGGCCGCGCTGTCGATCAGGTCGATCTGTTCGGGAAAGGCATCGCGGAAAAAGCCGGAAACGCGGAAAGTGACATCCACGCGGGGATGGCCCAGTTCCGCGACTTTCATCACCTCGAAACCGATGACCCGGCCGGACGTCCATTCCCACCGGGGACGCACGCCCATCAGCGCCAGCGCCTGCGCAATATCGTCCCCACCGGTGCGCATATTCGCCGTGCCCCATGCCGACAGCGCCATGGCCTTGGGATATTCCCCCTCGCGCTGGAGATAATCCTCCACCAGAAGCCGCGCCGATCGCTGGCCCAGCGCCCAGGCGACGGCGGTCGGCACGGCGCGGGTATCGACCGAATAGAAATTCCGCCCCGTCGGCAGCACATCGGGCCGCCCCCGCGTGGGCGCGCCCGATGGACCGGGCATCACGAAGCGGCCATCCAGCCCGGCGATCAGCGCCGCCCGTTCCGCCGAGCCGCAGGCATCGACGCGGGGGGCGAGGTCAGAGCGGATCGCCTCCATCACCGCCGCGCTGGCCGGGCCGGGCGCCGCGTCGCCCTCCACCAGTGCGGCGGCGAGCCATTCCAGCCGCTCCACCATGTCCCCGGTCGTGCGCCACAGGTCGTCGGAGAGCGCCGCCAGCCTGCCGGGGCGAGGCCCTGCCCAGGCATCGCCCAACCGGCAGTCCAGCGGATCGAAACCCAGCGCCAGATCATCGGCCAGCGCGCGCAGCAGCGAGGCCTGCCCGTCATGATCATATCCACGCGGCACCCGCGCCAGCGCCACGATCAGGTCGCGCCGCAACCGCCCTTCCGGCGCGCGGGTGAAGATATGCAACCCGTCGCGAATCTGCATTTCCTTCAGTTCGCACAGATAATTGTCGATGGCGGCCAGCGCTTCCTCCCCCTCGCCGGTCGCGCCCGCATCCTGATCCAGCCCTTGCGAGCGGGCCAGATCGATGATGGCGCGGCGCAGATGGTCGAGACGGCGCGGGTCCATGCCCGCCGCCTGATAATATTCATCCACCAGCGCTTCGAGCTGCCGGAGCGGGCCATAGCTTTCCGCGCGGGTCAGCGGCGGGGTCAGATGATCGATGATGCAGGCGCCGATCCGGCGCTTGGCCTGCGTGCCTTCGCCCGGATCATTGACGATGAACGGGTAAAGCTGCGGCACCGGCCCCGCGCAGATTTCGGGGAAACACTCCCGCGACAGGGACACCGCCTTGCCCGGCAGCCATTCCAGATTGCCATGCTTGCCGACATGGACCAGCGCCTGCGCGCCGAAATGACAGTCGAGCCAGACATGAAACGCCAGATAGGCATGCGGCGGCGGCAGCGCCGGGTCATGATAGCTGGCCTTGGGGTCGATATTATATCCCCGCGCAGGCTGCACGGCGATCGCGAGATGGCCGAAACGATGGACGGCGAGACGAAACGCCCCGTCCCGCACGAAGGGATCGGCTTCGGGCGCGCCCCAGCGATCCGTCATCGCCTGCCGGGCCGCTTGCGGAAGCGCGGCGAAGGCGGCCCGATAGTCGGCCAGCGGCAACGCGACCCCTTCGGCGCGATCGGGCGAGGAAAGATCGTTGGTCACGCCGCCGGTCATGATCCGCATCAGCGCCGCACCATCCTCCGGCGCGGCACCGGTATCATGGCCCGCTTCGCGCAGCGCCGTAAGGATGGCCGCCGCGCTGGCGGGCGTATCCAGCCCCACGCCATTGCCGATCCGCCCGTCGCGATTGGGGTAGTTGGCCAGTATCAGCGCCACCCGGCGTTGCCCGGCGGGGGTGCGGCGCAGGCGCGCCCAGTTGGCGGCGAGGGCGGCGACAAAGGCCAGCCTGTCGGGCAGAATGCGCGGCACGACGATGGCGCATTGCGTGACAGGATCGAAGCGCTCCGCCGCCTTGAACGCGACGGCGCGGGTGAAGATGCGGCCATCCACCTCCGGCAGGGCGATGTTCATCGCCAGATCCCGCGGCCCCAGCCCACGCATGCTGTCCTGCCACGCGCTTTCCTCCATGCCGGCGAAAATGACTTGCAGGACCGGGCAATCGGCGCGTTCCAGCACGGAAGGCGTTCGCGGCTCCCCCGATGAGGACGCCGCGAACGAGGTGGCGTTCAGGATGATGTCGGGCGCAATCTCGTCCAGCGTGCCGCCCAGCCAGTCGATCACGAACGGTTCCCGCAAGGCGCGGACGTGCACCGCCGCCACGTTGAGGCCCCGTTCCCGCAGCGCTCCGGCCATCGCATCGACCGCATCCAGCGTCCCGGCGACGAGCAGCGCGCGATAAAAGACGATCATCGCCACCGGCCGCCCCTCCCGCCAGTCGGCGCGCACATCGGCAAGCGTGGGCCGATCCCGGCCCGGCAGGTAAAGCCCCGCATCGGCGACCGGCACGGGCGCGTCCGGCGCGCCGCAATCCCGCCCGATCAGCCGCGCGGCGGTGCGCAGAAAGGCCAGCGCATTGGCCAGCCCGCCTTGCCGCAGATAATCGCGCAGGCGCTCCAGCATGTCGGGCGGCAGGGTGGAGGCGCTGGCCAGCGCCGGATCTTCCTCTCGCCCGTTTTCCAGCGCGGCGAAGGCGATGCCCTTCTCTCTCGCCACGCGGGCGATTTCGTCGATGCCATAGCTCCAGTAGGATTTGCCGCCCAACAGCACGACGCAGACGAAGCGCGCCTGCGCGATCACCTTTTCGACGTAGAGATCGACCGAATAGGGATGGCGAAGCTGAAGCAGATTGGCGAGCCGGACGCTCGGCGCGGCATCGCCCCATTGCCCCGCCGCCTTGGCGAAACAGGCCAGTTCGCTGTCCGCCACCGTCAGGATGACGATATCGCCGGGCGACTGGTCGAGGTCGATGGCTTCCTCGCCCGTCGCGATCGTCCCCGGCGTGGCGGACAGCAGGTGCATCAGCCGATCAGCCCGGCCAGCGCGGTTTCGATGGCGGCGCGATCCAGCCCTTTCTGCCCGATGATGACAAGCTGGGTGCGGCGGGTTTCGGTCGCCTGCCAGCTTCGGTCGAAATGATGCTGGATGCGCGGCCCCACGCCCTGAAGCACGAGGCGCGCGGGCTTGTCCGCCAGCGCCACCATGCCCTTCACCCGCAATATGTCATGCGCCGCGATCAAGGCCCGCAGCCGGTCGAGCAGCGCGTCGAGGCTCGCCACCTCGCCCCCGCCGATCACGAAGCTGTCGAAATCATCATGGTCATGATCTTCCCCGGCGTCATGATGCGACGGGCGCGCATCCAGATCATCCTCCGCGCCCGCCAGCAGGCCCAGCAGCACGGCGGGATCGACCGCGCCATGGTCGGCGCGCACCAGCTTCACGCCCGCCCGCGTTTCCTTCGCCAGATCGGCCTCGACCGCCGCCAGCCTGTCTTCATCGACCAGATCGGCCTTGTTGAGGATCACCAGATCCGCGCAGGCCAGCTGATCCTCGAACAATTCTTCCAGCGGGCTGTCATGATCGAGATTGGGGTCGGCGGCGCGCGCGGCGGCCAGCGCGGCTTCATCGGTGGCGAAACGGCCCGCCGCCACCGCGTCGGCATCGATCAGGGCGACCACCCCGTCCACCGTGGCGCGGGTGCGGATGTCGGGCCACTGGAACGCCTTCACCAGCGGCTTGGGCAGCGCCAGACCCGATGTTTCGATGATGATATGCTCCGGCGGGTCGGCCCGGTCGAGCAGCTTCTGCATGGTCGGCAGAAAGTCGTCGGCAACCGTGCAGCAGATGCAGCCATTGGCCAGTTCGACGATATCGTCCTCCGGGCAGGCGGCGTCGTTGCAGCCCTTCACCAGTTCGCCATCGACGCCCACATCGCCGAACTCATTGATGATAAGGGCGAGCCTGCGCCCCTTCGCATTGTGCAGCAGATGGCGGATGAGCGTGGTCTTGCCCGCGCCCAGAAAACCGGTGATGACCGTCGCTGGAACCTTGTTCATTGGGCATCCCCCGCAAGGAGGACGGGACGGGCGGCGGAAGGATTCAGGCAGATTTTCGTCATGGGCATTTCCCCGGCGCCGGGCAACGGACGGCAGGGGCGAACCGGCGCAAGCCATGACTGGACGGCAAACCGCCAGCCCGGCGAACGAACGGCGGGCCGATGCCGGCGGATGAGGCGCCTGTCCTCCGCGCGGCACGGACCCTGCGGCCCCGGCCGCACAGGTTCGTCGCTCAGACGGAGAGTTACCGTGCCATGACCATCCCCTGGGCCGCGGCAAGAGCGACAACGCGCTGGCAGGTCTCCTGGCTCGCGGGTCAGGGCTTGATGCAGGCCTTCCCAGGCCTCGCAGGATTTAGCGTCCGGCCCAGTGGCTGTTTCCCACCCCATGAGAGGAGGAAGGAAACGATATGCATCGCGCTCACCGCTTACAGTTGCAGGGACAGCCGTGGATTCGGCCCGGTCGCAAGACCTTGCCTCACCATGTTCCCAATCAAGCCCTTTCGGGCACCGGCGCGTGTCTGAAAAAGGGGAAGTCCCCGCTTTCGGCGCCGGTCATAACCGCAGCCGCGCACGATGCCAACCCCCGCCCCTTCGGCACCGGGGGAGTACTGCCGGCAAAACGGGAGGGCGCGCCTATTGCGGGGCGAGAATTTGACGGGACGAGAACGCGTTCCGGCCAAGGCCATGGCTGCACCGATCATCCGCCGAAGCGCACGGCTCATCGCGATGCCCGCGCCCGAAGGTTCGGGAAATCGCCATCCTTCCCCTTGCTGCCCGATTCGGCAGCCGGAACGAAATCAGGCCCGCGCCTGTTCTCTGATATCAGGGTCAAATAGTCCGTTGCGGCGAGGGAGATGTTTATGCGGCCGATCTATATGCTGGCGGGAATTGCCACCCTTTCGATAATAGCCGGATTCACGGACGCCCCCTCCGCACAGGCCCAACAACCCCGGAATGCGGCGGGACAAAACGCACAAAATTGCACCTTTCAATCCCTCTCGCCCGCTGAAAAACAGCGTTACCAGTCCCGCTACAGACGCCGGGTCAGGCTGGACGGGCAGGCCTATGCCGACCGGTGGTTGCAGGAAGAGGCGTGCCCGACACCGGCGCAAAAACGAAAGCTCTCGGACGGGAAAGCGAAAAACGGGAGAAAGTGCCGCGCCGTTTCCCGTCCTGTCACCAGCATGGATGGCTCCATGACGGTGGGCATCGGTCGAAAGTGCGATTAAGGCTTTTTCCGCATCGGAAGAGCGGCGCAAAACGGGCGAGGGCCCGCGGTCGCGCGCGTTGGCAGGGCTTGGTGCACGGGGTTGGCAGGGAAGGCAAGCCCGCCGCCGATTCCACTCCGCTGTGAATGAAAAACCCGGCGGATGGAAAGGCCCGGCGAATTGAAAGGAATGTAACAACTCGTCACATGACCTCCCCGCTTAGCTAATATTAAGGGTTCGCCGCGAAAGGTCTGGCCTCCTTTCCTTCATTGAAGACCTTTAATGATGCTATCCATTCTTTACTGCGTGCGGGATCAGCACGATTCCTCGCTCATCCTGCTCGCAGCGATCGTTTGCCTGCTCACCACCGCCGGAACGGTGCGCCTGTGCCGTCAGGTGCGCTGGGCTGGCGAGCGGGCGAAGAATATCTGGCTGGTCATGGCGGGCATGATGGCTGGCCTCGGCATCTGGGCGACGCATTTCATCGCGATGCTGGGTTACGACCCCGGTTTCGTCATCGGCTATCATTTCGATCTGACGATCGCCTCCATGGCCGTCGTCATACTCGCCGCCACGCTCAGTCTGGTTGTCGCGGCGCGCCATGATTCGATGTCCCGTGCCCTCTGGGCGGCGGTGCTGATGGGCGGAGGCGTCGCCGGGATGCACTATCTGGGGATGGCCGCGCTGGAAATGCCCGCCATCATCCGCTGGAACTTGACCTATGTGGCGGCATCGGCGATCCTCGCGGTGATTCCCATGGCCGGTGCGATCCCGCTGGCGTTGCGGGGCAATTCCATGAAAAGCGCGGTGGCCGCCGCCGCCCTGATGTCGGCGGGCGTGGTCGCGCTGCATTTCACCGGCATGACCGCGATGACGCTGATCCCGTCACGCTCCGATTTCTCGCCGGGCACCCTCATGTCTCCACGGGCCATGTCGCTTTGGGTATTCCTCGCCGTCTCCTGCGCGATCGCCCTGACCGCCACCGCGGCGATGATAAGCCGGCGCACGGCGATTGCGATGCGCCGTCATGAGCGGGAAAGCCGGCTGCGCGTCGAAAAGATGAAGGAACAGCTCGATCTCGCGCTGGAAAATATGCATCAAGGCCTGTGCCTGTATGACAGCGACGGACACCTGCTGCTGTGGAATCAGCGTTTCCTCGACATGTATCGCCTCTCCGCCGGGGATATCCGGCCCGGCATGACGGTCGGGGAAGTGGGCCGGATCGGCATCGCGAAGCATGTTCCCGCCGAGGAACTCGACGATCGCGTCGTCAAGATGGAACAAGCCCTGCAATCGACGCTCGCGGGCGAAACCGACATGCCCCTCATATCCGAATATCCCGATCTCATCGTGTGCGTCCGGTCGCGGCCGCTCGCCGATGGCGGATGGGTATCGACCTTTGACGACATCACCGAACAAAGAACGACCGAGGCGCGGATCCATCATCTCGCCCTGCATGACGGGCTGACCGGCCTGCCCAATCGCCGCCGGTTCAACGAGATTGTCGATCGCGGTCTGGACATTGCCGCCCATTCGGGCGCGCATTTCGGCCTTGTCGTCATTGACCTCGACAATTTCAAGGACATCAACGACAGCCAGGGCCACAGCGCGGGCGATGAAGCGCTCAAGATGGTTGCGAACGAACTGCGGCAGATCGTGGCGGATGAGGAACATGCCGCCCGTCTGGGGGGCGATGAATTCGCCGCGACGATCCTCTATCGCGAGGATCATGAACTGGCCGATTTCGTCAGCCGCATCGCCGGGTGCCTCGGCAAAAGCTGCGCGGAAGACAATTATGGCTTCATCGTCAATGGAAGCATCGGCGTCGCCACCTATCCGGCGGATGGCGAAGACCGCGATCAGCTATGCAATAATGCGGACCTCGCCATGTATCGCGCCAAGGCCGCGATCGGGGAGCATATCTGCTATTATGAAAAGGGCATGGATGAAACCGCCCGCAACCGGCGCCAGCTTGCCGCCGACCTGCGGGGGGCGGCGGCACGTAACGAACTGACCATCCTGTATCAGCCGCAACGCTCCCTCAAGGACGGCCTGCTCAACGGCTATGAGGCCTTGCTGCGCTGGGACCATCCGCACCGGGGGAGCGTATCGCCTGCCGACTTCATTCCCGTCGCTGAGGAAACCGGCGATATCCTGGCCATAGGCGAATGGGTATTGCGCGAGGCCTGTCAGGAGGCCGTCCTGTGGACCAAGGATGAAACGATTGCCGTCAATCTGTCGGCGGTGCAGCTTACCCAGACCGGCCTGCCCGAACTCGTGGCGCAGATCCTGCTCGAAACCGGCCTGCCCCCAAGGCGGCTGGAACTCGAGATAACGGAAACGGCCATCATCGCCGACAAGGCCCGCGCGCTCCACATCCTGCGCAAGCTGAAAGGCATGGGCATCAGCATCGCGATCGACGATTTCGGGACGGGCTATTCGTCGCTCGACACGCTCAATTCCTTCCCGTTCGACAAGATCAAGATCGACAAGTCCTTCGTGATCGGGTCCGAGGACCGTCCACAGGCCCGCGCCATCATCCGGGCGGTGCTGGCGCTGGGCCGCAGCCTCGGCGTGCCGGTGCTGGCCGAAGGCGTCGAGACAGCGGTGCATGCGTCCCTGTTGCTGGCCGAAGGATGCGACCAGGTGCAGGGCTATCATTTCGGGCGGCCCCAAAGCGCCCCCAGCCTCATCGCCAGCGGTCAACCCATGATGCCGGCCCGCACTGCGAACTGAAGCCGGCGCGCCGCCTGGCCGGAGCCGGAACAGGGCGCCGGAACGGGACGGCACCGAGCGGCAACCGCACTGCTGCGGCAGAGCGCAGGACCGTTGGCCTCAGTTCGAGGCGTGGGCGCGACGATGCGACGCCCTTCCTTATGCGCGCCGAACAGGATTTCGATGCAGGTTCAGCATTCGCCGCTATGGGTGCCGAATGCATTCACAAAGGCTGGACAAGCTGGACGGAAGGTTTCACCCTCAATTCGGTGCAGCCCAATTCCGGGCCTGCGCAACGTCCCGGCCGGCACAAGGCCAAAGAGCGGATAGAAGCGGCTTATCAAGATTTATTATGCAAAATTCTATGCAAAAAATATGGTAAGTTTTCATGCTGCCTTGCATTCTTGGGCTTATTCGCGTTCTTGGAAGCGGCGCCTCATTGGCGATAATCTGATAGGTCAGACGCTCATCATCAATTCGAGACAGAAATGAACGCAAAACCACGCTCCGTCGATGCCGCCGCTGTCCTGCATCGGAAACCGAAATATGGTTCGCAAACCGCGGCATCACGCGCCGTCGAGCGTATAAAGGAAATGATATACGACGGTAATATCGTGCCGGGCCAGCGCCTTATAGAAGCAGATCTGGCCGCCGAACTCGATATCGCGCCGGGCCGGATACGGGAAGCGCTGCGCATTCTCGCGGGCGAAGGCGTGGTCGATCTCATCGCCAATCGCGGTGCCGTAGTCTCCAGAATCAGTTCCGCCGGATTGATCGTTCTTGTTCAGGCGCTCGCCGCCATCATGATCGTCGGCATTCGGGAGTTCGTCCGAACCCATCCGTCGCCATCGCCATCCGTCCAGAGGGCCATCAACACCGCATTAAATGCCATCATCGACAGCAAGGATGCTCCCAATCGCATCATCTTGGCAAAAGCGGGCGAATTTCACGCGCTTATCAATCATCTGGGCGGGAACGAATATGTAAACAGGTTTATCGCGAAGCTATCGATCGCGAACTATGAGGCCAGCCTGGGCGAACTGTTCTCGGGACGCGCACGACGCGATACCGGGACCATATACCGGCGTCTCGCAACGGCCCTGCTGGAGGGCAATGGCGCGCGCGCCACCCGCATCATCGAAAATGCGGTGCAACGGGTGATCAACGAACTGGAACAGGATTTGCCATAAACCGGCCTTCATCCGCTTGGTGCCAGCCCGAAGTCCACATCGGCCAGGCATCGCTCATCAGCGTATCGAAACAATAGCGCCGCACCGGTCCACCAAGGAAAAAATATCGCGGGTCAGGCCGATCGACATGGCCGAAGCGTGTTTCCAGACCAAGATCTCCGATCAGGAGCTGAGTGATGGATCGCAACACATTATAATAATTCATCACATTATGAGATATCTCGAAACCCCCGGCATCCAGATACCAACGATAAAAGACGTCCCATTCCACATATCCGCTGACGAAAGCCCGGCATTGGGCAAGATCTTTTGCCGGTTCACCGAGAAAAGCGGCCTCCCAATCCAGCAGGGCGACGATTTCTCCGTTGCGGAACAATATATTGTGGAAGCCGAAATCGCCGTGCTGAAGAATAGGCGTGGAATCGTGGTCCGGCATGTTGCGCCGGAGCCATTCGAAGCCGAGCGACAAGGTTGGCGATGGCCGCAATTCACCGGCCTTCCACAATATCTCATAGCGATCGAGATAAGCGCTCAGACATGCGCGGGAGGATCTCCGTTCGCTTGCGGTCAGCCCAAAAAGTCCATTCCCGGAAACCATCTCCCCCCACGGAAGGCGATGTACGCTGGCTACAAGGGCCGCGATCCGGCGCAGGGAATGCTCATCGACACCGGCAGCGGAAACATGGCTTCCCAGCGTTTCCCCCTGCACATAGCGCATGGTCAGAAACGCGCCGCCGAGAATGTTCGGATCATTCTCGATTCCCAACGGCTCCGGTACCGGTAAATCATGCGCGAAGGCCAGCGACAACAGCGGAAACTCGTCAACAACGTCAAGACCCAACCCCTGAATGATGCCGTCCGAGCGTTGCTGACGGAGCACGAGGCGCTCATGCGACGCCTCGGGCAACCTCTTGACCTCGGCTGAATAGGTGCGACGCGAATAGCCGCCGGACAATTCGGCGAATGTCGCAATTTCGAGGCGCCCGCCCGCCTCAAGCTGCCGATCGAGGCTTTGTATCAGGCAATCCGGCATGGCCGTCGACCGATCCGGCCCGCTTTCGAATGGACGGCGCTGCGTCTCTGCCGCAGTCTCCGCATATTGCTGCGCGACGACATCGCGCATCCAGTCCAAAGCGGCTTGTTGCTGTTCCCCGGGTCGCTGGGCCAACGCAAGCATGGCAGGCATGGCTGCGACCAGTTCGGCACGCAATCGATCGATCCTCCGGGCAGAATGGCCCAGAAGCGCATCTGCCGGATAATCCGGCGTCGGTTCATCCGGCATTATGCTCGACAGAGGGTCGATAATGCCGGTGATATCCCTCGCCCTGTCGGTAAGAGCCGACAGGGCAATGACCGAATTCTCCAAAATGGCGGGCCGCGTGGTTGCGCGGTCGAGCAGTTCCACGATCATGAGATCGATAGTCTCAAGGATTGGCGCTGCATCCTTATCTTTGAGATGCGGCGCCAGATCCTCTCGTAACGATCGCCTCAGCGTTTCGATCAGCTTCACCGTATCTGGCTGCATGGAACAGGCTCTCGCTATATTATTTCAAACACATATTCAAAATTCAGAAATTATAGCGTAGCCGGGCGCCATATCGCCTTGGCTCGCCGGGCGCGGCGGCAAATCCGGGCTGGCCCGCCTGCTCATATTCCGCGACATAATATTTTTCCTTTGTCAGGTTGCTTGCCCAAAGCGTGAGAGACACCGCATCGCCTGCAAAGCTATAGGCGATATTCGCGTCGAGAAGGCCATATTTCCCTCCGGTAGTGCGAAGATCCGGCTCCCAGTAGAATTTCCCGACATAGGTATAATTGGCGCCGAATCGCAATGTGTCCGCGCCCACAGCCAATTCATAAGATGCCCCGACATTGCCGGAAAACTTCGGGGCACGGCCCAGCGCGTTCCCGTTCGCGCTTCCCACCGAAGGCGCAAGGTTCCCATAAGGCGGATTGGGGTTGGCGGAATAAAATGGCGCGTTGGCGAAATCGGTATATTCCGCATCGATGAACGTCGCGCCGCCGCGGAGGCGGAACCGAGGCGTGACGAAAATTTCGCCATCGGCCTCGAATCCCTTGACCCTGGCGCCACCCGCATTGATCAGCGCATTGGTGCCGGGGCGCGGCACCACAAACACCTGCGGGTCTTTCTGATCATAATAGAAAGCCGCCGCATTCAACCGCGCACGACCGCCGAGAAATTTGGTTTTCACGCCGATCTCATATGCATCGAGCGTTTCCGGCTGAACAGGCGTCGGATCGAATGTGATGATATTGAAGATGCCGGCCTTGTATCCCCGGCTGACCGAACCATAGATGAGCACATCTTCAACCGGCTTATAGTCGAGAACGCCGCGCCAGGTCATCTTATCGAATTTATTTTTGGCCTCACCCAGATCGGTCGGCGCGACGATCACGTCATCCAGCGCGAAATCCGCTCTTCCGCCAGCTTTGACCTCATCATGCGTGAAACGCAGCCCCAAGGTCAGGCGCAACTTTTCATTCAGGTTCAGCGTCCCCTGTCCATATGCGGCATAGGAATGGACGCGCCCGAAGGATGGCGCGATAACGGAACCGGTCGGACCGCCGCCCAATGCGGGGCCTGCCAGAATTGCCGGATCATAACCATATCGATGATGGAAATAAAATGCACCCAGAGTCCACTGAAACCGCCCCGGCGCGGAAATTAGGTTTCGTGGACAAAGCTTGACTGAGTGACTCCCGGTTGATTCAAGGCTGCTTTTTGGGAGGCAGGCTTGGGCGAGCGGATTGGTGTGTCGGATGAAGAATGGACGCTGATCGGACCACTTC
>JBFWKI010000016.1:0-76554 GCA_050252755.1 Sphingobium sp.
GCCTCGGCAGGTTTTTTGGCGACTGAGTGTTTTGCTCTCATCTGCGTTCCTTCGTCACTACGATGAGACCAAAACACTCCTTAATTCTCAACCGCTATTCTGTGACATAGGCGCTGACGGGGGACAGTCGGAACTGATGCGATGCCATTTGTGGAGGATATCGCATCCTGTTCGCCATGGACGATCGACACCACCCGGCAAGCCATTCTTGCCATCCAGGCTGGCCTTGGCCCGGGCGACACCGGCTATCCCGGCATATTGGCCGCTGCGGTTTCGGGGGGTGATTTCCAGGAGGGCATGCGCGCTTTCGCAGAAAGGCGTCCGCCCCGCTTTCAAGAGCGCCCCTGAAAGCCTTTGCGTACCTATCTCGAACTTACGCCGGAAGCTTCGCAACATAGTCAATCAAAGTCTGGCGGCGCATCGACCTCCGGACAACCACTGCGCCGGTCTCATCTACGCCCACCACGCTGCAAGCATTCTTGCCCAGATCAACACCAAGGATCACAAACGTTTCATCAGGGCCATGTCGGCCTGATGGTCAACCGCCTCGCCGCACACGAAATTCCTGACAGTCCCCCAAGAATAGTTGGATCTCTTCCGCTCATGAAAGCGAAGGTCAATCTTCGCCCGCTATCGGATCACAATGACGTCAACCTTCGCGGCTTCAGCCACCGTTCTCCAAGCCTTATCGGCAGTCCACGCCGGAACTCCATCACGTAAGGCAAGAGCAAGACAGAAGCGATCCCCCAGAGAAAGTCCGGCCTCGGCCGTGACAGCCCGGAGCCGGCCAGCCAGTTGCGCCAATGCCTTGTCGGCTGGAATGACTGCCATCGGCAGGGGGCCAAGCATGGCGTCGACGTCGCGTTCCGTCATGCCGAGGCGGATATAGTGGCTTACGACCTCCGCATAGTTCACGGCGCTGATCCGTGTCGAGGCTATCGCATCGGCGACCTTGGAACCGCCCGGTTCCTCATTGAGCATTGCCAGGAGTGCCGAAGCGTCCAGGACGATATCGCTCATTCGCCGCTTTCCGAGCGGCGGTTAGCAAGGAACGCGTCAACAGATGCGTCCTCTTTCCTGGCCTTTGCGAACCGCTTGGCGATTGCCTGCGCATGTGCGACTGTCTGCACGGCGGTGCGAAGAACGACACCGTTCTCCGTTTCCTCGAGAAACACCGCGCCGCCATCAGCAAGACCGAGGCGCTTGCGAAGATCGACTGGAAGGCTCATTCGTCCGCTTGGTGTTATAGTGACCTGGATTGTCATGGCTGGATCCGTTATGCACAGTATGTGCTTATATAGGCATAGTTGGCCAATTCTGCAATCGTGCGTCCCATATGGCGCAAGAGGCATATTGTGGCAAACGAGTATAATCTTGGCTTGCCGCCCAGTAAAGGACACTCAGATGAGGGCGCGCGGGCCGCTTAGCGGCTGTCGTCGCAGCCCGGGTTCTTTCACGGGTCCGCCGCTGACACCTTCTGATTATGTGTCTCGCCTGTTATCAAAATGAAATTCTCCACCCATAGCCGTTCCGGCTGTTGTTTCCTTGCTTCTCCTGATCAGGATGGTGATCTATCTCCGTGTTGAGGGTCTGTTCAGCAAAAGCCTTCTTCAGGGAATCGAGCAGGCCGCCCTGGTAGGTCGCGATGCCGTCCGGAAGGGCGACAACCGCGTCCAGGCGACCGTAATGAGTGACAAGGGGGTTGCACTGGTTGTGAAGGCCCGGGCAGAGGCCACAGGTCAATCTTTGCGTTCGGGATTCCTGATCGAAGCAGCCCGCCAGTCCGGTGCCAATATCTTCAAGATGCGCGAGGTCGCTCGTCATAAGCCCGAACTGAACCGTCGGGGGGCAGGGGCAGGCCCGGCATCGAGGCATGGGAGCCTCGCTCGAAAATAATCCTCTTGCAGGCGAGGGTGGAGCGACCGTATACAGGGGATGCATCCGGAGACGGGTGCACGACTAAATCCAAGGAAGGAACAGTCGGCTTGAACAACGCATTGGCGTGGTCGAGCTTTCTTTCCTTCATCAGGAAGCCGCCTCGCGAAAGCGACGGCGGTTTTTTTGTTGGAGTTGGTTGCTATGAATAGGAAGAGACGGCTGGAACGAGACCAGGACTTCAAACACCAGAAGCTGGCGAAGACCGCGCAGCGGCGTCGTGAGCTTGAAGCGCGGCGCAGGATTTCCGAACAGGTCGAAGACAGCCCCCCGCAACGACCTCCTGCCGGAGCTGCGGTTGCGGCAGGTCCTTCTCTCCGAACTGCGGCCCTCGTCCCACCGCACGCGGCGATCGACGGCGGACCATGTCCGGCGGCTCATGGCATCCATATCAGGCCTTGGATTCACGGTGCCCATCCTCGTGCGCGAGAACGAGATCGTCGATGGCCATATCCGCGTCGAGGCTGCTGGGCGCCTGGGACTGGAACGCATTCCCGCCATCGAGGTCGCGCACCTGGACCGCCCGGAAATCCGCAAGCTGAGCCTGGCACTTAATCGCACGGCGGAACTGGGGGAATGGGATCTCGACCGGTTGCGTATCGAGATCACCGAACTGATCGATCTCGACATGGACCTGTCCTCGACCGGGTTCAGTACGGAGGACCTCGATATTATCCTGCTGGACGATGGTGGCGAGGACGAAGGCGATGAAGACCGGGTCCCCCAGGCGGACGGACCCCCGGTGACCCGCGAGGGCGATCTCTGGTTGCTGGGCAGGCACAGGGTCATCTGCGGCAATGCGCTGAACCCGGAAGTGTTGCGCGCATTGCTGGAAGGGCGCGTCGTCCATCTCGTGCTGACCGATCCCCCTTATAATGTTCCCATCGCCGGCAACGTGAGCGGGCTGGGCAAGAAAACGCATTCGGACTTCCGCATGGCGTCGGGAGAGATGGACGATGTCCAATGGCAGGCCTTTCTCGACAATGTCCTTGCCCTGCTGTCGGAAACGCTCGTCGAAGGGGGCGTCATTTTCGCCTTCATGGACTGGCGCTCGATCGACCGGCTCTACGGGGCGGGCCGAGCGGCCGGTCTCACCCTCGTCAACCTGGTCGTCTGGTACAAGGAAGCCGGCGCGATGGGCGGGCTCTATCGCTCCGCCCATGAACTGGTTGCCGTATTCTGCAAGGGCAAGACCCCGCGCATCAACAATGTCGAGCTGGGCCGTCATGGCCGCAACCGGACCAATGTGTGGATCGCGCCGGGCGCCAACCGGCCCGGCTCGTCCGCCAACGAAATGCTGGAATTTCACGCAACGGCTAAGCCCTGTGAGCTGTGTGTCGACGCCCTGGTCGATGTCACCGGGCCCGGCGAGACGGTGCTTGATATTTTCCTTGGCAGCGGGACGACCCTGATCGCGGCGGAAAAGACCGGCCGCGCCTGTCACGGCATCGAGATCGAACCGCGTTTCGTCGATGTCATCATCCGGCGCTGGGAACAGTTCACCGGGCAGGAGGCGATCCTCGCGGACAGCGGGGAGAGTTTCGCGCAGGTCAGCCGGGCACGGGTTCTTGCTGCCGGAAACAGGGAGGCGGACCGTGATTGATGATGATGACCTGCCGTTCGAAGCCGGAGAGGAGGAACCGCCCTTCGAGGTGGGCTATGGCAAGCCGCCGGAAGAGCACCGGTTCAAGAAGGGCAACAAGCAGGGGAAAGGGCGTCCGCGTGGTTCCCGCAACCTCAAGACCTGTGTGAGGGAGGCCCTGGAAGCGAAGGTGCCTGCGAAGATCAACGGGAAAACGCGAAAGGTCTCGAAGATCGAGCTGGCGATGCACCAGCTGGCCAACAAGGCCAGCAAGGGTGAGCTCAAGGCCATCGACAAGGCAACTGCCCTTTATGAGCGCTATGGCCCGCCGGAGGAGGATGGCCCGATCCCGGATGACGAGCAGGCCTATGATATCGAGACATTGCGCCATCATCTGAAAATACAGGGGGAGACAGGGGATGAATGAACAGGCACTTGCTGCGACGCTGGATCCCGGGCGGGTGGCGGCAACGGTTCGGGCGCTCGCGCGCAAGGACTTGGCGGTTTTCGTCGAAGGGGCATTTCGTGTCCTGGATGACGAACCGTACCTGCGGAACTGGCATGTCAATGCCATCGCCTATGAACTGATGCGACTGGACAATGGCGATAACCGGCGTCTCGTCATCACCATGCCGCCCAGGACGATGAAGAGTTTCATCGCCAGCGTGTGTCTTCCCGCCTGGCTGCTGGGACGCAATCCGGGTGAAAAGATCATCTGCGTGTCCTATGCGCAGGACCTGGCGGAAGATTTCGCGTTCCAGACGCGCAAGCTCATGCAGTCCGACTGGTATCGACGGGTTTTTCCCGCAACGCATATAGATCCGAAACGCGGCAGTGCCAGGAAGCTGACCACCACGCGCAACGGCTATCGCTATTCGACCTCCACCGGCGGCACGCTGACGGGCCGAGGCGGCGCCTTCATCATCATCGACGACCCGATCAGGGCGGCGGACGCGAATTCCGAGACCATGCGGGAGAATTCCGTCAACTGGTTCAGGACCACGGTCCTGAGTCGTCTCAACAATCCGAGGAAAGGCAAGATCATTATCGTGGCGCAGCGTCTTCACATGGAGGACCTGCCCGGTCATGTCCTTTCCGTTGGCGGGTGGCATGAACTGCGTCTCCCCCTCATCGCTGACCGGGATCTCGAAATCCAGCTGTCCCCCAATAGATGGGCGAATTTCCCCGCAGGTCATGTTTTGCATGAAGAACGGTTCGATGAAGACCTGATCCATCAATATCGTGCGAGCATGGGAGAACAGGCATTCGAGGCGCAGTATAACCAGCGCCCCTTGCCTCCCGGTGGAGCCCTGTTCAAGCTGCAGTGGTTCTCCCGCTATGACCAGGCGCCGCCGCGCAAGAAGGTGCAGGGCATATTCCAGTCCTGGGACACCGCCTACGACATACAGGGGCACAATGATTACAGCGTCTGCACCACCTGGGCGCTGTCCGGAAAGGACTACTACCTTCTCGATGTCTATCGCGAGCGGCTGGAATTTCCTGACCTTGAAAAGGCCGTTCATGCCCAGCGGGAAAAATGGGAGGCCGGCCTCGTGATCGTCGAAAAAGCCGGGTCCGGGATCAGCCTCTATCAAAATATTTGCCGCAAGGGCTGTCGATGGATCGATGTTAAAAACCCCGTGGGTTCAAAACAGGATCGCGCCTCCCAGCAAACCCCCAAGTTCGAACGGGGAGAGATCTGGTTGCCGCGCGAGGCTACGTGGCTCCAGGCCTTCGAGGACGAGTTCGCAAGCTTCCCCCATGGCAAACATGACGACCAGGTCGACAGCGTCGTCCAGTTCCTTGCCGCGTGCGATACCGGAAAGCTGCCTCGTCTTGCCGATCTTGCACGGGGTTATTGACCTCTCCGGGCAGGATCGGTTGGGCTGTCATTCAGCCTCGGTTCCCTCGTCCCCGGCGGCATTGGCTATCATGGCCGCAAGCGTTTCTTCGGTCCGTTCGCGGACCGCACCATCCTTCGAGGCCATGTCATGGCGTACCATTGGGGAGTGTGCCTGGGGACGGCCTCGATGCGAGCCTGGAAATTCTTCATGGGGAAAGCCCGTGCCGGATGAGGGAGGGCGGCACTTACGGGCAAGAAGCTCGCTCATGGGATGTCGCGCGTCAATTCCCCTATGGCTTGCGACACTATTTCGATTCTTTCGCCCACGATATGCAGGGCCGCTGCAAGCGTCCTTGCGCGAAGCAGGTCGGGGTGGGGCGATTGACCTTTGACGGCCAGCATTGCCGCTTCCTCCGAGGCAAGGGTGAGCAGGCAGAATAACCTCCGGACCAGCTCGTGGCGTGTTTCGGTATCTTCGGACATGGAGGGACGAAGCCCCGGTCCCGCGCTGAAGTCCATATCCAGCTTTATCGCCGCTTCATGATATTTCCATTCGACTTGTCCCGCAAGACAAGCATTGCTGTTGTCACGCGACGGGATGTCGCGTCGCTCCGGGCCTTCGGGTCACGGGGCCTTGGGGGGTGGGGCCGGATTAGGCCGGCCCTGCAAGGAGACCCCGGATGACCGATACAGCGAACACCCCCATCATCGAACCTGCCGCCACCCGGCATGTGCAGACGAAAACCGCCATCGTGCGAAAAATGCTGGAACGAACCAAGGGGGCGACACTGGCCGAAATCATGAAGGCGACGTGCTGGCAGCCGCACAGCGCCCGTGCCTTCATGACAGGCTTGCGCAAGAAGGGTACCCTATTGGTGCGGGAATGCCGACCCAATGGGGACAGCTGCTGGCGGATCCAGCGCTGAGATGGCGTTGATCGATGACCGGATGGCGGGACTGGCAGCCATGACCCCGGCCCAGTTGCGCGCGCAGTGGCGACGCTGGCACAGGGGGCAGGTCATGCCAGCGGGCCTGGGTCGTGACCTGGCGGCCAGGGCGATAGCCTGGCAGATGCAGGCGAAGGTGCATGGCGGGTTCACCCCTGCTGCTGCCCGCCAGCTTCAGCGCCTCACCAGGGAGCTGGAGGACAAGGGCTATCTCGATCTTGCGGACATTCCCCGGTTGAAGCCCGGTACCAGGTTGGTGCGGGAGTGGCACGGTCATTGCTATCAGGTGCTGGTGCTGGACAGCGGCTTCGAGTTCCAGGACCGGCACTATCGCTCGCTCACCCCCATCGCGTGCGCGATCACCGGCGTCCACTGGTCCGGCCCGCGTTTCTTCGGCTTGAAGGGAAAGCGCGGTGGCCGGTAATGTTCGTCGCCAGTGCGCCATCTATACGCGCAAGTCGACCGAGGAGGGGCTGGACCAGGCGTTCAACAGCCTGGATGCGCAGCGCGATGCCTGCACCGCCTACGTGATGAGCCAGTGCCACGAGGGCTGGGAGCTGCTGCCGGAGCTTTATGATGACGGCGGCTATTCCGGCGGCACCATGGAACGTCCCGGTTTACAGCACCTCCTGGCCGATGTCGCGGCCGGCAGGGTGGATGTGATCGTGGTTTACAAGGTCGATCGCTTGACCCGCAGCCTGGCGGACTTCGCGAAGATCGTCGAGATCCTCGACCGGAATACCGCGTCCTTCGTCAGCGTGACCCAGGCATTCAACACGACGACGAGCATGGGCCGCCTGACCCTCAACGTCCTGCTCTCCTTTGCCCAGTTCGAACGGGAGGTCACCGGCGAGCGTATCCGCGACAAGATCGCTGCCTCCAGGGCCAGGGGCATGTGGATGGGCGGCGTGGTTCCGCTGGGCTACGAGGTGCAGGATCGCAAGTTGATCGTGGTGCCCGGCGACGCGGAACGGGTACGCATGATCTTTTCGCGATACCTGGCGCTGGGGTCGGTGGCGGCGCTGGCGCAGGACCTGCTGGAGCGTGGTATCCGCAGCCGGGAGAGAGTCAGTCGCACCGGACGCCGCTATGGCAATGTGCCCTTCAGCCGCGGCGCGCTCTACCTTGTGCTGCGGAACCGCCTTTACCGTGGCGAGATCATGCATCGCGGCACGGCGTATCCCGGCGAGCATGACGCCATTGTCGATGCCGACATGTTCGAACGGGCAGGTGCTTTGCTTCGTCATAATCGCAACAACCATGTGAATGGAGTCCATGCCGCAGAGCCCAGCCTGCTGATTGGCAAGCTATGGGATGGGCTGGGCAGGCGCATGTCGCCTGGCCATACGACCCGGCGCACCAGGCGCTATCGCTATTATGCCAGCCGTATCGATGGAGACGGTGGCAAGGAGAAGGCATGGCGTGTACCGGCAGGCGACATGGAGGGGCTGGTCCTCAATCAGCTCTCTCGGCGCTATGGGGACCATACCACCTCCACGAGTGAACGCCGCGCCTTCATCGCCGACAAGATCGACCGGGTCGAGGTTCATCCTGATCGTGTCGATATCCGCTTTTGCGACGGAGAGGAGGCCAGCGTCGCGGCGGCGATCATCCGTCGGGGCAGGGAAACCCGGCTTGCTGTTGCGCCTCATCCCGATCAGCCGGCCCGGCGTGACCCGGCGCTAATCAAGCTGTTGCTCAAGGCGCAGGGGGCACGGAAGGCGGTGGAAGGGAGCGAGGGCGCGTCCATCGTCGAGATCGCCACGCAGCAGGGCTATTCGCGCGACTATTTTGGCGTGCTGCTGCGCATTGCGTATCTCGCGCCCGATATCGTCACCGCTATTCTGGAAGGGCGACAACCGGTTCCGCTCAATCGCCAGCGCCTTGCCCGTGCGACCAATCTGCCAGTTGACTGGCAGGCCCAGCGAGAAATGCTCGGCTTCGGCTGAAGTCCTGCCGCCCGACCTCCATCCTGTTGCCCATCGCATCGCCGTGCCGCCGAAAGGGCGGCAGGAGAATCTTCGCCTGTTCGGGGAATAGCTGGCAGCCCAAAAGCGTCTCTACGCTCGGTGACAGGTGCAGGGGCGTGTGCAAAGCCACGGAATTGCGGGCACAATTTCCCAACTGCGGAAATGGCTCAAATACTATATGGGAAATGATAAAACTATGGTGCCCGGGGACGGAGTCGAACCGCCGACACTGCGATTTTCAGTCGCATGCTCTACCAACTGAGCTACCCGGGCATTCTCGCCAGACTGATGCGCCTTAGCGGATGAGAGACGCGCCTATAAGCATCATCCGTCGTCTCTGTCCAGCCCATAATCGCTGCTTTGTTGCAGTTCATCCTCGTTGGTCGATCGGCCCGCGATTTTATAGCCTTCGCCGAACCAGCCCAGCAGATCGCGATCGCGGCAGCCCCGGCTGCAAAAAGGGGAGAATTCCACCACGCTGGGCGCCTTGCAGAGCGGGCAGCGCTTTTCCTTCTTTCTTTCCGGCATGGGCTTTCTATCCGGCATGGGTTTGCTCCAGTGTCAGGCCTGCGTCTGCCACCAGCGTTACCGCGCCGCCCCGCCGCTTTTCAAGGCGTGATATCCAGTCGGCGCTGCGGCGAATCCGTTCGATCACCGCCGGATGAGCGGTCAGCGTCACCGCGCCGCCGCCTGTGCCGCTGCCGCCTGTCCAGCGTTCCGCCCGGCGCAGCAGCGCCATCGCCGCCGTCAGCACCGGATCGTCGCGCAACACCTCCATCAGGGAGGCGCGTTCCCGTTTGCGGATGATCTGGATGAAGCCGAAGCCGTTGACGGCGGTGCGCTCGAACGGCTGGGCCAGCACCTTGTCGATCTGCGCGGCGGCGATGTTGCGTTCTTCCTTGTTGTTCATTGTCGGCAGGTCGATGCCGATCGATCCGGTCAGCCCCATGGCGCGGATCGCCTGCGCGGCGAGTTTCGCGCCCTTGGGGCCAAGCTGCGCGGGCGGCAGGCTGCCGTCCACGTCGATCAGCACCATGGCGGGCGTCGGGAAGATGCGCAGCGCGGCGGCCTCCGTGCCGACTTCGCCGCGCGTCGCGGCGTCGAGCAATTCGCCCCAGCCATGGGCTTCGAAATGATCGTCCTCATGCGCAGGACAGGGGACGACCGGCATGCCGGTGGCGCGGATGCGTTGCAGCAGGCTTGGCCCCGGATGCGGCTTCTGCCCCGGCTGGGCGGCACGGGCCAGCGCCAGCTTGTCGCGCCGTTCGCCGTCCAGCCCCGCCTCGCCAAGGGCCTCGCGCCGGATTTCGACCAGCACCGTGCCACCTTCGGCCAGACGCGGGGGCAGCGGTTCCAGCAGCACTTCCTCGCCCGAATGGAGGCGCACGATGCCGCGCTTTTTGGGCACCAGCGTGCGGATCAGGCGGCCCTGCACCGCAGCACCCGCCAGCACGCGATCATGCTCCCGCTCGATCTGCGCTTCGAGGATACGGCCATGGGCGACCAGCGCGGCGCGGCATTCGCCAATGCCTTCTTCATAGAGCCATTGCATTTGCATCAAAGGGGGTATCCTGCGGCCATCAACAAGGCCCGTGTTTCGTATAGAGGCAGGCCGACGACACCGCTATGGCTGCCCTGCAAGGCGCGGATGAGGCCCGCTGCGCGGCCCTGTATCGCATAGCCGCCCGCCTTGCCGCGCCATTCGCCGCACGCGATATAAGCGTCGATCTCCCGAGGGTGGAGCCGCTTGAAGGTGACGATGCTGTCGGACAGGCGATGGCGCGCAACCCCCTCGCCATCGATCAGCGTGACGGCGGAAAGGACATGATGGCGGCGGCCGGACAGCAGTTCCAGACAGCGGCGGGCGGTCGCCTCGTCCTCCGCCTTGGGCAGGATGCGCCGTCCGCAGGCGACGACCGTGTCCCCGGCCAGCACCAGCGCGCCGGGATGGCGGGCGGCGACGGGCGCGGCCTTTTCCCTCGCCATGCGCTGGGCATAATCGCGGGCAAGCTCTCCCTTGCGGGGGCTTTCGTCGATATCGGCAGGGTCTATGATGCCGGCGCTCACCCCGATCTGGGCGAGCAGATCCGCCCGGCGCGGCGAGGCCGAGGCCAGCACCAGAGTCGGGGTGTCCGGGCGCACGGTGCCGCGCACGCCGGTTATTTGAAGCGGTAGGTGATGCGACCCTTGGTCAGGTCATAGGGGGTCAGTTCGACGAGCACTTCGTCGCCCACCAGCACGCGGATGCGGTTCTTGCGCATCTTGCCCGCGGTGTGACCCAGAATTTCGTGATCATTTTCAAGGCGGACGCGGAACATCGCATTGGGGAGCAGTTCCACAACCGTGCCGCGCATTTCGAGCAGTTCTTCTTTGGCCATATTTTCCTGGAATCCTGAAATCCGCGCCGCCATAGCGCCAAATCGCATAAAAGGGAAGCATGGAGCGGCCTGTCGCGATTCCTGCACCGGCAGACCTGACGGAAAGCCGGAAGAATTTACGCGCCGAAACGGCTTCCCGCTTCCCCAATGGCGGCGAATATCCGTCCGAACTGGGCGGCGCTAGTGCAATAGGGGGGCAGGACATAGACGGTGTTGCCCAGCGGGCGGAGCAATAGCCCCTGTTCCAGAAACCAGGCGCGCAACGCAGGCGCGACATCGGAAAGATAGCCCGCGCCCGCGCCGACGCGCAGGTCCATCGCCGCGATGGTGCCGAGGCGGCGGACATTTTCGAACGCGGGATGATCGGCCAGCGCGGCGACATGCCCCGCCACCATCGCGCCGACCGAGGCGAGTCGCGTGGCCATATCCTCGCCCCCATCCTCGCCTTCCCACAGGGCGATATTGGCGGCGGCGGCGGCGCAGGCGATCGGGTTGGCGGTGAAGCTGGAGGAATGGAAGAACATGTCCGCCCGGTCGCCGGAGAGATGGGCGTCGAATATCTTCCCCCGGCACAGGGTCGCGGCAAGGGGGATGCTGCCCCCCGTCAACCCCTTGGCGGTGCAGAGGATATCGGGTGTCACCCCGGCCTGCTGACAGGCGAAGAGCGTGCCGGTGCGGCCCCATGCGGTCATCACCTCGTCGGCGATGAACAGCACGTCATGGGCGGCGCAGATATCCGCCATCGCCCGCAGCGTCGCGGGGGGATAGAACAGCATCCCGCCCGACCCCAGCACCAGCGGCTCGACGATGAGCGCAGCGGGCTTTTCCGGCGCGCGGCAGGCGGCCTCCAGCGCGTCGAGCGTGGCCTGCTCCCTGCCCGGCGCGGGGTAGGGGATGCGCGCCACGTCGAACAGCAGCGGCGCATAGGCATGGTTGAACACGCCGCGCTCCCCCACCGACATGGTGCCGATGGTGTCGCCATGATAGCTGTGTTCCATCACGATGATGCGATGGCGCGCCTCGCTGGCCCCGGCGCGGTGGGCGCGGTGGTGCCAGTAGCCCAGCGCCATTTTCAGCGCGACCTCGACGCAGGTGGAGCCGCTGTCGGAGAAAAACACATGGGCGAGTGGATCGGGGGCGAGCGGATCGGGGGCCAGCGGATCGGGCGAGGACAGATGCGCGCCCGTCAGGCGGATGAGGCCGCGCGCGACCCGTTCGGCCGGTTCATGGGTGAAACCGGCGAAAATCACCTGATCCAGCCTTTCCGCCTGATCGCGGATCGCGGCGATGATGCGTGGCTCGCCATGGCCATGGGTGATGACCCACCAGCTTGAAATCGCGTCGATCAGCGTCCGCCCGTCGCGGCAATGGAGCAGCGCCCCTTGCGCGCTTTCCACCAGCGGGCGGGCCTCGTTCAGGCCATGCTGGGTGAAGGGGTGCCAGATGGGGGAGGGCGCGCCGGTCATGCGAGCAGCGCCGATATGGCGGCGAGGTCGATATGCGCCTGCATCGCGGCGCGCAGGCTGGCGGCATCGAGCGGATCGAGGCGGGGCAGGCGGCCCAGCGGGCGGACGCCGGAAAGCTGCGGGATGATGCGCTCATTCTCCTCATGCGGGTCGCCGGAAAAGAGGATGCCGCCGATGGGGATATGGCGCGCCCGCATGGCTTCGATCGACAACAGGCTATGGTTGATCGTGCCGAGGCCGGTGCGCGCGACGAGGATGACCGGCGCCTGCCAGCGGGCGAACAGGTCGATGGCGAGCAGATTTTCGGCAAGCGGCACCAGCACGCCGCCCGCGCCCTCCACGACCAGCGGCGCATCGGCGGCGGGAGGCAGGGCAAGGCGATCGGCGGCGATCGTCACGCCTTCTAGCCGCGCCGAGAGGTGAGGGGAGGCCGGTTCGCGCAGGCGATAGGCTTCGGGCAGGAAGCGATCGTCCGGCAGGCCGGTCAGCGCCTGCACGCGCTGCGTATCGGTGCCGGGGTCGATGCCGGACTGCACCGGCTTCCAATAGCGCGCGCCCAGCAGGCAGAGCGTCAGGCCCGCCGCCACGACCGTCTTGCCGATATCGGTGTCGGTGCCGGTGACGATGAGGGCGCGGGTCATGCGTCTTGCCCCTGCCCCTGTGCTCGCCCCTGCGCCTGCATCAGCGGGACGAGCGTGGCGGCCAGCGCCTCTATATCCCGCTCCGCCAGATTGCGCGTGAGGGAAAGGCGCAGGCGGCTGGTGCCCGGCGGCACGGTCGGCGGGCGAATGCCGCGCACGTCGAAGCCCGCCTGCTGGCAGGCCGCCGCGACCTCCATCGTCCGCCGGTCGTCACCGATCAACAGGGGCAGGATTTGCGTTTGCGGCCGGAGCAGGCCCAGCGGCGCGCAGATCGCCGCGCCCGCATGGGCGATGAGGACGCGCAATTCCTCGCGCAGCCTCTCACCCTGCTCGCCCGCGATGCGATCGAGCGCCGCGCCCACGGCAACCGCCATCAGCGGGGAGGGCGCGGTTGAAAAGATGAACGGCCGCCCCTTGTTGATGAGCGTGTCGATCAGCACCTCAGGCGCGCAGACCAGCGCGCCTTCGACTCCCAGCCCCTTGCCGCAGGTGTGGAGGGTGATGAGGTTCTCCGCGCCTTCCAGATGGGCGGCGAGGCCGCGCCCGTCCGCGCCGAACACGCCGGTCGCATGGGCCTCATCCAGCAGCAGAAAGCCCTCATGCCGCGCCGCGATGGCGGCCAGATCATCCACCGGCGCACGGTCGCCATCCATCGAATAGAGCGTTTCGGCAACGATCCACGGCGCTCCGGCGCCGCCCTTGCCGCGCCAGTCCGCTATCGCGTCGGCAAAGGCCTGCGCATCATTATGGGCGACGAACACCGCCTGCGCCTTTGACTGGCGGATGCCGTCATGCATGCTGGCATGGGCGAGTTCATCGGCGACGATCAGGTCGCCCGCGCGGGGCAGGGCGGAGAGAATGGCGAGATTGGCGGCAAAGCCGTTCGCCATGAACAGCGCCGCCTCGCTGCCGAAAAAAGCCGCTGCCTGCCGTTCCAGCGCCTCATGCTCCGGCGCATTGCCGCGCAGCAGGCGCGATCCGCCAGACCCCACCGGCACGCCGCGCGCAAGGGCGTCGGTGATGGCGGCGGCGATGGCGGCGTCGCCCGCCAGACCCAGATAATCATTGGAGGAAAAATCAATGCCCTCACGCGGGCGCAAATGCCGCGCCCGCGCCCGCGTTTCGAGGGCGGCAAGCTGGCGGGCATAGGGGGCCAGCGGGGACATGGGAGACAGGGGAGGCATGGGGCGGCCTTATAGGGCCAGCGCCCGCGCCTTGCCAAGACAGGGCGGGAAAAGAGCCGCCGCCGGGCCTGCGCGCAAGCCCGGCGGCGGTTTGCTGCCCCCTGTCAGGGCGCGCCCTGCGCCAAGGTGTCAGGGCGCGCCGTGCGACATGTGTCAGACCGCGCCGTGCGACAATGTATTAGACGGCGCCGTGCGACATGTGTCAGATCGCGCCGTGCGCGAGGGCGGCGAGCAGCAGCAGCGCGACGATATTGGTGATCTTTATCATCGGGTTCACCGCAGGCCCGGCGGTGTCCTTATAGGGGTCGCCCACCGTGTCGCCGGTGACGGCGGCCTTGTGCGCCTCCGACCCCTTGCCGCCATGATGGCCGTCCTCGATATATTTCTTCGCATTGTCCCATGCGCCGCCGCCCGACGTCATGGAAAGGGCGACGAACAGGCCGGAGACGATCACGCCGAGCAGCACCGCGCCCAGTGCCGCAAAGCCGTTGGCTGGCCCCGCGATCGCGTTGATGGCGAAATAGACGACGATCGGCGTCAGCACCGGCAACAGGCTGGGCAGGATCATCTCGCGGATCGCCGCCCTCGTGACGAGATCGACGGTGCGGGCATAATTGGGCTTGGCCGTGCCCGCCATGATGCCGGGATTGTCGCGGAACTGGCCGCGCACTTCCTCCACCACGGCGCCTGCCGCGCGGCCCACCGCCGTCATGCCCAGCGCGCCGAACAGATAGGGCAGCAACGCGCCGAGCAGCAGGCCGACGATCACATAAGGGTTGGACAGGCTGAAATCGGGCGGCTCCACCAGACCAAGCGCGCTGTTATAGAATTTGAGATCCTCCGTATAGCTGCCGAACAACACCAGCGCGGCAAGGCCCGCCGATCCGATGGCATAGCCCTTGGTCACGGCCTTGGTGGTGTTGCCCACCGCATCGAGCGCGTCGGTGCGGGTGCGCACTTCCTCTTCCAGCCCCGCCATTTCCGCGATGCCGCCCGCATTGTCCGTCACCGGGCCATAGGCGTCGAGCGCCACCACCATGCCAGCCAGCGCCAGCATCGCGGTCGCGGCGAAGGCGATGCCGATCAGGCCCGCCAGTTGATAGGAAATGATGATGCCGACGCAGATGACCAGCGTGGGCAGGGCGGTCGCCTCCAGGCTGATGGCGAGGCCCTGTATCACATTGGTGCCGTGGCCCGTTTCCGAAGCCCTGGCGATGGACCGCACCGGGCGATAATTGGTGCCGGTATAATATTCGGTGATCCAGACGATCAGGCCGGTGACGGCCAGACCCACCATCATCGACCAGAACAGCGCCCAGCCGGTATAGCCGCCCTGCCCGTCGAGATCGGCGCCGAACACGGTGTCGAGGTCGCCCAGCGTGATCTGCGCCACCGCCCAGATGGCGGGAACGGAGAGGATGGCCGTGGTCCAGAAGCCCTTGTAGAGCGCCCCCATGATCGACTGGCTGCCGCCCAGCCGCACCATATAGGTGCCGAGGATGGAGGTGATGATGCACGCCCCGCCCACGGCCAGCGGCAGGGACATGAGCTGGGTCAGTTCCGCCCCGCTCACGCCCTTCACCAGCAGCGCGATCAGCACCATGGTCGCGCCGACCGTCACCACATAGGTTTCGAACAGGTCGGCGGCCATGCCCGCGCAATCGCCGACATTGTCGCCGACATTGTCCGCGATGACGGCGGGGTTGCGCGGGTCGTCCTCCGGTATCCCGGCCTCGACCTTGCCGACAAGGTCCGCGCCGACATCGGCCGCCTTGGTGAAGATGCCGCCGCCCAGCCGCGCGAAGATGGAAATGAGGCTCGCGCCGAAGGCCAGCGAAACGAGGCTGTCGATGACCCCCCGGTCGGAAGGCGCAAGGTCGGCGGGGCCGGTCAGATACCAGAACAGCCCGCCGATCGCGATCAGCGCCAGCCCGGCCACCAGCATCCCCGTCACCGCGCCCGCCCGAAAGGCGGTGGTCAGGCCCGATTGCAGCGACGCGCGCGCCGCCTCTGCCGTGCGGACATTGGCCCGCACCGAAATATTCATGCCGATATAGCCGGTCGCCCCCGACAAAATGGCCCCCAGCGCGAAGCTGAGCGCGGACGTCAGGCCCAGAAAGATCAGCATCACGATCGCCACGACCACGCCGACAAGGGCGATGGTGCGATATTGACGCCCCAGATAGGCCTGTGCGCCTTCCTGAATGGCGGCGGCGATGCCGCGCATGGTTTCATTCCCGGCGGGGCTTGCAAGCACCTGCCGGCTGGTCAGCAATCCATAGAGCACGGCCAGCAGGCCGCACCCGATTGCGAAGGTCGCAATGGTCATGGAACGTTCCTCTCCCCCTGTTTGATTGTCATGAATGGCCGCTCGGCAAGGGATCGGCGGCTATGGGTGCGGAGGCATGAAACCGGGCTATGCCGCCTGCGATGCGGGCGGTTTCGGTCCTCCTGAAAGCATTCAGCGTCTTGATGGCCACCATTTTGGTCCTGCCCTGGCTGATCTTTATCAGGCAAGGAACCTATCGGCAGGGCGCCGGGCGTCAAGCGGGTTTTGCCCGAAGGGCGTTCCGGGGGTCAGGCGCCGTGCTCGAAACCGAGGCGCTGCGGCGGCCTGATCGGCTGGCCGTGGTGCAGGATCGTCAGCCTTTCCGTGCCCGCATCCGCCCCGGTTTCGCACTGGCCGATGCGGCTCAGCCGGTGGCCCTGCTCGGCGCAGAGGGCGCGGATCGCCGCTTCCCGATCGGGCGGGGCGGTGAACAGCAATTGATAATCATCGCCTGCGGTTCCAGCCTCGATACGGCTTTCGACGCCCTCGCCGCGCGCCGCGACAAGGGCGGCGGACAGGGGCAGCGACGATAATTCCATGCGGATCGCGATGCCGCTGGCCTGCGCGATCCGGTCCGCGTCGATCAGCAACCCGTCCGACACATCCGCCATGGCGGACACGAGCGGCGCGATCACCGGGCCGAGCGCGACCGGCGGCATGGGCTGGCGATAGGCGTCGATCAACGCCCGCCGCGCATCCTCCGGCGCGTCGAGCCGCGCCTGAAGCAGCGCCAGCCCCGCGCCCGCATCCCCGATCGTGCCGGTGACGAACAGCAGGTCGCCTGCCTGCGCCCCGCTCCGTGCCGGGGGCGGGCAGGCGGGGGCCGCGCCGATCGCGGTGAGGCCGAGGGTCAGCGGCGCGCCACGCGGCATCCGCACCGTGTCGCCGCCCAGCAAGGGCACGCCGAAATGATCGAGCGCCGTGCCCAGCCCGCTGGCAAATGCAGCGTCCCGGCCCGCATCTTCGGTCATGCCATAGCCCACGAGAACGCCGAGCGGCGTCGCGCCCTTGGCCGCAAGGTCGGACATATTGACCGCGCAGAGCTTCCACGCCAGCGTTTCCGCCGGGTCGTCGGGCAGGAAATGCACCCCCTCGACCAGCATGTCATGGGTCAGCACCAGAGCGCCCGCCGGGCGATCGAGCACCGCCGCATCATCCATCAGCCCGCGCGCGGCGGGGTGGGTGGCAAGGGCGCGCATCCGGGCGATGAAGGCGCCCTCATCGCTCATGCCGAAGGGGGGCGGACATCCTTCGCCACCGCATCGAGCAGGCCGTTGACGAAGCCCGATTCGCGCTTGTCGTAAAAGGCCTTGGCGACATCGACATATTCGCTGATGACGGTGCCGGTCGGCACGTCGATCCGCGCCAGCAGTTCATAGGTGCCCGCGCGCAATATCTGCCGCATCGGGCGGTCCAGCCGTTCCAGCGCCCAGCCCTTGGAAAGGCGGGCCGAAATGCAGGCGTCGATTTCTTCGCGGCGGGCGTCCACACCGGCCACCACATCATCGAAAAAGCTGATCTCCGCCTCGGCATAGGTCACGTCCTCGATCGTCGCGCCGAGCCGGTGATGGTGAAATTCCGTCAGCAGGACGGGCAGCGGCGTGCCCTCCATCTCTTTCTGATAGAGGGCCTGCACGGCGGCGAGGCGGGCGGCGGAGCGGGATCGGGAACGGTCGTTCATGCGGTCAGTTCGCCTTGATGCGGACGGGGCCGAGGAAATCCATCTTGCCGATGGCCAGTCCCTTGCCGCGCAGAATGTCATAGGCCGTGGTGGCGTGGAAATAGAAATTGGGCTGGGCGAAGGAAAACAGATAATGTTCCGCCGTAAAGGGCATGTCGATATTATAGGCGGGCAGGGCAAAGCGCATATCCTGCCCGACGAAATTTTCCATCTCTTCCGCCGTCACCTGCTCCAGCCCCGCGACGGCGGCGTCCAGAACCGCCTTCAGACCGGCGATGGTGGCGGGAATCTCGGACGGCCCCCCGGTGGGATAGACGCCCGCGTGCAGGCCCTTCACCGTGCCGAAACTATAATCGGCGGCCGCGACGATCTGGGCGGCGAAGGGGAACATATCCTCGGCAAGGCGGGCATCGAGAATATCCGCTTCGGCCACGCCCTGTTCCGCGCAATAGGCCTGCGCCTTGTCGAGCAGGCCGCGCATGGACTGCAATATCTGAAGCCAGGACGGGACCACGGTGTCATAGAGGGAAACGGGCATTGATTGTCTTTCCGGTCAGGAATTGGGGTCAAGACGGCGCGCCACGGAAGCGGCATGGGCGGGCAGCCCCTCTGCCTTGGCAAGGGCGACGGCGGCGGGGCCGATCGCTTCGATCGCCGCCTTGTCGAGCGCAATGAAGCTGGTGCGCTTCATGAAATCGAGCACCGACAGGCCGGAGGAAAAGCGCGCCCGCCGCCCGGTCGGCAGCACATGGTTCGGCCCGGCGACATAATCGCCCACCGCTTCGGGCGTCATGCGGCCGAGGAATACGGACCCGGCATGGCGCACCATCGCGAACAGCGCGTCGGGATCATCGACGGCCAGTTCCAGATGTTCGGGCGCGAGCCGATCGACCAGCGGCATCGCGGTCTCCAGCGTCGGCACGAGGATGATGGCGCCGTTCGCGTCCCAGCTTGTCCGGGCGGTCTGCGCGGTGGAAAGCTGCGGGATCTGCGCGTCCACCGCCCTTGCCACGGCATCGGCGAAGGCCGCGTCGTCCGTGAACAGGATCGACTGGCTGGTCGGGTCATGCTCCGACTGGCTGAGCAGGTCGGCGGCGGTCCAGTCCGGGTCGTTCCTGCCATCGGCGACGACGACGATTTCGGACGGGCCAGCCACCATGTCGATGCCGACCACGCCGTAAAGCTGGCGCTTGGCCTCGGCCACCCACGCATTGCCGGGGCCGACAATGACATCGACCGGCGTGATCCTGTCCGTGCCATAGGCGAGCGCGGCGATGGCCTGCGCGCCGCCGATGCGCCACATTTCGGTCACGCCCGCGATGCGCGCTGCGGCCAGCACCAGCGGGTTCATCGCCCCGTCCGGCGTCGGGGTGACGATGACGATGCGCTCCACGCCCGCGACCCGTGCGGGGATCGCGTTCATCAGCACGGAGGACGGATAGGCCGCGCGGCCGCCGGGCACATACAGCCCCGCCGCATCGACCGCGCCCCAGCGCGCGCCCAGACGGACGCCCGATGCGTCGATCTCGTCGCGGTCTTCGGGGCGCTGCCTGGCGTGATAGGCCGCGATCCGTTCCGCCGCCAGTTCCAGCGCGGCGCGCAGATCGGCGGGCAGGCCATCGAGCGCCGCCTGCATCTCCTCCTCGTCCACGCGCCAGCCGGTGGCGTCGAGATCATGCCGGTCGAACGCCTGCGTCAGTTCAGCCAGCGCCGCATCGCCTTCATCGCGCACCTTGGCGATGATGTCGCGCACGGCGCTGGAAACGTCGCTGTCGGCTTCGCGCCGCGCATTGACCAGCGCGTCGAACCGCGCCGCGAAATCCGCCGCCGTGGATTCAAGCCGCTGCATCGCGCGCCTCCACCGCCGCCCGGAAGCCTTCGATCAGCGGCACAAGCTGCGCCGCCCGCATCTTGAGCGCGGCGCGGTTGACGATCAGCCGGGCGCTGATCTGCATGATGACGCTGGTTTCGATCAGGCCATTGGCCTTGAGCGTCGCACCCGACGACACGAGATCGACGATCCGCCGCGACAGGCCGAGCGAGGGCGCCAGTTCCATCGCGCCGTTCAGCTTCACGCATTCGGCCTGAATCCCCCGCGCCTCATAATGGCGGCGGGTCAGGTGCGGATATTTGGTCGCGACGCGCACATGGCTCATCGCGGCTTCATCTTCGTCCAGCGCATCTTCCGGCTGGGCGACGGACAGGCGGCAATGGCCGATATCGAGGTCCACCGGCGCGTATATCTGCGAATAATCGAATTCCTCGATCACGTCCGATCCGACGATGCCGACCTGCGCCGCGCCATGGGCCACGAAGGTCGCGACGTCGAAGGCGCGCACGCGGATGATCGACACGCCGTCATGATTGGTCGCGAATTTGAGGGCGCGGCTCTTGCTGTCGTGAAATTCCGCCTCCGGCTCGATACCGGCGCGGGCCAGCAGCGGCAGCGCCTCGTCCAATATGCGCCCCTTGGGCACGGCGATGATGAGTGGAGCGGTCATGATGGCCGCGCTTTACCGGGGGTCGCGAAAAAGGGCAAGGCGAGTCGCTTTTTCGCCCGCTGCTGCTATAAGAATGTCTCGCTGGAACGTGCTGCGTTACATCTGGCCTATGCCGTATGCTTCAGCTTCCTGGTATCGCATCGTTTTTCGCGGAAAACCGGTTCCCACTTTTCCGCACGATGCTCTAAGAGGAGAAAGACACTATGCGACGCTGGACCAAATGGCTTGCCGTTACCGGAGCGATCGGCGCGGTTGCGTTGCTGGTCGTGCCCAAGGCGGCGACAAGCGCGCTGCCCGCCGGGGCAAAGGCGCCGGATTTCACCACGCGGGGCGCGCTGGCGGGGAAAATCTTCACGCTCACCCTGTCGGATCAGCTCAAAAAAGGGCCGGTGGTGCTCTATTTCTTCCCGGCGGCGTTTACGCCCGGCTGCACGGCGGAAGCGCATGAATTTGCCGAAATGAGCGATGAGTTCAACAAGGCGGGCGCGACCGTCATCGGCATGTCGGCGGACCCGGTGGACAAGCTGGCCAAATTCTCCGTCGAGGAATGCCGCAACAAATTCGCGGTGGCCTCCGCCGGTCCCGCGATCATCAAGGATTATGACGTCGCGCTGCCGATGAAGGCGGGCATGACCAACCGCACATCCTATGTCATCGCGCCGACCGGCCGCGTCGCCTATGTGCACAGCGCGCTCAGCTACAAGGATCATGTGAAGAACACGCTGGCGGCGGTGCAATCCATGCAGGCGAAGTGAGGGCTGGCTAGGGCTTTTGCTCGACAGGGTGTTTTGCCCGAACATGCATGATCTTGTCATGCAGTTCTATGTCGAAATGGCCGGTAGCCTTGATGAGTTTGCTTAAGGAGGCATAGCCGAACGTCTTGCTTTTGAAGCCGGGGTGCAATTCTCTGATCTTGTGCCCCAATCGACTCATACATGCCCAGCCATCTTCCCTGATTTCGAGTTCGGCGAACGCCTTTTTAAGGAGTGGGGTGGCTTTTGCCGGCTGCTGCGGCGCGGGTGCCTGCGTCGCTTTTTGCGCTGCTTTCTGAGGTTGCGCCGGCTTTTGTGCCGGATCGCTATCCTGCATATGGTGGGCAGGTTTGGGCGGCGAAACGCTCTCCATGCAGCAGAAGCTTGTGCAGGCCTGTTTCAGGGCTTCGGGCGCCTTTCGCTCGCCAAAGCCATGCGCCGCGATCCCGGCTTCCCGCAGGCGCAAGGCCAGCCGGGTGAAATCGCTGTCGGAGGAAATGAGGCAGAAGCCATCCAGCCCGCCTTGATGCAGTAAATCCATCGCGTCGATGGTCAGGGCGATATCCGCTCCATTTTTGCCGGTTGTCAGCCGGAAGGTCTGCTGAGGCATGAGGGCGTGGCGGGCGACTGCCGCCTTCCATGGTTCCAGCGAGGGAGAGGAAAAGTCGCCATAAATGCGGCGAACCGGGGCATCCCCGATGGCTGAAATCTCTTCGAACAGCTTATCCGCAATGCGATGAGAGATATTCTCCGCATCTATCAGAACCGCCAGCCGAGGACGGGCGAAAGGCGGCGGGGAAAAGGCGTGCATCATGCCTATTCCCTTGCAGCAAAGAGGTGAATCTTTCCTTATGGGAGGGCGGTCATCCCTCTGCAAGCCGCCGCCCGCCCCGGCATTCTGTACCGGAATGCGGGGCGGGGGCATAGATTATCAGGCCGCGACGGCGCGCTTCGCCTTCTTGCGTTCATGTGGGTCGAGGTGACGTTTGCGCAGACGGATCGTCTTGGGCGTCACCTCCACCAGTTCATCTTCGTCGATATAGGCGATGGCCTGTTCCAGCGTCAGCTTCCACGGCGGGGTCAGGCGGACGGCGTCATCCTTGCCGCTGGCGCGGAAGTTGGTCAGCGCCTTCGACTTCATCGGGTTGACTTCAAGGTCATCGGGCTTGGCATTCTCACCGATGATCATGCCTTCATAAAGGGCCTCGCCCACGCCGACCATCAGGACGCCGCGTTCTTCCAGCGGGCCGAGGGCATAGGCATTGGCCTCGCCCGCGCCGTTGGAGATGAGGACGCCATTTTTGCGACCCTCGATCCGGCCCTTATGGGGACCATATTTCTCGAACAGGCGGTTCATGATGCCCGTGCCGCGCGTGTCGGACAGGAATTCGCCATGATAGCCGATCAACCCGCGCGACGGGGCGGAGAAGGTGATGCGGGTCTTGCCGCCGCCAGACGGGCGCATGTCCGTCATTTCCGCCTTGCGCAGGTTCATCTTTTCCACGACCGTGCCGGCAAATTCGTCATCGACGTCGATCATGACGGTTTCATAAGGCTCGGTCCGCTTGCCGTCCTCATCCGTCCCGAACAGGACGCGGGGGCGGCTGATGCCCAGTTCAAAGCCTTCGCGGCGCATCGTTTCGATAAGGACGCCAAGCTGAAGTTCACCGCGACCGGCGACTTCGAAACTGTCCTTGTCGTCGCTTTCCGTCACCTTGATCGCGACGTTGGATTCGGCTTCGCGAAACAGGCGGTCGCGGATCATGCGGCTCGTCACCTTGTCGCCCTCGCGGCCCGCCATCGGCGAATCATTGACGGCAAAGCGCATGGACAGCGTCGGCGGATCGATCGGCTGCGCTGTGATCGGCGTCGAAACGCTGGTGTCGGCAATGGTGTTGGCGACGGTCGCGACGGCCAGACCGGCGAGCGAGATGATATCGCCTGCCTTGGCCTCTTCCACCGGCACGCGTTCCAGCCCGCGGAACGACATGATCTTGGTGGCGCGGCCCTGTTCGACGACCTTGCCGTTGGCGTCGAGCGCGTGGATCGGCTGGTTCATTTTCAGAACGCCGGTCTGGACGCGCCCGGTCAGGATACGGCCGAGGAAATTGTCGCGGTCCAGCAGGGTGGCGAGGAAGGTGAACGGCGCGTTTTCCTCCACTGCATGCGGCGGCGGCACATGGTCCACGATCTTCTGGAACAGCGGGGTCAGATCGCCTTCGCGGGCGTCGATATCCTCGCTGGCATAGCCGTTGCGGCCCGATGCGTAGAGCACGGGGAAATCAAGCTGCTCATCGGTCGCGTCGAGGCTGACGAACAGGTCGAACACCTCGTCCAGCACCTCGACCGGGCGGCCGTCGGGCCGGTCGATCTTGTTGACGACGACGATGGGCTTGAGGCCCAGCGCCAGCGCCTTGCCGGTGACGAACTTGGTCTGCGGCATCGCGCCTTCCGACGAATCGACCAGCAGGATCACGCCGTCGACCATGGAGAGGATGCGCTCCACCTCGCCGCCGAAATCGGCGTGGCCGGGGGTGTCGACGATGTTGATGCGCGTATCGTTCCATTCGACCGAGGTGCACTTGGCCAGAATGGTGATGCCGCGTTCTTTTTCGATATCGCCGCTGTCCATGGCGCGTTCTTCGACGCGCTGATTGTCACGAAAAGTACCGGATTGGCGGAAAAGCTGGTCGACCAGCGTTGTTTTGCCATGATCGACGTGCGCGATAATGGCCACATTGCGGAGGCTCATAGAGGTCCTGACTTGGATTTTGATGGATTTGTATCGCGGCGGCCCTTATCCTATTTTGCCGCGCTGCGCAAACATCATCGGCATGGCGATGCGTTCCGGGCCGAAAAGCGCGCGCCCGGCACCACGCTTCATCCCGGATTCAGGCCCGGATCAACGTCTTGCCCCGCCCCACGCCTTCAGAGGCCGCGGTTTCAGGGCCGGATGGCCCCGTCCCGCGCTGCGGCGGCGAACAGGCTGTCATGCGCCTCATACCGGTCCATCGCGTCGAGCAGGGGCGGCAGGGTGTCGCGGGTGATGAGGATGCCCGCATGGCCGGGGCGGATGAAGCCGGTTTCGATCATGTGCCGGTGAAATCCGATCAACTGATCGTAAAAGCCGCCGACATTCAGCAACCCGACCGGCTTGGCATGATAGCCAAGCTGCGCCCAACTGATCGCTTCCCACAGTTCGTCCATCGTGCCGACGCCGCCGGGCAGGGTCAGGAAGCCATCGGACAGGCTGGTGAACAGCGCCTTGCGGCTGTGCATGTCCGGCACGACATGCAGTTTCGATAGCCCGCGATGCGCGGCTTCGGCGTGGACCAGCGCTTCGGGAATCACGCCGATCACCTCTCCGCCCGCCGCCAGCGCGGCGTCGGCCAGCGCGCCCATCAGGCCGAGGTGGCCCCCGCCATAGATGATGCCGATGCCCCAGCGCGCCAATTCTCTCCCCACTTCCTGCGCGGTCTGGATGAACAGCGGGTCGGCGGGGGTGGCCGCGCCGCAATAGACGGCGATCCGCCGGAAAGACGTCATGCCAGATCGTCCAGCATCAACCCTGCGGTGATTCGCGCGCCGCTCACCACGGCGGGGATGCCCGCGCCCGGATGCGTGCCCGCGCCGACCAGATAGAGGTTGGAAATCACGGCATCCCGGTTGTGCGGACGCAGCCAGCCATTTTGCGTCATCAGCGGTTCCAGCGAAAAGGCGCTGCCCCGGAACGCATGGAGATCCGCCGCGAAATCGGGCGGGGCATAATGGAAGGAGGTGACGAGGCGGGACCGGATATCGGGAATGAGGCGATGTTCAATCTCGTCGAGGATGCGCCCGGCATAGATCGGCCCCGTCTCCGCCCAGTCGATCGGCAGCTTGCCCATATGCGGCACCGGGGCGAGCGCGGTAAAGACGGAGCAGCCATCGGGCGCGAGGCCGGGATCGGTGACGGTCGGGTGGTGCAGATAGAGCGAAAAATCGGCGCTCAGCACGCCATGCTGGAAGATATCGGTCAGCAATTCCTGATAGCGCGGGCCGAACAGCACCATATGATGGGGAATGCCGGGCCATGTGCCCTTTATGCCGAAATGGACCATGAACAGGCTGGGCGACCAATGTTTGCGGGCCAGATTTTCCGCCTGCGCCGGGCCACGGGGATGATCGGCCAGCAGCGTGCCATAATGGTGGATCAGGTCGGTATTGCTGGCGACCGCATCGGCCTTGCCGTGCCAGCCGTCGCGGGTGCGCACGCCCGTCACCCGATCGCCCACGGTTTCCAGCCGAACCACCGGATCACCGAGGCGCAGCGTGCCGCCGATCCGCTCGAACTGCGTGACCATGGCGGCGATCAACCGGTTGACGCCGCCGCGCGGCCACCAGACGCCGGTGTCCTTTTCCAGCTTGTGGATCAGCGCATAGAGCGCGCTCGCGCTCATCGGGTTGCCGCCGATCAGTAGCGTCTGGAAGGAGAGCGCCTGCCGCAGCTTCTCATTCTTGACGAAGCCGGACACGATCGAATGCACCGATCGCCATGCCTGCGACTGGATCAGCGCGGGCGCGGCCTTCAGCATGGACCGGATATCGAGGAAAGGCGCGCGGCCATAATGCTGATAGGCTTCGCGCATCATGGCGGCGCTATAATCGAGGAAACGGTCATAGCCCGGCAGGTCGCCGCTATCGAATTTGGCGATTTCCTGCCGCAACTGGGCGTCGTCGCCGCTGCAATCGAACTGGGCGCCATCCGGCCAGTTGAGCCGGTAATAAGGGGATACTGGGTCCAGCGTCACATCCTGCGCCATGTCCTGCCCGGACAGGCGCCACAGCTCTGCAAGGCAATCGGGATCGGTGATGACGGTCGGCCCGGCGTCGAAGGTGAAGCCGTCCCTCTGCCAGTGATGGGCGCATCCCCCCGGCCGGTCGCGCGATTCGACGATGGTGGTGGCGATGCCCGCCGATTGCAGGCGGATCGCGAGCGCAAGGCCGCCAAAGCCTGCGCCGATGACGATCACGGATTTTCTTTTCTCGGCGATGGGCGGTGCCGGTGTCATGCGCCTTCCCGCTGTTTTGATACTCGCATTCCGGCCCTTATGCGCACTGGCGCCGCGCGCCGCAAGATAGGGATTTGCCCCGCCGCGCCCCCGGAGGCCCCGGACGGGCGACGCGACGCCAAGGATTGACGGGCTGCAAAGGGCCTGCATAGTGCGGCATCATGAGCGCGCAGCCCCCCGAACAGACCCATTATTTCGACCATGTCTATCTGCCTGCGGGGCATGATCGCAATGCGCGCCGCACCTATATGGTGATCGTGCTGACGGTGCTGACCATGGTGGCGGAAATCGGCGCGGGCTGGATCACCGGGTCCATGGCGCTGCTGGCCGATGGATTTCACATGGCGACCCATGCGGGCGCGCTGGCGATCGCGGCGGCGGCCTACAGCTATGCGCGGCGGCATGCGCATAATGCGCGGTTCACCTTCGGCACCGGCAAGGTGGGGGATCTGGCGGGCTTTGCCTCGGCGCTGATATTGGGGCTGGCGTCCTTTGCGATCGCGTTCGAATCGGGGGAACGCCTGCTCGACCCCCGGCAGGTCCAGTTCGGTGAGGCGACGGTGGTGGCGGTCGTGGGCCTTGTCGTCAACCTGATCAGCGCGTGGATGCTGATGGACGATCATGATCATGGCGGCGGGCATGACCATGGTGGCGGGCATGGCGGACATGCGCATGGTCATTCCCATGCCTCTTCTCACGCTCATTCCCACGCTTCTCCTCACGATCATGATCATGGCCATAATCACCCCCATGATGATGACGGGAGCATGACCGCCAGTCGTCCCCGCGACAATAATCTGCGCGCCGCCTATCTGCATGTGCTGGCCGATGCGCTGACATCGGTGGCGGCGATCATCGCCCTGCTGGCCGGGCGCTATCTGGGCTGGGTGTGGCTCGATCCGCTGATCGGGCTGGTGGGCGCCATCGTCATCGCGCGCTGGGCATGGGGATTGATGAAGGACACCGCCGCCGTCCTGCTGGATACGGCGGAGCCGCAGCTTGCCCATGCGGTCAAGACGATCGTGGAGGAAAAGGGCGGGCAGGTGGCCGATCTGCATGTCTGGCGCGTCGGTCCCCATGCCCATGCCGTCATCGTCAGCGTCGCCGGGCCGCAGGGCGATATCCGGGCCATTCGCGCGGCCCTTCGCGGCCTCTCCCATGTCGAGCATATCACGGTGGAGCGTTGGCCGGATTGATGGGCGCAGGCAACGCGCGCGGCGGACTTTTACGGGGCGGCAGGGAACAGCCGGCGCGCTGGCGCATTCTTTCCCTGCACAACCGGGAGGACACATGACCGCGCATACCACACCGATCCGCCATATCTTCGGCGTACTTGCACTGACAACCGGCGTCACCATGACGGCGCCCGCCATGGCCCAGACGGCCGATAATCCCGATCATGTAACGGTGGTGGTCGGCGCGGCGATGGTGCCCAGCTATGAAGGGTCGGATAATTCCCGCGTCGTGCCCGGCATTGTCGTGCGCGGGCAGGTGAAGGGCCATCCTTTCTTTTCCCGCGGAACCGTCCTTTATGGCGACCTGATCCGCAATGATGACCCCAATGGGCTGGATATCGGTTTCGGCCCGGTGGTCGGCGCGCGGTTCAACCGGGTGAGCGGCATCGGGGATGACCGGGTGCGCGCGCTCGGCAAGCTGGACACCGCATGGGAACTGGGCGGCTGGGTCGGCATCGCCAAGACCGGCGTGATCACCAGCGATTATGACAATCTGTCGCTGCGCGTCGCCTATACCCATGATGTAGCGGGCGCGCATGGCAGCTATGTCATCACCCCCGCGATCGAATATGGCACGCCGTTGTCGATGACCACCTATGTCGGCCTGTCGCTCTCGGCGGACTATGCGGGCAAGGGATATGGCCGCACCTATTATGATATCGATCAGGCGGGCAGCCTTGCCAGCGGCCTCAACCCCTATGATGGGGCGGGGCGCAAGGCCGGTTTCGTCAAGGTCAATGCGGGGATGATGGCCGCCAAGTCCCTGTCGGGCGACCTGCGCAAGGGCTGGGCGCTGACCGGCGCGGTCGTCTACAGCCGCCTGATGGATCGCTATGCGCATTCGCCGATCGTGGCCGATGCGGGCAGCCGCAACCAGTGGATAGGCGCGCTGGGCGTCGCCTATACGTTCTGAAGGCCCGCCAGCAACGCGAGGGCGGCGTCAGGTTCTCCCCGCGTCCGGTTCTGCGTCCGGTTCTGCGGCCGGTCCTCCATGGGCTTGCCAAAGGCCGGGGGGACTTTATGGAAGGGCGCATGACAGGGGCATGGCGCGGGGGTACGGCAAGGCCTGACCCCCCAAATCAGGGATGAGCGCGGACGATCATCGGCGCGCCATGGCGGGCATCGCGCTCGCCATGGGTGCCTATTGCTGCTACCCGATGGGGGACGCGGTGGTGAAGGCCATCACGGCGTCCTATCCCGGCACTGGCATTTCGGCCATCCGCTATATCATCAGCACCATCGCGCTGGGCATCGCCTCCTGGCTGCATGATCCGCGAGCGTTCCGCAGCTTTCCCTGTCCGGCGATACAGATCGGGCGCGGGATGGCGATGGCGATTTCCACCGCGAGTTTCTTTTTCGCGCTGGGCTTCCTGCCGCTGGGCGAGGCGACCGTCATCCTGTATCTGAACCCGGTGCTGATCGTCATCCTCTCCCGCCTGTTCCTGGGGGAGCAGGTGCCAGCGGTCGCTTGGGTGGCCACCATCCTCGCCTTTCTGGGCGTCGTCATCGTCATCCGCCCGGATGTCGGCCATGTCGAATGGGTGGCGTGCCTGCCGCTGATCACGGCCTTTTCCATGGCGTCCTTCGTGATCCTGAACCGGATGGGCGCGGGGTCGGGCGGCGTGCTGCACACGCAATTCCTCATATCCCTGATGGCGGTGCTGTTTTCCTCGCTGATCGCGCTGGGTGGGCATCTGACCGGGATAGAGCGGCTCCATCTTTCCCTTCCCCCGGCACGGGTGCTGATCGGCTGCGCGGGCGTCGCCATCGCCGCGACCGCCGCGCACGGGTTGCTCCTCATGGCGACCGAAAGGGTGCCCGCCGGGCGGATCGCGCCCTTCGCCTATGTGCAATTGCTGGTGGCGGTGCTGCTGGGCATGCTGTTCTTCGACGACCGGCCCGACTGGATCACCGGCGCCGGCGCAGCGCTGATCGTCATGGCGGGCCTGATGACATGGCAGGCGCAGCGGCGATCGGCGCTGCGGGCCATCGCGCACGAATAGCCCTTCCCTGACGGCGCGATCGGCGTTATCCTCCCCCTCTACCACCGGGGAGCCATGTGGCTGAGAGGTGCGGGTAACGCCGCACGACCCGCTGAACCTGAAACCGCTAATACGGTCGGAGGGAGTGGGCGGACACGCAGGGCCGAACCGGCCGAAGTCCCAAGCCTCCCTCCATCGCCGGAAGGAGAACCCGCGATGGTCGAAGTCCCCTCCTGGTCAGCCCTGTTTCTTGGCCTGTTCCTGTTCGTCTGCGCGCTGGGCGAAGTGCGGCGCCCCGGCCTGTGGCGGGCGATGGTCGAGGAACTGGGCGCGTCGCCCGGATTGCAAATCATGACCGGCCTGTGCGAAATGGCGCTGGGCGTCGCGGTCTATCTCTGCAATCGCGCCGCGTTCGAGCCTGCCTCGCCGGATTGGCTGACGGTGCTGATGATGGCGCTGGGCGGCGTCATGGTGATCGAGGCGGCGGCCATCACCGCCTTTACCGACCTTTTGTTTCCGTTCTGGCGGCGCGTGCTGGAACGGGGCGCGAAGGGCTGGGCGATATTTTCCCTGCTGGCCGGGGCGGCGCTGATGGCCGCCGGGCTGGCCCGCTTGTTCTGACCTTCCCCACCTATCCCCTTCTCTCTCGAACGAAAGACGATGATCCATGGCAGATACTCCTGCAATGACGGCATTCGGCGTCACCACCGGTCCCATTCGCGGCAGCCGCAAGATCCATGTCGCGACCAAATCGGGCAGCGGCATCCGCGTGGCGATGCGCGAGATCGATCTGGAACCATCGAGCGGCGAGCCGCCGGTGCGGGTCTATGATACCTCCGGCCCCTATACGGACCCGGCGGCGGCGATCGACATCATGGCGGGCCTGCCCGCGCTGCGGCGCGACTGGATCATCGCGCGCGGCGATGTGGAGGATTATGCCGCCCGCGCGGTGAAGCCGGAGGATAATGGCCAGCTTGGCCCCGACCGGTCCGGCGGCGTGCAGCCCTTTCCCCATGGCGCGCGGCGTCCCTTGCGGGCGAAGGCGGGCGGCCCGAATGCTTCCGGGAACGTCATCCAGATGCATTATGCGCGCCGGGGCATCATCACGCCGGAGATGGAATATGTGGCGGAGCGCGAAAATCTGGGCCGCGAGCGGCTGAAGGATTATGTCCGCGACGGACATGACTGGGGCGCGGCCATCCCCGATTATGTGACGCCGGAGTTCGTGCGCGACGAGGTGGCGCGGGGCCGGGCGATCATCCCCAGCAACATCAACCACCCGGAAAGCGAGCCGATGGCGATCGGCCGCAATTTCCTGGTGAAGATCAACGCCAATATCGGCAATTCGGCGGTCGCCAGCGACGTGGCGAGCGAGGTGGACAAGATGGTCTGGTCGATCCGCTGGGGCGCGGATACGGTGATGGACCTTTCCACCGGCCGCAACATCCATGACACGCGGGAATGGATCATCCGCAACGCGCCGGTGCCGATCGGCACGGTGCCGATTTATCAGGCGTTGGAGAAGGTCGGCGGCATTGCCGAGGATCTGACATGGGATATTTTCCGCGACACGCTGATCGAGCAGGCCGAGCAGGGCGTCGATTATTTCACCATCCATGCGGGCGTGCGCCTGCCCTTCGTGCCGCTGGCGGCGAAGCGGGTGACGGGGATCGTCAGCCGGGGCGGTTCCATCATGGCCAAATGGTGCCTCGCCCATCATCGCGAAAGCTTCCTTTATGAGCATTTCGACGAGATCAGCGAGATCATGAAGGCCTATGACATCGCCTATTCGCTGGGCGACGGGTTGCGCCCCGGTTCGATCGCCGATGCCAATGACGAGGCGCAGTTCGCGGAACTCTATACGCTGGGCGAACTGACGAAACGCGCATGGGCGCAGGATGTGCAGGTGATGATCGAGGGGCCGGGCCATGTCCCCATGCACAAGATCAAGGAGAATATGGACCGGCAGCTCGAGGCCTGCGGCGAAGCGCCTTTCTATACGCTGGGGCCGCTCACCACCGATATCGCGCCCGGTTACGACCATATCACCTCGGCCATCGGCGCGGCGCAGATCGGCTGGTTCGGCACGGCGATGCTCTGTTATGTGACGCCCAAGGAGCATCTGGGCCTGCCCGATCGCGATGACGTGAAGGTCGGCGTCGTCACCTATAAGCTGGCGGCCCATGCGGCGGACCTCGCCAAGGGCCATCCGGCGGCGAAGCTGCGCGATGACGCCCTGAGCCGGGCGCGTTTCGAATTTCGCTGGCGCGACCAGTTCAACCTGTCGCTCGACCCCGATACGGCGGAGGAATATCACGACCAGACCTTGCCCGCCGAAGGGGCCAAGACCGCGCATTTCTGTTCGATGTGCGGCCCCAAATTCTGCTCGATGAAGATATCGCAGGAAGTGAGGGCGTTTGCGGCAAAGCAGAACCAGCCCGCCGACGGCTTCCTCGCGGCAGAGGAGGCCGAAGCGGGCATGGCGCGGATGAGCGAGAAATTCCGCGAACAGGGCGGGGAGGTTTACATTCCGGCCGCAGAATAACAGAATGGCGGGCGGTCCGGCGCACCCTTGCGCCGGGCTTCCTGTTGAAACGGAGGGATTATGGCGCGCAAGGCTATCACTATCGGGGTTTCCGCGATGCTGTTGATGATCGGGGGCTGCGGCGGCGGCAAGGAAGGCGCAGGCAATGTGGCCGGAAATGAAGCCGGGACTGTCACGAACGCGGCGGAGTCGAATGTCGCGTCGCCCGCCCCTGCCCCTGCCCGCGATTTCACCCGTTATGTCGGCAAATATCCGTTCGACGAGGTGGACGGCCGTAGCTGGAATGATGACCCCGCGGTCATCGCGGCCATTACCGCCGCCATTCCCGATGTGAAGGTGCGCGACTGGGTTCTCGAAGGCGAGGGGCCTTCGTCCCCGATCGAGCAATTTGACGGGCGCGTCCTCTCCTGGGCGTGCGAGGCGCATAATTGCGGGCCTCATAAATGGACGACCATGATCGATCCGGCGACCGGGGTGGCGGAAGTCTGCTATTTCGATGAAGAGGCGGACCCCAAGAAGAGCCGCTGGTTCAGCCAGGGCAAGGAACAGGCGCGTACCGACCCCTGCCCTGAGGGTGAAGGGAAATAGGCCCAGATCAGGTCAGGCGATCAGACCAGGCGATCAGGTCAGCGCCGCGCCGCGCAGGCGGGGGAAGGGGGCGTCGGTCCCATCACCCGGCGCGCGGCGCCGGGCCAGATGCCGTTTCCATGCCCGTTCATGAAAGAAGAAGGCGACGGCATTGACGCAGGGTTCTATCAGCGCGATTCCGCCCGCGATCGCCGCTGACCCGGTCAGCAGATAGGCGACGGAAAAGCCGACGATCAGGTGCAGGGAAAGATAGGTCAGCGTCTTGATGAGGTCGGTCGGCATGGAAAATATCCTGATCGGTGAGGTGGTCAATTAAGAGCTATTCTCAAAAATGATCCAACCGATTATATTTCTTTCCATGATCGATAACGGCGATCAATAAGCCGATCTGGGCCGAACGGAGGGCGCAAGGGGCCGCCGGACGGGCATTGCCCGCACCGTCCCCTGCGCCCCTCTCGCAAGGGTTCAGCTTTTCAATTCATATTCCAGCGAGATTTCGCAATCGAGCAGCTTGCTGATCGGGCATCCCGCCTTGGCGTCCGCCGCTATGGCCGCGAAGGCCTCTTCGCCGATGCCCGGCACTCTGGCGGTCAGCGTCAGGGCGGAACGGGTCACGGTGAAACCGTCGCCATCCTTTTCCAGCGTCACCTTCGCTTCGGTGTCGAGCAGGCCGTCATTATGCCCGGCTTGCGCCAGCGCGAAGGACAGCGCCATGGTGAAACAGGCGCTATGCGCGGCGGCGATCAGTTCTTCCGGGTTCGTCCCCGGCTGCCCTTCGAAGCGGGTGCCGAATCCATAGGGCTGGGCGTCCAGCACCCCCGATTGCGTCCAGATATGGCCTTTGCCGGTCTTGCCAAGCCCTTCGTAACGGGCGGATGCGGAATTGACGGTCATGGTCCTTGCCTCCTGTTGTCATGGCGCTGGATTACGCAGACAGGCTGTCAGCGCCGGTCGCTGGAATCGCGGCGTTCCGGGGCCGCGCCGGATCGCGTTTTCTCCCCGCATGAAAGCCATGAACACAGCCGGTAAAAGGGGCGGGGGAGGGGCGAGCCGGGCCGATCATCCTCCCCCCGCCTGCCTGCTGTCAAGTCATCACCTTCCGGCCATCACCATGGACCTCGGATCGCCAGCGTCTTGCCGGGGCTGTAGAGATTGACGAACAGCGTCGATCCGTCGGGGGAGAAGCAGGCCCCGGCCAGTTCCGTCTGCGTGCGCAGTTTCGCCAGCGTATAGAGCGCGCCATCGGGCGTCACGCCGCGCAGATGATTGTCGACGATATGGGTATATTGATCCTCGCACACGATCAGATGGCCATTGGGGCCGATCGTCAGATTATCGCCATAGTTGAACATCGCCTTGTCCGGCGATTCGACGAAAATCTGAAGCTGGCCCGGCGCCTCTGCCTCCCCGGCCTGCCCTTCCACGGGGGATGTGCGATAGCGCATGACCTGACCGAGGCCCGCCGAGCCGCCGCTGGTGCAGCAGAAATAAAATTCGCCCTGCCCGAACCAGATGCCCTCACCGCGCGCGAACAGGGCCGCGCCCGCCTTCGCGCCGCGCTGGCGCAGATCATCCTCCGGGCTTTCCACATTATCCAGATCGATCCAGCGTGCCTTCGCCCACTGGCCGGGCGTGAAATCATGGGTGCCCCAGTTGCGGGTGTCGGCCGGGCCGTCGATCAGCGCCAACGCCTGCAACCGTCCGCCCCTGGCGAGCGCGCCGCGCTCATGGGGCAGGAAGCGATAGAGCAGGCTGTCGTCGCGATCTTCCGTCAGATAGGCGATGCCGGTCGCCGGATCGACGCAGGCGGCCTCATGGTTGAAGCGGCCCATCGCCCTGATCGGCTCGGGCCGGGCAAGGCCGCGATGACCGGCGAGCACTTCGAACACCCAGCCATGATCCTGCGACAGGCCATCCTCGCCCGCGCGGGTCACGTCTTCCTCGCAGGTCAGCCAGCTTCCCCATGGCGTGATGCCGCCCGCGCAATTGCGGATCGTCCCGGCAAGGCTGAGATATTGATCCTCCACCTTCAGCGTTTTGGCGTCGAGCACGATGGTCGATGTGCCGCCGGGCAGCGCCGCGCCGCCGGGCAGGTGATCGAACGCCTCGACCTCGCGCAGGCCGTCCTTGCCGGCGGGGCCTTTTTTCAGGCTTTCGGGGCGCAGTTCATGGTTGCGGACCAGCGCGATGCGGCGTTCGTCCAGCCGGAAACAGCCCATGCCGTCGCAATTGTCCGGCACCAGCAGGCCATCGCTCATCATGTCGCCATGGGCGGAGAGGACGGAATAGGAAAAGCCGCGCGGCAGGTCGAGCAGTCCGTCAGGGTCGGATTGCAATGGCCCATAGCCGCCGTTCTTCGGGGTGGCGGTGGAAGCAAAGGCGCCTTTTTTCCCCGGCGCATGGACCGTTCCGGCGTAAAGCGCCATGCCGCCAAAGGCTACCCCGGTCAGCCCGAAGGCGACCTGTCTGCGGTTCATCTTGTCGATCATAGGCGCGCGCCTAACCCGGTTTGGTGACAGATATGGGTCAATATGCAGGCATGGGCTATTTCGACGAATACCGGGCTTTTTCCGTCGCCCGATCGAACCATGGGGCCATCCGGCTGATGGCTTCTTCCACCTCGGCTGTGGATACGGCAAAACTGAAACGCATATAATGATGTCCCTCCACCGGGTCGAAATCGACGCCCGGCGCGGTAACGACGCCTGTGTCCTCCAGCAGTTCCCGGCAGAAGGAAAGACTGTCCTGCGTCAGATGGCCGATATCGGCATAGATGTAGAAGGCGCCGTCGGGCGGCGCGATGCGGGTGAGGCCCAGCCGGGGCAGCGCGTCCAGCATATGTTCGCGGTTGCGGCGGTAGGTGGCGACATGGCCTTCCAGTTCCGCCGTGCAATCAAGCGCGATCAGGCCCGCATGCTGCGCCAGCGAAGGGGGCGTCAGGAACATATTGCCCATCAATGCGCGGGCATGGGGGGCGAGATCCTCCGGCACGATCATCCAGCCCAGCCGCCACCCGGCCATGCTGTAATATTTGGAAAAGCTGTTGATGATGATCGCGCTGCCGTCTTCGGCCAGAACGGTCGGGATCGGCCCCACATAGCTGATGCCGTGATAGATTTCGTCCGATATCACGCGAATGCCGCGCTCCCGGCACAGGCGCAGCATGGCGGTGAGTTCCTGCGGCGGGATGACCGAGCCGGTCGGGTTGGCGGGGCTGGCGAGGATGACGCCATCGGGCGCGGGGTCGAGCGCGGCGAGCATCGCGGCGGTCGGCTGGAAATGCGTATCGGGACCGCAGGCCAGTTCCACCGGCTCCATCGACAGGGCGCGGGTGACATTGCGATAGGCGACATAGCCGGGCCGCGCCATGGCGATGCGCGCGCCCGGATCGAACAGGCAGGTCAGCGCCATGACCAGCGCGGGCGATGCACCGCATGTCAGGAAGATGCGCTCCGGGTCGATGACGACGCCATGGCTGTCCGCATAATGGCGGGCGATGCGGTCCTTGAGCGGCTGGCTTTCCCAATAGCCCATGCCGTCGCTGTCCAGCACCTCATGCGCGCGGGCGATGGCGGCGGCGGGCGCGCCGGTCGAGGGCTGGCCGAATTCCATGTGGATGATGGAGCGGCCCTGTTGCTTCAGTTCATGGGCGCGGCGGCTGATCGAAATGGCGTGAAAGGGGGCAATGGTGGCGGGCATGGCGTCGTCCTAGACCATCGCGCGCAAAAATGGGACCGGTTTTGCGCGGGAAATGCGGGAAAGGGGGGCCGTCGAAAGGCCGCTGCATGGGCGGGAAGTGTCCCGGCCGCCCATTCCGCAGGATCAGGAATCGAGCAGGGGCCGGGTCGAAAGATCGTCCTCCACGATGGTGCGAATCGCGATGAGCGACTTGAAGGTCTGCACGCCCCCGTCCTCATCGAGCGCGCGGCGGGTGAAGGCGTCATATTCCGCCATCGAACCGACCTGCACCTTCAGCACGAAATCATCGTCGCCGGTCACTTCCCATGCACCCGTCACCTCCCGATGGCGCATGATGTCGCGGCCGAAACCGTCCATGGCGCGCCGCCCGCTCTTGGTCATCCTGACCAGCACATGAATGGTGAGGGCAGAGCCGGTGAGCGCGGGATCGAGGATGGCGATATCGGCGACGATGATCCCTTCCTCGCGCAGGCGGCGCAAGCGTCGCAGCACCGCCGATATGGACAGGCCGACCTTGTCCGCGAGGCTGCGGGCCGGTTCCAGATTATTGCGCCGGACCAGCGCGATCAGGCGCCGGTCGAAATCATCAAGATTGGCCATTTTTCCCATAAACATGCTTTTAACGCAAAAATTGGTCGCTTCTACTGCTAATTTCGGCGCCAATCGCCTTCGCAATCGCAATATGATGGCCTTGCGCAAGCCGGTCGCGCTTTTCCCTTACCCGGCGGTGATGAGAAGGTGGCGTGTTCTATGGTTCACAATACTGAAAAGCCGGGATTTCTGGCTCAGTTCTGGCAGGTCTTGCTGGAAACTTCCGAAGTGGCGGTCGCGATCCAGTATCGCGAGCCATGGGCACGGTCACGCCCGGTCCAGCCGGATGCGGGGTTGGCCGACAGGGCGTCATCCGAACCGGCCTGCACGGGCTGGCAGGATTGCAGGCTTTGACTGTCGGGCCTTGATGGCTGGGCGATGCCCGCTTGTTCCTGTGGGGAAAGCCGCAGGGCTTTCCGGCACAATGGTTTCCCGACACAAAAGCCCCGGCGTGAACCGGGGCTTTTCCTTATGTCATGAGCGAATCGCCCGGCTGCCGATCAATGGCGGAAATGGCGCATGCCGGTAAAGACCATCGCGAGGCCCGCATCGTCGGCGGCCTTGATGACTTCCTCGTCCCGCATGGACCCGCCCGGCTGGATCACCGCCGTTGCGCCTGCCTCGACCGCGGCGAGCAGGCCATCGGCAAAGGGGAAAAACGCGTCCGAGGCGACCGCGCTGCCCACCGTGCGGGCGGCATCCCAGCCATAGGTTTCGGCGGCTTCCTTCGCCTTGGCGGCGGCGATGCGCGAGGAATCGCGGCGGTTCATCTGGCCCGCGCCGATGCCCGCCGTCACGCCGTCCTTCGCATAGACGATGGCGTTCGACTTCACATGCTTGGCGACGGTCCAGGCGAACAGGCAATCGTCGAGTTCCCGGTCGGTGGGTGCGCGCTGCGTCACGACCTTCAGCATGTCGCGGGTCAATGTGCCACTGTCGCGATCCTGCACCAGCGCGCCGCCGGCGATGATCTTCGTCGTCTGCCCCTTGCGCGCCGGGTCGGGCAGGCCGTCCGTCAGCAGCAGGCGCAGGTTCTTCTTCTTCGCGAAGGCCGCCTTCGCCGCGTCATCGGCGCCGGGGGCGACAACGACCTCGGTGAAGATGTCGGTGATCGCCTCGGCGGTCGGGCCGTCGAGCGGGCGGTTGACCGCGATGATGCCGCCAAAGGCCGACACGCTGTCGCATTCCAGCGCGTTGCGGTACGCCTCGGCCAGCGTTGCGCCGGTGGCAACGCCGCAGGGATTGGCGTGCTTCACGATCACCACGGTCGGCGGGCCGTCGCGAAATTCGGCCACCAGTTCCAGCGCGGCATCGGCGTCGTTATAATTATTGTAGCTGAGTTCCTTGCCCTGCACCTGAAGGGCCTGCCCGATGCCCTGCACGGCGGGCACCTGCGGCACATAGAGCGCGGCGCGCTGATGCGGGTTTTCGCCATAGCGCAGCATCGACACCAGCTTCGTCGGCATGGAGCGGCTTTCGGGATAATCGACGCCCTGATCGACCTTCGCGAACCATGCCGCGATCATGCCGTCATAGGCCGCCGTCGCCGCATAGGCCTTGGCCGCGCACAGGCGGCGGAAATCATAGCTGGTCGCGCCGCCCTTCGCGTCCATCTCCTCGATCAGGCGCGCATAGTCGGCGGGGTCGGTGACGATGGTGACGCTTTCATGGTTCTTGGCCGCGCTGCGCACCATGGAAGGGCCGCCAATGTCGATATTCTCGATGATCTCGTCGCGGTCCGCGCCCTTCGCGACGGTCTGCGCAAAGGGGTAGAGGTTGACGACGACAAGGTCGATCGGCTCGATCGCGTGCTCCTGCATCGACCCGATATGCTCGGCATTGCCGCGCACAGCGAGCAGGCCGCCATGCACCTTGGGGTGCAGGGTCTTGACGCGGCCATCCATCATTTCGGGAAAACCGGTAAGGTCGGAAATATCCGCCACGTCCAGCCCCGCCTCGCGCAGCGCCTTCGCCGTGCCGCCCGTCGAAACGAGCGCGACCCCGTGGCGCGAAAGCGCCTGCCCCAGTTCGACAAGCCCCGTCTTGTCGGACACCGACAAAAGCGCCCGGCCGATCTTCACGTCCGTCATGATGTTCCTGCTTTCCTTCTTCTCATGATGCGCTTGCGCGGGCGATATCCTCTGATGAAGCCGCCCGGAAGCCTTCCCTGTTCGCCGGAGCGCGCTGCGTCCCATCCGACGCGGCGCGATCCGTTTCCTTATTGCCGCATGGCCTCACCGCCAAAGCCGGTTCCCGCTTTTGCGCGCCCGATGATGCCCCGCCTTTATCCCACCCGTTTCAGCAGCCAGCCGAGGGAACTGCCGCCCGGCTCCGCCGTCGCGCTGACGACAAGCTGCTTCGTGCCGTGCGGGCGGCCATCGCCATCGACCCACACGCTGTCCTCGATGCCGAGCGCGCCGGTGCCGCACCGGAATTGCCACAGCGCGCCCATGTCGATGCGCAACAGCGCGCCCTGACCGTCCGCCGTCAACGAGGCGTCGATATGCGGCGCGAGGTGAAAGCGCAGCACATAGGGCGCGGCGACCGGCTTTTTCCGCCGCTGCGTGGGTAGCAGCATGTCCTCGCCGCGAATATCGCGCCCGTCATTGCTGATTTGCAGCAGGCGGCGATGCACATAACCGAAGCGGCGGACATAGCCGTCATGGCTCAGTTCGATGCGGCTGCCATTTTCCAGTTCTTGCCGGTGCAGTTCAACCTCGGTCACGCCGCGCCCCAGCGTGCCATCGGGCAGGATCGCCGTGGAGTTGCTGTCGTGCAGGGTCAAGGTGCTGTGGGCGGCGGTGGTGCGCAGCCCGCGCGCGAAATCGGCGGGGATCATCGTTCCGGCCAGCGCCGCGCCGCCGCAGTTGACGATCAGCCGTTCTGTCCCGTCGCTGATCTCGATCGCGCCGGTAGAGGCGCAGCCCGCATCGGCGAGTTGGGCGACCGGGGGCGGGGCGGCGTCGACAAGGATATGGGTCGATCCCGCGCTGATCCGCTGATAGCCCCAGTCCCGCGCCTGCCGCAGCGGGCGGGTGCGCACGCCGGTGGCGGAAACCAGCGTTTCCACCTGCGCCGTGTCGATCGCGCCCGCGCCCTGCCAGTTGCCGAGGCCGCCATCGCCATGGGTGATGCCGAGCAGCGCCGCCACCGTGCGATTGAGCGTTTCGGTGAGGAAAGCGGGCACTTCCTCGCGCACCGCGTCATAGGCGGCGCGCACCATGGTCAGCGCCTCTATCCCGCGCATCTGGGCGATGGGCGACCGGCTGATCGCGCCGCCGTCGCTGTAGAAGGCATGTTCGATCGCGTGTTTCAGGCCGGTTTCGCCAAAGGCGCGGCGCGGCGCTCCGCCGGGCAGCAGCAGTCCCGCCGTCACCACGCCGCACCATGCGACGAGGCGGGGCAGGCCGATCGGCGCCTTGTCCGCGCCGCGATCGAGATGCCGGGCGGTGCGGGCGAAGCAGTTGAGGACGAGCGAGCGATAGACCAGATCGCCGCTCGACAGGATCAGCGGCGCATAGGCGGCCCAGAACAGCAGGCGCCATCCGGCATATTCGGCGCTCCATGCCGGTTCGCTGGGCTTTTCGGCATGGGATGCCAGCCATGCGCGCATGATGGCTTCGGCGGACGGGGCGATCTGGTCGCGGCTGCCCACTTCGTTGAGATCGCGCAGCCAGCGAAAGCCGTGCAGATATTCGGCATAAGCGGGGGAGGGCGGCGGCGTCGTGAAATCCAGCCCGGCAATCGGCAGCTTTTGCCCGCGCAGCAGGAAATATCCGGCGCGGATCGCCTTGCCCGCGCGCGCATTGCCGACGATGGCATCCCTGGGCACCGCCAGCAATTTGAGCGGATATTTGCCCTTCAGCCGCATATTGTGCAGCGGCGTGCGCCATGTCAGGCGATAGAAATGGCTCGAAATCCGTTCGGCAAGGGAAGAGCCCTTGTCCATCGACAGGCGGATGAGGCGCCTGCCATCCTCGATGCCGTCCGCTTCGTCCTGCGCGGGCGCATCAGGGCGGGGGGACGGCTTGGTCATGCGCCGCGCAGCCGCCGGATATTCTCGGCATAGGCGGTCGGGCCGCCCCGGAACGTGGCCGTGCCCGCCACCAGCACATCGGCGCCCGCCGCCACCACCCGCGGCGCGGTGGCCGCGTCCACGCCACCGTCCACCTGCAAATATATGGGCTTGCCCAGCCGCTCTATCTTGGCGCGGATCGCCTCTATCTTGCGCAACTGGCTTTCGATGAAGCTTTGCCCGCCAAAGCCGGGGTTGACGCTCATCACCAGGACGAGGTCGATATCCTCCAGCACATAATCCAGCCGGTCCTCATGGGTCGAGGGGTTGAGCGAAACGCCCGCCTTCTTCCCCAGCGCGCGGATGCGTTGCAGCGTGCGGTGAAGATGCGGCCCGGCTTCCTCATGCACGGTGATGAGGTCGCTGCCCGCCTCGGCAAAGGCGTCGAGCATCGGGTCGACCGGGGCGATCATCAGGTGAACGTCCATCAGTTTTTGCGTGTGCGGGCGCAGCGCCTTCACGACCATCGGGCCGATGGTGATATTGGGGACGAAATGGCCGTCCATCACATCGACATGAACCCAGTCGCAACCGGCTTCGTCAATGGCTCGGACTTCTTCGCCCAGACGAGCGAAATCGGCGGACAGAATGGACGGAGAGATAAGGACAGGGCGGTTCATGAGGCTATGGCCTTAACGAGGACTGTCCGGTGGTGCAACAGCGCAGGCGCTCGCTTGCAGGATATTTGCGATGTGCCCGGCTCCGCCGCGCCTCGCCCCGGCGCGGGTTGGCCGGTCAGTCGGGTGAACGCACCATGCGCGCGATGAAGAAGCCGTCCAGCCCGCCCGCATCGGCCAGCAGGGTCGGCAGGGTGCGCACGCAGCCCCGCTCATCGGGCACGACCCCGGCCGGCAGGTCCGCGCTATCGGGAGGGAGGACGCGAAAGGCCGGATGATCGCGCAGGAACCGGTCGATCTGATCCTCTCCCTCGGCCCGTTCCAGCGAGCAGGTCGCGTAGATCAGCATCCCGCCCGGCTTCACCCATGGCGCGGCCCGGTCCAGCAATTGCGTCTGGAGGTCCGCCATCTCCGCAATCTGCCGCGCCCCGACGCGATGCAGCGTATCGGGATGGCGACGGAAAATGCCGGTTGCGCTGCACGGCGCGTCGAGCAGCACCAGATCGGCCGCCCCATCCGGCCCCGCCCCATCCGGCTCCCATGTCAGGGCGTCGCCCTGCCGTACATCGGCGGCAAGGCCAGCGCGGGAGAGGTTCTCCGCCATGCGCTCCAGCCGCTTCGCGCTCTTGTCCAGCGCCGTCACCGCCCATCCTTGCGCGGCCAGTTGCATCGTCTTGCCGCCCGGCGCGGCGCACAGGTCGATCGCGGTGCGGGGCTTGGCTGCTTCGGCACTCGTTGCGTCGGCGCCATTGCCGGCGAGCCGCGCGGGCAGGCTGGCGGCGAGATCCTGCACCCACCAGCGCCCCTCGGCATAGCCGGGCAGCCCCGGCACCGATACGGCATGGGACATCCGCACATGGCCGGGCAGCAGCGTCTCCCCGGCGAGCACATCGTCATAATGCGCGGTTTCCGCCGGGTCCGCCAGAGTCACGTCGATCGGGGCGCGGCGCGACAGGGCTTGCGCGGCGGCCTGCACCATGGCCTCGCCCCATTGGGCGGTCCAGCGGGCCGCGACCGGTTCGGGCAGGGTCGGCACCTCCGGCAGCGACGCCTCGGCCCGCAACAGGGTGCCCAGCACGCCATGGACGAGACGGCGCGGCCCGCCATCGACCAGCGGCAGCGCGGTGGCGATGGCCGCATGGGGCGGCGTGTCGAGCCGCAACAACTGCACCAGCGCCAGCCGCAGCACCATCCGCGCCTTGGCGTCTTCGGGCAGGGGTTGCGGCGTCGCACCATCGATCAGGGCATCGAGATCGACCATCCAGCGCAGCACATCGGCGGCGATCGCGTGGACCAGCGCCTTGTCGGCCCGGTCGGCCAACCCCTGCGTCGCGGCATGGAGCGCGAGTTCGAGCGTTTCGCCGCGCCGCATCACGGCATCGAGCAGGCGCAGCGCCGCGCGGCGGGCGTCGAGGCCGGGAACGCCGGGGCCAGCGCCGCCTCCGCCACGGCCGGGCCGCCGGAAGGATCGTCTGGGCCGGGAGGGGGAGGAAGGGGCGCTCGGCATGGTTGGAAGGGCTTTAACGCTTTTGCGGCACGGGTAAACCCCATGTATGGAAATGAGACATATCTGGGTGCTTGTGCGGCCCTGCCGAACGGCTATAGTTTCGCAACCGCAACATAGTTTTTCGGAGATCCTTTCATGGGCAGACGCCCCGATCATGTTCGCGCCCCGGCCCATCTCAGCAAGAGTCCGCCGGTGCCGAAGCCCGACCCGCTCGGCGCGGCCCCCAAAGTGACGGAAAACCTCAGCCCGACGCGCTATGGCGATTGGGAACGCAAGGGGATCGCGGTCGATTTTTGATTTCCACATGCAGGATTCGGGCAGGCCGCCGATACGACGGGCCTGCCGATTCGTGCGCCGATTTGTGCAATGTGCAATCCAGAAGAGGGATTCATGGCAATCAAGAAAATTCGCAAGGCTGTTTTCCCGGTGGCGGGGCTTGGCACCCGCTTCCTTCCGGCCACCAAGGCGGTCGCCAAGGAATTGCTGCCCATCATCGACAGGCCGCTGATCCAATATGCGGTCGATGAGGCGCTGGAGGCGGGGATCGAGCAGATGATCTTCGTCAACGGACGCGGCAAGGACGCGATCGAGGATTATTTCGACATCGCCTTCGAACTGGAAGCGACGCAAAAGGCGCGGGGCAAGGATGTGTCGGCGCTGGAAGGCACGCGGCTGGCGCCCGGCAACGCGGTGTTCCTGCGCCAGCAGGAGCCGCTGGGCCTTGGTCATGCGATTTGGTGCGCGCGCGATATCGTGGGGGATGAACCGTTCGCCATTTTGCTGCCCGACGAATTCATGCACGGCAAGCCGGGCTGCCTGAAGCAGATGGTCGATGCCTATGAACAGACCGGCGGCAACCTGATCTGCGCGTTGGAAGTGCCGATGGAACAGACGTCCAGCTATGGCATCCTCGATCCGGGCGGGCGCAATGGCACGCTGACCGAGGTGAAGGGTCTGGTCGAAAAGCCCGCGCCGGGGACGGCCCCGTCCAATCTCATCATCGCGGGGCGCTATATCCTCCAGCCGGAGGTGATGAAGATCCTCGAAACGCAGGAAGCGGGCGCGGGCGGGGAAATCCAGCTGACCGACGCGATGGCCGCGATGATCGGCAACCAGCCCTTCCATGGCGTGACCTTCGACGGGCGGCGTTTCGATTGCGGATCGAAGGCCGGTTATGTCGAGGCGAATCTGGCGCTGGCGCTGGAACGCGACGATATCGGGGCGCATATCCGCGACTTCGCGCGCAAGCTGGTGAACTGAACGGGCAGGGCCGATCGGCGGACAGTTCTGACGGCCCTGACGACCTGCCAATGGCGGCTTTTCGCGCTTCCGGCGCTCACGGGCGATAAACCCGCCGCGTTCCGGGGCATGGAGGCCGCCAGACCGGCTTTGCCAGCGGGCGGAGGGATGATGCTATAGAGCACGCGGGTTCACGGCAGGCCGGGCCAGATCAGGCAGGCTTCGGCCTGTCGGGTCGATGCAGGAGGGTTTTGTGCAGATTGCGGTGTTGACGTTCGACGGGTTCAACGAACTGGACTCCTTCGTCGCGGCGGCGATCCTCAACCGCATGAAAGCGAAGGGGTGGGAGGCGCATATCACCGCCCCGACGCAAGAGGTGACGTCGATGAACGGCGTGACCGTCCGGCGTCAGCGCCCGCTTGAGTTCGCGGGCGAAGCCGATGCCGTCCTGATCGGCAGCGGGGTCAAGACCCGCGAGATTGCCGCCGATGCCGGATTATTGGCGCGCCTTGCGCTGGACCCTGCGCGCCAGTTGATCGGCGCGCAATGTTCGGGCACGCTCCTGCTCGCGAAGCTGGGCCTGATCGGCGCCTTGCCGGCCTGCACGGATCTCACCACCAAGCCGTGGGTTGTCGAGGCCGGCGTCACCGTCATCGATGCGCCTTTCATCGCGCATGGCAATGTGGCGACGGCGGGCGGATGCCTTGCCTCGCAATATCTGGCGAGCTGGATGATCGCGCGCGGCGCCTCCCTGCGCGATGCGGAGGAGGCGATGCACTATGTCGCGCCGGTCGGGGAAAAGGCGCTCTATGTCGAGCGCGCCCTGTCCGTTGTCGCGCCTTTCGTGGACAGCCATCCGACAACAGTGGCCGCCGCCTGAGCGCGATTGGCCTGCTGAGCGCGCCCGGTCTGGGAAGCGCCCGGTCTGGGAAGCGATTGGCGCTGAAAATCCTCGTCTGATACGCGTCACCCGCCTGTCGGGTGCGTCCGATCGCCCGCAAACCGATCAGCGCGCCTATCCCCAGCGCGCCTATTCCCAGCCCGCTTATCCCTTGCGCCACTGCACCCGATAAAGATCGAACCGCCGGTCGCGCAGATTCTGCACTGCGCCGGATTGGCGGCTGGTCAGCAGATCGTCCAGCGACAAGTCGGCAATCGCGATGGTTTCGGTATTGGGCGCGGTGTCCGCCGCCACGCCGTCCCGCGCAAAGGGGAAGTCCGATGGCGTCAGGATCGCGCTTTCCGCATAGTGGATGTCCATATTCTCCACATTGGGAATATTGCCGACCACGCCCGACGTGACGACATAGCATTGATTCTCCACCGCGCGCGCCTGACAGCAATAGCGCACGCGCAGATAGCCGCGCCGCTCGTCGGTGCAGAAGGGGACGAACAGCATCATCGCCCCCTGATTGACGAGGTGCCGCGCCATTTCCGGAAATTCCGAATCATAGCAGATCATCACGCCGATCGGCCCGCAATCGGTGGGGATCACATTGGCGCCATAGCCGCCCTTGATGTTCCACCAGCGGCGTTCGGATGGGGTGGGGTGCAGCTTTTCCTGTTTGTACATGCCGCCGTCGCGCAGGAAAACATAGCTGATATTGCGGATATCGCCATTGTCCATCCGCGTGGGATGCGACCCGCCGATGATGTTGATATTGTAGCTGACCGCCAGATTGCCCATGAACGCGCAAAAACGCTCGGTATAATCGGCCACCCGCTCGATCGCCTGTTCGGGCGCGATCTTCTCTTCCCCGATCGACAGCAGTTCCAGCGTGAAGAGTTCGGGGAAGGTGACGAAATCCGATTTATAATCCGCCGCCACGTCGACGAAATATTCCACCTGCTCCTCAAATTCGTCGATCTTGCTGATGCGCCGCATCTGGAATTGCACAGTCGCGATGCGGACGGAGGAGGGGAGGCGCTTTTGCCCGCGGGCCTTGCGCCCCCGCATCTGTTCGGGCGCGAGCGGGTTGGGCCAGAACATCAGCACCGCCAGACCGCCGCTTTCCCTGTCCTTGGGGTCATAGCCGCGCAACAGGCTGCGCGCCTCGAAACCCTGCGTCAGTTGGAAATTAATGACGGGATCGCGCAGCCTTTTGTCCAGCACCGCATCCAGATAATCCTGCGGATTGGGGAATTGCTTCCTGCGGCGGTTGTAACCGGGCATGCGGCCGCCAAAGACGATGCCCTTCAGTTCAAAATATTGGCACAATTCCTGCCGCCGCCGGTAAAAGCGCTGGCCGATGCGCAGGCGGCGATAATCCGGGTCCACGCACACTTCCATGCCGTAGAGAATATCGCCTTCCGGGTCGTGCCGGGTCGCGAAGCCGCCGCCGGTGATCTCGTCCCAGCTATGGGGCGCGAAGGCGAGGTCGGCGCTGACGATCTGGGTCGCGCAATGGCCGACGATCACCCCTTCATATTCGGCGACGAACTGGCCTTCGGGGAAATTGTTGATCTGCCCGCGAATCTGCGCGCCGGAAAAGGCCGCCGACTTGCCATAGACCTTGGTGGACAGCGCGACGATGGCGCGCGCGTCAGAGGGCCGCGCCTCGCGGATGACGAGTTTTGCCTGAGTATCGGACATGGTGGAAGCCGTCCCGGTCAGAACGGCACTTCGTCGTCGAGATCATTGTCGAAATTGGGCGATGCCGCGCCGCGATCACGCATGCCGCCACCGCTGCCGGATGAACGCCCGCCGCCGCCGAAATCATCGTCGAACGCGCCGGAGGACCGGCCCCAGTCGTCCCCGCCGGACGATGCCGCCGCCCCGCCGGCCGCGCGGCCGCCGCCGCTCCAGCCTCCGCCGCCACCGCCCTGACCGCCGCCGCCCGGCGCGCCGTCGAGCATGGTCAGCACCGCGCCGGGGCCTTGCAGCACGACTTCGGTGGTGTAGCGGTCTTTGCCTTCATTGTCCTGCCATTTGCGGGTGCGCAACTGGCCCTCGACATAGATTTTGCTGCCCTTGCGCAAAAAGCGTTCCGCGACGCCCGCCAGCCCTTCGGAGAAGATGGCGACGCTGTGCCATTCGGTGCGCTCTTTCCTTTCCCCGCTCATGCGGTCCTTCCAGCTTTCGGACGTGGCGATGCGCAGGTTGCAGACCTTTCCGCCATTCTGGAAGCTGCGGACCTCCGGGTCCGCGCCCAGATTGCCGACCAGAATGACCTTGTTGACGCTGCCTGCCATGAAGAAACTCTCCGAAAGATGCCGGAATCGGTATCGCCCCAAGCGGGACTCCGGCCTGAAAAATCCGTGAAGGGATCACTTATAATCTGGATGAAGCATCGTCCAGCAGATTGATCCTACAATCCCGCCGCCACTGCCGTCCAGTAGGTGATGCCCGCCCCGATATAGGCGATCGCGAACAAATATCCCACCATGAACAACGGCCAGCGCCAGCCATTGGTTTCCCGCCGGGTCACGGCGATGGTGGAGATGCACTGCGGCGCGAACACGAACCAGACCAGAAAGGCGAGGGCCGTGGGCAGCGACCAGTTGTTTTTCAGCCGCTCGCCCAGCGATTGTTCCAGCTTTTCCTCATCGTCGCCCGCGTCGATCGAATAGGTGGTGGCGAGGGCCGAGACGGCGACTTCCCGCGCCGCCATCGCCGGGATGAGCGCCAGGGAAATGTCGCGGTTGAAGCCGATCGGTTCCATCACGACATTGAGGCCGCCCGCGATTCGGCCCGCCGCGCTGTAATCGACCGGCGAGATGTCCGACCCGGCGGGCGGCTTGGGAAAGCTGAGCAGCGCCCAGAGGATGATCGTCGATACGAAGATGATCGTCCCCGCGCGTTTCAGGAAGATGATCGCGCGCTGCCACAGGCCCAGCACGATATCCTGCCAGCGCGGCCATTGATATTTGGGTATTTCCATCAACAGGCCCGCGCTCTTGCCCTTGGCCACCGTCCGCCGCAGCACCAGCGCGACCAGCATCGCGCCGATGATGCCGCCGATATAGAGGCAGAACAGCACAAGCCCCTGAAGCCCGATGCCCGGCCCCACCGTGCGCGCCGGGATGAACGCGCCGATGATGACCGCATAGACCGGCAGCCGGGCCGAACAGGTCATCAGTGGGGCGATGAGGATGGTCGTCAGTCGGTCCTTGGGATCGCTGATCGACCGGGTCGCCATGATGCCCGGCACCGCGCAGGCGAAGGAGGACAGCAACGGGATGAAGGCGCGGCCCGACAGGCCGACCTTCCCCATCAGCCCATCCATCAGAAAGGCGGCGCGGGTCATGTAGCCGGTCGCCTCCAGCATCAGGATGAAGAAGAAGAGGATGAGAATCTGCGGCAGGAACACGATGACGGAACCCACGCCATTGATGACGCCATCGACGAGGAAGGATCGCAAATAGCCCGCCGGGGTGAGGGCGGTGGCGATATCGCCCAGTTGCTCGGCCCAGCCCTCGATCATCGCGATAGGCGCTTCGGACCAGGCGTAGACCGCCTGAAACATCAGGAACAGCAGGCCCAGCAGCACCAGCGGGCCAAGCACCGGATGCAGCGCCACCCCGTCCACCGCCTGCGTCAGGCGGCGCGAGGGCGTTTCCCGGACGATGGTGGCGCGGGCAAGATCACGCGCGCGCGCGGAGCGTTCGGCAAAGCCCATCTCCCCGCCGTGGGGACGGATCGGCACGGCGCCGGCGCCGATCAGGCTCGTCAGTTCGTTCAACAGATGGTCGAGGCCGCGTTTGCGCACGGCGACGGTCGACACCACCGGTACGCCCAATGCCTGCGACAGTGCCTCCGGGCTGAGTTCCAGCCCGTCGCGCGCGGCCAGATCCACCATGTTGAGCGCGACGATCGCGGGCAGGCCGAGATCCAGCACTTCCAGCACGAACCGCAGATGATTTTCGAGGTTCGACGCATCGACCACCAGCACCAGCGCATCGGGCAGGCGCTCGCCCTGCTGCTTGCCGATCACGACGTCGCGCGTCACCTGCTCGTCGGGGCTGGTAGGGGTCAGGCTGTAGGTGCCGGGCAGATCGACCAGTTCGACCGGGCGGCCGTCGGCCAGCGACAGGCGGCCTGATTTGCGTTCCACGGTGACGCCGGGATAATTGCCCAGTTTTTGCCGCGCGCCGGTCAGCGCGTTGAAAAGGGCGCTCTTGCCGGCATTGGGATTGCCGACCAGCGCAACAAGCGGTTGTGCGGTCATGATGCGGTTACGATCTTTCCGGGTGAGGCGGTTCCCGCTGTGCCTGTCTTTGCGGCTGTTCTTGCGCCTGCCCCTGTGTCGGCTTCAGGGCCGGTGCGCACCTGAATGGCGTCGGCATGGGCATGCCGCATGGCGATGGTCATGCGGCCGATGCGGCACGCCAGCGCACCCCTGCCGAGCAGCCCCGCCCGGTGCAGGATTTCCACGGTCGCGCCTTCTTCCACCCCGAATTCGCGTAGTCGCTGGGCTTCTCCGGGGGAAAGATGGTCCCATTCGACGCTGTCGATATAGGCCGGCCGGCCCGGAGGTAACTGATGGAGGTGCAAGACTGTCTGTTCCGTCGGATTTTGCGAATGGCTATCATTATGCGGCGGCGGAGGCCAGTTCTTTTTTGGGCATGATCCCGCCCGGCCTCGCAGGCGACGGCGGGGGGTGGGGCGGGGGGCGAAGCCAGCGGGCATAAAGGCTGGCCTTGCCCCGCTTATCCCGCCATAGGGGTGCGATGCAACCGGATATAAGCAAGAATCGGGATGACCAGGCTCCTCCGGGCATGGGTAATCGGGAATTCGTGATCATGATGGCGGCGCTGATGTCGATCGCGGCGCTTTCCATCGACATGATGCTGCCCGCGCTGCCCCAGATCGGGCAGGATCTGCGTATCGCCGATCCCAATGACCGGCAGAGCATCGTCACCGTTTTCCTGTTCGGGCTGGCGTTCGGATCGCTGTTCTACGGGCCGCTGTCGGATCGCTTCGGCCGCCGCCGCATCCTGATGCTCGCGGCCTGCCTGCAATTGATCGCGACCCTCACCTGCGCGCTGGCGACGAGTTTCCCGATGCTGTTGGGCGCGCGGTTGCTGGCCGGGTTCAGCGTCGCGTCGTGCCGCGTCGTGGCGATGAGCATCGTGCGCGATTGTTTCCGCGGCGACGCGATGGCGCGGGTGATGTCGCTCATCATGGTGACGTTCATCATCGTGCCGGTGCTGGCGCCCAGCGCGGGGTCGCTGGTGTTGCTGGTCGCGCCGTGGCGCTGGATTTTCGGCCTGTTGCTTATCATGATCATCGTGCTGGCGGTCTGGCAATTCCTGCGCTTGCCCGAAACATTGCCGCCGGAACATCGCGCCCGGATCGGCCCGCGCGATTTGTGGGCCACCTTCATGACGGTGATGGGCAACCGCAATTCCATCGGCCATATGCTCGCCAGCGGCATCATGATGGGGGGGCTGATCGGCTTTCTGGTGTCGATCCAGCAGATCTTCTTCGACGTGTTCGATGCGGGCCGCTATTTTGCCGCCGGTTTCGCGGCGATCGCGATCTGGATGGGCTTTGGCAGCCTGCTCAACAGCCGTCTGGTGGAGCGTTTCGGCGCACGCCGCCTCAGCCAGATCGCGGTGATCGTGCTGGTCGCGGTTTCGGCGCTGCATTGCCTGATCGTCCTGTCGGGGCATGAACATCTGGTGACGTTCATCATCATCCAGAGCATCACGACGACCTGCTTTTCCTTTTCCGGCGCCAATTTCAGTTCCATTTCGCTGGAGCCGTTCACAAGGGGGGCAGGGCTGGCGGCTTCCGTGCAGGCGGCGCTGACGACGCTGATCTCGACGGTGCTCGGCGGGCTGGTGGGGGCGAGCTTCGACGGGACGGTGCTGCCCATGTCGCTCGGCTTCCTCGCCTTTGGCGGCACGGCGCTGTTCCTCATCGCCTGGGCGGAGCGTTGGAAATTGTTCCAGCGGCCCGGCTATGCGAACCTGCGCAAGGAAAATTACATCCTGTCGGATCGGGGCTGAGCCGGGATATCGATATGGAAAAAGGGGCGGCCGGGCTGATCCGGCCGCCCCTTTTTCGTGGCTCAATCCCTGCAACGGCAGGCCGGGGCCTCAGGCGTCCTTGCCGCCCGGCGTGTGGGCGCCCGGCAGCGGCGGCACGGGCTGGGGCGGGATGTCGGCGTCGTCCTCATGCACGTCGATTATGCCCCGGCCCACATGGCTGCGGTGGCGGCTATAGAGGAAATAGACGAACAGGCCGATCACCGCCCAGCCGAGAAACAGCAGCTTGCTCTTGTCGTCCAGACTGAAGAACAGATAGACGCAGCCGAGGATCGATAACGGCGCGAACAGCAGGATCGCGGGGGTGCGGAACGGACGCACGCGGCCCGGATCGGTCTTGCGCAACGCCAGCACCGCGATCGACACCGCCATGAAGGCGAACAGCGTGCCGGAGTTGGAGATGTTCGCCAACTGGCCGACCGGGAAGAAGGCGGCGAACAGGGCCACGAAAATGCCGGTCAGGATGGTGATGACATGGGGCGTGTTGTAGCGCGGATGCACTTTCGAGAAGAGTTGCGGCAACAGGCCGTCGCGGCTCATCACGAAGAAGATGCGGGTCTGGCCGAACATCATCATCAGGATGACCGAGGGCAGGGCGAGGATCGCGGCAAGGCCGATCAGGTTGCCGATTTGCGGCCAGCCGATCTGGCGCAGCGTCCAGGCCAGCGCTTCCTTTGAACAGACGACGGCCTGATCGGCGATCGCGCTGCACTGGGCGGCCAGTTCGCGGCTGCCCGGTTCCAGCGCGTGGCCATCGGCCATGATCGGCGTCGCGCCCACGGTGCCGATGACGCCTGCCGACACGAGCAGGTAGAAAATGGTGCAGATGGCAAGGCTGCCGATCAGGCCGATCGGCATGTTGCGTTGGGGATTCTTGGTTTCCTCGGCGGCGGTGGAAACCGCGTCGAAGCCCACATAGGCAAAGAAGATGGAGGCCGCCGCCGCCGAAATGCCGCCAAAGCCCAGCGGCGCGAACGGATCGAAATTCGCCATGTTCATCACCGGCACCGACAGCGCGATGAAGGCGATCAGCGCGACGATCTTGATGCCGACCAATACGGCGTTCACCTGCGCGCTTTCCTTGGTGCCGCGCACCAGCAGCATCGTGACCAGCCCGGCGATGATCATCGCGGGCAGGTTGATCATCCCGCCATCAAAGGGTCCGCGCGTCCATGCATCCGATATATCGGTGCCCAGCGCATGTTCCAGATAGCCGATCATATAGCCCGACCAGCCGACCGAAACCGCGCCCGCCGCCACCGCATATTCGAGGATCAGCGCCCAGCCGACCATCCATGCGACGATTTCCCCCATCACCGCATAGCTATAGGTATAGGCGGAACCGGATACCGGCACCATCGATGCCATCTCCGCGTAACATAGCGCCGCTACCGCACAGACGAATCCGGCGATGACGAAGCTGATCATCATGCCGGGGCCTGCCTTTTGCGCGGCTTCGGCGGTGAGCACGAAAATGCCGGTCCCTATGACCGCGCCGATGCCCAGCATGGTCAACTGGAATGCCCCCAGCGATCGGTGCAGCGATTTCTTTTCCGCTGTCGCCAATATGGCGTCCAGCGATTTGATACGACCAAAGATCATTCGGATCGGCCCCTTGTCCATTCCAGCGCGGCAGCACGGCGCGGCTTTGTGGGGGATAGAGATTATAGGCTAAAACAGGATGCGCAAGTGCCACGTTCGGGCGCAACCGCGTGATGGCCCGCCCGAACCGCGTCCCGGCGTCCCCCGGCCCGCGCTCGATGCCGCCGCCGACGCCCGCGCTGCCGGCAGGGCTTAGTGGCTTATCATCCGGCCGAGCGAACGACCGGCGAACAGGTGGACATGCAGGTGCGGCACCTCCTGCCCCCCATGATCGCCGATATTGGCGAGCAGGCGATATCCCGGCTCGACAAAGCCGTTTTCGCGCGCGATCAGGCCGACGGCGCGAATGAACCCGGCAATTTCGGCATCGTCGGCATGGGCGGAAAAATCATCCCAACTGACATAGCGCCCCTTCGGGATGACGAGGATATGGCTGGGCGCCTGCGGGTTTATATCGTGAAAGGCGAACGCCCATTCATCCTCATACACCTTGTTGCAGGGAATTTCGCCGCGCAGGATCTTCGCGAAGATATTATCGTCGTCATAGGGCAGGGTGGGGTCGATCGGCATGTGTCTCTCCGCGTCTTGATCCGGTTATTCCTGTGGGCGCGCCGCTTTTTCGGCAAGCCCGGAAACGCCCTCGCGCTGGTCCAGTTCGGCGGCGATCTCGTCGAGCGACAGGCCCATGTCGGCCAGCAGCACGGTCAGGTGGAACAACAGGTCCGCGCTTTCCTTGATCGCCTCTTCCCGATCATCGGCCATGGCCGCGATCACCAGTTCGACGGCCTCTTCCCCGACCTTTTGCGCGATCTTGGCGCGGCCCTTCGCCGTCAGCTTCGCCACATAGGAAGAGGCCGGGTCCGCGCCGCGGCGCTGAAGGATGGTGTGTTCGAGGCGGTCCAGACTGTCACGCATGATGGGGCCTTTCTTCGCCCGGAAGGGCGGGGGAGGTCAAGGGCGCAGAATATCGTCAGAGAATGGGCGTGCGCACCGCTATGCCCGCAGCGGCGAGCGCGGCGTGGGCCTCCCCGATGCTGTGCTGGCCGAAATGGAAGATGGAGGCGGCCAGCACGGCGCTGGCATGGCCCTGTTGCACGCCCTCGACCAGATGATCGAGCGTGCCGACGCCGCCGCTGGCGATCACCGGCACCGGCACGGCGTCGGCGATGGCGCGGGTCAGCGCGAGGTCATAGCCGCGTTTCGTGCCGTCGCCGTCCATAGAGGTGACGAGCAATTCCCCCGCGCCCAGCGCCGCGAGGCGGGTCGCATGGTCCAGCGCGTCGATGCCGGTCGCCCGCCTGCCGCCATGGGTGAATATCTCCCAGCGCGGATTGCCGTCGCCATCCGGTTCGACCCGGCGCGCATCGACGCTGGCGACGATGCACTGGCTGCCGAAGCGGTCCGCGATATCGGCCACGACTTCGGGTCGCGCCACGGCGGCGCTGTTCACCGCCACCTTGTCCGCGCCCGCGAGCAGCAGCGCGCGCGCATCCTCAGCGCCGCGCACGCCGCCGCCGACCGTCACCGGCATGAAGCACACCTCCGCCGTGCGGCGCACCACGTCGATGATCGTGCCGCGTGCCTCATGGCTGGCGGTGATGTCGAGGAAGCAGAGTTCGTCCGCCCCCGCCGCATCATAGAGCTTCGCCTGCTCGACCGGGTCGCCCGCGTCGCGCAGTTCGATGAAATTGACGCCCTTCACCACGCGGCCATTGGCGACGTCGAGGCAGGGGATGACGCGAGTGCGGACGGTCATTGCCCGCCTCGCTCGCGTGCAGGGGCCGGGCCGGGCCGCAGGCGGTCGGCAGGAAAAATCAGGCGGCAACGCGGGCCGGTGCCGGTGCCAGTGTGGTGCGAAAGGGGATGCCTCATCTCGCGGCCTCTCACTCCGCCGCCGCGATGGCGAGGGCGGCGGCAAGGTCGAGGCGGCCGTCATAGAGCGCCCGCCCGGTAATCACGCCCTCGATCCCATCCTGCGCATGGAGCGCCAGCACGCGGATATCCGCGATGCCCGCGACGCCGCCGCTGGCGATGACGGGGATGGAGCAGGCGCGGGCAAGATCCACCGTCGCCGCGACATTGCAGCCTTTGAGCATGCCGTCGCGGCCCACATCGGTGAACAGCAGCGCGGCGACGCCCGCATCCTCGAACCGGCGGGCAAGGTCGATCACTTCCATGTCGCTTTTTTCCGCCCAGCCATCGGTTGCGACCATGCCGTCGCGCGCATCGACCGCAACGACGATGCCGCCGGGAAAATCCTTTGCCGCGCCTTTCACGAAATCCGGGTCTTTCAGCGCCGCCGTGCCGATGACGAGACGCGAGACGCCGAGGTCGAACCAGCGCTCCACCGCTTCCCGGTTGCGGATGCCGCCGCCCAGTTGCACATGGCCGGGAAAGGTGCGCACGATGCTTTCCACCGCCTCGCCATTCACCGCCTTGCCCGCGAAGCTGCCGTCGAGATCGACGACGTGGAGATGCTGCGCGCCGGCCTGAGCGAACAGCATCGCCTGCGCGGCGGGGTCGTCACCATAGACGGTAGCGCGGTCCATATCCCCTTCGGCAAGGCGCACGACCTGGCCGCCCTTGAGGTCGATGGCGGGAAAGACGATGATGCTCATGGGGCGATGCTCATGGGGGTTAGGGCTTCCAGCCGAGAAAGCGGGAGAGGAAGGAAAGGCCGTAGCGCTGGCTCTTTTCCGGGTGGAACTGCACGCCGATCATGCTGTCGCGCGCGACGGCGGCCACCAAAGGCCCGCCATGATCGGTGGTCGCGACGATATGGGCCGGGTCGTCGGCGTCGAAATGATAGCTGTGGAGGAAATAGGCCTCGCCTTCCTCTATCAACGGATGAGCGGCGGCGGCGATGACGCTGTTCCAGCCCATATGCGGCACCTTGATGGCCGGGTCCGTCCGCTCGATCCGGCGCACGGTGCCGGGCACCCAGCCCAGCCCCTCATGCCGCCCGAACTCCTCGCCCGCATCGGCGAGCAACTGCATGCCCACGCAAATGCCGAGGAAAGGAACACCGCGCCCGCGCACGGCCTCGTCCATCGCCTCGACCACGCCGGGCAGCGCGGCAAGGCCGTCGCGGCAGGCCCGGAACGCGCCGACGCCCGGCAGCACGATGCGATCGGCCCTTGCGATGACATCGGGATCGGCGGTCAGCGCGACATCGGCCGCCCCGGCCTTGACCAGCGCATTATGCACCGAATGGAGATTGCCCGCGCCATAGTCGATCAGGGCGATGCTCATTCCGCGCCGTTCTCCCCGCCCAACGTGCCTTTGGTCGAGGGGATGCTGTCCGCCTTGCGCGGGTCGATCTCCACCGCCTGCCGCAGCGCGCGGGCGAGGCCCTTGAACAGGCTTTCGATGATGTGATGGTTGTTCTGGCCGTAAAGGCATTCGGCATGCAGCGTCAGGCCTGCCGCAACCGCGAAGCTGTGGAACCAGTGCTCGAACAATTCGCTGTCCATCGCGCCGAGGCGCGGCTGGCTGAATTCCGCCTTCCAGACAAGGAAGGGGCGGCCCGAAATGTCGAGCGCCACGCGGGAGAGCGTTTCATCCATCGGCGAATAGGCGGTGCCGTAGCGGGTGATGCCGCGCTTGTCGCCCAGCGCCTTTTTCAGCGCCTCGCCCACGGCGATGCCGCTATCCTCGGTCGTGTGGTGCTGGTCGATATGCAGATCGCCCTGCGCTTTCACCACAAGGTCGATCAGCGAATGGCGGGAAAGCTGTTCCAGCATATGATCGAGAAACCCGATGCCGGTCGAGACGTCATAGCTGCCCGTCCCATCGAGATTGAGGGAAACAAAGACCGAGGTTTCCCCGGTCGTCCGCTGGATTTCGGCTGTGCGCATGGGCACCCCTATAACGCGGTTTTGCAGGCGTGCAATCTTTTGCCTCATGGCCGGTTGGCGAATGTCCCGCAGCGCCAAAAGGGTTGACCCCACCCCTGCCTGCGGTAAGGAAAGGAGCATGAGTGATGACCTGCCCGACAGCCTGATTCCCTATGATGAAATCGTGCAGGAGGCCCTGCGCACGGTGGTCGGCCGCGTATTGGGGCAGGTGGAACGCAATGGCGGATTGCCGGGCGACCATCATTTCTACGTCACGTTCAAGACGCAGGGGGTGGGCGTCGATATCCCCCGCCATCTGGTCGAGCGTTTCCCGGATGAAATGACCATCGTGCTCCAGAATAAATTCTGGGATCTGAAGGTCTATGACAGCTATTTCAACGTCAGCCTGACCTTCAATCAGGTTCCCGCGCAACTTACCATTCCCTTTGGCGCGATCACCGCCTTTGTGGACCCGGCGGTCAATTTCGCGTTGCAGTTTCAGGCGCAGGACGGCGATATCGCCCTCGAAGAACATGATGCGCCGGAAAATGACCCGGCACCGGCAGACGTCGGGGCGGAGGATGGCTCCAACGTGGTCACGATCGATTTCGGAAAGCGCAAATAACAGGGGGAGGTGGCCCCGATGTGGAACAAGAAAGCCCGGCGACGTGTTGATAACTCCGCAGCTGAACAGCGGAGCAAGGTCGGCATGTTGGGAAAAATTTTTGCAGGATTCGTCGGCGCGCGGGTTGCTGAACAGTCGGGGAAATCCGGCCTTTTGGGCATGGCGAGCGGGCTGGTCATCAGCCGGATCGCGCGGCGTTCGCCCATGGGCGCGCTGGTGGTCGGCGGCGCATGGCTGGGGCACAAGCTGTATCAGCGCAACAAGGAACATCAGTTCGACCGGGCAGCCCGCAACGCCAGGCCCGTCGCACCGGCCGGGCCGGTGAAAACGCCGGTGGACAAGAGTGCGGCGAAACGGGGCGCGGCGAGAAGGGCCGCTGGCGCAGCGGCTGGCCCGAAAGAGGGCGCGGCGGGCGGTGGCCCCACCCTATCCCCTTCGGCGGCGCCGTCTTCCGATTCCTGATTTTCGGCCCGTATCAAGGCCCACCCCGTATCAAGGCCACATGGGCGGCGTGGTCAGAGCGCCGCCTGCCAATCCCGGATCGCGTCGATCGGCCAGCTCAGCATCAGGATGTTGAGCGTCAGATTGTCGCGGATCACCACCAGCGTCAGCAATTCGAACGCGATGGCGGTCAGCACCGTGACCCGCACCGGCATTTTCGCGGCGAAGGCGAAGCCCAGCATCATCATCGCGATATCGCTGAGGCTGTTGAGCACCGAATCGCCAGTATAGCCCAGCGCGATCGTGGCGGTGCGATACCGGTCGATGATGATCGGCGAATTTTCGAGGATTTCCCACGCCGCTTCGATCACCACCGCGATGGCGAGGCGGTTTTCGATGCGCAGCCATGGCCGCGTCAGCCACCATGTCAGCGCATAGAACAGGAAGCCGTGGATGATATGGCTGAAACTGTACCAGTCGGCCAGATGCTGGCTGTTGCCCGCGGAATTGACCGCGCCTTCCCACAGCTTCACCGTGCCGCAGGTGCAGAGGGGCGGGCGGCCCATCGCCAGCAGGATGGTCGCCGTGCCGAGGACCAGAAAGGCGATCAGGATCGTCGCGCGCCGTTGCGCCTTCGTCAGTCTGGCCATGATTCCTTCATCGGATATTGACGTTCGTTTCCGCCCGCGTCACTAGCAGGCATGGCTGCATCCAACCAGAATGATCCGCACGGCTTCCGCCGCCGTGGTGTGCTTTTTGTCCTGTCCTCGCCCTCCGGCGCGGGCAAATCCACCATTTCGCGCATGTTGCTCGCGGATGATCCCGGCCTTCAGATGTCGGTTTCCGCGACGACCCGCCCGATCCGGCCCGGTGAGGTGGACGGGCGCGATTATCATTTCGTCGATCTCGAACAATTTCGCGACATGACGGCGAACAACGAATTTCTCGAATGGGCGCATGTGTTCAACAATCGCTATGGCACGCCCCGCGCGCCGGTCGATGAGATGCTGAAGGCCGGGCGCGACGTGCTGTTCGATATCGATTGGCAGGGCGCGCAGCAATTGCACCAGATCGCCGGGGGCGACGTGGTGCGGGTGTTCATCCTGCCGCCCTCGATCGCGGAACTGGAACGCCGCCTGCGCGCGCGCGGCACCGATAGCGAGGATGTGATCGTCGGCCGCATGAGCCGCGCCGCCAACGAGATTTCGCACTGGGACGGCTATGATTATGTGCTGGTCAACGATGATGCGCAGGGCTGTTTCGAGAAGGTGCGCGCCATCCTCCACGCCGAACGGCTCAAGCGCAGCCGTCAGACCGGGCTGATCGGCTTTGTGCGCGGCTTGCAGAAGCGCGCCGAAGGGGTGGAATAGGCGGCGGCCCTATCTGCTTTAGACCGGATCGGGCAGGTTTATTTTTCCAGACGGGTCCATGTCTGCGACTTGCAGCCGATTTTCCCCACAAGGCAGCCTTTCCCCTCGATATGCTGCGCATCCAGAATGCTGATCGTGCCGGAAAAGGTCTTTCCGATGTCCGGCACATAAACCTTGCCGCGCCAAACGCCGGGCTTTTCCTGCCGGAAATCGCGGAACAGGGTAGAGCCGACCAGCGGGGTCTTGCTGCCCTTGGCGGCGTCGGCCTTCGCCTTCTCATTGGCCCAGACGACGACGCCGCACATCTGAGCGTCGCAGGGTTGCGCCCGGATATGCACGCTGTTGCTCGGATTGCGCCAGACGCCGAAGGATCGCTCCGCCGCCGCTGCGTCCGAAAATCCTGCGGCAAGACATAAGGGCAAAAGCGCGAGGAGGGTCTTCATCGGTTACGTCCTTCCATGCCATCCATCTGACCGACGGCGGGCGAACTTGCCCTGCCCCTCGTTCATGGCCTTTTCATGAACGCTTCCTGCCGCTCTGGCAAGATGATGGTCAGGCCTGCCCCTGCCGGGTGAGCGCCGCGAATCGGGCGGCATGGGTGAAATCCTGATGGCGGCGGGCGCGGCGGGCCAGCGCCTCGTCATCATCGCCCCATTGTTCGGCCTGCCACAGTTCGTCCAGTTCCGCCGCCTGCCACAGCCGGGCGAGATCGAACGCCTGCTCGACCACGGCAAGGCCGATCACCAGCGATCCGGAAATGCCGACCAGCGGCGAGAGCGCGGCCAGCAGGAAAGGATCATGCGCCGCCGTCGCCTCATGCAGGCGCGCCAGCGTCTCCGGCGGCTGGGTGATGTGGATGACCCCCTGCGTCACGGCGAAGGATATCCCATAGCGCTGGCCTGCCCAATCGAGCAGGGGTTGCCATTGCGCGGCCTGCCGCTGCGCCAGCCCGGCGGGGTTTTCCTCGCGATAGCAAAGCAGGTCGCTTTCCCCATAGACGGAGATCGTCGCGGCGAAGCCTGCCGGGTCGGGGACCACCTGATCTATGGCGGCGTTGGCAAAGCCGGTCATCGGCATGGCGGCCGGATCGATATCTTCGCCCTGATCGGCCCATTCCTGCGCGATCGCGTCGGCCAGCGCGGCGTTCGGCAGGGCGAGGAAGGCGCGGGCGGGCGTGCGCACCGGGCGGCCGTCGAGCAGGATGCCGAACGTGCCGCCATCGCGCGGGGCGACGCTTGCTTCCTTGTAAAAGCGTTTCATGGGCGCGGCGTGCGCCAGATGCCCGCGAGCAGGCGCGGCACGATGATGGTCTGGACCAGGCCGATGGCGGCGATGATCGCGCCCAGCGTCTTGGCCTTCTGCCCGGTGACGAAACCCGCCTTGCCCAGAATGATGAACCATGCGGCGATCAGGATCGCGATGCCCGACAGGCGGAACAATGACAGGGCGAAGAATCGCTGCTTGGCCGCCTTTTCCCGCGCAGCCTTTTCGCTCTCCGCCTGTTCCGGGCTGGTGTCGATGGGATCGGCGGCGAAGGGCGCGATGGCGTCGGGCGGGGTTTGCGGCTCTGTCATGATGCGGCGATATGGCGCGCCAGATCGTCCATGTCCACCACCACGGCGCTCGCGCCCGCCGCGATCAGTTCTTCGGGGCGATGATAGCCCCATGGCACGCCGATGCCCCGCACCTGTGCATTGACCGCCATTTCCATGTCATAGCTGGTGTCACCGATCATCACCGTGGTTTCGGGCGCCGCGCCCGCATCGGCCATCGCCTGAAGCGCCATGGAAGGGTGCGGCTTGCCGGGGTGGCGATCGGCGGTCTGAAGCGTCACGAAACGGTCGATCAGCCCATGGCGGGTAAGGCAGAGGTTAAGGCCGCGATCCGATTTGCCGGTGGCGATGCCCAGCATCCAGCCATCGGCGTCGAGCGCGGCGATCAGATCGGCCATGCCCTCGTAAAGCGGCTCCGCCACGCCGTCTTCCTGCCGCATAGCGTGAAAGGCGCGCTTATATTGCTCTGCCATATGGGCGTGATACCCGGCGTCGGCGTCGGGCAGCAGGCGCGCCATGGCATGGGGCAGCGACAGGCCGATGATCGCGAGCACATGGGCGCGGGAGGGCGGGGCGAGCTTCGCGCCCTCGAAAGCGCGGCGCATCGCCTCGACGATCGAATGCTGGCTATCGACCAGCGTGCCGTCGCAATCGAACAGGGCGAGGCGATTGAACCCGCTCATCTCACTTGCGTCCCGGCTTGCCCCGATCGCCGCCGCCGCGCGGTTTCTTCGGGTCGGGCGCCTGACCCCGGCCGCGCCGCTCGCCGCGCCGTTCCTTGCGGACCGCCTTGGCATGCTGGCGGGCGAATTTCTTCACATCCTCGCGGGTCGGGCTGGTGTCGATTTCCTCATCGAGCGGCAGGTCGCCGCCATGGATGTCGAAGCCCAGATCGGTGAGGCTGTCGGCGAAATGGCGGGGCAGGTCGGCGCGCACGTCGACATGGCCGCCATCGGGATGATCGACCCGGATGCGGCGGGCGTGCAGGTGCATCTTGCGGCTGATGGTGCCGGACAGGAAGGATTCCTTGCCGCCATATTTGCCGTCGCCCACGATCGGATGACCGATCGCGGCCAGATGCACGCGGATCTGGTGGGTGCGCCCGGTATAGGGTTGCAGTTCCAGCCAGCAGGCGCGGTTCCCCGCCCGCTCTATCACCCGGTAGCGGGTGCGGGAGGGCAGGCCGTTTTCCTCATCGACATGCATTTTCTCGCCCCCGGTGCCGGGCTGCTTGGCAAGGGGGAGGTCGATGACGCCATCCTCGATGCTCGGCACGCCCATGACGAGCGCCCAATAGACCTTGCGGGCGGTGCGGCTGGAAAAGCTCTTGGCGAAAAAGGCGGCGGATCGGGATGTGCGCGCCAGCAGCAGCGCGCCCGACGTATCCTTGTCGAGCCGGTGGACCAGCTTGGGCCGGTCGTCCCGTTCGTACATCAGCGCGTCGAGCAGGCCATCGACATGATTGTCGGTCTTGGTGCCGCCCTGCGTGGCGAGGCCGGGCGGCTTGTTGATGACGAGCGCCTGCTCATCCTTGTGGATCACCAGATCGCGGGCGAAATCCATTTCCTCGTCGCTCAGGGCGCGGCGAACGGGCCGGGCGCGGGGCGCAGGCGCGCTTTCGTCGGCGGGCTGGATGGGGGGGACGCGGATGGTCTGCCCTTCCTCGATCCGGTCGCCCGGCGCCGCCCGCGCGCCATCGACGCGAAGCTGCCCGGTGCGCGCCCAGCGCGATACGGTCGCGAAGCTGACATCGGGCATATGCCTCCGGAACCAGCGATCCAGCCGGATGCCGTCATCATCGGCGCGAACGGTGATGGTGATCGCCGTGCCGGGCGCCGCCTTCACCGTCGCCTTGGCGGGCTTGGCGGCGGCAGGGGAAGGCGTGGCGGGGGTCTTTGCGAGGGCGGCGGAGGTGGGCTTTCGCGTCCGTTCGGAACCCGTGGCGGAACCGGATGCGCGCTTGCGCTCGAACGGGGCGCCGGGCGTGCGCTTGCGCGGGCCGGAGGTCGGACGGGGCGGGCGGCGGTTCATATCGCCACGCTCCGCATCAGCAGCAGCCCGGCAAACAGCGCGGCAACGGCGGCAAGGACGGATATTACGGCGTAAAAGGCGGCCAGCGGCGCTTGTCCGCGTTCGATCATCAGGGCGACTTCCAGACTATAGGAGGAAAAAGTGGTGAAGCCGCCCAGCGCGCCGACGCCCACCAGCAGGCGAATCTGTTCCCCGCCGCCGCTGCCGAACCGCGCAAGCCAGCCGGCGAGCAGGCCCATCAGCAACCCGCCGATGATATTGACGCCCAGCGTGCCATAGGGAAAATGCGTGCCGAACAGATGGCCGCAAAGCCGCCCGAACTGGTAACGGGCCAGCGAACCGATCGCTCCACCCAGCATGACGAGAAGGCTGTTCATAGCCTTTTGCCCTAGGCGTCAAAGCGGGGGAGGGCAAGCCCGCCGCCGGAAACGGCGCGGCGTTATTTCTGCCGGACGAGGCAGGCGACAGAGGAGGCGCGTGCCTGCGGGTTGGCCCTGCACGCTGGCCCTGCGCGCTGGCGATGCCGGAAGCTTATCCCGTTGCCCGCCGCCGGGCGCCTGAGCCACGCATCCGGCTTTCAGCGCGGGCGAATATCTGAACCCCCTTTCCCAAGTCCCGCCTTCGCGCCCTGCGCTGCGTCTCCGGCCGCAAGGGCGGATCGGAAAGGATGCGGACGCGACCCCGCGCGGCGTCAGGCCTGCACCCCGGCCAGCCATTGCGCGATCATCGCCCGCCCGGCCTCGACCGCCTGAGGCCCCAGCGCATCATGGGTGGCGCGCAGGGTGGCTTCGTCTCCGCCCGCTTCCGCCGCTGATTCGGGCCATTGGGCGATCCATTGATGAAAGCGCGGGTCTTCGCCCATCTCGGCATGGAACTGCAACGCCAGCAGATTGGAACCGCGCCGGAACGCCTGATATTCATAGACATGGCTCGACCCCAGCAGTTCCACCCCATCGGGCAGGGTGAAGGTGTCGCCATGCCAATGGAGCACCGGCACATCCTCTATATGCCGCAAGGGCGATGATCGGCCCGCCGCGCTCAGGCTGATGGGGTGAAAGCCGACTTCCTTGCGCGGCCCTGCATAGACGCGCCCGCCCATCGCCGCCGCGATCATCTGCGCGCCGAAACAGACCCCCAATGTCGGGCGATCTGCCTCCAGCCGCAGGCGGAGCCGCCTTAGCTGGCAGGCGATCCACGGGTGCCGTTCCTGTTCATAGACGCCCATCGACCCGCCCATCATGATGAGCAGGTCCGGCTCCCGCAGGTCCAGCGTGGCGAAGGCAGGATCGGTCACGTCGATGCGATCCAGCGCATAACCGGCCTGTTCGATCGGCAGGCGATATCCGGCAATGCCCTCATAGGGGACATGACGGATGATGAGGCCATTTTTCATGACATTTTTATAACGACAGGAAGGGACGGCGAGGAAGAAAGCGATTCTTGAGGGGGTGCAACGTCACTTATTCAGGAAGGCTATAGGCGCGATGGATCGAAGGGCCGATTCCTTCCCCGCCGAGCCCCTCTCACGCAAAAAGAAACCCCGTCGGAGTAAAACTCTACGACGGGGCCAGGTTCAGGGAATGCCGCTCCGAAGGGGGGAACGAAGCGACGCCCCCTTCATAACGCCGCCAGATGAACAACAGGTGAAAGCATGTCGGGAAAAGGAAAAATTAACGATCGGGAAAATCGATCCCGGCGGGCCGAGCCATCGCGCTGAAACGGCGCTGAAACGGATCGGCCCTATCGTCCGCCATTGGCGATCAGTTCCACCTCGGCCCCGCCGCCCTGCCGGTCGCGAAGGCGGATATGATAGGCAAGGTTGCTCTTGCCCTTGCCTCCGCTCAGCACATGGCCGCCATTCTGTTCGGCATGGTCCACCGAATAGCCCGATCGCTTTGCCATGGTGGTGTAGAAATCCATCACCTCGTTCAACGGAGCGCCGGTGTTGAAGGTCGCGGCCCGATAGGCGCAGGGGCCGGATTCCCCGCCGCCCGCCGCCTCTGTCACATGGGCGCCGGGGTAGAGCGGCAGCGCGGCGGGCATCCTCCCCGCCCATTCCATCGCATAGTCGACCTGTTCCGCCTCGCACGGCGCGTCGGGGCCGCCCGATCGTTCCTGCTGCTGCCGGATGAGGCCGCCCAGCGTGATCGGCATGTCCCGCGTCGAATAGACGCTTTGCGTCGCGGCGGGCGTGGGGATGAGCTTTCCGCCCGCCAGCCGCAGCGCCTCCTCCCGGCCTTGCGCCGGTGTCAGCCGCGCGGGCAACGTTCCGCTAAGCGGGCGATCGGAGGGGCGCACCGCATCGCGATTGGCCTCCGCCGCCAGATCGGGATCGGACGCCAGCGGCGCCTGCACCGCTTCGCGCAGCGCGGGATCGGCCACGGCGTTGGTCAGCGCCACATCGAGCGAGGCCGGGTCGCGCCTGTCCTTGCCCCCTCCGCCGCACCCCGCCAGCACCACGGGAAGGAGGCCGAGCAGAAGGCAGGAGCGGACCGGGCGGGGCGGGATGGGCATGGCTTTTTTCCAAGGAGGATGAAGAGGCGATGAAGAAGGGTGGCGTCATATTGCTAACAGACAGGTCTGTGGCAGGGGAATGCTAATTTTCCGGTAAGCGCCCCGGATCAGCCCCCGCCTTTTCCAGCCAGCCTTTCAGGATGCCCCGCCGCCTGTCGCATTAGGGCTTGCATCGCCGCCCGCCTTCCCGCAGGGGCGCGGGATCATGCAGGACAGCGACTCCCATTTGCGGCAAGGCTATATACTGGGCCTGTGCAGCTATCTGCTCTGGGGCGTGCTGCCGGTCTATTTCAAATTAATGTCGGATATCGCCCCGACGGAGATCGTCGCGCAGCGGGTCGGCTGGTCGGCTCTGTTTCTGGGGATGGTCGTCCTGATCCGGCGGGAGGCCGCCGATGTGCTGGCGAAGCTGGGCAACCGGCTGGTGCTGCTGGCCCTTGCGTCCTCGGCGGTGCTGATCGGCCTGAACTGGCTGACCTATATATGGGCCGTCACCACCGGGCATATATTGGCGGCGAGTCTGGGCTATTTCCTCAACCCGCTGTTCAATGTCGCGCTGGGCGTGCTGGTGCTGAAGGAAAAACTGCGCCCGATGCAGATGCTGGCCATCGCCATCGCGCTGGTGGGGGTGGTCCTGCTCGCCTTTTCGGCGCTCGATACCTTGTGGATCAGCGTGACCTTGGCGGGCAGCTTCGGTCTTTACGGCCTCATCCGCAAGACCGCGCCGGTGGAAGCCTTGCCGGGGCTGATGATCGAAACCGTGCTGCTGCTGCCCCTTGCGCTGACCTATCTCGTCTGGCTCGGCGCGCAGGGCGGGCTGGATTTCGGCAGCCATCCCGGCTCATCGGCCCTGCTGATCCTGTCTGGCGTGGTGTCGTCCGTGCCGCTGCTGCTGTTCGCGCAGGCCGCGCGCAGGCTGTCCATGGCGACGCTGGGGGTGCTGCAATATCTGGCGCCCTCGATCCAGTTCGTGATCGGTTTCCTCTTCTATGGCGAGCCATTGGGCATGGGCAAGCTCGCCAGTTTCGTGCTGATCTGGATCGGGCTGGCGGTGTTCACCTATGATGCGCTGGGCCATATGCGCAAACGGGCCGCCGCCCGCGCCTGACCCGGTTGGGCCGGGGAGAGGGGGGGATGAGGGGGGAGAGTGGGGCGATCAGCCGCCCACGGCCTCATCGATCAGCTTGCGCGCTTCGGCGCTTTCCCAATCCAGCGCGCCTGTCACGCGCGCCACTTCCTTGCCCGCCGCGTCATATAGCACGCTGGTCGGCAGCAGGCCGGTCGCATAATGCAGGCCGAACTGGTTTTCCGGGTCAAGCCATGGCTTGATCGTGCGGAAACCCTTGTCAGTGAAGAAGGGCAGCACCTTGTCGGGCCCCTGCATGTCCTGAGAGATGGTGAGCACCTGCAACCCGCCCTTGCCGTACTCGCCAGCGATCCGGTCGAGTTGCGGCATTTCCGCGACGCAGGGCGCGCACCATGTCGCCCACAGATTGATGAGGATCGGTTTGCCCGCGAACCGGGCCAGCGTCACGTCTTTGCCCTTGTCATCGGCAAAGACGAAATCGGGCGGCGCGGTTCCCGCCTTGCTGCGGTCGATGACATAGGATGCCTTCGCGTCCGCACCTGCGCTGGCCGGGGCCTCGCCCGAAGTGGGAACTTCGCCTGAAGTCGCCGCATTGTCTTGCCCGGACGGCGCGGATTGCTTATCGCAGGCGCCAAGAGCGACCCCCAGCAGGAGCAGTGAGATTAGCGACCGGGACGATAACGACATGATGGCAGGCTCCAACAGCATGTGGGGCGGGCGTTTCGCGGAAGGCCCGGCCTCGGTGATGCGGGAGATAAACGCCTCCATCCCGTTCGACAAGCGGCTGTGGCAACAGGACATCGCCGGATCGAAGGCGCATGTCGCGATGCTGGCGGTGCAGGGCATCGTCAGCGGCGAGGACGCGCAGGCGATTACCGAGGGGTTGAGCCGCGTCGCCGGGGAATATGAGGCCAATGGCGTGCCGGTGAACATGGATCTGGAAGATATCCACATGGTCACAGAATCGCGCCTTGCCGAACTGATCGGCCCTGTGGCGGGGCGCCTGCACACCGCGCGCAGCCGCAACGATCAGGTCGCGACCGATTTCAAGCTGTGGGTGCGCGACGCCATGGATGAGGTGCAGGCGGGCCTTGCCGCGCTTCAGGCCGTGCTGGTGGCGCGCGCAGCGGATCATGCCGACAGCGTGATGCCGGGCTTCACCCATTTGCAGAGCGCGCAGCCGGTGACGCTGGGGCATCATCTGATGGCCTATTATGAGATGCTGAAGCGCGATCGCTCTCGCTTTGCCGATGCGCGGGCGCGGCTCAACCGATCGCCGCTGGGCGCGGCGGCGCTCGCTGGAACGGGCTTCCCGACCGACCGCTTCATGACGGCGCAGGCGTTGGGTTTCGACGGGCCGACCGACAACAGCCTCGATTCGGTGTCCGATCGCGACTTCGCGCTCGATTATCTGATGGCCGCGACGCAATGCTCGCTCCACCTCTCGCGCCTTGCCGAGGAGTTCATCATCTGGGCGAGCCAGCCCTTCGGCTTCGTCAAGCTGCCCGACGCCTATTCGACCGGCAGTTCGATCATGCCGCAAAAGCGCAACCCCGACGCCGCCGAACTGGTGCGCGGCCATGCCGGGCGCATCATGGGCTGCATGACGGCGCTGTGCGTGACGATGAAGGGCCTGCCGCTCGCCTATTCCAAGGATATGCAGGACGACAAGCCCCCGGTGTTCGAGGCGCACGACCTGCTGGGCCTTTGCATCGCGGCGATGACGGGCATGGTGGAAACCGTGACTTTCCGCACCGACCGCATGCGCGCGCTGGCCGAAAGCGGCTTTGCCACCGCGACCGATCTGGCCGACTGGCTGGTGCGGGAAGGCGATGTGCCATTTCGTGAGGCGCACCATATCACCGGCCGCGCCGTGAAGCTGGCCGAGGATAAGGGCGTGCAACTGGCCGATCTTGCGATCGATGACCTCAAGGCCATTGACGCGCGCATCCATGCGGGCATCTATGATGTGCTGAGCGTCGATGCGTCGGTGGCGAGCCGGACGAGCCATGGCGGCACCGCGCCGGTTCAGGTGCGCGCGCGTATCGCGCAGGCGCAGGCCGATCTTGCGGGAGAACGGACGTGAGGATGAAGGGGCCGGGTACGGGTAAAATATCAGGCCGCACGCTGCTGTTGCTGGGCGGCGCCCTGCTGGCGCTGTCCGCCTGCGGATCGCGCAAGTCGTTGCAGGCGACGCCGGGCATGTCCCCGCCGCCGGTCGCCTATGGCGCCGACAAGCCCGCCACCCCCGGCGAGATGATGCAGCCCGATATGCAGGCGCGCCCCGATCGCAGCGCCGAGCCGCTCAAGCGATCGCAGGAACGCCCGGACGACCCGTTCGATCTGCCGCCATCCTGACCCGATTTATTGACCCGATTTGCCGGATTTCTGACCGCCCATGGACCATTTCAACTATCGCGACGGCGTGCTGCACGCTGAAAATGTACCGCTGACGGCGATTGCCGAGGCGGTCGGCACGCCTGTCTATATCTATTCCCGCGCCACGCTGGAACGCCATGCTCAGGTGTTCCGCGATGCGCTGTCCGCCCTGCCGCGCACCCATATCGCCTTCGCGATCAAGGCGAACCCCAATCTGGCTGTGCTGAAGGTGCTGGCGAGGCAGGGTTTCGGCGCGGACGTGGTGTCGGGCGGCGAAATCGCCCGCGCGCTCGCCGCCGGGATGAAGGCGGAGGATATCGTGTTTTCCGGCGTCGGCAAGACGCGGGCGGAACTGCAATATGGCCTCGATGCAGGGATCGGCCAGTTCAATCTGGAACTGGAGGAGGAAGGCGCCGTCCTTGCCGATCTCGCCCATGTAGCGGGTCGGACGGCGTCCGCCGTGCTGCGCGTCAACCCGAATGTGGATGCGGGCACCCATGCCAAGATTTCGACCGGCAAGTCGGAAAACAAGTTCGGCGTGCCGATCAGCGAGGCACGGGCGATTTTCGCGCGCCTGTCGGGCAGGCCCGGCCTCAACCTGCGTGGCGTCGCGCTGCACATCGGCAGCCAGCTTTTCGATCTCGGCCCGCTGGAGGCCGCCTATGCCCGTGTGGGCGAGCTGGTCCGCGACCTGCGCGCCGAGGGCCATGTCATCGATCGGGTGGATCTGGGCGGCGGTCTGGGCGTCCCCTATGAGCGGGATCAGGTGCCGCCCAGCCCCGCCGATTACGGCGTGATGGTAGAGCGCGTCACCAAGGGCTGGGACGTCACCTTGATGTTCGAGCCGGGCCGCGTGATCGTCGGCAATGCGGGCGTGTTGCTGACCCGCGTGATCTGGGTGAAGCCGGGCGTCACCCATCCCTATATCATTGTCGATGCGGCGATGAACGATCTCGCCCGTCCGGCCATGTACGACGCATGGCATGATTTCGAGGCGGTGACGCCGGGCGGAGAGAAGATCGTCGCCCATATTGCCGGGCCGGTCTGCGAAACCGGCGATACCTTCGCGATGAACCGGACCATCGATGCCGTGCAATCCGGCGATCTGGGCGTGTTCCGCACCGCCGGGGCCTATGGCGCGACGATGGCGAGCACCTATAACAGCCGCCCGCTGGTGCCCGAAGTGATGGTCGATGGCGACCGGTTCGCCGTGGTAGCCGACCGGATAGAGCCTGCCTCCATCATCGCGGCCGAGCGTGTGCCGGATTTCCTTCAGGACTGACCGGCGATGCACAGCCTGCCCCTTTTCGTGAAACTTGCGGGGCGGCCGGTGCTTCTGCTTGGGCAGGGGGAGGCAGCGCAGGCCAAGCGCCGCCTGCTGGAGCGCGCAGGCGCGGATATCCGCACCGATGAGGACGCGCCCGCCGCGCTCGCCCCCATCGCGCTTGCTATCGTCGCGATAGAGGATGAGGCCGGTGCGCAGGCCGCCGTGGCGCGGCTGAAGGCGCGGGGCGTGCTGGTCAATGCGGTGGACCGGCCTGCCTTGTGCGATTTCACCCTGCCCGCGATTGTCGATCGCGACCCGGTGCTGATCGCCATCGGCACGGGCGGCGCGTCGGCGGGCCTTGCCAAGGCGCTGCGGCAAAGGCTGGAGGCGCTGTTTCCCGCGACGCTGGGCGATCTGGCCCGCGCGCTGGGCGCGGCGCGGCAGGCGATGCGGGCGCGCTGGCCCGATGCCGCCGCCCGCCGCCGCGCGATCGACGCCGCGCTGGGGGAGGGTGGCCTGCTCGATCCCCTTGGCGGCGGCGGCGGGGCGGCGGTGGAGCGCTGGCTCAGCGACAATGCGGGGGATGCCGAGCCTTCGCGGCTGGAAGAAATCATCATCGCGTCCGACGATCCCGATGACCTGACGATACGCGCGGCGCGGCTGCTGGGGCAGGCCGATCATGTCTTTCACGCCGCCGATATTGCGCCTGCGATCCTTGACCGGGCCAGAGCGGATGCGGTGAGAGAGAAGATTGCGGACGCCCCGGTCTGGACCGGCAGAGGGCTGGCGCTCTGGCTGCATAAGGAGAAACAGCCATGAGCCGCCTTTTCGTGCGTGTCGGTGATATCGTCCGGGAACGGGATGTCGCGGAATTTGCCGATGCGGCGTCGATCGCGAATTTCGTCTGGCTGCATCTCGACGGGGCGGCGGACGATGTGGAGGGGGTTCTCTCCCGCATCCCCGATATTCCCGCGCCCGCCGCCGCCGCGTTGAAGGCGCAGGAAACCCGGCCGCGCTGCGCTTCTTTCGGCCATGGCGCGCTCGTCAACCTGCGCGGGCTGGGCGATCCGTCCGCGATCGACGGCGATCCGCTGGTCTCCATACGGATATGGGCGCAAAGCAGGCTGGCGGTCAGCCTCGCCTATCGTCCGCTCAGCATCATCGACCGGCTGTTCGCGGAGATGCGGGACGGGGCGATGGCCGATCCGGGCGATCTCATTTCCGCCACCGCGCTGGCGATCACCGATACGCTCGACCCCGAAATCGCGGATCTGGGCGATGCGCTGGACGGCATCGAATGTCAGGTGGTGGATGAAGGAAAGGTGGGGGACCGGCTGCGCGTTGCGGAATTGCGCACCACCGCGATCGGCTATCGCCGTTTCCTCGCGCCGCAGCGGCAGGCGATGGAGCGGCTGATGGCGCTTCAGGAAAGCTGGATAGAGCCGGATGATCGCCTGCATTTGCAGGAAGCCGCCGATCGGTGCGCGCGCATGGTCGAGGAACTGGAGGCGGTGCGGGAACGCGCCGCGCTCGTCCATGAAGCGCTGACCGATCTGCGCGCCGAACATATGAACAAACAGGCCCTCATCCTTGCGATCGTCGCGCTGATCTTCCTGCCGCTGACCTTCGTGACGGGCCTGCTCGGCATGAATGTGGCGGGCATTCCCTTCGCGCATCAGCCATGGGCGTTCTGGGGCGTGGTGCTGGCCTGCCTTGCGCTGGGGGTGGCGACCGGCATATGGTTCAAGGTGACGCGCTGGCTCCAGAATTAGGCTTTCGCGCCCGGCGTCCTGCCGTAAAAACGACTCGCACCGGCGTTCGTTCATTGCTGTTTCATCTCGACAGAAGAATAGCTAGGGTAGCGGTGTATTGATCGAGGACCATGGAATGATCGCAGCTTTCGGCAGATGGACAGGCAAAATAGGCGCAGCGGCGGCCATGGGCATGGCGATGCTTTCCATGGCGACGGCGCCGGTGCAGGCGCAGATCCGCTCGGTCGATCCCAATGCCGCCATCGATGCCGATCTTGCGCCGCAGGGCGGGACGGAGACGGTGCCGGTTGATCCGATGCCTGTCGACCCGACGCCCGTCGATCCGGCGCCTTCCACGCCCTATGATACGCCACCACCGGCCTATCCCGCCACGCCGCCGCCTGCGGCATCGACCACCACCACCCCGGCCGCGCCCGATGCCTCGACCAGCTATCAGCGGGATGATGTGCTCGGCGCGGCGGAAGGGGTGTTCGGGCAGGGCGCCGAAGGGCTGGCCGGGCTGATTGAGAACATCCTGAAAGATCAGGGCGAACCCAATGCCTATATCGCCGGGCGAGAGGCTTCGGGCGCGTTCGTCGTCGGCCTGCGCTATGGGTCGGGCACGCTCAACCACAAGATAGAGGGGCAGCGCGACGTCTATTGGACGGGGCCGTCGGTCGGGTTCGATGTCGGCGGCAATGCGTCCAAGGTGTTCGTGCTGGTCTATAATCTCTATGACTCGCAAGATCTGTTCAAACGCTATCCGGCGGTGGAGGGCACCGCCTATGTCGTGGGCGGCTTCACCGCGACCTATTTGCGCCGTGGCAATGTGGTGTTGATCCCGATCCGGCTGGGCGTCGGCTGGCGGCTGGGCATCAATGCGGGCTATATGAAGTTCACCGAGAAATCGCGCATATTGCCGTTCTGATGCCTTTTTGAGGGCAGGCGCGGCAGAGGGCGCGGGCCTCGTTACGGCGTTCCGGTAATGCCGCAGTGGGGCGGTGAGGCCGTGCGGCGCCCATCGTACCAGTGCGATTTGTCTGACCCTGACCGCCGAGAATATGAGGGACAGCCGGGTTGAGCCTGCGCGGGTCGGCCCTTTTGGGATTGGCCCCGTATTGATTGGCCTCTTGCGGATTGGCGGGCCGCGCTTTTCTGTCTCCGCCGCGCCGATATTGCACCGGGACTTATGCTTGTGAGAAAAAGTCTGGTGTCAGGATAAGCCCGGACGGGGCCGGTTCTGCCTTCCCCTCACCCCATCACCTCCATCCCATCACAGCGCAAGGCTGAGTTGCAGTGTCGTGGCCGGGGCCGCCGCCACCCGTCCCGGCGTGTCGCTGTCCTCCGCTTTCAGATTGTGAACGCCAAGGCCCAGCAGCCGGACCCCCTTGGGCACCGGGCATTGCCGCGCCAGCAAGGCCCGCCCGCTCCGTTCCAGCACCTCTTGCGAGGAAACCGGGCCGGGCAGGCTGGTGGACCGGGTGATGATCGCGAAATCATTATATTTGATCTTCAGCGTCACGGTGCGGCCAAAACTTTGCGCTTTATCCATCCGTTTCCACAGGCGCTCGATGATCGGCGTCAGGGCGGTGTCGAGTTCCGCCGCCTCGTGCAGATCGGTTGCGAACGTATCCTCGACGCTGATGGATTTGCGGATGCGGTTTTCATCCACCGGGCGATCATCGATGCCGCGCGCCGCGCCATGGTAGAAGCGCGCCGCCTTGCCGAAATGCTGTTGCAGGAAGGAGAGGTCGCGCCGCCGCAGGTCCGCGCCTGTCTCTATGCCCATTTCCTTCATCCGCCGCGCCGTGACCGGGCCGATGCCGTGGATGCGCGATACCGGCATGGCCGCGATGAAGGCGGGGCCATTCTCCGGCGTGACGACGCACAGCCCGTCGGGCTTGTTCTGATCCGATGCCAGTTTCGCCAGCAGCTTGTTGTACGATACGCCCGCCGATGCGGTCAGGCCGGTTTCCTCGCGGATCATGCGGCGGATTTCCTCCGCGACATAGGTGGCTGAAACGATTCCCGGCTTGTTGCGGGTCACGTCGAGATAGGCCTCGTCCAGCGAGAGCGGCTGGATGATGTCGGTGAAGCGGCGGAAAATGGCGTGGATCTGTTCCGACACCGCGCGATAGGCCTCGAAGCGGGGCGGCACGAAGATCAGGTCCGGGCAGAGCCGTCTCGCCCGGCTTCCGGGCATGGCGGATCGCACGCCGAACGGGCGGGCCTCATAACTCGCCGCCGCGACCACGCCGCGCACGCCCGCGCCGCCCACCGCCAGCGGTTTGCCGCGCAGGTCGGGATTGTCGCGCTGTTCGACCGACGCATAAAAAGCGTCCATATCGATATGGATGATCTTGCGAAGGATGGGCGCGCCGGAGTCCATGAAAAGGCCTTATACCCGCATCATCCCTTGAACAAAAGGGGAACAATGGGGGTGTTCAGGAATTCGGCTTGCCTTTCAGCGCGGCCAGCGCGGCGAAGGGACCGGCCTGTTCCTCGGTCATCACCCCGGCTTCGCGCAGATAGCGATCCGCGTCGGGGCTGCGGGGGTAGGGATTGACCGCCAGCGCCAGCGTTTCGGCAATCGCCTCGCCCATGTCGATGCGCTCATCCCGATAGGGCAGCATGTCGCATTCCTCGGCGTCCAGTTCTATCTCGCCCTGCGGATCGGCATCGTTTTCCGCCTCGGCTTCCGGCACGAAGCGAATCGCGAAATCCTCGCGCAGTTCCTCGGCGACCGGTTCGCCGGTGGCGATGCACGGTTGGGACAGGCGGGCGCGGAGCAGGCCTGTCGCGTTGATGACCGCGCCGTCGCGGGTCATGCTGTAATCGGCCTCCAGCAGATCGAGCGAGGCGAAGCCGAAGCGGGCGGCAAGGGCGGCGCGTTCCGTTTCCTCCGCCGCGACATGGGCGGGCCATTCCATCCGCCCGATCGCGTCGAGCCGGACGATTCGGGAAAATTCGGGCTGTAAAGATTCTGGCCGAGAAGATTCTGGCCGTGGAAATTCGGGTGTTTCGCTCATGCCGGCAAATGTCCCTGAATGATCGTGGCTGCCTCGGTCGTTTTCAGCGCCTCATTAAAAGCGCGCAGCCGGGTTTCGACATCGCCCAGCGCTTCGGCCGCCACCGGCTCGCCCCGATAGAGATTGCGGGAAAGCGCGGCGGCGAGATCACCATCATGGGCCAGCGCCTCGCGATAGGCGGACAGGCGCCCGCCCAGCGCGCTCACCATGCGGCCGACATGCTTGCCCACCACCACGTCGCCCACGCCGATCTGCCGCAATTGCCCTTCCATATCATCGATGAACAACTCGGTCAGCCACACGCTTTCCTGCGGCTTTTCGGCCTTTTCCAGCCGGATCAGCACCAGGCTGAGGATCGCCGCGATCATGTCGAACCGCCCGTCGAGCGTATCGGGCACCGCCCCTTCGACATACCAGTGCACCGCCCGGCCGCGCGCCACCACCGCCTGATACAGGGGCAGCATCGATGTGCGGGGGTCGGTGCGATGAAACAGGCGGTCGATCAGGGACATGGACGGATTTGGAACCTCTTGTTCGGCGGGAATGACGGGCCGGGCCGTCGCCCCGGACATGGCGTGTCTTTTGCCCCTTGTCTATGACTTGTGCGGGGCCGCGCAATCCCATATTGGTGAAGCCGCGTTCGCAATGCAATGGCTTTGGGTCGGTGGTTTCGCACCATGCCCGCCATCGGGCAAGGCGCGCGATGAAGATGGTTCTCTGGAGAATAGAATGGGTTTTCCGAACAAGCGCCTTTCCCTCATCCTTGCGCTGTCGGTGGCGGCGACGGCGATGGCGGGCTGCACGCGAATCCGTACTCACCAGGGCTATCAGGTCGATAATCTGCTGGTCGATTCGATTCAGCCGGGCATCGACAATCGCGCTTCTGTCGAAGGCACGCTGGGCCGCCCGACCTTCACCAGCGAATTCGGGCCGCAGGAATGGTATTATGTCGCGCGCGACATGAAGCAGCTTGCCTTCGCCAATCCCAAGGTGGCGAAGCAGGAAATCGTGCGGGTGCAGTTCGACCCGACGGGCAATGTGACCTCGGTGGACCGGCGCGGCGCGGAAGCGATCGCGAAAATCTCTCCCAAGGATGGCAGCACGCCGACGCTGGGCCGCCAGCGCACGCTGTTGCAGGAGATTTTTGGCAATATCGGCGCGGTGGGCGCAGCGGGAGCCGGTGGCGCGCCGGGTGGCGGCACGGCCAACTGAAGCGGGCAACTGAGGCGAGCAGCTGACGCGAGCACCCGGCGCAGGTAATCGGGTGCGGCAGGCGGGCCGGGCATGGCTCTGTTCGGCGCGCTGGTTCATGGCGCTCCGTGGGTGGGCCGGGACTCGCCTGACCCGTCTTTATCGGGCGGGAAGGGGCGGTTGATGCCGGAATGTCCATCCGCCGGGATCGCGGCGGCGACCCGGCCCGCAGCCTGAAGGGGAAGCGCAGGGCCTTCCGTCACGTCCGCTCCGGTGCATTGCCAATCCTGTCCCGGCAATCGCGCCCGTGCGTCGCCGCCAGAGCGCGCTGCGTTCAATGTGACGCAGTTCGCGCGCTCCGGTTATCTGGCATCGCATCGTTTTTAGCGGAAAACCGGTTCCCGCTTATTCGCACGATGCTCTAAGGCGTGTGGACATTTAGCGCATAGCGATCTTCAGGGCCGCAAGGTTGATCATGGCGCGGTAGCTCTGATCAGTTTTCTCGTATCGGGTAGCGATGCGCCGGAATGTTTTGAGGCTACAGAAG
>JBFWKI010000017.1:0-73066 GCA_050252755.1 Sphingobium sp.
CACGATCTCAACTTCACGCAGCTTGCCGATAATCTCTTCCGGCTTGTGCTTCTTGAATGGCATTCAAACTCCCTTTCGTGGTCCAGACTATCATAGTCTCTGGGCCACTCCGCAGGGGGCAGATCAGCGGGCCGCCCCATATTCATTCTTTGAGTATGTGAACCATGGCATCTATGAATTGCATATGCAAATTATATGGATAAGGGATTCGTGTCAATCCATTCTCCCGGAGATGCTGCATTTTTTTGGGGAAAGAGGGCAGGGGGCAACCCCATGCGCCGGGCAGGAACACCGGCTGCCATCGGGTGAGCCTCATCGGCTTGCCGGATTCTCTTTTTCCGGCCGTGATCCCGGCCAGCAGGCTCCCGCCCGGCCCCCCGAGCGCGGGCGGGAAAGCCGCCTGTCAATGCTGCGGCGGTGCGGCGTTGAGCAGTCCGAAAATCTGGTCATATTGCCCGTTCGCCTCGGCCTCCCGCAGGGGGCGGACGGCATCGACCAATATTTCCTGCACCTCCGGCTCATTGCGCAGGATCGTCATCACCTCGTCGATAAAGGCATCCAGCGGCATGGTCGGCGGGGCATCCTCGTCCAGCGGCATCAGGTTCGTCGCGACGGCGGGCGGCGCGAGTTCGATGACCTGAAGGGCGGTGTCCGCAAACTGGCGCCGGAGCGATTGCGTATAGGAATGGATCGCCGCCTTGGTGGCGCAATAGGTCGGGACCATGTTGAGCGGCACGAAGGCCAGCCCGGACGAGACGTTGATAAGTGTCGCGCGCGGTTGCCGATGCAAATGAGGGAGCAGGGCCGCGCCCAGCCGGATCGGTCCCAGCAGGTTGATCGCCACCTGTTCTTCCGCGCCGCTAAGGTCGCACGGGTCTGCCCGCAGATTTTCCATCCGCATGATACCGGCATTGTTCACCAGCACGTTGAGATCGGGATACAGGCTTTTCACCTGATCCGCGAAGGCGGCGATGCCTTGCGCGTCGCCCATATCGACGACATGCCAGCGCATGCCGGGATGGGCATCGGCCACCTGTTCCAGCGCGCCGGCTCGCCGCCCCGCGACGATCACCTTGTTGCCCGCCGCATGAAAGGCCGCCGCAAGCCCACGGCCGATGCCGGAATTGCCGCCGGTGATCAGGATGGTGTTCCCGGTCATATCCATCTTATGTTTCCCTTCTGTTTCCTAGGGCCTAGGCGTTTTCCCGCCCATAGCTGTCGCTGCCCCAACCGGGGGGTGGGGCCTTCAGGACGCGACATTGCCCCGCAGCCCTTCGGGATAGCGCGAACCGGCGATGGCGCCGGGGGCGAAGGCGCGGTCCAGATCGGCCAGATCCTCCGGCGTCAGGTCGAGATCGAGCGCGCCGAGATTTTCCGGCAGGCGGGAGCGATTGCTCATGCCCACCAGCGGCACGAGATCGTCCCCCTGCGCCAGCACCCATGCGACGGCGATTTGCGCCGGGGTCGCGCCCTTGCGTTCGGCGATGGCGCGCAGCGCATCGACCGCCGCCATGTTCTTCGCCAGATTGTCGCCCTGAAATCGGGGGAACATCCGGCGCGTATCGTCGGCGGGCAGATCGGTGGACAAGGTGCCGGTCAGCAGGCCTTGCGTCACCACGCTATAGGGAATGACGCCCACGCCCAATTCCCGCGCGGTCGGCAATATCTCCGGCTCGATGAACCGGCTCGCCAGTGAATATTCGATTTCGAGCGCGGTGACGGGATGCACCGCATGGGCGCGGCGCAACTGGTCCGCATTATATTCGGACACGCCCAGATAGCGGACCTTGCCTTCCTTGATGAGGTCCGCGACCGCGCCGATCGTGTCTTCCACCGGCACGCCGGGGTCGATCCGGGCGGGCTGATAGAGGTCTATCACCTCGACGCCGAGGCGTTGGAGCGAATAGGAACAGAAATTCTTGATCGCGTTGGGCCGGGCGTCGAACCCTAGAAACTGGCCGCTCGGGGATCGCATTGCCCCGAACTTGACCGAGACGAACGCCTTGTCGCGGCGATCGCGAAGGACCTCCCCCACCAGCGCCTCGTTCGCGCCCATCGAGTAGAAATCGCCGGTGTTGATCAGGGTCACGCCCGCATCAAGCGCGGCATGGATCGTCGCTATCCCCTCGGCCTTGCCGGTCCAGCCGCCCTGCACCGTCAGCGGCGTCATGCGCATGCAGCCCAGCCCGATCGCGGATATTTGAGGCCCGTTTGCGCCCAGCTTTCTCATTTCCATGTCACTCTCTCCCATGATGGTGCAGGGCGCGCCGAACCGCCCGGCCCGAAGGGGCCGTGCCCGGTGTGATCGGCCCTGCATAGTTGGCCCTGTATTGTCGGCCTTGCATTGTCGGTCGTTCTTTGTTCGTCGGTGTCTGGCGTCGATGTGCCGCGCAGGTTGTCGGGGCCGGTTCCGCTCAGGCGCCGGCAAAGGCGTCCTGCGCCGCGACCTCATAATTATGGACAAAGTCGTGCGGAACCGCCGGCCCCCAACTGGCGAGGCTGTCTTCCAGATCGTAATTGGTCGGCGTCCACAGGGAATAGTCGTCGATATAGTCGATATCGGAATAATATTCGAACCAGCTACCCCAGGGGTCTTGAATATAATGGAAGAAATTCGATCCGATGGTGTGGCGGCCGAACCCCCAGTCGCCCCGCCCGGCCTTTTCCACCAGCGCGCGTCCGCCCCGGCCCACCTCATCGGGGTCGCCCACCTGAAAACTGGCGTGGTGAAAGCCGATGCCCGATGACTTGGCGAAGGCGACGACATGATGGTCGCTGTTCTGCCGCGCGCAGGTGAAGGCGATGATATCCTGCGCGCGGTCGGCCAGCCCCATGCCCAGCGCCTGGGTGAAGAATGCGACGCTGGCGGGCACGTCCGGGCTGAACAGCAGGACATGGCCCAGCCGCAGCGGCTTTGCGGGGGGATAGGCCTTGCCCGGCAGGATGGCGGAGCGGCGGATGCGCACCACCCGGCCCGGCGCGTTGATCTCGAACGGAGCGGCCGCAGCGGGAAGCGGCGCTTCGGGCGGCTGCGCGATCAGGTGGATCAGCAGGCCGTGCGGGTCTTTCACCCACAGGCCTTCCCCGGCAAAGCCTTCCGGCGCGGGCAAGATTTCGCCGCCCTGTCCCGCCACCCGCGCGGCGATGCCGTCAAGATCGTCGGCCCGCAGCGCGATATGGTGGAGGCGCTTCTTCGCATGTCCGCCCAGCAGGGTGATCGCCGCCTGATGCTGACCATCGCAGCGCAGGCGTGCGACGTTGCCTTCCACCTCGGCAATCAGCCCCGCATCGGTGTAGAAGCGGACGCCCAGTTCGATATCCGGCACCTCCAGCGTGACCGACAACACTCCCAGAACGGCCATTTCCGTGTCCTCTCAGGCTTTGGCCGCGACGCGATTTTCGATCGCGCCGATGCCGTCTATCTCGCATCGCACCACATCGCCGGGTTGCAGAAATTGTTGCGGCTCCATGCCGACGCCGACGCCTTCGGGCGTGCCGGTCGCGATCAGATCGCCCGGTTCGAGCGTGAAGGCGCTGGAAAGATAGGCAATCTGCTGCCGCAAGCTGTGGATCATCTGCCCGGTATTGTTGGACTGGCGTATGTCCCCGTTCACATAACAGCGCAGGTCGAGCGTCTGCGGGTCCGGTATCTCGTCGGCTGTGACGATCCACGGCCCGATCGGCCCATGGGTGTCGAATGATTTGCCCATGGTGAAGGTGGGCGTATGGAACTGATAATCGCGCGCCGACACGTCATTGGCCACGAAATAGCCGAACACATGATCCAGCGCGTCCGCTTCGGCGACATGCTTGGCGGCCTTGCCGATGATCGCGCCCAGTTCGATTTCATAATCCAGCTTTTCGGTGACGCCCGGTTCGATATCGTCATAAGGCCCGGCGATGCAGCTTGTCTGCTTGTTGAACCATGTCTGATATTGGGCGCGGGCGACGCCCAGCTTGTCCGCTTCTTCCAGATGCTTGCCATAGTTCATGCCGATGGCGAGATATTTTCCCGGCCGCTCGATCGGTGCGAGCAGGCGGACGTCGGCCAGCGGGATATTGGCCTGCCCGACATTGGCCTGCGCCCCCGCGGCATGATCGCGGATTTTCGCCAGCGCCGCTTCGCCGCCGTCGATGATGTCCAGCATCGTTTTGAAACCGAGGGCATCCAACGGAATGATGCGGTCGCCATCGACAACACCCATAGCGATGCTGTCGTCGCGCTTGAACCTCGCCAGCTTCATGTAAAATCCTCTCGTTCAATAGCCACCGGCAGGGATTGCCGGGGGGTGCGGGGCGATCAGGCGCCCGCGAGCCATGCCTCTTCGCCGGCGCGCAGATCGGCCGCCATTTCGGGCCGGTCGATGCCGGGCAGGTCGTCGGTGACGGAAATGCCCAGATTGGCGAGATTGGCCGAGGTATAACGATAGGAATCGCGATAGCTGTCAAGCAACGCTTCGTCGAAAACCGGCTGTTTGTTCGGGTTGCGGCCGTGGATCTCATCCTTGAGATAGACGCAGCGCAGCCCCGCGATCAGCCATTGGTCGCCTTCCCGCTGGGCGCGCCAGAACAGGCGGACAAACCCCTCGAAGCTGATTTCCACGCCGTTCATCATCGAAAAGCTGCGCAGGATGCAGGGGGTTTCGGATATGGCGCGATCCTTCCGCACGGTGACGACCGGCGGCGTCATGATGTGGAAGTTGACCGATCCGGGACGCACCGCCTTGGTGCTCATCTCGACGAACTGGGCGCCGCTGCCCTTGAACCATGATACCTCGACCACCGAATCCGGGTGATAGCAGGCGGCCATCTCTTCCCACTGGCGGTTGTCGCGCGCCAGACGTTCCCGCAAGATGATATCCGCGACGTCGATCCGGTCAAAACGTTCCTGCTGGTCCATCAGTGCATTGCTCCTGTCCTGTAGCTTTCTGTGCCCGTTCGCTCCGGGCCGGTTTGCCCGGTCCCGGCGGATTGGCGGTTATCGGTTGTCGGTTATCGCGGGTTGTTCGTCATGGTCAGGCGTCCGCCATCGTCAGCACCGCCTTGATGGCGCGCCCTTCCAGCGATGCGGCCCGCGCCTCGTTGATCTCTGCAAAGGCGAAGGACGTGACCAGCCGTTCGACCGGCAGCCTGCCCTTGCGGTACAGGTCGATCAGCCGGGGAATGGCGACACGGGGGTTGGCGTCGCCCTGATTGGTGCCCACGATATGAAGGCCGCGCGCGACCACGTCGGTTATGTCGAAGCTGGCCCGTTCGCCCATCGCCGGGACGCCGATGACCACGCACGTCCCCATGGCAGCCAGCGAGGCGATGGCGGTTTCCAGCGCGCCCTTGTTGCCGCTGGTTTCGATCGCGCCGTTGAGGCCCGCGCCGCTGGTCAGCCGGGCGATTTCGGCGGCCACGTCCTGCTTGCCCGCGTCTATGACATCGGTTGCGCCCATGTCCCGCGCCGCGGCAAGCCGTTGCGGGTGCACATCGATGGCGATGATCTGCACCGCGCCGGTCAGGGCCAGCCCCATCAGCGCGGACATGCCGACCGCGCCCGCCCCGAAAACGGCGACCCGATCGCCCTTGGCCGGACGCAGCACGTCGGTCGCGGCGCATACCCCGGTCTGAATGCCGCAGCCCAGCGGCGCGAGAACGGCGGCGGGAATATCGTCGGGCACGGGGATGACGCCGCGCGCGGCGGTCGCCACATGGCGGGAGAAAGAGGATTGCCCGAAGAAATGGCTGTGGATCGGGTGCCCTTCGCAGGACAGGCTGCTCGAACCGTCCTGCCGCCCCCCGCCGACCAGATTGAGGACCGGCCATTGCAGGCAATAGCCGGGTCGCGCGTCGAGGCAGGCCGGGCAATGGCCGCAGGAGGTGAAGGAAATCACGACCCGCTGGCCGATGTCTATTTCGGTGACGCCCGCGCCCCTGTCCACCACATGGCCGACCCCTTCATGGCCGAGCACGCCTGGAAGCGGGAAAGGGATGCTGCCCGACTGGGCCGAAAGGTCCGCATGGCACATGCCGCACGCCTCCAGCTCGACGATGACCTCGTCATGCCGGGGCGCGGCCAGGGTGACGTCCTGAAGGACGAAAGGCGCATTGGGCGCGGCCACCACCGCCGCGCATGTGACCCGTTCGCTGGTTTCATCAATGGGCATGGGGAATGAAATCCTGTGTTATCTGCTTATATTCGAGAAATTCCTCGATCGAGGCGAGGCCGCCCAGCCGGCCGGAGCCGCTGGCCTTGAAGCCGCCTTCCTCAAATTCCACGGCGAGATTGGCCCAGCTGTTGATGGAGATCAGGCCCGCATGCAACCGGCGCGCGACCCGCATGGGCCGGTCGACGTCGCGGCTCCAGATGCAGGCGCTCAGGCCATAGTCGCTGTCATTGGCAAGGGCGATGGCGTCCTCTTCGCTGTCGAATATCTGAAGCGTCTGCACCGGGCCGAAGGTTTCGTCCCGCACGATGGGGAGATCGGTGCTGTCCACCTCCAGCAGGCAGGGCAGATAGAAGGCGCCCGACGCCAGCGCCGGGTCTTGCGGACGGCCGCCGCGCACGACGGGCTTTGCCCCGGCCGCGATGGCCGCCTCTACCAGCGAATCGACGCGATCCACCGCCGCCGGGTCGATCAGCGGACCCATGCTGCTTTGCGGATCGGCGGCGGGACCGGCGCGCACCGCGCGAAAGCGTTCGGCCAGTTTCGCGCGCAATTCCTCGGCAATGCCCCGCTGCGCATAGATGCGGCTGCCGGTCATGCAGAATTGCCCGGCAAAGACGGTGCAGGATTTTTCCAGCACCGGCAGGACGGCGGAAAGGTCCGCATCGTCGAAAACAAGGTGCGGCGTCTTGCCGCCCAGTTCGAGGCCGACGCGCTTCAGGTGGGTCGCGGCGGCCTTCGCGATGGCGCGTCCGGTGGCGGTGCTGCCGGTGAAGCTGATCGCCGGGACATGGGGCGAATCGACCAGCAGCTTCGCGCCGTCCGCGCCCGATTCGACGAAGATGTTGACGATGCCCTTCGGTATGTCCGCGACCGAGGCGATGATTTCGGCGGTGACGGCCGCGGTTTGCGCCGCCTGATGGGGCAGCTTCACGACGGCGGCGCATCCTGCCGCCAGCGCGGGCGCCAGCGCGCGAATGGTGAGATAGGCGGGCGAATTCCATGGGATGATGAGGCCCGCGACGCCGACCGGCTCACGGATCGACATGGATTGCTGGCCGGGCCGCGTTTCCATCACGCGGCCGAAATTATGCATCGCCAGCCCGGCGGCGAACCGCAACGCGCGGGGGATGAGGGAGGCCTCGAACGTGGCTTCGCCGCGCACCTTGCCATTTTCGCGGCACAGCGTCTCTATCACGTCCGTCAGCCGCGCCTCATAGGCGTCGGCGAGGTGGGAGAGCGCCGTTGCGCGCAGGAAGCTGTCATTGCGCCATGGGCTGGTTTCGAAGGCCTTGCGGGCCGCGTCGATGGCATGCTGGGCCGTTTGGGCCGACCCATCGTGGAAACGCCCGATGGTTTCGCCTGTCGCCGGGTTCACACTGTCGCGCAATTCGCCGGAACGGACCCATTCCCCGGCGATCCAATGTCCAACATCAGGCAAAGCTGTCATCCTGCATCCTCTCTGGTTTCGGCCTCTTTGGCCCCAGCCTCTCCGGTTCCGGCTTCTGCCGGTTCGTGAATCCTGTTATTTTTTGCGTTATCGCCGGATGGCCGGTCTTTTGTATTTGCAAATGCAAATGGCGTCAACAAAGCGCGCCGAAAAAAGCTGTATCAGGCCATCGTCTCGATCGGCGCGCAGCGGCTATAGGCGCCATTGCTGTAGAGAAGCGGGCAGATATCATCGCTTACCAGCGTCGATTCGACCGCGCCGATGAAGATGGAATGCGACCCATATTGGATGGTGTCCTGCTTCTTGCAAAAGATGCTGGCCTGCGCGTCGAGGATATAGGGCAGGCCCCCGTCGTCATCCGCCCATGTGCCATGCAGGAACCGTTCTTCCGGCGCGAGCTTGCCCGCAAAAGCGTTGGACAGGGCCACCTGTTCCACCGTCAGCAGGTTGACGCAGAACCGGTCCGTCTCCGCCAGCAGGTCATGCAGCGACCCCGATCGGTTGACGCATACCAGCAGGGAGGGCGGGTCCATCGACAGCGAGGTGACGGCGGTGGCGGTGATGCCGTGGCGGCGCCCCTGCCCGCTGGTGGAGACGATCGTGACCGTGGTCGCGAGTCTGCGCATGGCGTCGCGAAAAGAGGCTTCCTGTTGGTACATCATGGCGTATAATCCTCATCCGATGCCTATTTATTATTTGCAAATGCAAGTCATGTCAACGCCTTCCTTCCCCCGGCCGTATTCCGTGCCTTGCGGCGCCCTTTCCTGACCCCTGTTTGATGAGAGTCGATCCATGTATGCCTTGAACGAATCGCTGGCCTTTCTTCTCAACCGCGCAGGTGTCGCGGTTGCGAGCGCGTTTACCCAGGAACTGAAAAATTGCCGGCTCACCCTGCCCATGTGGCGTGTGCTCGCGGCGCTTTGGGGCACGGGCGAGCAGACGTTGAGCGGCCTTTCCGAAGTGATAAGCGTCGAGGTTTCCACCCTGTCCCGGCAGGTCAGCGCGCTGGTGGAGCGGGAACTGGTCTACCGGCAGCAATCCGGCGTGAACTGGCGTTCGGTCAATATCAGCCTCACGCCCAAGGGGCGCGCGCTGGTCGAGCGGATTCTTCCCTCTGTCACGCGGCATGAGGCCGCCGCGCTGGACGGCATCAGTGCCGCCGACGTGCGGCGGCTGAAATTGCTGCTCAACAAAATCTACACCAATCTCATCTCTTTGGATCAGGTTCGCCCGTTGGAGGACGAGGTAAGAGAAGAGGGAGCAAGAGAAGAGGGAGCAAGAGAAGAGGGAGCAAGAGAAGAGGGGGCAAGAGAAGAGGGAGCAAGAGAAGAGGGAGCAAGAGAAGAGGGGGCAAGAGAAGAGGGGGCAAGAGAAGAGGGGGCAAGCTAGTAAATTCACATTACGACTTGACTCATTTGCCAATGCAATTGATAACCGACTCATCGAAATGCTCGATGGAGAGGAACAATCGGCATGAGCAATGCAGCAAGGGCCGTCGAGAGTGGCCCGGTCCCCGGACTGTTGGCGGCGGCGGATGAATTTGGCGTTCTTGCCCGCGAGCAGGCGCCCCGGATCGAGGCCGATCGCCGTGTTCCGCAAGAGTTGATCGAACAGTTTCGGGAAGCGGGCCTGTACCGGGTGTTGCAGCCCAAAGGCTTCGGCGGATATGAATCCGGGTTCGAGGCCTTTGCCGGGATCGTGTCCCGCATCGCGCGCGGAGATGGTTCTGCAGGCTGGGTATATAGCGTCTGCGCCGTCCACCAATGGCTGATCGGCCTGTTTCCCGCGCAAGCGCAGGCCGATGTCTGGGGCGATAACAGCGATGCCTTCGCGGCCGGTTCCTATGCCCCTTCGGGCAAGGCGGCCCCTGTCGATGGCGGCTACCGGATGACCGGGGCGTGGAGCTTCGCATCCGGGTGCGATACCTCCGACTGGCTGTTGCTCGGTTCCGTATTCCCCCCCGCCGGAAATGCGGATGGCGCGCCGTCCGCCGGATTTTTTCTGGTTCCCGCCAAGGATTACCGCATCGATCCCGATAGCTGGCAGGTCGCCGGTTTGGCGGGTACGGGCAGCCGCACGGTCTATCTGGACGATGTGTTCGTGCCCGCGCATCGGGTGCTGCCCTTTGCCGATGCGACCTCCGGCGCCGCGCCGGGCTGCGCGGTGAACACCAACCCGCTGTTCCGCATTCCGTTCATGGCGTGCGTGCCGACCTGCCTTGTCGCGCCCGCGCTCGGCATGGCCGAAGGGGCGTTCGACCTGTATCTGGAAGCGACCGGCAATCGATCGACGCGGGGCGCGGTCGCGGGGGGCAACAGCCGCATGCGCGAATTTGCGACCATACAGATGCGCGTGGCGGAGGCGGCGGCCAGCATCGATGCGGCGCGCACCATTCTGATGCGCGATATAGAGGAAACGCAGGGCATTGCCGCGTCCGGGCAGGATATCGACCTCGACATCCGGCTGCGCAACCGGCGCACCCATGCTTTTGCGGTCAAGCTGCTGGTGCAGGGGGTCGATGCCCTGTTCTATGGTTCGGGCGGCAACGCCCTTGATCTCAACCGTCCGCTTCAGCGGTTCTGGCGGGATATTCACGCCGCCGGGGTCCATATCAGCACGAACTGGGATGCGGTTTCGACCATGTACGGACAGCATGCCCTCGGTCTGGAGCCGAAGGGGCAATATTGAGGGGTGGCGCCACGCGGCCTGCGCCGCGGCGTTGACGGGCACCGGCGCGTTGCGCCCGCCCGGAACGGGGCGCAAGGCGACGGCCCGCGTGGCGGATCGCATTTCGGTGTCGGTATTTTCGGCGGGACAGCCCGCCATCAGGAGGGATCATGCAAGGCAAAATCGCCCTTGAGGAACATTTCGCGCTTCCCGAAACATTGGATGATTCCAAGGGGTTCTTCCCCGATACCATCTGGGGGGAGTTGCGCGACCGGTTGCTGGACAATCAGGAACGGCGCCTGCGCGAAATGGACGAAAACGGGATCGAACTGATGATCCTTTCGCTCAACGCGCCCACCATTCAGGCCCTTCCCGACGCGGCGGCCGCGCGGGATCTGGCGCGGCGGGCCAATGATTATCTCGCCAATGAAATCGCCAAGCGGCCGGACCGGTTCCGGGGCTTTGCGGCGCTGCCCATGCAAGACCCCGGCTTCGCGGCGGAGGAGATGGAGCGCTGCGTGCGGGATCTCGGTTTTCTCGGGGCGCTGGTGAACGGGTTCAGCCAGGTCGGGGATGAAGAAACCATCACCTATTATGACGAGGCGGACTATCGGCCCTTCTGGCAGGCGGTCGAAGCGCTCGACGTGCCCTTTTACCTGCACCCCCGCAACCCGCTGCTGACCCATGCGCGCATCTTTCAGGGCCATGAATGGCTGATGGGGCCGACATGGGCCTTCGGGCAGGAAACGGCGGTTCATGCGCTGCGGCTGATCGGATCGGGCCTGTTCGACGAATGCCCGAAACTGCGCTTCATCCTGGGCCATATGGGGGAGGGGTTGCCGTTCAGCATGTGGCGGATCGACAATCGCAACCGCTGGATGGACCTGCCCCCCAGCTATCGCGCCAAGCGGCAGATCGGCGATTATTTCCGCGCGAATTTCCACCTGACGACTTCGGGCAATTTCCGCACCCCGACGCTGATCGACGCCATTGCGGAAATCGGCGCGGACCGCATCATGTTCTCTACCGACTGGCCGTTCGAAAATGTGGATCATGCCGCGCAATGGTTCGATTCCGCCGAAATATCCGACGCGGACAGGCAGAAGATCGGGCGGGACAATGCCCGTGCGCTGTTCCGCATATAATTGCAGGGAATGAAGGGAAATGAACGGCACAAGGCTTGCGCCGCTGGCCGTTCACCCTTACATTTGAATTTGCAAATGGATAAGGGCGGCGCAAGAGGCCCGATCCGGTAAGGAGAGTATTATGTCGACTCTGGAAGCTGCTTCGCCGCAGGCGTCCGATGCTGCCGTGTCGCCGACGAAGCTGGCGCATATCGTCCTGCGCACCCAAAAATTCGATGAACTGGTGAACTGGTACAAGCTGGTCCTGAATGCCGATATCGCGTTCAACGATGGCGGGCTGGCCTTTCTGGCCTATGATGACGAACATCACAGGATCGCCGTGGTGAATGTGCCGGGCGTGCGCCCGCAGCCCGAAGGCATTGCCGGGGTTCATCATTTCGCCTTCACCTATGCCAATCTGGGCGATTTGCTGAAAAATTACATGCGGTTGAAGGGGCAGGGCATCGTGCCGGTCTGGTCGGTCAATCACGGGCCGACCACGTCTATGTATTATGCCGACCCGGATCTCAATCAGGTCGAATTGCAGATCGACAATTATGACAGCGTGGAGGAGGCCGGGGAATTTCTGTTCACCCCCGCCTTCGGCACCAACCCGATCGGCGTCGATTTCGACCCGGAAGATCTTTATCGCCGCTACAAGGCCGGTGAGGATGAGGTCGCGCTCAAGGAGCGCCCCGCCAGCGGCCCGCGCGGGGTCGATAGCATCCGGTTGCGGTGATGATCGCCGGGTCTGCCTCCCGCTTGTGGAGGGCAGACCTGCCCTATCCGTGAGGGGCATGAACAAGGTTCGCATCGTCCCCGATGGGATGATGCCAGACGATCGGGGAGAAGAAGGACGATGTTGATCCGTGCGGCATATTGGCTGGGAAAGCCGAAGGAGGGCGAGGAAGAGCAGTTCCGCGCCATTATTTCCGGGGAACTGGTGCCGACGATGCGCGGCTTCCCCGGCGTCGGCAGCGTCAGGCTGTTGTGGCCGCAGGAGCATGAGGAAGGCGCGCCGCCCCTCTATTGTCAGGTGTTGGTCGAATTTGCCGACGAGGCGGGCAGGACGGCGATGATGACATCCCCGGACCGCGCGGCGCTGCGCCCCCGCGTGCTGGATGCGGTGGCGTTGTTCGACGGCACGATGGCCCATGTCGATTTTGAGGTGAAGTGACCATGATTACAGTCGATCAAGCCGCGCTGGACACGCTTTTCCATCAGGCCCGGTCCCAGAATGGCTGGCGTCCCGGCGAAGTCAGCGACGAAGAGCTTCGCGCCGCCTATGACATTGCCAAATGGGGGCCTACCTCCATGAACACGCAGCCGATGCGGATCCTGTTCCTGCGGTCGCAGGAGGGGAAGGAGAAGCTGCGGCCCGCCATGTCGCCGGGCAATGTGGACAAGGTGATGACCGCGCCGGTCGTCGCGCTGATCGCCTTTGACGAGGCGTTTCACAGGCTGCTGCCGAAAACCTTTCCGCACAACCCCAATGCGCAGTCCATCTTCGCGGGCAACGAGGCGCTGATTCAGGGCACGGCGTTCCGCAACGGCACGTTGCAGGGGGCCTATTTCCTCCTCGCCCTGCGCGCCGTCGGCCTCGATGCCGGGCCGATGTCGGGCTTCGACCCGGCCAAGGTGCAGGAGGCGTTCTTCGCTGGCACGACGATGCGGATCAACTTCATCTGCGGGATCGGCCATGGCGACCCGGACAAGGTCTATAACCGGTCGCCCCGGCTGGATTTCGAAGAAGCGACCAGCATTCTCTAGGCGCGAGCCGAAAAGTCGAAGGACGAATTTATGGCAGGAAATGACCAACTGGACCGGAATGCGATCGACAGCCTTATCCAGCGGGAACGGACCGCCCGCGACACCGGGCGCTGGGACGAGATGGCGGATTGCTATCATCCCGATTCGCTGGTCGAGGTGTCGTGGTTCCAAGGCCCCGGCAAGGAATTTGCGGAGCGCAGCAGCAAGATCGCGGGCGGCAAGGTCTATACATTTCACCAGATGAGCCCGGCGGTCGTGACGCTGAACGGCGATCGGGCGCTGGCGGAAACATCGTGCAGTATCCACGGGCTGACGGAACTGGACGGGGTGGAGATCGATATCCTCAGCCATGGCCGGTTGCTCTGGCGCGCGCTGCGGCATGGGGACGCATGGCTCATCGCCGGGATGCGGGTCTATTATATCGCCGACATGATCCTGCCGATGAACCCGGCGCATCCGCCCGTGATCGATCAGGATATCTTCGGCAAGATGCGCAAATCCTATCGTTCCATCGCCTATTCCATGGCCCGGTCCGGTTTCGAGGTGCGCGACGATCTGCCCGGCATCGACCGGCCGGAAACGGTCGAGGCGCTGCGGGCGCAGGAAGAGCGATGGCTGGCCGAAGGCTGAACCGGCCCACGGCCTGCAATCGGCAGGCATCAGGAGAATGGTCATGAGCAATGCAGCGCGGCAACCGGCACCCGGCCAACGGGATGCGCAAGAGGGCGGGCAGGCCGAACTGTTCCGCAACCTGATGGTCGGCGCGCTCGATTGCGTGGCGCTCAGCGACGGTTATGTCGAAGGCCCCATCAAGATATCGGCGCCCGAAATTGCCGAGGATCAGCTGAAGGATTTCCTCGCCTCCTGCGGCCTGAGCACCGAACGGGGCCGCACGACGATTTCCTGCCTGCTGGTCCGGGGATATCGGGGTGAGGACATGCTCATCGATTCGGGCATCGGCATGCTTCCCGGCCCGAACGGCCTTCCCATCCCGACGGCCGGGCGCCTGCCCGCAGCGCTGGCCGCCGCCGGGATCGATCCGGGGACGATTCGCACGATCCTCATCTCCCACATCCATCCTGATCATATCGGCGGGCTGTTCGACGCCGACGATCAGCCGCTTTTCCCCGCCGCGCATTATTATGTGAGCCAGGAGGAGATCGATTTCTGGGGGACGGAACCGGACCTTGACGGCACGTTGATGCCGCCGCGCATGCGGGTGGAAACGATCTGGGCCGCGCAGCGCTTTCTCGATCTGGCGAAGGACCGGATCGTAGCGTTCCGGGCCGGTGAGGATGTCCTGCCGGGGGTGGAGACGATCCTGCTCGACGGGCATACGCCGGGGCAGGTGGGTTTCGTGTTCGACGCGGGCGACGACAAGCTGTTCTACACGGCCGACGCGGCGGGGCACCGGTTCATATCGGTGGGTCATCCCGACTGGCGCTTTTCGTTCGATACCGATGCGCCGCTGGCGATCACCACGCGCAAGCGGTTGATCGAACTCGCCATCGATACGGGGTGGTCGATGTTCACCCCCCATTTCACATGGCCCGCGCTGGGGAAGATGACCCGGCGGGACGGGGAAGCGGTCTGGCAGCCGACAAGTTGAACAACCGGGGCGGGATCAAGGCCCCAGCAGAAGGAACCGGGAACCATGTCGTCGTCAGATCAGGCCCAAAGCCATGTTGCGTCAGCCTCCAGCGGGTTGAAAGACCCGGCGGCGGTGCTCGACCGCTTTGCCATCAGTGAAGTGTTGATGCGCGAAAGGCTGGCGCGCGAAACCCATGATTTCGACGAGGAGGATGCCTGCTTCTTTCCCGACGCGACCATAGAGGTGTCGTGGTTCAAGGGGCGCGCCGCCGATTTCGTGGATGCGGGGCGCAAGGCCTCTGCGGCCGGAAGGCAGGCGGCGGCGGTCTATTTCGATTCGATGAGCCCGCCCGTGGTGCGGGTGAACGGCGACCGGGGCATTGCGGATGCTTCCTGCGCCATCCACAGCTTCGTGCCGCTGGACGGGGTGGAGGCGAGCATGACGAGTTTCACCCGGCTGCTCTGGCGCCTGCGCAGGAGCGAGGGCGAATGGCGCATCGCCGCCATGCGCGGCGTCTATATCCGGGATCAGTTGCAATCATGCAACCCGGTGCAGATCCCGCCGGTCGACGAAGGGAAGCTGGACGGTTTCCGCCGATCCTACCGCCATCTAAGCTATGTTCTCGAAGCATCGGGCCGCCCGCTGCGGGATGACCTTCCCGGCGTGGACCGGCCGGAAACGGTGGCGGCCCTGCGCGCTGCCGATCGGGAATGGCTCTTGCAGGGCGACGCCTGACGGGCGGCGGCCTGCGCTTTTCGTTTGGCGCGCGAGCCGTCCGGGGGGACCGGCGGTTTGGCAGGGCGTGCCGTTCGGGCGCGTGGATAAAGGCGGGCGGTATGGCCCCTCGCAGTAATCACTTGCAACTGCAAACAATGCGACATAGGATCGGCGCAGGACTCGATCTCTCCGGGGATCGATGACCGAAAAAAGAGCGCGCGGCCCGTCCTGACAAGGCGGGTGACGCCGCCGTTTATGCGAGCGGGGCGGGCCGATGGCCTGACCGAGAGGCGGCGTTTCAACCGGTCGCCGCCGGGCAAGGAACAGGTGAGGAGAATGAGGGTGACGGAACCTTGGAAGGACGGGGCGGAACAAAGCCCGGCGGGTCTGGGCGATCGAGATCCACGACCCATATTGCTCAACTCCCCGATGAGTCTGGCGCAGAAAATCGGCATCCTGATGACGCTGCTCATCACGGCGGCGGACGGGTTCGATATTCTCGCGGCCAGCTTCGCCGCGCCCGGCATCATGGCGGAATGGCAGATCACCCATGCGACGATCGGCGTCATTCTGGCGATGAACCTTGTCGGACTGGGGGTGGGCGCGCTGATCATTTCCCCGCTGGCCGACCGGATCGGGCGGCGCCTAACCATCCTGCCCTGCATCCTGCTGGTGTCCTCTGCGATGCTGATTTCCTGCCTGACGACCAATGTGTTCGAACTGGCGGCGCTGCGTCTGGTGACGGGCCTGGGCATTGGCGGCATGGCTGCACCCACGCTGTCGCTGGCGACCGAATATGCCAATATCAAGAGCCGTCCCCTTGCGGCGGCAGTCATATCGATCGGCATGCCGCTGGGCGGGATGGCCGGGGGCGCGACGGCTTCCTGGCTGCTGCAAAGCCATGACTGGCGTTCGGTTTTCCTCGCCGGGGGGCTGCTCACGGCGGTGATCGGGCTGGCGGCGCTCAGGCTGTTGCCGGAATCGGTGGAGTATCTCATCAACCGCGGCGGCGATCGCAGCCTTGTCTCGCTCAATCGCGTGCTGGGCCGCTTTGGTCAGCCCGCGCTCAGCCATCTGCCTGCCTCCGCCGCCCGTGGCGGTGGCGCGAAGCAGGGCCAGCGGAGCGCCCCGGCCATCTTCAGCCGGGAACTGCGCGGCACGACGATCTCGATGATCGTGATCAACTTCACCCAGATGATGACGATCTTCTATTTCATGAGCTGGCTGCCGCAGATGGTCGCCGACATGAAATTCCCCAGCGCGGATGCGGCGGGGGTCAGCATCTATCAGAATCTGTTCGGCATCGTCGGGGCGGTCATGGTGGGCCTGTTGGGACGGCGCCTGCCGATCGTGCCGCTGGCGCTGGTGATGATTGCCGGGACGGCGTTTGCGATCATCCTCTTCGCGGCGCTGCCTGCCAATCTCACCCTGTTGAAAATGGGCGCGGGCTTTGAAGGCCTGATGGCGCTGGGTTGTTCGGCCGCCATTTACGGCGTGATGGCGCGGGCTTTCCCGACCACCAGCCGGTCCACCGGGATCGGCATCGCCTATGCGTTCGGCCGCCTCGGCAGCATCGGCGCGGCGTTGATCCCCGGCGTGCTGTTCACCGGCGGATGGACTTCCCTGTCCGTCGCGCTGGTGATGTCGATCGGGTCGCTGGTGGCGATCATTGCCCTGCTGTGGTGGCGCGCCGATACGGGTCGCCGCACCGGCGGCATCGAACCGGTGCCGAGCCTCACCTGATCGGCCCGGCCCGGCGAGGGAGCGGGGCAAGGCCGCTCCCCCCTTTTTTCGTCATCGATAATTTTGCCGTTTGAGAAATATTTCATACTAAGAAAACTTGCTCATTAGGAAAGTTTTTGCTAGTTTCGAATCATGGAACGGAAACCGGACGCCTCGCAATCCAGACGGGAAAGAAACAAGGCGGCCACGCGTGAAGCCCTTGCCGAGGCGGCGGTTCAACTCGCGATGCGGCACGGCGTCGATGCGCTGCGGAATGAGGATATTGCCGACGCTGCCGGGGTGTCGAGCCGGACGTTCAGCAATTATTTCGCGAATAAATATGAGGCGCTGACCTTCCGCCACATGATGCGGATGCATTATGCGGCAGACGCGCTGCGGGGCCGCCCGCCCGAAGAACCCTTTTGGGATTCGATCCGCGCGGCCCTTTCCGTGCCATGGAATGCGGGCCAGACTCTCGCTCCGCCCTCCGTGACGGACATGGCGGAGGTGAAATTGCTGTTCGGCAATCGCACCGTGCAGGGCGAGATATTGAAACATGCGACGGACCGGCAAAATGAATTTGCGCGGGCGATCGCCGATCGGCTCGGCCTGCCGGAGGGCGAGGATTTCTACCCCCGCTCGCTGGCCGCCGCCGCCACGATCGTCACCCAGATCGCCATTGACGAATTTCTGCATGCGGACCCGCCGGTGGCGCAGCTTCCGCTCATCCTCAAGGCGGTAGACCTGCTGGAAAACGGCTTTCCGCTGCCGGGCGCGGCGCACGGGTCGGCGCAGGCCTGAAGCGGGCCATAGGCCCGTGACGGCAGGGCAGGGCAGGGCAGAGTGGCGCGCGCAGCGATGCGGCGGCCCGACACGATAAATATCGATGATTTTGAGAGGGAAAGGCCATGAAAATAATAGCTGAAACGCTGATGGATCGCGCTCGCCTGCTCGCTGCGGACATCAGGGCGCGGGGCATCGAAATCGATTCCGCGAGCAAATTGCCGGATGATATCGTCCGCCAGTTTATCGATCTCGATCTCGTGTCCGTGCTCACGCCGCGAAAGTTCGGCGGCAGCGAACTGGGGCTGGAGGTGGCTTGCGACATCGTCCGCCTCATCGCGGCGGAGGATCTGGGCGCGGCCTGGGTGCTGGCCTTTTACATCGGCCATAACTGGATTCACTGCCAGTTCCCTGAAGAGGCCCAGCGGGAAATCTACGCCAATGGCCCGTCACCCTGCACCGCGGGCGTTCTGGCGCCGACGCTGAAATTGCGCGCGGTGGAGGGCGGATATCGCATCAGCGGCCGCAATGGCTGGAACAGCGGCGCACCCCATGCGCAATGGATCATGGGCACCGGCATGGTGGTGGAAGGCGACGCGCCCAAGGGGCCGCCGATCAGCTTCATCGTGCCGGTGGGCGATGTAGAGCTGGTCGACACATGGGACATGCAGGGGATGCGCGCTTCGGGAAGCTGGGACGTGGTCTATGACGATGTGTTCATCCCCGCGCACCGGACGGTCAGCACCGTCGGCCTGATGTCCGGCGACACGCCGGGCGCTGCGCTCCATGCCAACCCCTTTTACCGGCGCCCGCTGACGCTGGTGACGTTCACCTATTCGCTGGCGCCGTTCGTCGGCGCGCTTCGCGGCGTGGTGGATGAGTTCGTCGGAACCACCCGTGTCCGGGTCGGCACCAATGACGGCAAGGCGGTCAATCAGAAGCCGACCGCGCATATGCGGGCCGGGCGCGGCGAGAGCAATTTCCTGATGGCCCAAACGCTGTTCGCGGAAATGACGCGCATCGCGGCCGCGCCGGAAAGTTCGACGATGAGCATCGAAGGGCGGATAGAATATAAGGCGCGCAGCGCCGGGCTGGTCGCCTTTATCAAGGATGCGGTCAATGATCTGGTGGTCGGATCGGGCGCCAACGCCTTCCGCACCGAAAATCGCATGCAGCGGGCGTTCCGCAATGTGAACATGATCAGCGTGCACGCCTTTTTCGACAATGATGCGTCGATGGAGGGCTATGGCCGGTTGCTGTTGGGGCTGGAACCCAATGTAGCCGTTTAGGGCCGATCGCCATGCGGCCCTGCGGTCGCCTGCCCATGGCGGTTTCCCGCGCTTCGGGTGCTCACGGGCCATAAGTCCGCTGCGATCCGGGTTGCGGGGAACCGCCATATTTGCCTTTGGTCGTTTGCGTCCCTGTCGCGCCGCCTTCTGGATGCCGCCCGGTTCGGGGTCGATCCGAACAGACTATAAGGGGGCAGCCATTCCCGAAAGGCGCGGGGCTGAGGGGCGATGCGTAGTCTATGGCACGGTGTCCTGTTGCCGTCCGTGCCGTTCAGGGCGGGGATGGCAGGACCGGATCGCTCGAACCCGGCCCCGTCCGCTCCATCCGGTTTCAGACCATTTGCGCGGCCGCTGCTGTCCGCTTGCGGCGCTGGGCGGGCATCACGATCGCGCACAGGATGATGAGGGCGGCGATCGATCCGCCCGTCATCAGGAACGTGACCGGGGCAAAGCCCAGCCCGGACGCGAACAGGACGCCCGCTATGGTGGTGGCAAGGATGCTGCCCAGACGGCCCACGCTGAACGAAAAGCCGATGCCGCTGGCCCGGATGGGGGCAGGGAAGGTCTGGGCGAACAGGGCGTAGATGCCCGATGCCGCGCCGAGTGCGGTCATGCCCACCAGGGCGGCGGCTATCTTCATCACCATGAGCTGACCGGGGACGAATACCATCATCATGACACCCGCCACCGTTCCGGCGATCGACGCCAGCACCACGCGCGCGACGGGGTAATAGCGGGCCATCCATCCGATCAGCAGCGCGCCGACGATGCCGCCGCTGTTCATCCATACCGATGTGATCGCGCCGTCCGCCGCGCTGTACCCGTGATTGACGACGATCTGGGGCAGCCAGTTCAGGAAATAATAGGTCGTGAACATCTGGGTGAAGTTGATGCCCGCCATCGCCAGTGTCAGCACCCGCATGTCGGCGGTGAAAATCCCCGCCAGCGGCACGCGCGCGGCGGGCTTCGCCTGCGGGACGACGACAGGCGCCGCATAATCGTCGCCATGGCCGAAGCGCCGCATCGTCCGGCGCAATTCCTCCCGCGCGCGCGGCGTGTCGCGCCGTATCAGGAAATCGACCGACTCCGGCAGGATGAAGAAGGCGAGGATCAGCACGGCCAGCGACATGGAGCCGCCCAGCAGGAACACCGGATGCCAGCCGAACATCTGGAGCAGCCATGCCGCGATCGTGCCACCGATCGCGCCGCCGATCGGCATGCCGACGGACATCAGCGCGACCGTCAGCGCCCGATTGCGCGCATTGGCGTTTTCGGTCGCGATCGCGATGTTCGCGCCGACCATCGCGCCGACGCCCAGCCCGGTCATCAGCCGCAAAAAGCTCATCACCGGCACCGAGTTGGCGAGCGCGGTGGCGAACATGCTGCCCGCGACGATCGCAAGGCCGGCCAGCACTTGCCGCCGCCGGCCGAATATGTCGGCCAGCGGCGCGAGGAACAGCGCGCCCAGCGTCATGCCGACCAGATTCATGGAAAGCACGATCCCCAGCGCGGCGGGGTCAACCCCCCAGTCCGCGACCATGCCCGGCGCGGCGAAGGCGGCGGACAGCATGTCGAACCCATCGGTCGCGGTGACAAGCATGGTGATCATGATCGCGCCCTTTTGCGCGCGGCTCATCGGGTTCTGGAGGATCAACTCGCGCGGATCGGGCAGTGGCGGCGGGGTCGGGGGTGAGGTGGGGGCGGAAGGGCTGTGGGAGACGGTATCGGAATCGATGGGCATAAAAGACCCCTTCAGGATCGTGGTGTCAGGATGACGGGCAGATATTCAAAGCCGAATTCGTTCATCGTGCCGCCCGCAAGCGGCTCGGCGGGCCTGTCGGGGTCGAGGCGTATCGCGGAAAACCGCCGGGCCAGCAGGGTCAGCGCGATCTTCGCCTCCAGCCGGGCGAGCAGATTGCCGAGGCAGGTATGGATGCCCTGCCCGAACGCCACATGTGCCCGGCGCCTGGCGTCGGGGTCGAAATCCTCCGGGTCGGTGAAGAAATCCGGGTCGCGATTGGCCGCCCCCAGCATCACGCGGATCAGCGCGCCCTTGGGCAGGGTGACGCCGCCCAAGGTGGTTTCGCGGCTGGTGATCCGCTGAATCCGGTGAAAGGATGGGCGCGTGCGCAGCACTTCCTCGATAAAGGGCAGCACGAACTCCGGCTCGGCCGCGATGCGATCGAGACAGGATGGGTTTTGCGCCAGCAGGAAGGCGGCATTGCCGATGAGGTTGGTCGTCGTCGAATGCCCGGCGATGAACAGCAGGACCGCATATTGGATGCTTTCCTGCAAGGACAGGTCGCCCCGTTCCTGCGCCGCCGACAACAGGGCCATCACGCCGTCTGCGCTGAAATTCTTCTGCCCGAAGATATCGCCCATGAAATCGACGATCGCGCTGTTGGCCTGTTTGGCCTGAGGCGAGGGGGTCTTGCCGGTGCGCAGCGCCAGAATATATTCCCCCGACCGTTTCGTCAGCGTCCGCAGCCGCAACACATGATCGTCGGCAATGCCCAGCAACCGGGCGATCAGCGTGACGGTGAGGCGCGCACCGAAATCCTCGATCATGTCGCACCGCCCGGCTGCGGCGATATCGTCGACCAGCCGTTGCGCCTGATCGGTGATGGCCGGTTCGAGCGTCGCGATCGCCCCGCGCGTGAAGCGAGGGGCGACGATCTGGCGCAGGCGCGCATGTTCCGGCGGATCGGCGAACAGCACCGTGGGCACCGGCGTCGTCGCGCTGGAATAGATTGCCGGGTTCATCAGCACTTCGGTAATATCGGCGCGGCGGGTCACGACCCAATTGGGCTGGCCGAAAAAATCGACCTTGAGCACGGGGCGCTCCTCGCGCAGCAGCGGGTAGAAGGGATAGGGGTTTTTCTGGATTTCGGGATCGTCCAGCCGGAAATCCTCGACCGTGATCGTTTCTGTCATCTCGTCTCTCCTCCGGCAGGGCCGGATGCGGGCGCGGGCGACGGGGTAATCATCCCGCCGCCCGCGCCCGTTCGTCCTCAATATCGGAAATGCAGCGTGACGCCGTAGGTGCGCGGCGCGGAATCGAACATGGCCGTCGCGCTGAAGGCGTTGGTGCTGCCGAAGGTCTGCACCTTCTCGTTCAGCAGGTTCTTGCCCCACAGCGCAACGCTGATGGCCTTGCCCGGCAGATCGATTCTGGCGGAACTGTTCAGCATCACATAAGCGTCCTGACGCTGGAAATTGTCCGGCTCGAAATAAAAGTCGCCCTGATAGGACGCCGTGACGTTGAGGTGCAGATCGGCATCCCGCAGGCTGGTTTCATAATCGAGCGCGACATTGCCCGAAAATTTCTGCGACATGGGCAGGCGATTGCCGGAAACGTCGCCATTGCTGATGATCATGCCACCCGCCGGGTTGACCTCTGCTATCTGCGCATTTTCATAGCGCTTATACTGGGCATGCAGCAGGGCCAGCCCGCCCGACAGCCTCAGCCCGTCCGCCAGCCGCGCATCGAGATCGACGTCGAGGCCATAGACTTCGGCCTTCGCGGCATTGGACACCGTCGATACATTGTTGATGACCTGAAACACCTGAATATTGGAATAGTCATAATAAAAGCCCGCCATGTTCAGGCGCACGCTGCGGTCGAACAATTCCGACTTGATGCCGACTTCATACGCCGTCAGCTTTTCGGGCAGAAAGGCCGGGGTGGTGGGCGCCATCAGGTTGAAGCCGCCGCTCTTGAAGCCGGTGTTGAAGGACACATAGCCCATGATCTCGTCCGTGAACCTGTGGTCCAGCGACACGCGGTAGGTCGGCTTTTTGAACGAAAGTTCGCCCGTGACCGGCGCGCCCATCGCCGGGCCGCCATCATTGGACAGCGTTTGCAGGCCGTTGAATTCGCGCTTTTCATAGGTGTAGCGTATGCCGCCGGTCAATTTCGTGCCGGGCAGCACTTCCCATGTCGCCTGCGCGAAGGCCGCGACCGATTCCGATTTCTGGTGACTGCTCCGCGTCATGACGGATTGCTGCACCGGGGGCCGGGTGAAAGGCGGCCTCAGATAGGAAAGGGCCGGGGCGACGGCGTCCTTGTTGTTATAGTAAAAGGCGCCGATCTGCCACACCAATGGCCCGCTGTCCGTTGAAGATAATTGCAATTCCTGCGTGATATTCCGGCTGGGGGCGTCCTGTATGTCGACCAGAAACAGCGGGTCGGCCACGGCGTCCACATCATAGATGCTCGTCCCGTTCGTTTTCCGGTAGGACGAAATCGACGTCAGGCTGCCAAAACCGAGATCCTGGTGGATCGTCAGGCTGCCCGCATCGCCCCAGTTGGAGATCAAGCGGTTGGTGTCGTCCCATGAATCGTAAAAGCCGGGCCGGGGGCTATAGCCCGGATAGACATAGCTCGTGCCGCGATAGGGCATCTGGTTCTCGCCCTCGAGATGATTGTGATAATGCTCCCCGATCAGCGTGATTTCGGTGCGGTCGGAAGGCTCGATCAATATCTTGCCCCGCACGCTCAGATTATGGTCGGTCAGGCCGGTATCCTCGCCGGTGGTGAGGTTCTTGCCATAGCCTTCCCATTGCTTCGTATAGCTGGCCGAGACGCTGGCCGCCACGCTGTCGGTCAGGCCGCCGGTCACATAAAGCGCCGAACGGAGCGTCGCATAATTGTCGATGCCGACGCTGCCCTTGACGCCGAAATCATGAGACGGCTTTCGGGTGGTGATCTGGATGACCCCGGCGGTGGAGTTGCGCCCGAACAGCGTGCCCTGCGGTCCCTTCAGGATGGAAATCTGCTCCACGTCGATCAGGTCCAGCAACGCGCCGCGCTGATCGGGGATGTAGACGCCGTCGACATAGAGCGACACCGGGTTTTCGACAAAGCCCGCGCTGGTGCCGATGCCGCGAATATAGGGCTGAAAGGTCGAACTGGTCTTGCGCACGTTGAACCCCGGCGCCACGGTCGTCAGATCCTCGGTGGTCTGGATGTTCCGCGTCGTCAGTTGGTCGCCGCCCAGCGCGGTGATCGCGATCGGCACGTCCTGCATGTTCTCGGCGCGTTTCTGCGCGGTCACGATGATATCGGCAATGCGTGGGGATGGCGCGGCCGGGGCCGCTGTCGTCGCCGCAGGAGAAGCGCGCGGGGCCTCCTGTTCGACGACATAGGCCCCCTGCGCTGTCAACCGGTGGGTGAGGGACGATCCCTCCAGCGCCCTGCTCAGCGCCTCATCCACGAAATAGCGGCCGGAAAGCGCGGGTGCGCGCTTCCCTTCGACCAGCGCGGCCTGAAACAGGATTTCCCTGCCGCTCTGCCGGCCGATCTGGTTCAGCGTGGTGCCCAGCCGTTGACTGGGGATATTAAACGCTATTTTCTGCGTCTGGGCCGCCGCCAGCGCGGGGCTGGCGATGCCCGCCATGGAAACGGTGGTCAGCGCCAGCAACATGGCCGAACGACGGGTGCCCCGCCCGGATTTCCGGATCATTCTTCTCTCCCAATATGATTTCTGTTTTCTGCTTTCCGCATCCCCAAGACGGGCGAAATTCAGAAATCCACAGGAGAGCCATCATTTTTTTGATAATTTTTTGTCCAGCCGCCGGAAAAGGGGTGAGCGGGGAAGGGGAAAGGGAAAGCCCTATGGCCGGACGACCAGTTCGATCCGCCCATTCCCTGCCGCAACACCCCGCACGGGCAGCAATTCGGCCGCAAGCGCGGCGAAATGATCCGGGTCGCCGGTGCGGAAGACGCCGCTGATCCGCGTTGCGGAAACGGCGGGATCGCGCACGATCAATTGCCGCTCGGAATAGCGGTTCATCTCGGCGATCGCGTCGGCGATCCGCACATTGTCGAATTCGATGAAGCCGGATCGCCAGAACAGTTCCCGATCGATATCCGCGGTGGCGATCTGCTGGCCCGCCCCGATGCTGGCGGTCAATTGCTGTCCGGGCTGAAGGAAGGTCGGCGCGATCGGCGGGGCGTTGCCGCGTTGCGGGGCGATGTCGTCGACGACCACCTTGCCTTCGACCAGCAGAATCTTCATCCGCCGGCTGTCGAGCCGTAGCTGGAACATCGTTCCCAGCGCCGTCACCTGCCGGTCGCCGATCGTGACGACGAACGGCCATGTCTTGTTGCGGGCGACCTCGAACAGCGCGCGCCCGCGCACCAGATGCAGGCCGCGCGCCGTGTCGCCATAGGCGATATCGACCTGGCTGTCGGTGTCCAGCGTGACGAACGAGCCATCGGGAAGGGGAACGCGCCGGGTTTCGCCGCGCCCGGTGGCATAGGATGCGGTGCGCGTGCTATCCTGCCCGTTCGCCGCGATCTGCGCCCCTTGCTGCCCCGACTGGCTTTCGGGCGGCCACAGGAGCGGTTTGAGCAGCGCCGCGCCGATCAGGCAGGCGGCCATCGCCGCCGCCGCGCCGATCCACGCGCCGATCCATCTGCGCCGGTCCGCCTGCCCGCCGGTTTCCAGCGCCGCCTTGCGCAACGCCAGCAGATGCGTGTCCTCCCCCGCTTCGGGCTGATCGAAAACGCCCCACGCCGCTTGCACGCGGGCGAAGGCTTCGGCATGGGCGTCGGATTTGGCGATCCATTGCTGGAACTCGGCTTCTTCGGCCGTAGCCAGCGGGCCGCCGTCCAGCCGAACCAGCCAATAGGATGCTGCCTCAGCCGGCGAAAGCCCCGCCGGCATCCGTGTGGAGCGCTGGGGCAGCATTACCGGTTCTGCAAACCGGCGAGATGGAGAACGGCTTTCTGCATATGTTTCTCGATCGCGCTTACCGAAATTCCCAGTCGATCCGCAATATCTTTATAGCGCATTCCTTCCAATCGTCTCAGCACGAAGATCACCCGCGTCCGTTCCGGCAGTTCGAGCAGCGCCGCCACGGCGCGCGCCAACTGCTCCCTGTCCGACAAGACGCGCTCCGGCGAAAAATCCACACCGCCATGCCGGTCGAGATCGAACGACACATGCTCTCTGGCGCAACGGATGCGGGATTTGCGTTCGCGGTCCTTCAGCACGCAACTGGCCGTTTCAAACACATAGCCGCTGAGATTTTCGATCTGCGCCACATTGCCGCGCCGGATCAGCCGGATCAGCACTTCCTGCACCATATCCTCTATTTCGCCGGGGTCGCGCGCCCTGCGGCTGAAATAGCGGAACAGCGACCCGCGAAAGCCGCGGGCCAGCCCTTGCAGCGCCTGCTTCTCTTCGCCGTCAGGCGGCGAAGCGGGGTCCAATTGCCCGATCCCAGCCATGTCCGGTGCGGCCTCCTTTCAGGAGAGAGACAGGCCCTTGTAGAGAGACAGGCCCTTGCGGGGCCGGAGGCGTTTCCGCCCTGCCGCCTTGCCGGTTTTCCGGCACGTCGTCCCAATGCACGTCATCAATGATCCTCTCCTCCACGGTCCGCTGCGCCGGTGGCGCGCGCGGGGGCCGGTCGTGCGTCCCTTTTCTTGCTGACGGATGATTTTTTGTCTCGTCATGAGGCGCACGACAGGGGTTTGACTATGAACAGTAATGTCACTTCGGTCAACAGGGCAGCGGCCTGGTGGCTAGGCTATCGCGCAATGATTTGGAATGATTCAGGCAGAGTAGGCACTTCCATGGGGAAGGCGATGCAGCGAGGCTGTTCCTATGGCGCCAAAAAAAGCGGATAGGATTGTCATTATGAAGGGGCGGCAAATTCCTGCTCGCGCCATCATCGAAGATCGCCTAAGGGCCGTCCCCTATCCCGGCCGTCAGGATGGCCGGGTCATCAGGATGGCCGAATGGACATTGCTTTCCATTATTATCTCTGTGCGTTCATCGCCGTGGCCCTTTCGGGACTGGCGAAAGGCGGGTTTGCCGGTGTCGGCGCGCTGGCGATGCCGGTGCTGGCGCTGGCGATCGACCCTGTGCGCGCGGCCGCCATCTTGCTGCCGATCCTGATCGTACAGGACGTCATCAGCGTGTGGGTGTTCCGCCATGATTGGGACCGGCATGTCCTGTCGGTCATGGTGCCCGGCATGGCGGTGGGCGTCGCGCTTGGCTATCTGCTCGCCACGATCATTTCGGAAAGCGCGGTGCTGGGGGTGCTGGGCGCGATTTCCGTGCTGTTCGGCCTGCAACGGCTGTGGTGGGAGCGGCGCGGCGCGATCATGCTGCCGTCCGATTCGCCGGGCTGGGTCGGCGCGCTGTTCGGTGTCGCTTCGGGCTTCACCAGCCAGATCGCGCATGCGGGATCGCCGCCGTTCCAGATGTGGGTGCTGCCGCGCCGCCTGCCGCGCGATACCCTCGTCGGCACCACCGCCATCGCCTTTGCGGTGATGAACTGGCTGAAGGTTCCCGCTTATGCGGCGCTTGGCCAGTTCACGCCCGCCAATCTCATCGCATCCGCCGCGCTGGTGCCGGTTGCCTTGCTTTCGACGCTGGCGGGCGTGGCGATCGTCCGGCGGATCGATCCCGCGCGCTTTTACGCGGTGATCTATGTGCTGATGGTGCTGCTCGGCCTGAAACTGATGGCGGACGCCTTGTTCTGAGCGACGCGAAGGGCGCGCGGCGTGCCCCTCGCGTCCGCCCGGCGTTCAGCGCAGCGGAATGCTCTCCACCCCGCGCGGGCCGCTGGCCGGGCGCAGCTTCACGCTGGCCTCGTCCTCGCCCGCGGCCAGCCGCGCGCGCAGATCGTCGGGATCGAAATCGACGCCGATGGGATTGGTCGCGAAGGCCTCGGTAAACATGAATTTGCCCGCTTCCTCCACCGTGTCGTAATTATCGACCTGAAATTCCAGTTGATTGCCGTCCGGGTCGGCATAGTACATGGATGTCGTCGGGCCATGATTGACGCACCAGACCGGTTCGATGCCCTGTTCGATCAGCCGGGCATGGTTGTCGAGCAACTGGTGCAGGCTTTCATAGGTGAAGGCGATATGATGGACCCCGGCGGCCCCGGCAGGCTGTTCCGTCAGGCCCGGTATGTTGATGAAGGCGATGCGGTGATGCTCGTCATCATAGCAGAGGAAGGCGATGCCATCATCGGCATAGGCGGTCCCGGCGTTGAGCGCGGTCGAATACCAGCGCAGCATTTCCTGAAACCGCGACGTTCGCAGGACGATGTGCGCCAGCTTGATCGGCGAGGCGATTTCGCCTGTCGAGGGTTGAAGGGGCCTTGCGGCGGTGTCTGCTGCGGTCATGGGCATATCCTCTTCCTGCCGGCCATATCCGGCCCGGTTCAGCATAACTTATGGCCTTTTCGCGCAGGGAACTCACGATGCATCTTTTCCGTCAGAGATATCAATTCGGTATCATCAACGGGAAAATAGGGGCGCTGGCATGGCGCCGGCGTGGGTAACGCCGCCAAGGCGCGCGCTTCCCCATTTTCAACCCTGTTTTTTGACAGGATAAAGGCGGAGCGATTGACTGTAACAGACGATTGGTATAGCCCGGCGGCAGATTGAATAGAGTGAGGTCCGATGTACAGCTATATTCCTCCCGTCGATGATTATCGTTTCCTGCTGAACGATGTGCTGGGCTTCGACCGCGCGATGGCGGAGATCGGCAAGGATGTGGATGCCGATCTGGCCGCGACGGTGCTGGAAGAGGCGGGGCGGATGTGCGCCGAACGGCTGCACCCGCTCAACCGCGAGGGAGATGAGCAAGGCTCCCGCCTCGTCGATGGCGCGGTAAAGACGCCGGAGGGGTTTGCCGGGGCCTATCGCGATTTCGTGGCGGCGGGCTGGGCTTCGCTCTCGGCCGATCCCGCCCATGGCGGACAGGGGTTGCCCTTCATCCTCCAGCTTTGGCTCGATGAGATGATCTCGGCCACCAACCTGTCCTTCGGCCTGTTCCCCGGCCTGACCCGCGGCGCCTATGAGGCGATTGCCGCCCATGCCGCCGATGAGTTGAAGGCGACCTATCTGCCCCGGATGGTGAGCGGCGAATGGACCGGCGCGATGGCCCTGACCGAAAGCGGCGCGGGCACCGATCTCGCCCTGCTCAAGACCAAGGCGGAACCGCAGGGCGAGGGACGCTATGCCGTCACCGGCACCAAGATCTTCATTTCATCGGGCGATCATGATTTCGGCGGCAATATCATCCATCTCGTTCTTGCCCGCCTGCCCGACGCGCCTGCCGGGGTGAAGGGGATCAGCCTGTTTCTCGTGCCCAAATTCCTGCCGGATGCCGATGGCGAATTCACGGTGCGCAACGCGATGTCGGTCGGCGCGCTCGAAAAGAAGATGGGCATTCACGCGCAACCGACCTGCGTGATGAACTATGACGGCGCGACCGGCTGGCTGGTGGGGGAGCCGCATCGCGGCCTTGCCGCCATGTTCACGATGATGAACGCGGAACGGCTGATGGTCGGCATTCAGGGCCTCGGCATCGCGGGCGCCGCCTATACGCAGGCGGCGGGCTATGCGAAGGAGCGGCTCCAGGGACGCAGCGCCGATGGCGCGCGCGGCCCGGTGCCGATCATCGAGCATGCCGATGTGCGGCGCATGCTGCTTTCCATCCGCGCCTTTGTGGAGGCGGGCCGGGCGCTGGCCGGCTGGACGGCCTTGCAGCATGATCGCGCCCATGCGCACCCGGATGCCGGGGAGCGGGCGAAGTCGGATGCGCTGGTGGCGCTGCTGACCCCGGTGGTGAAGGCCGCCTTCACCGATTTCGGCTTCGAAAGCGCGGTGCAGGCGCAGCAGGTGTTCGGCGGCCATGGGTACATCCGCGAATGGGGGATGGAACAGTTCGTCCGCGATGCCCGCATTGCCCAGATTTATGAGGGCACCAACGGCGTGCAGGCGATGGACCTGGTCGGGCGCAAGCTCCCGCTGGCGGGCGGCGCGGTCGTGGAGGGCTTCTTCGCGCAGATCGTGCGGGATTTGCAAGCGGCCGCGTCGATCCCGCAGGCCGCGACCATCGCCGGGCGGACGGAACAGGCGCTCGATCTGCTGCGCACCGCGACGGCGTCCCTGCGCGGGGCGGATGTCGATGCGACGGGCGCGGCGGCGGTCGATTATCTGCGGCTGTTCGCGCTGGTTTCCATGGGGTGGATGTGGGCGCGCATGGCTGCGGCCGCCGCTGCCGCCGGGGGCGACACGCCGCTGCATGAAGCCAAGTTGGCTATTGCCGATTTCTTCGCCCGGCGGATGCTGCCGCAGGCGCAGGCGCTGGCCGCCTCCATTGCCGAGGGCGAAGCCCCGGTCATGGCGCTCGACGCCGACGCCTTTTGAAGTTGGAACACGGGATTGGCCGAAATCATGCATTCAGGCGCGGCCGCCCTGTTGCGCCTCGCCAACGGGGCGGTGAACGCCCTTTCCGTATGGCGTCGTTCCCGGTCTGTGCGGCGGCTTCATCGGCAACCGCCTGTTCGAGGAATAGCTGCGGCAGGCACGGTTCATGCCGGAAGAAGGCGCGCGGATCGTGGGAGAGGGGATTGCCTATCGCCCGGTGGATGTGGATATGACCTATCTGCACGGCTATGGCTTTGGCCGGGAACGGGGTGGACCGATGTTTCAGGGCGACCTGATGGGGTTGCCCGCGATCCTGGAGCAGATCAAGGTCTATGCGGCAGGTCGCAATGGCTGGGCATGGGCGCCCGCGCCGTTGATCGAACAACTGGTTGCGCGGGATGAGAATTTCGCATCGTTGAATGGATGACAGCGCCGCATTCGGGGCGCATTTTGGGAGATCAAGCATGACGGACATATTTCTGGTATCGGCGGCGCGCACCGCGATCGGCAGTTTCGGTGGTTCGCTCAAGGATCAGAAGCCGGGCGAGCTTGGCGCCCATGTCGCGAAGGCCGCGATCGAGCGGGCAGGCATCGATGCCGGGCTGATCGGCAATGTGGTGATGGGCAATGTCATCCCGACCGAGCCGCGTGACGCCTATGTCGCGCGCATCGCGGCGCTCGGCGCGGGCGTGCCGCAGGAAAGCCCCGCCCTGACGGTGAACCGGCTTTGCGGTTCGGGCCTTCAGGCGATCCTCACCGCTGCCCAGTCGATCATGCTGGGCGATTGCGAAATCGCGCTGGGCGGCGGCGCCGAAATCATGAGCCGCGCGCCCTATTTCGCGCAAGGCGTGCGCTGGGGCCAGAAAATGGGTGACGCGGCGCTGGTCGATGGGCTGGTCGGCACGCTGACGGACCCGTTCAACGGAACGCATATGGGTGTTACGGCCGAAAATATCGCGGCGCGCTACGGCATCTCGCGGGAAGATCAGGATGCGCTCGCGCTGGAAAGCCAGCAGCGGGCGTCGCAGGCGATCGCGCAGGGCCATTTCCGCGACCAGATCGTCCCGGTGGAGGTGATGGTGCGGCGCAAGCCGGTGGCGTTCGACACCGACGAATTCGTGCGGGCCGATGCGGACTCCGCTGAATTTGCGAAGCTCAAGCCGGTGTTCCAGAAGGATGGCACGGTGACGGCGGGCAACGCGTCCGGCATCAATGACGGCGCCTCTGCCGTGGTGCTGGCCGGGGAAGCCGCCGTGAAGGCGCAGGGCCTCAAGCCGCTCGCCCGGCTGGTCGCCTATGGCCATGCGGGCGTCGATCCCGCCTATATGGGCATCGGCCCGATCCCCGCGACGCGTAAGGCGCTGGAGCGGGCCGGGTTGCAGGTGGGCGATCTCGACGTGATCGAATCCAACGAAGCCTTCGCCGCGCAGGCCTGCGCGGTGGCGCGGGAACTGAACTTCGATCCGGCCAAGGTCAATCCCAATGGCAGCGGCATCTCGCTGGGCCATCCGGTCGGCGCGACGGGCGCGATCATCACGACCAAGCTGGTCTATGAACTGCACCGCACCGGGGGCCGCTATGGGCTGGTGACGATGTGCATCGGCGGCGGGCAGGGCATCGCCGCGATTTGGGAACGGGTGTAACCCCTGTCCGTGTGAAGGGCGGTTGGCGGGGGACGGGATGTGATCCGACCCCCCCCCCCCGCGCCGTCCGGGGCGATGGTTGACCCATGCCCCGAAGTGGCGCCGGAACGATGCCGGATCGTGGGCCGGTAAAGGGGTTGCGCTTCTCTGTCTGCTCTATCGGCGCTGCGGACAATGCCGGTTGGGGCAACTCGACCTGAATATGTGGCCCGGGGCATTCGGGAGGGCGCGTAGCACCCCGCACCGCCTTGGTGCTGGCGGGTCGATGGCAGTCTTTCCCTTCAATCCCGATAAGTGGTGACACTTATCGGGATTTTCATGGCCAAGGATCAACCGGATACGACCTGCCGGGCAAAGAGGCTCTGGGCGTTCGGGCCGAGAATGGCGTCGCGTTCTTCGGGGGAAAGGCCGCCCCGTTCCATGAAGGCGATCGCGCTTTCCGGCGTGCCGCTGGGGGAATCGCTGCCGAATACCAGCCGGTCCACCCCATAGGCGCGGCGCGCGCTTTCCAGCACATGCGGATCGGGGAGCAGGTTGATATCATAATGGAAACGCCGCAGTTCCGTGACCACGTCCTCCGGCGATGAAAACTGGCTGAGGACCGTGGGCAGGGGCCATTTGCCGACGATCGACAGGCAGCGCTGGAGCAGAAAGGGCAGCGATCCGCCCAGCAGGCCGATAATGGGCCGGACCCGCCGGTATTTCCGGCACAGGGCGGCGAGCCGCAACGCGGCGGTGGCGATTTCCGCCGCGCTGCCGATCGTCACGGCGATCAGGGTATCGTCCATGCCGGCAAGGCCCGGTTCCGTGCCCACGACGACCCCGCCGGGATGGACATAGACAATGGCTTCGCGCCGATCGAGTTCCGCCCACAGATCGTCGAACCGCGCATCGTCGATCGGATGGCCCAGCGCCGAACATCCAAGGTGAATCCCGGCAAAACCCAGCGTATCGAGGCAGCGCACGGCCTCCGCGGCGGCGCTCTGCGCATGCGGGAGGGGAACGCAGCCATAGGCCGCGAACCGGCCATTATAGCGCGAAACCACGTCCGCGAAGAGATCATTGGCGATCTGCGCGGCCTGTTCGGCAAGGGCCGCGTCGCGCAGATAGGGCGCGTTGGGACCGGTGCTGAGCACCTGAAGGTCTATCCCGGCGGCGTCCTGCCGTTCCACCATGGTTTGCAATGTGGCGTCGTCATGCACGGCGGCAAGGGCCGGGCCGCCCCCTTCCTTCAGCGCCGCCAGATAGCGGGCGGGCAGATGATGGGCGTGAACATCGATGCGCACCGGACTCTCCTCCTTATAATGTGTCGTCACTTTATCATGATCGGGGCAGGCTGGAAAGACATGCTATGACCGGTCCGCCCCGTCGTCTGCCTGCCTGCCGCCGCCATGACTTTTGCCCGACGACCGCCCGCATGGGTCGCTGCCCCGGCGCAAGGAAGGCCGTGACCCGGTCCCGATGGCCGGAGTTCAGGGTTTCCCGATCATTCCGGGCGTCCGATCGCTATGGGCAAAGCGCAGGGCGATGGCCGCGCGCGCCAGTCTCAGGCCACGCCATATTTGCGGAAATGGAGGAGCATCCTCTGCCAGCCATCCTGCGCGTCGGCGGCATTATAGCCTTCCCGGTAATCCGCGTGGAAACCATGGGCGGAATTGGGATAGACGATGATTTCGCAATCCTCCTTGCCCGCCTCTTCCAGCGCCTCGCGCATGGCCGGAACGGTCTTGGTCACGGGATCGAGGCCGCCATAGAGGCCGAGCACCGGCGCGTGCAACTGGGCGGCATGATCGCTGGGCCACAGGCGATCCGCCTGCGGCTTGAGATCCGGCGAGGGCAGCATTTGATTGATCGGCGTCGGCACCATGAAGCCGTACCAGGCGACGCAGGCCTTCGCCTCCGGGATCAGCGCGCCCGTCAGCCATGTCCAGCGCCCGCCCCAGCAGAAGCCAGTGACGCCCAGCCGTTCTATATCGGCATAATCCTGCTGCCGGAGAAATTCGACCGCCGCCTTGATATCGCTCAGCGTTTCCTCGTCGGTGGTGGCGTTGACGATTTTCATGACCGAGGGAATGTCGGCGAGCGGCGCAGGATTGCCGATGCGCATGAAAAACTCCGGCGCAATCGCGACATAGCCCAGCTTCGCGAGGCGGCGGCAGACGTCGCGGATATATTCGTGCAACCCGAAGGCCTCATGAATGACGAGCACGGCGGGATGACGCCCCGGCTTGTCGGGCCGGGCGATGAAGGCGGGCATGGTCGTGGAGAGGGTCGTCCGCTCGACGATGAGACCCGCATCATCGGTATGGACCGGCGTGGCCTGCGCGCTGGCGCCCGCGATCGCATAGCCCGCGAACAGCGCGCCCGCTATGGCGTGACGCCTCGACAGATGCAGGTCTTCCGGCAGATGGCCATCGGGCCGCGTGAGTATCGTCATATCGTCATTCCCTTCCCATGATCTTTCCCGTCGAGACGGGGGCGTCAGGCGGCGGCAAGGCGCGGAAAGAGCGCGAGCGCATTCGTGCCCGCGATCGCGGCCTTATCCTGATCGCTCATGCCGTCAAAGGCGAAGAAGCGCTCTATCTCGGCGCTCATCAGCGCTTCGGGCGCATAAGGATAGTCGAACCCCATCAGCAGCTTCGATCGGTCCACGAAACGGGATGCGGCGGCGAGCGGCACTTCCCCCATGCAGGTGGTCAGGTCGTAATAGAAGGACCGCAGATCCTCGTGAATCTGCTCGCTGGTCGGGCCGCCGGGCGACACCAGCGGTTGGGCGATTTCCAGCCGGTGAGAGATGGCGGGAATGGCCCCACCGCCATGGGTCGAAATCACCTTGATGTTGGAAAAGCGCCGTTTCGCGCCGCTCAGCACCATGTTCATCACCATGCGCGCGGTATCGAAGGAAAATTCGATGATCGGCGGCACGGCGGGGTTGAGGACGGTCGGCATCATCGGATGGATGAACAGTACGGCGGCGCGGCGGTGCAACTCGGCCATCCACGGATCGAAGGCGGGGTCTCCGATATAGACGCCGCGAATATTGGTCGATGTGCAGATGCCGTCGAGTTTCAGGCTATCGAGCGCATATTCGATTTCCCGCAGCGAGGACTCCATGTCGTCATGCGGGATGACGCCAAAGGCGCCGAAGCGCCCGGGATGGTTCGCGACGATCTCCGCCAGCGCCTCGTTGATGCGGCGGGCATGGCGGCGGGCCGCCTCGCCGCGCAGCCCCAGCGTCACATCGGGCAGCGATAGCACCTGCGCCCGAATAGAGTTGCGCTCCATCGTCTCCAGCGCCTGTTCCGCATGCCAGACCGGAAGGCCCGGCGGAAAGGCGACGCGATCGGGGAAACGGTCCTGCGCGCCCATCGTCCCGAATTCGCGGATCAGGTCGTGGTAAAGCGGCATGGATGGGTGGGAATGCACGTCGATGATCGCGGGCCTGCTACGGGGCGATGGCTGTTGCGCCTGCTTGTTCTGCGTCCCGGCCATGGCGACAACTCCTTCGGAAGATATTGCCGCGCCTGCGGCGACGGCGGCAAGACCGGTGGCCATGAAATGCCGACGGCCCAGCCATGGTTGATCGATCATGCTATCTTTTCCCATCACAGCGCCAGCCCCATGGAGTCGGCAGGGTGAAGGCGGCAAAGAGAGGGGATGGGGCGCATTTTGTCCATAACCGGTTTTTCACACTCCCCATCATTCCATCCCCCGCCGCCGTCAGGATCAGAATTTGAAGCCCACCGTCGCGCCATAGGTGCGGGGCGGCTGATAATAGGCCTCGTGCGGGCCGAACGCCAATGTCAAAGCGTTGGAAATCGCGGCCTTGTTCGTCAGGTTCTTGCCCCAGATCGACAGCGAAAGCCGCTCATCGGGGGCGGTCCAGCGCATCGATGCGGCGAGCATCGAATAGCTGTTCTGCCGGACGACATTATCCGGTTCCGCGAAGAAGCCGTCATTATACTGATAGGTGACGTTGAAGTTCGCCTCGCCCTCGCCCACCGGGACCGTATAATCGGCGGACACGCTGCCGATCAGATCGGGGCTGTAGGGCAGGGTATTGCCCTGAACGCTGCCCAGATATGTCGGGACCATCCCGGACGGGGAACTGATCGCGAAATTGCTCACCGTGTCCTTGAAGCGCGAGTGCAGATAGGCCAGGCCGCCGGAAATGCGCAGGCCGTCGGTGATCTGCGCCTGCATGTCGAGGTCCAGACCATAGACTTCGGCGGTGCCACCGTTGATGATGCCCGGCGCCGTGACCCCCGGCGCGAGTTGCAGCACGACGCCGACCTGAAGATCCTTATAATCATAATAAAAACCTTCGAGGTTCAGGCGAAGGCGCCGGTCCAGCAGGTCCGATTTGATGCCGGCGGCATAGGCCATCAGCTTTTCCGGGTTGAACGGCGGCTGATCGGGGGCGAGGGCATTATAGCCGCCGCTCTTGAAACCGCTGTTGACCGATGCGTAGACGAGCAGTTCCGGCGAGAAGCGATGATCGAGCGCCACCCGGTAGGTGAAACGGTCGAAGGATTTCGACGTCGATATGCCCGCCACCAGCGGGATCACGACCGGGCCTGCCAGCGCTGCGGAACTGCCCTCGAAGGCGCGTTTTTCATGCGTGTAGCGCCCGCCCAGCGTCAGGCGCGTGTCGGGCAGGAATTCCCAGGTCGCCTGACCATAGGCCGCGTAGGAGGTCGTTTCCTGCCGCCCCAGATAGCGCTGGCCGGTGAAGGGCGGGCGGACGATCGGGCCTAAAGCGACGCTTTCGTCGATCTTCGCGACATCGTTGAAATAATAGAGGCCCAGCGTCCAGTCCAGCCCGGCACCCTTGTTCGACTGCAATTGCAGTTCTTCGGTGATCTGGCGCTCTTTCTGGGCCAGATCGGAGACCGAGGTGAAATTGGTCGCCGTGGCGTCGAGATCCAGCGCGCCGGTGGTGTGGCTCTTGCGCCATGCCGCGATGTTCACCAGTTCGGCAAAGCCCAGATCATGCTCGATCTTCAGGCTGGCGCCGCCGCCCTTGGAATTCAGCTTGGGATGGGTGCTCAGCGCCGCGTCCCATGCGCTGCCGCCATAGAGCGGGCCGATGATCGGCGGAACGCCGGTGCCGGGGATGATACGGGCGGCGTTCAGCGACGAATGGACGACGCCATAATCGAATATCGCGGTGATCTGCGTGGCATCGCTGGGCGTGAACAGCCATTTGGAGCGCAGATTGACGTTGAGATCGACCCTGTTGATGTCCCGGCCGTTGACCAGATTGGTGCCGTAGCCGTCACCCTGACTGCTGACCGCTGCGGAGAAATCGGCCGCCAGATTGGCGCCCAGCCCGGTCGTTCCGTAAAATTCGAACCGTTTGGTGTCGTAATTGCCGTAGCTTGCGCGGGCCTCGACCTGCGCATCGTGACTCGGTGTGCGGGTGATGATGTGGATAAGGCCGCCGGTCGCGTTGCGGCCGAACAATGTGCCTTGCGGCCCCTTGAGCACTTCGACCTGCGCGACGCTCACCAGTTCGGCGGGGGCGCCGAAATTCGATGCGTAATAGACGCCATCGACATAGATGGCGATCGGCGCTTCGAGGCCGGGGCCGACCTGCTGGCTGCCCACGCCGCGAATATAGGGGTTGGAATTGGCCGCGCCCTGCAACATCTGGACGCCGGGAACCAGCACGTTCAAACCCTGAAGGTTGGTGACGCCGCTGTTGGTGAGTTGATCCGGAGTGACGGCCACGACCGCGATCGGCACGTTCTGGAGGTTTTCGCTGCGCCGCTGGGCGGTGACGATGATATCCTGCAACCCGAAATTGGCCTGATCCGCGGCGCTTGCCTGCGGGGCCGGGGCCGGTGCTGTCTGCGCAAGAGCCGGTGCGCCCGATACCAGCGCCATCAGGCCCGCCGATAGATAAAATCTGTTCACGATGTCCTCCCCAGGTTTCTTTCGCTTTCACTGCCCTGAAGGGCGGTGTGCGACAGATGATATAAAAGACCTGTCCGCCAATTGTGTCAACACATTTTAGAGGGATATTTCCTTATTTCCCTCGTGACGAATATCCACATGCGTAAAATAACGGAAAAATATCCCGAATTTCCGTACCCATCTTGTCACCAGAGCGGCAAGGGTGTTCGCCAATATATGTCAACACTATTGACGATGATGTCCCTCGCGATCCTCGCAATGGCCGAGTCGGGTTTCTTCCCTTGCCGGTTATCCTGCCGGACAGCCTTGCATTACGCGCGGGGGTCAGCCGGCGACCAGCATCTCCGTCCCGTACCGGTTCAGCCGTTCCGCGCCGTCGGGCGTGATAAGATAGGTGTCCGCCCGCATGAAGGATGCCAGTTCGGGGCTGAAAAGCACGGGATGAAAGATGAAGGTCATCCCGCTTTCCAAAATCACCGGCTTGCCCGGATCATGCCTCGGTTCCTCCAGCGCCATGCCGCAGAAATGGCCGAGCGACCGCGATATCATCATATGCCCACGGTCCTTGAGGAACGTCTCTATCTCGACCGCGATCGCGCTCAGATCCGCGCCGGGGACCATTAGCGGCTGGGCAAATTCCTTGGCGGCGACCACATCGGCGAGCGCCCGCGCCGCGTCGGCATCATCCGGCCGCGTCGTGACCGGTCCTGTCAGTTGTGAATAATAGCCGTCGAAGCGCGGGGAGACCTCCACCAGATAGCGGGTATCGGCGACCACCTCATCGGGGTCGGCCAGAACGCGCATGGGCATGCCGAGAAACGGCAGCTTGCCCATCAGGTAGAAGCCGCCTTCCGCGCCTTCCAGCCGGGCCAGATGGCTGATATCCGCGACGATCTCATAATGTTTGCGGCCGACCCGGAAAATATCGTCCATATTCTCCCAGATTTTGTCGGCGATGGCGCAGCTTTTGCGGATGGTCGCGATCTCCGCCGCGCTTTTGCGCATCCGCAGGGCGATGATCTCCGCCGATATGTCGATCAGGGCCGGGCTGGACGGCATATCGCGCAAGGCCTGATAGATGCTGGCCGGGAAGCAGCCATCTTCGGCATATCCGATTTTCCGGGCGCCCGCCTTGCCGATGCGTTCCGCGAAAATCTGGGGCGAGTAGCCCGGCACGGTTTCGATCGGCAGGTCGGCGCCCGCATAAAATGCCGGAACGGTCTTGCCCAGCCATTGGGAGACCAGTTCCACATGGCCATCGCGGAACAGCAGGGCCGCGGCGGGTCCGCCCAGAGGGGTGAAGCCCGTCAGCCAGCGCTGGGTGCTCAGGAGTATCTCGTCACGCGAGGTATCGATGGCGATGACCACGTCGAGATCGAGCCGTTCCATCATCTCGCGCGTGCGGGTCCATCGCGCCGATAATTCCATCAGATCGAGCACTGTTCCTCTCCTTTACGTGTCCGTTGCGGATTCTTGCTGTCATTTCCGGGCTGCAATCGCAGCGCGTGGCGCCCGGTATCGTTCTGAGGCGCGCGCGGAGAGTCGAGTGTCCCCGCGCGCGGCCCTATTATTCCGCCGCGGCTTCGGCGTTCTCGATGGGCTGCGCTTCCGTTTCGCCTCGTTCTTCCTGCCGGATCATCTTGCGCAACATGCGGCGCGCAAGGACGCCCGCGCGGTCGGTGGACAGGATGACCTGATGGTCGTTGGCGTCGGCGACCTGCCATTCCTGCTGGATGGCGGCGACCATCGGCATGTCCTCCTGAGAGAAGGCCTTCATCACGCCCATGTCGATGATGGCGTTCAACTCCGCATCGTCGCGACGGAAATTGCGGCCAAGGGCAGCGAAATAATGACAGGTCGTGTCGGTTTCCGGCGTCAGCCAGTGTAGGCCGGGCAGCGTTTCGGCGCCCTCCCGGTTCTGGCCCGCCGGGGCATAGCCTGCAATCCCGCTGATAAGGCCGGGGGCGTGCCAGGTGCTTTGCAGCCAGTGATCGACATTGACGCCCCGGAATTTCTCGAAAAGAAACTGCGCCATCGGCGGCGCGGCCCCGTCCGGCGCCCAGAGTTCATCCACGATCGTCTCGCCCTCGACTCGCGTGCTGCGCTGGGACTGGATGATCGCCTCGCTACCCAGCGAGTCGGGGTGAAGATAGGCGGTGTGACCCAGATCGAGCAGATTGTCGATCATCAGTTCATAATTGGCCTGCGGGGTCAGATAATGCCGGACCACGGTGTTGCCGTCGTTGATGACCCGGCTGAAATCGGGGATGAGGTCCGGGTCGGCGCGGTCCTTGTCGCCCATCCATATCCACAATGCCTCGTGCCGTTCCTCCAGCGGATAGCTTTCCACCTTCGCGTTGGGCGGTATCGCGCCGTCGCCATGCGGGTTGAATATGCACGCCCCCCGGCCGTTGAACTGCAACCCGTGATAGCCGCATTCGATCACCCCGTCCTTCAGCTTGCCGAGGTGGAGCGGGGCATATTTGTGCGGGCACCGGTCACGCAGGGCGACGGCGCGGCCAGTCTCGTCGCGGAAGAAAAGAAGGCTTTCGTTGAGAATCGTGCGGGAAAGCGTTTCCCCCGGCACGACCTGCTCGGCCCAGGCGGCGGCGTACCAGATGTTCCTCAGATATGTCATGGCTACCTCGACTGCTTGATTTGCCCTATATGTATCGACACTTTTTGCATCGGTCAATGTCGCATTGCAGGGGTGGCTTTTTGTGCCTTCGGTTACGGATATCTGCGAAACAAGGCAATATTTCTGCTGATAATGAAGGATACCGCAGGGCCTTTCATGACTTTGCGTCTCTTCCCTCCCCTTGCATATGTGTTGACACATTATGCGCTTTGCCGCACTATGCGGTCATAGGACAATGTTGGAGTGAGACTATATGAGCACCGTTCTCAGCCCGTCCGGGGCCGGTATCGAGCAGCCCGCGGGCAGTGGCGCGACTCAGCAAGGCGGGGCTGGGCAGAGTGCCGCTGGGGGCGGCAGGCCGGGCGATCCCGAACAGGCGGAGCGTCTGCTGGCTTTCGTCCGGGACATGGTGCCGACCCTGCGGGCGCGGGCGGCTCAGGCCGAGGAACTGTGCCGCGTGCCGCCCGAAACGGTGCAGGAATTCCATGATGCGGGCCTGTTCAGGATGAGCATCCCCGTCGAATATGGCGGCTATGCCCTCACCCCCACCCAGCAATATGCCATATTCGCGGAAATCGCGCGCGGATGCGCCTCCACCGCCTGGTTCGTCTGGGTCACGAGCGGCGGCACGCTGACGATGACCATCTATGATCGCGCCTTTCAGGATGAGGCGTTCCGCACCCCGTGGGTCGGCCCGCTCAATTCGGGCGTGGCCAATGGCGCTGGCCCCGGCGTCGCCCGCCGGGTCGAGGGCGGATATATGATAAAGGGTCGCTGGCCCTTTTGCAGCGGGTGCCATTATACCGCCTTTCACCATCTGGGCGCGATCTGCCGGGATGGCGACGCGCCCGTGTCGATCGTCTGCATGGTGCCGCATGACCAGATCGCCATTCTCGATGACTGGAAGGTCATGGGGATGCGCGGCAGCGGCAGCAACACGGTCGTCATAGAGGAAGAAGTCTTTGTGCCCGATAACCGGGTGCGCACCGATTTCGACATCGTGATGATGAGCCGCCTTCAGCCCCCGCGCGAAGGGCTGTTGTTCAAGGTCAATCTGCTGCTGTTCGCAGGCGCCACCATGTCGGCGATCGCGCTGGGCGCGGCGCGGGCGGCGATCGAGCTGTTCCGTGAGAAGATCAGGACGCGGGGCATCACCAACTCCAACTATCCCAAGCAGGCCGAAGCGCCGATTACGCATATTCAGTTGGGGGAGCTTCACTGCAAGCTGCTGACCGCTGAACTGGTCGCCCGGAATATCCTGACGCGGGTGGAAGCGCTGGCGGAGCAAGACCTGCCGGTGGACGAACTGGAACTGACCCGCACGACGCTGGAAAAAGCCTATATCAACACGCTTTCTTCCGAGATTACCGACCTGACGCTGCGGGCCAGCGGGGCTTCTTCCATTCATGAAAACAGCCCGTTCCAGCGCCTTTTCCGCGACGCCCGGATTCCCAGTGTCCACGGCCAGAGCACGATCGAGACATGCCTGGAGCATTTCGGCCGCGCTTCGGTCGGCATGCATGCGTCGGACGCCGTTACCCGCATTTAAAAGGGTTTTCCCCTATTCACGGGGACGGCGTGAGGTATCGCGCGAATATTCCCGCCGGTGCAGGCTGATGATTCAAGGTTGCACCGGTGGGGAAAAAAGAGAGTGATCCCCCGCGACATACCCGTCCCGATGGGATGGCGCGCCTTTTCCTGTTGAGGGAACCGGCCCGGTTTCGGATGGGGCAGGGGATGCATGCCATGCGATCCCTGTCCTGACCGGGGTCTTTGTGTCGGTCAGGAAAAAGTCTTATCCTTTACGCTCTCGACGATCAGTTCGGTGGTCCGGCGGATGTGCTGGGTCATCATGGCGACCAGGCCGTCGGCATCGCGGGCCAGCGCCAGATCGACCAGTTGTTGATGCTCATCCGTGACGTCGCGCTTCGTTTCGATGAAAGCCGACAGGATGCGATAACGCTCCGACTGTTCGTAAAGCTGGGCGTGCAGGGCCAATAGCCGCCTGCTGCCGCATGCGCTGACCAGAGCGGCGTGATATTCGGCATGTTTGCTGAGCCAGTCGGCGGTATGGGGATTCCGGGCGGGTTGAGGCGAGGGCATCGCGCGCAGGCGATGGGCCGCCGATATCAGCCGCACTTCCCAGTCGATATCGCCATTGGCGACCGATCGGCGCAGCGCGATCGCCTCCACCTCGCAGCGCAGGTCGGTAAGGTCCACCAGATCGTCGATCGACAGGGGAGCGACCACAAAGCCGCGCTGATCCCGCGATATGACAAGCTGTTCGGGCACCAGCCGCGACAGGGCCTCTCGCACCGCGCTGGGCGCGACCTTCAGTTCGTCGGCAAGATCCTGAATCTTCAGCTTCTTGCCCGGTGGATGCATCCCGGCGATGATATCCTGACGAATGATTTCATAGGCCAGGCTCGTCTGGCTCCGGGGGGAGCCAGACGATGATTGCACCACTTTCGCGGTAGCCAGGGTGTGCATTCTCTTTTCCACTTATGAAGTCAGCATTTGCAAAAAATAGCTTTTCTAGTGAAGCATAGAGATTGGGTAAAGGGTGTTCAGAAGCCGACCTTGTCTGCGCCTTTCAGCGACAATATCTCGCGCGCTTCATCCGGCGTCGCGATATCCAGCCCCAGACCTTCGAGGATTTTGCGGACCTGCGTTACCTGCGCGGCGTTGCTTTCGGCCAGTTGCCCCCGGCCCAGCCACAGCGAATCCTCCAGCCCGACGCGCACATGGGCGCCCATCGCCGCGGCCATTCCCGCAATCTTCATCTGAGAGGAACCGGCGCCGAGCACGGACCAGTTATAATCCTTGCCGAACAGCCGGTCGGCCGTCCGCTTCATGTGCATGACCTCATCGGGATGGGTGCCGATGCCGCCCATCAGGCCGAACACCGTCTGGATGAACAGCGGGGCCTTCACCAGCCCTTCGCGGTAGAAATAATGGAGATTGTGCAGATGCGAGGTGTCATAGCATTCAAATTCGTACCGCGCGCCGCTCTCGTTCAGGGTTTCGAGGCAATAGCGGATATCCTTATAGGTGTTGCGAAAGACGAAATCGTCGCTCGCCGCCAGCATGGCCGGTTCCCAGTCATGCTTGAAATCCTTGAACCGCTTCAGCATCGGGAACAGGCCGAAATTCATCGAGCCCATGTTCATGCTCGCGACTTCCGGTTTCCACACTTCGGCGGGCCTCACCCGTTCGTCGACCGTCATGCCCGGCGCGCCGCCGGTGGTGATGTTGACCACCACGTCGCTGCGCTGCTTGATGCTGCGCAGGAACGGCTCGAACGCTTCGGGGCTTTGGTCGGGCCGCCCGTCCTGCGGGTTGCGGGCGTGCAGGTGGACGATGGCCGCCCCGGCCTCCGCCGCGCCGACCGCCGCGTCGGCGATTTCCTCAGGCGTGACGGGCAGGTGCGGCGACATGGAGGGCGTATGAATCCCGCCTGTGATCGCGCAGGTGATGATGACCTTGCTCATGGATTGGCACTCCTCATATTTTCATCTTTTCAAAAATTGTCGAGGTCCGATGCGATGGTGATCGGCCCTTTATAAACGGCGGCGATGGCTTGCCGCGTGGTGTCCAGCGCGGCGTCGACGATCGGGTTGTGGGTGATGACCAGCGCCCGCACCTTTGCGCGCGCGGCCAGTTCGCCCACGGCCGTAGGCGTCAGATGCTCGGCGCGGTAATGATCGCCCACCAGCTTGAGCGTATTTTCCGGCAGGTCGGGACGGCTGGCGCGGATGCGGGCAAGGGCCGCGTCGGGATCGATGATCTCGCTGATCAGCAGATCGGCGCCGCGCGCGAGCTTCTCGACATTCTCGCTCGGCCCGGTGTCGCCGGTATAGACGATCGACCGGCCCGGCAGGTTGAAGCGGAACGACAGCGACTGGGGTTGCGGTCCCTGCGCCCCGGAAGCGAGCGCGACATAATGGGAATTGGCGGCGGCGATGACCGTCATGTCGCCAAGGGACACCGTGTCGCCATCGGCGATTTCGACGACCTTGACCATATCGGCCGGGGATCGCCGGACCTTTTCCCGCACGACCGCGCCGCCCAGCGAGGCGGCATCGACCGCGCCGACCAGTTCCTCCACGATCGCCTTCGTGCCGGGCGGGCCGTAGATGGTCAGCACATTGGCGGCGGCGACCTGATAGCGGCGGCCGATCAGCGCGCCGAGGCCGCCAATATGGTCGAAATGATGATGGCTGATGAACAGCGTATCGACCGTTTCAAAGGGAATGCCCGCCTTGCCGATCTGATCCGTCGCGCCGTCGCCGACATCGATCAGGATCAGCCGATCGCCGGCCCGCAGGAGATTGGCCGGTTGCGCCCGCCCCGGATTGGGGATCGGCCCGCAACTCGTGCCAAGCGTCGTCCAGACCGGACGGGCGTCCGTTTTCGCGTCTTGCGCGGAAGCTGCGGCGGGGAAGGCCGCCGTGGCGCAGGAAAGGGCGATGCAGGACAGCAGGGCGAAGGGCAGGCCGTGGCGCCGCATTGTCATGCCGGTTCCCCCTGTTCCGCCGCGATCAGCGCATCGAGCCGCCGCCGCACCGCGACCGCGCCTTCATCGATGCGCAGCAGCGCGGGCTTGAGATCCCAGAAATCCGCCTCGCCGAGGCGTTCCTGTTGCGCGGCGATCATCGGTTCATCCTCGGTGGAGAAAATCTCTGCGCGGATGCGCCGGATGACTTCGTTCAGTTCCGCGTCGTCAAGGGCGTAATCCCGCGTCGAAGCGAAGAAATAATGCGTCGTTTTCTCCGTTTCCGGGGTCATGATGTGGACGTTGATCGAATTGCCCGCGCCCTCGCGCGGGGTGCCCGCAGGCACCGCGCCGTTGACGAGCTTCATCACCCCCGGCGCGCTCCATTCCACATGGGTCCAGCTATCGGCGCGGTCCACGCCTTCGGGCATTTTCTGGCGCACCAGAGGCGGCGGGACATCGTCATAGCTGTCCCACATGATCTTGATGATGCCGTCGTCATGCTGTTCCACCTTCGCGCGGGTGCGGGTGATCGAGCCGCCGCCCAGCGTGTCGGGGTGCAGATAATCGGTGTGCGACAGGTCGAGGATATTATCGACGAACAACTGGTAATTGCCGCCGCCCAGCACATAGCCCTTGTTGAAGGCGGTGTCGGGGGCGTCGGCCAGAAAATCGAGATCGCGGATCTGGTCCGGGTCGGCGCGTTCGGGGTCGCCCATCCAGATCCAGATGGCGCGATGCCGTTCGGCCACGGGATAGCTGCGGGTCGACAGCGCGCGCGTCACCGGGCCATGCGGATTATGCACGCAGCGGCCTGTGCCGTCGAAGGCGAGGCCGTGATAGCGGCACGTCACCACGCCATCGGCCACATCGCCGATGCTGAGCGGCGCGAACCGGTGCGGGCACCGGTCGAGCAAGGCCTGAACATTGCCTTCGCCATCGCGGAACAGGAATATCGGTTCCCCCAGAAAGGTGCGGGCGATGCCGGCGTCCCCGACCTCGTCGGCCCAGGCGGCCATGTACCAGCAGTTGCGAAGATAGTTCATTCCTACTCTCCCGATATTTTTTCTGCGCCCGTCTCTTCCCCCGCCTGCGCCATGGCCCGGTTGTCGGCGGACCTGTTATCGGCCGACCTGTTATCGGTAGCGCGCGGAAGGGCGGTTTCGTCCCACAGATTGCCGCGCCACGCGACATGCTGATCCGGGCGCACGAGGGTCATGTCCGCTTCGTAAAGCTCGCCCACCGGCACGCCCTGCGGCCGCACCAGCTTGAGCGGCACGCCCAGCGATGCCGCCTGCGCGGTGGCGCGGGCGATCTGCGCCTTGTCGGCGTCTTCCGTGACGATGAGCGAGAAGCCCTGCCCGAACAGGTCGTACAGCGACCGGCCATCGGGCAGCCACGCATGGGGCGCCAGACTGCCCGGCCGCGCGCTGGGCACATAGACCTGGCTGTCATGCGGCGGGGGCGAACCCGGTTCGGCCGAGATGAGCGGGGAGCCTTCGTAACTCAGGCCCAGAACGGTTCCCAGCGTGTTGAACTCCCGCCCCTTGCTGGCCTGAAGCGCCTCACCCAGACGGTGCCGCATGGCGGCGCCTTCGGGCGTGTCATCCTCGATTTCCGGCGGGATCGAGGCCACATAGACCTGAAAATTGGCGAGCGCCTCGTCGATGACGGCGCGATGCACCGGGCGGCGCTCCGCCTCATAGCTGGCAAGCAGGTTCGGCCCGCCCCAGCCCTGAAGCATCGCGGCGATCTTCCATCCCAGATCGACGCCGTCGCCCACGCCCATGTTCATGCCATATCCGCCCGCCGGGGGATGCAGGTGGCAGGCGTCGCCCGCCAGCAGGATGCGGCCCTGCGCATAGCGGTCGGCCAGAAACTCGCTCGCGACCCATGTGTCCGCGCTCAATATCTCGATCGGCGTGTCGATGCCGGTGCGCTCGCGGATCAGCGTCGCGGCGTCCTCATCGGAAATACGGTGGCCTTCGGGCACCCCGGCGGGGGCGAAGAACCATGTATCGTTGCGGTCCATCGGCCCGACGGCGCTGAACCCGTCCTTGCCGATCTGCCAATAGATGGCGGCGGGTCCATGGGCATGGGCCTTGGCCAGCCCCGGCGCGCGAAAGATGATGTTATAGGCATGGGACAGGCCATAGCGGCCCTCCATCTTCGCCCCGATCAGATCGCGCACGCTGCTGCGCGCGCCGTCCGCGCCGATCAGGTAGCGGGCCTTGACCTCCACCTGCTCGCCGCCCTGTTCCAGCGTGGCGACGACGCCTGCGTCATCCTGCGTGGCGGTGAGAAAGGTCGTGTTGTAGCGGATTTCCACCGAGGCAAGCGACCGCGCCTTCGCCACCAGAATCTTTTCCAGCGTATATTGCGGAATCCACTGGCCATGTTCGGGGTAGAGCGGCGACTTTTCCGGCGATGCGCTGAACGCATTGGCAAAGCGCGTCAGTTCCGGCCCGGCGAGGCGGGTGACGAAAACCATGTTGTTGGGATAGTCGACGCCGAAGGGCGCTTCGGCGGCCAGACGGTCCGCGATGCCCCAGCGCCGCAAATGGGTGCGGGTGCGCACATTGGTCGTCTTGGCGCGCGGGGCGGTGCCGCTGCGATCATTGCGTTCCACAACGATCGCGCGCACGCCGCGCGTTCCCAGTTCGATCGCGGCCGCGAGGCCCGCAGGCCCCGCGCCGACAATCACTACATCGGTTTCGCTGGTCATGAGATCACAACACCCTGTTTTCGATCGCGCCGATACCGTCCACCTCGCATCGCACCACGTCGCCCGATTTCAGGAAAACGGGAGGGTTGCGGGCGACGCCCACGCCTTCGGGCGTGCCGGTGGCGAGAAGATCGCCCGGTTCCAGCGTGAACGCGGTGGAAAGATAGCTGATCTGCTGCCAGATATTATGGATAAGCTGGCTGGTGTCGCTGTCCTGCCGCGCCTCGCCGTTCACGAAACAGCGAATGCCCAGCGCGTGGGGATCGGCAATCTCGTCCGCTGTCACGATCCACGGACCGATGGGACCGTGGGTGTCGAACGACTTGCCGACGGTGAAGGTCGGTGAATGCTGCTGCCAGTCGCGGGCGGACACGTCGTTCATCACCGTATAGCCGAAGACATGCGCGGGCGCGTTGGCCTCGCTCACGCCCTTGGCGGGCTTGCCGATGACCACGCCCAGCTCGGCCTCATAATCGACCTTGTCGCTGACGCCCTGATCGATGCCGTCGAACGGCCCGGCGACGCAACTGGTCTGCTTGTTGAACCAGAACTGCTTTTCCGGCACGGCCACGCCCAGCTTGCGGGCTTCTTCGGCATGTTTGCGATAGTTCATCCCGATGGCGAGGAACTTTGCGGGCCGCTCGACCGGGGCGAGCAGCGAAACATCGGCCAGCGCGACGCGATCCGCCGTGGCCGCGACATGATCGCGCACCTTCGCCAGCGCGGCGTCCCCCCCGGCGATGATCGCCATCATCGTGGGATAGGCATCGCTGATGCCGTCCAGCGGAACAATCTGATCGTCCAGGACCACGCCGAGATGCGTTTCCTTGTCCTTGCTGTAGCGTGCCAACTTCATATCGCCCCTCCTGTCGCAATTTTCGATAAAAAAAGATATTTTGACTCAATCATATTATCCTAAGGGCGGGATCGGCCGATGCAGGGGGTGATGTCGGTTTGCCGTAGCGGGCGACATCGCCCTTTTTCCGCCTTCGGTTCCGGCCCGGACGCTCATGCCTTTCCCGTTTGCGGCGGGGACGGCAGGGACAGGGGGGAAGGGTGCGCTTCTATAATGAAGTGACTGAAATCCATGCCGAAAGATGTCTTGCATCCTGACATGGCCCATGACCTTATCTCCCCAGACCCAGAGCGCCCGACGAGCGTGCGCCCGGACAATCTGTCGAATCGTATAATCTCTTTATTATCGCTTTAAAATGTTTTTGACGAGAACAAAAATATTTTTTATACCAATATCACTTAGGCGATTCGATCCGGCAGGACCGAGCAGATAATCACGTCGCCACCGTCTGAAGGGGAGAAGATATGTCCAGGAAAATTATATTTCAGGCTTCTGCGGCTGCCATAGCCGCACTGTCGTTGATGCCGGTGGCGGCATGGGCCGAGCAGCAGGATCAGGAAGCGGTCCCGGCCCCAGCCCCGACCGCGCCCGAGGCCGTCGATGACGGCGGCGTGGGGGCCATCATCGTTACCGCGAACAAGCGGTCGCAGAACATGCAGCAGGTGCCGATCGCGATTTCGGCATTCACCGCCGAAACGCTCACGACGCAGGGCGTGAAGAGCGTGGTGGACCTGCCGCAGCTTACCCCCGGCCTCGGCTTCACCCGCACGCTGGTGGGCACCAACGCCTTTTTGCGCGGGGTCGGCACGACGAGCGCGGGCTACAGCACCGAATCGCCGATCGCCACCTATGTCGATGGGCTGTACCTGCCCAACTCCGCCGCCTCTTCCTTCTCGTTCAACAATATTGAGCGGATCGAAGTGCTCAAGGGGCCGCAGGGCACGCTTTATGGCCGCAACACGACCGGCGGCCTGATCCATGTGATCACCAAGGAGCCGGGTGACGTCGCAGCCGTCGATGCATCGCTCAGCTATGGCAATTACGATACGATTCAGGCCAATTTCTATGGCTCGACGCCGTTGACCGATACGCTGGCGGTTAACTTCGCCACGCTGTACATCAATCAGGACAAGGGCTGGGGCCGGAATATCTTCACCGGCAAGGAAGCCTATACGTTCAACGATGTCGGCTTTCAGGGCAAGCTGCGCTGGCAGCCTTCGCCCGACACCAAGATCACGTTGCGCGGCTTTTATGACCGGGCGAACACCGATCAGGGCAACGCCGTCGCCATGTATCCCGGTTCCGTCGGGTCCGATGGCACGGTCTATCCCGGCGAATATCGCATCAACACCCGCCTGACGCCCTATGCGCTGCAACGCCAGTACAGCGTGTCGCTGAAGGCGGAGCAGGGGCTGGGCTTCGCGACGCTGACCAGCATCACCGGCTATATCAACAACATGTCCCGCGCGCTCCAGACGCAGGGGTCGAACCTTGGCCAGCCGCTTCCGGGGCAGGGCACGATCAACCTCTATGGCGACCAGAGCGCCAAGACCTTCAGCCAGGAATTGCAACTGGCCTCGGACAATCCGGCTGCTCCGTTGCAGTGGATGATCGGCGCCTTCTATTATCATGACAAGACGATGATCGACACGCAGGTTTACGGAACCTGCATCGATCAGGTCTGCGCACCCTCACCGCCGTCGGTGCGGACCACCGGTTTCCAGAAAACCAAGTCCTATTCGGTTTATGGCGAAGGCACCTACAGCCTGACGGACGCCACCCGCCTGACCCTTGGCCTGCGGTATACGAGGGATCAGAAGATCCTGACCGGCATCATGACGCCGCTGCCGGGCCTGCCCAATTCCTTCCCGGCCTTCCCGCCCACGGTGACGACCTATCCCGGTCAGGAAATCGGCGGCGTTCCGGGTATCGATACCGATGTGAGCTTCGGCAAGCTCACCTGGCGGATCGTGCTGGCGCAGGATTTGTCGGACGACGTCCACGCCTTCGTGTCCTATAACCGGGGGTTCAAGTCGGGCGGTTTCAACCCGATCAGCTTCACCAACCCGGCATCGCGCCCCGAAGTGCTCGACGCCTATGAAGTGGGCGTGAAGTCCGAACTGTTCGATCGCATGCTGCGCCTCAACGTGTCGGGCTTCTACTATGATTATAAGGATATCCAGCTTCGCTCTTCGGCGCCGCCGGCCCCTCCGGGGGGGACGATCCTCTACAATGCGGCGTCCGCGCGCATCAAGGGCGTGGACGTGGATTTCGAATTCGCGCCTGTGCGGGGCCTGATGATCAATGGCGGCATGGAATATCTGGACGCCAAATATCGTGATTTCCCCGGCGGCGTGTGCACGGTGCCGTTCCCGATCGGGACCAACGGTCCGGGTCTGGGCGGGACGTATAGCACCGTCTGCGATCTGGGCGGCGCGCGGTTGCCGCAGGCCCCGAAATTCTCCTATTCGATCGGCGTCACCTACAGCTTCGATACGGATATGGGCCGGTTCGATCTCAACGCGAATGACGGGTACAAATCCACCTTCGTGTGGGAGCCTGACAACCGGCTGAAGCAGAAGGGCTATCATCTGGTCAACGCGTCGATCACCTGGGCGCCCAATGGCTCGCCCTTCAGCCTTCAGGCCTATGGGCGCAATCTGGCGGGGAAATATTATTTCACCAGCGCCGCCAGCGCCGGGGGCACGGACGGCTATCTGCCGGGCGCGCCGCGTACCTATGGCGTGAAAGCGCGGGTGCAGTTCTGATGACGGGGGCGGTTCCGAAGATCGATATCGACCTGTTCGGAGATGACAGTCTTCGGAACCCCTTTGCGGATTATCAGCGGCTACGGGATGCCGGGCCGCTGGTGAAACTCGGCCGGCCCGATGCCTATGCGATGGGCCGCTTCGACGATGTTCAGGCGGCGCTGCGAGCGGCCGATTGCCTGATCAGCGGTCAGGGTGTCGGGTTCAGCGATACCTTCAACGCGCCCAAGGGCATGAATGTTTTGCAATCGGACGGCGATCTGCACCGCCGGTTGCGCGCGGCCGTCACCAAGCCGCTGACGCCAGCGCGCCTTTCAAAAGCGCGCGAAGACCTGAAAAAGATGGTGACGGAGCGTATCCGCGCGCTGTCCGGTCAGGGCTGGTTCGATGCGATGCCGTCGCTGGCGTCCTTCCTGCCGGTGGAGGCGGTGTCGCATCTGGTCGGCCTGCCGGATGCGGGCCGCGACCGCATGCTGGAATGGGCGGCGGCCTCCTTCAACCTCATCGGCCCGCGTCAGGCAGACGCCGATGTCGTCAGCATGCGCGAGGCCTTTGTCTTTATCTCGACGCTGTCCCCCGACACGGTGCGCGATGGAAGCTGGGCGGCCGAACTGTTCGCCGCGGCGGAAAACGGGCGGCTGGCCATGCAGGAGGCGATGGCCGCGATCAGCGCCTATGTCATTCCCAGCCTCGACACCACCATCATGGCCAAGGGCCATCTGCTCAATAATCTGGCGGCCCACCCGGATCAGTGGGCGATGCTGAAGCAACAGCCCGACCTGATCCCCTCCGCCGTGCTGGAAGGGGTCCGGCATTCCTCGGTCCTGCGCTGGTTCTCCCGCGTGGCGACCGCCGATTATCAGGTGGGCGACGCGGTGCTGCCGCAGGGCGCGCGCGTGATGCTGCTCTATGGCTGCGCCAATCGGGACGAGCGCCATTATGAAAAGCCGGACCGGTTCGACATCAGCCGCGACGCGCGCGATCATCTGGCGTGGGGCACCGGGCCGCATATGTGCGCAGGGATGAACCTTGCCCGTGTCGAGATGGAAGTGCTGCTGGAGGCGCTGGTCGAACAGGATGCCGACCTGACCGTCGGGGAGGCGGTGATGGGCACCAATGCCGGCCTTTACGGCTTTGCGAGCCTGCCCTTCCGCCTCGACTGACTCCGGATCGGCTGACTCCGCTTCGGCCGACAGGGCGCCGCATTCGATCCGATCGGGCTGGCGCGACGGCCGGGCGGGCACGGCAGGGACGAGATACGGGGACGAGATAAAGGGAAGAGGAACCCGCCGCATGCTGCTTTCTGCGTTGACCGGCCCCGCGCCCTGCCCTTGCTGCGCCTATGCCCACGCGGCCTCCGTCATGCCCTTCGCGCCGTTCCGGTCGCTGACCGCGATGTTGACCGGAATGGGCCGCCCCGCCGCGCGAGAGGCCGAGGCGGCGCGCCGGCCTTCCCCCGAATTGCGGATCGAGGGATGCACGATTATCGACCCGCGCGACGGCGGCAAGAGGCCGGGCATGACCATCGCCATGAAGATGGGCCGGATCGTCGATATCTTCCCGACAGGAAGCAAGGATGTCCCGACCGATGGGCAGGGGGTGGATGCGTCGGGCCGATTCGTCGTTCCGGGCTATAACGACATGCATTCCCATGTGCTGGAACTGGATGATCCCTCCGGCTCGCTGGCGCTGATGCTGGCGGAGGGCGTCACCGGCTTTCGCCAGATGTCCGGTTCCCCCGCGCTGCTGGCGGCGCGCCGGGCGGGTCGCCTGCCCATCGGACCGGACGCGCCCGCGCTGCACGAAACGCCGGGGTCGCTCATCACGCCGTTCAACGCCGGTTCCCCCGATGCCGTGGTGGTGGAGATCCGGCGGCAAAAGGGGCAGGGGGCGGATTTCATCAAGATCGGCATGGTCGCGCCCGACGTCTTTTTCGCCGCGATCGAGGAAGCCAATGCGCAGGGGATCGCGATATTGGGCCATCTTCAGGAAGGGACCGACGCCTTGCGGGCGACCGCTGCCGGTTTCCGTTCGGTCGAGCATCTGGGGCCGGGCAGCACCGTCTGGATATGCTGTTCCGCGCAAGAGGCCGAACTGCGCGCCGATAGCTACCGGCGCGAGGTCATCAAGGCCCCGCCCTTCCGTATCCCCTTCCTCGAAACGCTGGTGATGAAGCGTCTGGGCAAGATGCTCATCAACCCTTCGGCCTTTGCCAAGCCGGGGGATGTGAGCCGCCTGAAACGCGCGATCGATAGCTATGACGCCGATAAGGGGCGGGAGGTCGCGCAGCGGTTCCGGGAGGACGGAAGCTGGCATGTGCCCACGCTGGTGCGCCTGCGCACGCAGGAATTTGCCGACCTGCCCGAATATGAGCAGGACGAGATGCTCGCCTATATGCCCGACAGGGCGGTGCGGAACTGGCGGGATGTCACCGCCCGGTACAAGGCGCTGCCGTCCGATATGCGGGAGGCCTTTTACGCCGCCTATCCCAGCCAGCTTGAACTGGCCCGGCTGCTGAGTGAGGCGGGGGTGAGGATGATGGTCGGCACCGATGGCGGGTCGTATCTGGGGCCGGGCCTGACGATGAAACAGGAATTTCGCGAACTGGCCGATGCGGGGATATCTCCGCTGAAAATCCTGCAAATGGCGACGATCAATGCGGCGGAATATCTGCGCAAGGCGGACAGCATGGGGCTGGTCGAGGTGGGCTGCGATGCCGATCTGGTGCTGCTCGATGCCGATCCGCTGGCGCGGGTGGAAAATCTGCACGCCATTGCGGGCGTCGTTCGGGCGGGCGTGCATTATTCGGCCAGCGCGCTCGATGCGCTGAAACGGCGGGTGGCGGACAATAAGGGGACTTTGCACGGATGAGCATGCGCGCAGGCCTTTCCATGCGCCATCGTTCCGGGGCTTGCGGAATCGCGGAAAACTTATTAGACTTTTAGTCAATCAAATATTCTGGAGGACAAGAGGATGATCGCCAAGGCAGTGGATGTGGAATCGGTCCGGTTCGCGGCGCCCGATCTGGACCTGATGCGCAGGTTTCTGATCGATTTCGGCTTGCAGGAGGCCCCCGACACCGGCGACGGCGTGTTGCGGATGCGCGGCGCGGGCAGCGCGCCCTTCGTGCATGAAACGGTGCAGGGCGAACCCGGCTTTGCGGGGTTGACCCTGCGTGTGCGCACCATGGACGACCTCACGGCCCTTGCCGAGGCGGAGGGCGTGCCGGTCGAACCGGCCGAAGGGCCGGGCGGCGGGCATCGTGTCCTGCTGAGCGACCCCGACGGCTACCGGGTGGAGGCCATTGCGGACAAGGAGCGGGTCGCGCCGCTGCCCGTCGCCTCGACCGGCGGATGGAATATCGCGGACCGGCAGGAGCGGGCGGGCGAGGCCAAGCGCGTTCCGGTCGTCCCGGCGCATGTGGTCCGGCTGGGTCATGTGGTGATGGGCGTTTCGGACATGGCGCGAAGCTGGCAATGGTGGCAGAGCCGCTTCGGCCTGCTGATTTCCGATGAGGTCCGCGCGCCGAGCGGTGACGTTGCGGCGCTGTTCATCCGGTGCGATCGGGGTGATGAGGCGGTCGATCACCACACGCTGAATTTCGCCACGGTTCCGGGCATGCCGCCGAAATTCCACCATGCCGCGTTCGAGGTGGCCGATCTCGACGACCTGATGGCGGGCAATCGCTATCTGGCCGAAAAGGGCTATCGGCATGACTGGGGCGTGGGCCGCCACATATTGGGCAGCCAGGTGTTCGATTATTGGAAAGACCCGTTCGGCCATCGCGTCGAGCACTGGACCGACGGCGACCTGTTCGATGCGAGCGTGCCGGCCAATATCGCCGATATCCCGACCATGCTGGGGCATCAATGGGGGCCGGCCGCGCCCGCCGATTTCGTCAGTTGAGCGGAAGGTTCTTGTTCATGGTGGTGCGCCATGGTTGAACCGGTCGCATGACCGATTCCGCGCCCGCAGCCTCACCCCCTGTCACCCGCCTTCCTGCGGCCCCGCGTTCGGGGGCCAGAGAGGCAGGGGGCGGGGATGCGGGGGCCAAAGAGGCGGGTTCCTCGCGCCCCGATCCGCGCTGGCTGCGCACGCGGGAGGCCATTTTGCGCGCAGGGCAGATGTTGTTTTCCAGCCACCATCTCGAAGGGGTGGCGATAGACGATCTGATCCGCGCCGCAGGGGTATCGAAACAGTCCTTCTACAATCATTTCAGGGACCGGGACGAACTGGCGCGGGACATATTGCGGATGATCCGGCAGGATATCGACCGGCTGGTCGAGGCCGCCATCGCGCCGGAAACCGACCCCGCCCGCCGGATCGCGACGGCGATATGCCTCTATGGGCGGCAGGCGCTCACCAATCCGGCGCAGGGGTGGCTGATCGCCCGTCTGCCGCTGGAGGATATCGCCACCGATTCCGAAACCAACGCCAATATCATTCGCGACATGGGCGCAGGCATCGCATCGGGCAGGCTGACGGGGTTCAACCCGGAAACGGGCCTCGCTTATGTGCTGGGCGTGGTGCAAGGGCTGGTCCATCGCATCCTGTCCGATGGCCAGCCCGCCCCGGCCGCCGAAACGAGCAGGCAATGTCTGGCCATGCTGCTGCGCGCCTTCGGGCTGGACGGGCAGGAGGCCGGGACCATGGCGGCGGAGATCGTCGATCAGGTGATGGCCGGAAAACGCGCCGCCTGACGCGCGCCGCCCGGCCTGCGCGGTTTGACAGATAGGAATAATCGCTTCGGACCGAGGCGGGAAGAAGGGAGAAGAATGCCATGACGGTTCCGGGGTTGCCGATTTCGGCCGGGGCGAAGCCATCGTCCGGTGACGGGCGCGCAGAGATGGGCGGGCAGGCCGAGACTGGCGGCATGGCGCCTCATGACGATGGCGCCGCGGGCGTCCGCGCCCGGCTCGACGCCGCGCCGATGAGCCGGACGCAGGCCATCGCCATCGCCATCACCTTCCTGCTGTCCGCGCTGGACGGCTATGACGTGCTGTCGGTCACGTTCGCCGCCCCCGCGCTGACGCTGGCATGGGGCATAGGCAAGGCGGCGCTGGGCATCGTGCTGGCCGCCGGGCTGGGGGGCATGGCGCTGGGCGCTTTCCTGCTGGCCCCGCTGGCCGACATGGTGGGGCGCAAGCCGATGATATTGGCCGCGCTGGTTCTCATGGCGGTGGGGATGCTGCTGTGCGCCTTTGCCAACTCGCTGGGGGAGCTGGCGGTTTACCGCGTGATAGCGGGGCTGGGGATTGGCGGCTGCGTCGCGATCATCAACCCGATCGCGGCCGAATTCGCCAATGCGCGCTATCGGGCGCTGACGATTGCGATCATGGCGATCGGCTATCCGGTGGGCGGCATGGTCGGCGGCCTCGGCGCGGCGCTGCTGCTCAGCCATTATGACTGGCGGGCGGTGTTTCTGGCCGGGTTCGCCGCGTCGGTTGTGCTGCTGCCGGTGGTGATGCTGTTGTTGCCCGAGTCCATCGCCTATCTGCTGACGCGGCGGCGGGAGGGCAGTCTTGCCCGCCTCAATGCGGTGCTGGCGCGGTGCGGGCAGCCCCCGCTGGCGGCGCTGCCGGACGACAGCGCGCCCCCGCGCCGGGGCTATGCCGCCGTGTTCGCGCGCGGCCAGATCGGCGCGACATTGTGGATCATGTCGGTCAATCTGATGCTGGTCTTCACCATCTATTTCTTCCTCAGCTGGATGCCGCAGATGATCGCGGATGCGGGCTTCCCCGCGACAAGCGCCAGCCTTGCCTCGGCGGTCGCCAATCTGGCCGGGGTCGCGGGGGGATTGCTGCTCGGCTGGCTGGCGCGCGGGCACAGCCTGCGCTGGCTGGTGTCGGGGCATATCATCCTGCTGGGGTTCGCAACCGCCGCCTTCGGGATGATGCCGCCGGTTTTCCCGCTGCTGCTGCTGGTCAGCGGCCTGTGCGGCTTCCTGCTCTTCGGCGCGGCGAGCGGCATGTATGCGACGCTGGCGACCACCTTCAACGACGAGGCGCGGGCGTCGGGCACCGGCTTTGTGAGCGGCACCGGGCGCGTATCGAGCGCGATCGCGCCCGCAGCGGCGGGCTGGCTGTTCCATGCCGGGCTTGGCACGGCATGGGTTTCGTTGATCTTCGGGGTCTGCTCGCTGCTGGCCGGTGTGCTGCTGTTTTCGGGATGGAACCGGTTTCGGCCATCCTGAATTTTCCGTGCGGGCGCGGGAAATGGCCTGTAAAGTGATGACACATATAAGGGCCTGAACTGCGACGCCCGGCCGCCGGGATCGCCCTTTTTTCGCGGTGCGGGCGGCAGGGGCAATAAGCCGTCGCGCTGACGGACCTGCCTTTAAGCCCGATGATCCTCTTCCTATGACCAGTCTATAGAAGTGTCCTCCCTCGCGCCCGCTTTGCTTCTCTCCCACCTCCTAATAAGTGTTGACACTTAATGAGGGTCACGCCTAGACTTCCGGGCATGACGTTAAGGAGAGATTCGATGGCTTCCGTTGCCCAGCATTCCGATTCCGATCCCGCCTCCGGCCCAGCAGGTGCCTGTTCGCCCGATCAGATGATCGCGGCCATCGACGCCGCCGTGCCGGAATTGCAGGCCCATGCCCTGGAAGAAGAGCGGGCGGGCAAGCTGAGCGATGAAACCGTCCGCCGCCTTGCCGATATCGGGGTGTTCGACATCGCGATCCCCCGCGAATATGGCGGGATGGGATATAGCACGGCGGATCAGCGCCGCATCTATACCGCCGTCGGCAAGATCGCCGGATCGACCGGCTGGGTCACATGGGTCACGACCACCCATGTCCGCTGGCTGACGCTCTGGCCCGCCCAGGCGCAGGACGAGGTGTTCGGGCTGGACTGGCCCGCGCCCCGCGTTTCCGGCGTCATCACCGCCAACGGCCCCGGCCGCGCGCGTGAGGTAGAGGGCGGCTATATGCTGTCGGGCAAATGGCCCTTCGCCAGCGGTTGCCGCCATTCGGCCTTCTGCATATTGGGCGCGCAGGTAGAAAGGCCCGACGGATCGACCGAAATGCGGCTGATGCTCGTGCCGACCGCCGAAGCGGAGATTCTGGACGACTGGCATGTCAGCGGGATGAAGGCGAGCAGCAGCAACAGCGTGGAGCTTGCCAAGGAGACATTCGTGCCCGCCTATCGCACCGTCAGCTTCATTCAGGCGGTGCTGGGCGTGCCGGAAAAGCCGCTTCCGGCCGATCAGGTCGTGTTCCGCAATAATTTCGCGACCTATACCAGCCTGACCTCCGGCGCGACGCCGCTCGGCATGGCGCAGGGCGCGCTCGACTATTTCATGAGCCGGATCGGGCGGCGCGGCATCACCGCGACCGATTATAAGGTGCAGGCGGATGCGGCGGTCACGCATTTTCAGGTGGCCGAGGCGATCGGCCGGATAGAGGCGGCCGAACGCCTGCTGGATGCCGACGCGCGGGAGATCGATCGCCGCGCCGGGGCCGATGAGCCGTTCGACGATCTGTTCCGGGCGAAGGTGCGTTTCGACGTCGCGGCCAGCGTGCGCAGTTGCGCCGAGGCGATCGAGATATTGCACCGCGCAAGCGGCGCGTCGACCATCCACGAAGCCAATCCGATGCAGCGTTATGCCCGCGACGTCCGGGTCGCCACGGTCCACGGCCAGTTCAATTATGAAACCTGCGCGGAAGATTATGGCCGCGCCCTGTGCGGCAAGCCTATTTTCGGCAGTCCCGTGCCTTCGGAAGCTGCTGCTGCTGCGGCCCCCGCAGCGGCCAGCACGGGCGGCGGTGCAGGGGCGGAGGCCGGGGCGGCCCGTGTCGATGGCGCATGGAATGTCGTCATCACCTCGCCACTGGGCGCGCAGAAATCGGTGCTGACCGTCCGGTGTGAGGGCGACAGTTTCGCAGGGACGTTCGAAGGGGAGATGGGCGATCTGCCGATCGAGCAGGCCAGGGTGGAGGGCGATACGCTGCGCTGGTCGATGAAGATGACCGTGCCCATCCCGATCACGCTCGATTGCGTCGCCACCATCAGCGGGGACGTGATCGAGGGAAGCGCGGCGGCCGGGACGATCGGCAGCTTTCCGTTGACCGGGGTGCGCGCCTGATGAGCGCGGTCCGCACCGATATGCTGGCGCGCCTTTTTACCGAGGCCCGATCCCAGAATGGCTGGCGTCCCGATCCGATCGAGGACAGCGAATTGCAGGCCGCCTATGATCTTGCGCGCTGGGGGCCGACATCGATGAACTCCCAGCCGATGCGGCTGCTCTTCCTGCGCAGCGAGGAGGCGAAGCAGCGGTTGAAACCCGCCTTGCTGCCCGGCAATGTGGAAAAGGCGATGACCGCCCCGGTGATGGCGATCATCGCCTATGACACGGCTTTCCATGTCCATCTGCCCGATATCTTTCCCCATAATCCGGCGGCGCGCGATCTGTTCGACGACAAGGAAACGCTGCGGCAGGAAACGGCCTTTCGCAACGGCACATTGCAGGGGGCCTATTTCATGCTGGCGCTGCGGGCGGCCGGTTTCGATGTCGGGCCGGTGTCGGGTTTTCATGCGCCCGCCATCGATGCCGAGTTTTTCAGCGGCACGACCTTCCGGGCGAATTTCCTGTGCGGCATCGGCCGGGGCGATCCCTCGAAGGTTTATGACCGGCTGCCTCGTCTTCCTTACGATCAGGTTGCGCGGATACTCTGATGGACTATTCGGGGGCGGCGCATTGTGCTGACATTTCCCGGCGGCGGCGTTGGCCGGTTCGTTCAACCTGACGCTGTTGTCTTGACAGGGCGGGCAAAAGGATTGACGAGCCATTCTGTGGTGGCACGGGCAGATGTGACGACAGTTTTCCGCGCTTCCCGCTTTATGGCGTTCCTGCTTTGTGGCATTGACCCTGCGGGCGCAGGGAGGGCATCGGCGGCTGGCCGGTCGCGATGCTGGTGTCGGCGGGCGGCGTGTGGGTCGTCCGGGCGGCAACCGCAAAAGGAATAGTGTGGCAGGATGACGACGGAAACAGGGCTGAAGCGGGCGGGCAATATGGCCTCGCTGATTTACGATCAGATTCGCGCGGATATTCTGAGCGGCAAGCTGGAGCCGGGCGCGCCCTTGTCGCAACTCGCGCTGGCCAAGGCGGCAGGCACCAGCCGGGGGCCGGTGCGCGAGGCGTTGCGCCGCCTTCAGCAGGATCGCCTCGTCATTGCGCGGGCGAACCAGCGGTTCAGCGTGGCGCCCTATGACCTGGCGGACCTCGAATCCGTGCTGAGCTTGCATCTGGTCAACATCACGCTGGGCATCCGGGTCGCTGTTCCGCTGCTCAAAGACGAGGAGATCGCCGCCCTGACGAAAAGCGCGGTCGCGCTCGTCACCGCAGCCGATCTGCCCGATCCGCATATATGGGAAGCGGCGTACCGGAACTTCATCCTGTCGATGGTCCGGCATGCCGGAACCCGCGTGGTCATGCTGGTGGAGGAGTTGATCGACAATATCCAGCGCTATCGCGAAACGACCCTGAGCCACGCGCCCGCCGTCTATGTGGGCGGCGATCAGTTCATGGAGCTGGTGGAGGCAGTCAAGGCGCGGGACGGGGCGCGGGCTTCGGCCATTTATGCCAAGTTCGCCGGGCGGATATCCTCGCTGATCCTCGCCGGTTTCGCGCCGCATTATGAACCGGCACGGCTGCGCGCCTATATCGTGGCGCTGCAAGCCTATGAGGAGCGATAGCGCCGACGCGGGCGCTATCCCCATTTCGCCGTTCCGGGTCGGGTTGACCGAATGACGCCATAAGTGTTGACATGATAACGTTCTGCTGGCCCACATTGATCGTGGGTGCGTCAGCGCGATCATTGGTCATTTATATAATGAATCCTTTTGTTCCGGTATTATTTTTCCGATCCGAAGCCTGTTGACGCGTCGAAAAAGTGTCGATACTTTTGACGAGAAGATGAGGCGATATTCGCTGCGCGGTCGAAGGTATCTGCGCGGTTGAAAAAGGCCGAAAACAGGGCGGCGGGTCTGGTGCCGGATGGTGATCGGCCTTCCGGAGCGGGTTCCCGCCGCATCGAACAGGAATGGAGGAAAGGCGATCATGGCGAACAGGCATGTCACATGCGACGTGGCGATCGTGGGTGCAGGCCCGGTAGGCGCGACGCTGGCCGCGCTGCTGGGTCAGGGCGGCTTGCGCGTGTTCATCGGCGACAGCAGCAGGGATATATATCCGCTGCCCCGCGCCGCGCATTTCGACCATGAGATCATGCGCGTCTTTCAGCAGCTCGGCATCACCGATGCGATCGCGGATTCCATCATCGCGGCGGATCGCTACGTGTTCCAGAATGGCGAAGGCGTGGTGCTGCTCGATTTCGATCTGAGCCGTCCGGCGGAAACGGGCTGGAAGGGCTATATGATGCACCAGCCCGGCATAGAACGCGCCATTCGGGACCGGCTGGCGGCTGATCCGCGCGTGGAACTGGCGACCGGCCTGACCTTCGCGCGGCATGAGGATGACGGCGAGGGCGTGACGTCTTTCTGGACGGAGGAGGCGGGCGAGGTGGAGGTGCGATCGCGCTTTCTGGTCGGCTGCGACGGCGCATGGAGTCCCGTCCGCGAGGGGGCGGGGCTGACGCTCGATGATCTGGGATTCGACGAGCCATGGCTGGTGCTGGATGTAGAGGTCGACCCGGCAAACGGCTTGCCGACGACCAACATGCAATATTGCAACCCCGAACGGCCCACCACCTATGTCATCATGGGCAATAGCCGCCGCCGCTTTGAATTCATGCTCAAGCCCGGCGAAACCCCGGAACAGATGCTTGCCGATGAGAGGATCGCCGATCTGCTGAAGCCATGGAATACCCGGGGCTTGCGCAGGGTGGAACGTAAGGCAGTCTATCGCTTTCATGCTCTGGTGGCGCATCGCTGGCGCAAGGGGCGCGTCTTTATCGCGGGGGATGCCGCGCACCAGATGCCGCCCTTTGCGGGACAGGGCATGTGTTCGGGCATTCGCGACGCGGTGGCCCTTGCGTGGCGGCTTCCCCTTGCGCTGGATGGGGGCGGCCATCCGCATCTGCTGGACAGCTATCAGGCAGAGCGCGACCCGCATGTCCGCGCGATTACCGACGCGGCGATCGCCACCGGCCGGGTGGTTTGCACGCTCGATCCCCAGATGGCGGCGGGGCGTGACGCCGAGATGCTGGCGGCGAAGGCGGCAGGCGCGCCGATGCCCGATATCAGTTCGCCGCCGTTGCGGATCGTCTTCGGCCTGCCCGAAACCGCGCGGGCGGGCGAGCGGTTCATTCAGCCCGTGGCCGGTGACGGCGCGGAGGGATCGTTGCGGATGGACGATGTGCTGGGGCAGGGCGCCTGGCTGATCGCGGGACGGGACGAGGATGCCGCGCTGGTTGGGGCCGGGGTTGGGGTTGGGGCCGGAGCCGGGGCGGAACATGGCCTGCGTATATTGGCGCTTTCCGATCCGCTGCTGGAACCGTTCCGGCCCGCGCTTGCGGACTGGCTGGCGCAGGCGGAGGCCCCTGCGGTTCTTGTCCGCGCCGATCGCTATATATTCGGCACCGGCGAGGCTGACGAACTGGCGCGGGCCTATGCCGAACAGGTGGCCCGCAACGCCTGAAGGACAGGCGAGCCATTGGGCGGGGAAGGATGGGGGAGCCTTGCCTCTTCCTGCGCGATCATGGGCGCTGTTGATGCATGACCTGCCCCGTCCGTCCGGTGGCTTCGCCCGATGACCTGCTGGCGGCGATGCCTTCATGCCCCCAATGGGATCGCTTGTCGAACCGGGCCGGAGGGGGCGTTGGAGAATCGTGCGAAAAAGTGGAAACCGGTTTTTCGCACGATGCGATACCAATAACGGGAGCGTGTGACTTGCGTCACATTGAACGCAGCGCGCTCTCGGACCGATCGACATTGGCCCATGGCCATCTACGCTCCAGCCCTGACGGCCTGCAAATGGTGACTTCCCGCGCTTCGGGTGCTCACGGACCTTAAGCCCGCTGCGTTGGAACGAGGCGCGTGACTCGTTCCAAGGGTCGCGGAAAAACATCCTGCTGGTCCGCAGCCGCCTGTGACTCCGTCACGTCATCTTCTGGAGTCGCAGACGGCCATGGGCCACTGTCGATCGGTCTTGGCCAGCGGCTGGCCTGCATCGCCTTTCCGCGCCTGATACTGCCACCCGATACGGCGCAGCCTCGCGCCTGCCCGACAGCAGGCCCGCAAGACAAGAGGCGCGGTCCCCGCTTTTGGGAACCGCGCCTCTTTCTGTCCCGGTAGCGGGCGTGTCTCAGTCGGTCACATATTGGGCGGTCGTCTTGGCCGCGATCTCTTCCTTTGTCACGCCGGGCGCCAGTTCGACCAGCCTGAACGGGCTGTCATGATCCGCGCGCTGGAACACGCACAGGTCCGTCACGATCATGTCCACCACATTCTTGCCGGTCAGCGGCAGGGTGCAGGCGGGGATGAACTTGGGATCGCCATTTTTGGAACTATGCTCCATCACGACGATGATCTTCTTGACGCCCGCGACGAGATCCATCGCGCCGCCCATGCCCTTGATCATCTTGCCGGGGATCATCCAGTTGGCGATGTCGCCGGTTTCGGATATCTCCATCGCGCCCAGCACGGCGAGGTCGATATGCCCGCCCCGGATCATGGCAAAGCTGTCCGCAGAACTGAAATAGACGGTCTGGGGCAGTTCGCTGACGGTCTGCTTGCCCGCGTTGATGAGGTCCGGGTCTTCCTCGCCCTCATAGGGGAAAGGCCCGATGCCCAGCATGCCGTTTTCCGATTGCAGCGTCACCTCGACACCGGGGGGAATATGGTTCGCCACCAGCGTCGGAATGCCGATGCCCAGATTCACATAAAAGCCGTCCTGAAGCTCACGCGCCGCGCGCGCCGCCATCTGGTCGCGGGTCCAGCCCTTCACTGTTGCCTCGGTGGTCATCATGCTTCCTCCTTCTGGCGCACGGTGCGGAACTCGATTCGCTTGTCATAAGGCGCGCCGAGGATCAGGCGCTTCACATAGATGCCGGGCAGGTGGATGCTGTCGGGATCGAGGCTGCCGGTCGGCACCACTTCCTCCACCTCCGCCACGCAGATGCGGGCGGCGGTCGCCATCGGCTGGTTGAAGTTGCGCGCCGTCTTGCGGAAGATGAGGTTGCCCGCTTCGTCCGCCTTCCAGCCCTTGATGATCGCGATATCCGCGAAGATGCCGCGTTCGAGGATATAATCCTGGCCGTCGAACGTCTTCACTTCCTTGCCCTCGGCCACCTGCGTGCCCACGCCGGTCTTGGTGTAGAAGCCGGGAATGCCCGCCCCGCCGGCGCGACAGCGTTCGGCCAGCGTGCCTTGCGGGCAGAATTCCACCTCCAGCTCGCCTGCCAGATATTGCCGCTCGAATTCCTTGTTTTCCCCCACATAGGAGGAGATCATCTTCTTGATCTGACGGGTGCGGAGCAGCTTGCCCAGCCCCTCATTGTCGATGCCCGCATTGTTGGAGGCGATCGTCAGATCCTTGACGCCATTGTCGCGAATGGCGTCGATCAGGCGTTCGGGTATCCCGCACAGCCCGAAACCGCCGGCGCAAATATGCATGCCGTCGAACAACAGGCCCTCAAGCGCCGAGGACGCGTCATCATAAAGTTTGTTCACCATAGTCAGCACCTCTTCCTGTGGGGCCAGTCTGACCGAGAGAATTGATTATTTCTAATGATTTGTTTTTTGCTATAATCATTACCAATGGCTATCAATCGCGTTGCGCTCTATCATATCGAAACGCTGCTGTGGATCGAACGGCTGGGCACTTATGCCGCCGCCGCCGCGCGCCTCAACACGACCCAGCCCGCGATATCCGCCCGCATCCGTGAGCTGGAAGGGCATGTGGGCGCGGCGCTGTTCCGCCGGGAAGGGCGGACCATGTCGCTGACCCCTGCCGGGCGGCGGCTGGTGCGCGAATGCGGGGGGCTGTGGGGCGATCTGCAAAGCGCGCTGCTGGCGTGCGGCGGCTTTGGCGAAGTCAGCGGCGTGATACGGATCGGCACCGGGGAAATCGTCGCTGCCAGTTGCCTGCCCGCCTTTCTTGCGCAACTCAAGGCCGATATGCCGCAGGTCACGCTGGAACTGGAAATCGACCTGACCGCGAACCTGATCCAGCATGTGCTGACCGGCCGCACCGACATCACCTTCGCCGCCGGGCCGATAACTCATCCGGCGCTCAACTCCCGGTCGATCGGGGCGGTGTCCCTCGTCTGGCTGGCCAGCCCGGAAGTGGCCGCTTCGCTTCGTCGGGGGGCGTCCGACACCATGGTCCCGATCTGGTCCCTCGCCAGCCACTCGCCCATTCATGGCCGCATGCGCGACGCCATCGCCACGTCGGACATTCCGCACCGCTCGCTCAACCTGTGCAACAATGCGCAGATGATGATCGATATCGTGAAGGTGGGTGGGGGGATCGGCATTTTCCCCGAATCGATGACCCGCGCCGATATGGTGAGCGGCGCGCTGGTCGAGCTGGACGCGATGCCGCCGCTGGAGCCGGTGATATTCCATGTGGCCATGCGCGCCGCCGATCATGAGCCGGTGACGACGGAGATATTCCAGCGCGCCGGGGAATTGCGGCTGGACGCCCGTAGCGCGGGGCGCCTTTCGGCGGTCTGATCGCGTGGCTGGCTGCCGGGAAAGGGCGGCGTCGCCGTTATTCCTTCCGGTGCCCCCGGCCCGGATGGAGGTTAGGTTCCCTTCAGGGCAGTTTGACATGCGCCCCGGCCGCGCCGACCGCCGGGCCGACAAAGCAGATTTCCGTCGCATCGGTGATGGCCTTGCGGGAAAAAGTCACCGATTGCGCGGGGCGAAACACGAAATCGCCGGTTCGTGCCCGCATCGGCGCGGCGTCGCGGATGTTGGCGACCAGTTCCATCTCGCCCGCTTCGAGCCAGCATATCTCATCGACGCTGTTCGAGAAGGGACCATCGGCAAAGCCTGCGCGATAGCTGTCATGGCTCGCCTCGATCTGCTGCGTCCCGTCCCGTTCCCGCGTCACGATGCGCCGGGTGGTGGCCGCGCCGCTGCCATCCCCGGCCAGAGGCACGGCCTCATAATAGCGATAATCGTAAAAGCGCGCCCGGGGCCGGTCGGCAGGCTTTGCGGCCAACGCCTCCAGTTCCGCCCTGGTGAGGCGATATGCATCCTGCTGCCGCATCGGGGCGAAGGCGCAGATTTCGATCGAATCTTCGACGATATGCCCGCGCTGGGTCAGGGCATGGGCGGGCCGCCAGATGAAATTGCCGGGCCGCATGATCGTGGTGACGCCGTCGCTTTCCATTTCAAACCGGCCGGAATGGAGATAGCACAGCTCTTCCGACCGATAGCCGAAGCCGAGCGGGAAGCTGTTGTCCAGCCCCTTGCGCCAGCTATTATGATCCATATCGAGGGCGGTCGCGCCATTGGCCGCGCCGATGACCAGCCGTTGCACGAACAGGCCTTTTTCGGAAGCGGGATTGCCGGGGGTGATGGTGGGGGCGACGCTTTGGGGATCGACCACCTGAACCTGCGGCGTGGCGGCGGGCGCTGCCCCGGTCGTTGATGCGGGGGCGGGCGGCGGCGCGGTGGTTCTGGCGGCAGGGGTGGCTGTCGCGCTGCCCGCCGCGCCCGCCAATCCGGTGAGCAGGATGATGCTGATGAGTGATCGGATCATTTTTTTCTCCCCCAAAACCGATGCGGAAGGGTGCCCCTTTCCCGGTATTTCTGCAGGCCCCTCTCTCCATTCATCCCCCTAACAAAATTCATTTGTATTTGCAAATATAGAAGGCGGAGATGGTCACGATCGGACGGGCGCGACGGCAGGATGCTTGGCCGTCCGTCCATGGCGGCAGGCATGGTGGGCCTGACCCACCCGTGAACGGCGCGTATGAGCGGCGCGCGATCTGGGCCGCTGGAGCGCTTTCTAATCAGATGGAGTCATCTGATGACTCGGAAAAGGCCGTACACAAAGGTCGGAGCGGCCGATGCGGCGCAGTCGGATCGGCAACTGCTCTATTCGTCCCGGCCGTAAATATCCTTGCGAAAGACCACGCCCTTTTCCGTCGCGGCGGCGGTCAGATAGGTCAGATAGACCGGCACCGGCACGGGCAGGGGCGCATATTGCTCCGGCGTTTTCGATGCGGCGGTGATCGGCTTGCGCAGCAGCCATTTGCCGAGCGCGGGCGCATTTTCCAGCCGGATGCAGCCATTGGACAAATGCCTGTCCGCCTTGGCGAGCAGCGCCCGGTTGGGCGTGTCGTGCAGATAAATGCCCTCGTCATTGGGAAAGAGGAATTTCACCTTGCCCATCGAATTGGCCCCGCCGGGCAGTTCGCGCAGGCGCACGTTCGTCTGGCCCGCAGCGACGGCGGCCCAGTCGATGCTGTCGGGCGGCAGTTTCTCCGGGTTGGCGCTCCAGTCCGACAGGGCCTCTATCCGCATGGAGGGAAGGGTGCGGCCGGACAATATCTTGGGGGCGATATTCTTCTGCACCAGATAATCGGGGATGTTCCAATAGGGGTTCAGGATCGCCCATTGCAACATGCCCGCCATCATCGGCGTTTGCGTTTCATGGGTGCCGACGACGACCTTCATCGTGCCAAGCTGTTTCCCGCCCTGATAATACCAGAGCCGCGCCGAAGAGGCGTCCACCACCACATGCATGGTCCATGGCCCCGGCAAACCCCTTGCGCGGTCGAGGTTGAGGCGGAGGCGGTCCAGTTCCTGCCCCCGGCCTTCCTGCTCCTCGCCTGCTTTTTCGACGTGGGCGAGCAGGTTGCGCAGGCGCACATAATGGGGGCTCATCCATGCCATATCCGCGACATAGTCGGGAAACGGCCCGGCCAGCGCGGCGGCCCGCAACACCATTTCGGGCTTGAGCTTCTTCGGTTTCAGATCGCTGTCGGTATAGACCATGCCGACCTTCACCGGCCGCCGCTGATCGCGGACGAAGCGGGAAAAACTGTCCGACAGCATGAGTTCTGCGCGGACCAGCGCCTCTACGCCGCCGTCGCGGCTTTCCCGGATGGCGTCGCGCAGATCGTCGGGACGGTAGGAGGATGGCTTCAACCCGTCGAGATCCGCCGTTTCCACATAGCTGAGGAACCGCTCCGCCGTGGCGGATATCCTGCCGTTCCTGATCCAGAGCGGCTTATATTCCCGTGAGGCGTAAAAGCGGCGGAGCATCCCGCCCGCTTCTTCCCGCAGCGCCCCGGCGATCGGCGCGGGGGCGGCGGTTGCGGCCTTCTGCTCCCCGGACGCGGCCCGGACGGGAACGGCCGGGGTTGCGGCCATGACTGCGAGAAGAAGGAGAGGGATGCGGCAGCGCCACACCCCTCGATTCAGAGCGCTCAGCCTCTTTCCCCACGCGGGGAAGGTCCGGGCGGCGGCGGCGGGGGAGCAGGGGGAGCATAGGGATGATAGATGCCGTCGGATGTATAATAGCCATCGACGACGCCGTCTCCGTCGCGGTCGGCGGCCGTGCTGCCTGCCACGGAACCCGGCGGCGGGGGCGGGGGCGCGACTTCTTCTTCGGTCTTGGTGCAGGCCGTCATGGCCAGCGGGATAAGACCCAGAAGTGCAATGGATCGAAGTTTCATGACTATCTCCTCCCTCTCGTTAAGGACGCCCTTGCGGGAAGGACGATCCTGTCCCTCCCCCTGCGAACGCGCGGAATACAACCCGTTCGCCGGGGAAAAGATCCGGCGGTCTGCGATAAAAGGTGCGTCAGTTGCGCCATGACGGAGGCAAGGGAGGGGAAGGAGAAGAGGGCATAGCGGCCCCGGTTCGGGGGTGGCGCGGCGGATCAGGCGGCCCGGGTCAGGGCTGTGCCGGGGGCCGGAAACCCGCCTGACACGCGCATCACCCCCGCATGACCATGGCAAGGGCGTTCCGCTGATTGTCGCTGCCCTGTCGCGGTGGCAGGAACCTGCCGGACTTCAGGCGCGTTGATCGGGCTGCAACAAGAGGAACGCCTGCTTGAAAATCCATCCTTATCTGAGTGTCGCCGTCCTTTCCCTCCTCGCGGCCTGTCAGTCGCCGGAAGCCCCTTCGCAGCCGAAGGAACCGGAAAAGCCATCCCCCAACGCCCGGTTCGAGGCCCTTCGCTTTCCCGATGCCTCCTCTGATGCGGGGAACGGTCAGGGCGATTTCCAGCCGCCGGAATCCCTGTCGGAAATGATGCTGGTCGAAGTGATCCTCGATCGGCTGGGCTTTTCCAGCGGGGTGATCGACGGCAAGGCCACGCCGTTCGATCAGTTCGCGCTGCGCGGTTTTCAAAAGGCCCATGACCTGCCCGAAACCGGCCAGATGGACGAGGCCACCAAGGCCGCGCTGCTCCGCTGGAAAGATGTCACCGCGACCCGGCTGGTCAGCATTCCCGCCGAATTTGCGAAAGGGCCGTTCGTGCCCGACCTGCCCCGCCAGAATGCGGCGCAGGCCAAATTCGATCATCTGGGCTATCGCGACCTGATGGAGGCGCTGGCCGAGCGGTTCCATACCACGCCGGATGTGCTGAAGGCCCTCAACCGGCCCGACATGACGCCCGGCCCCGGCGCGGTGATCCGCGTTCCCAACATCCCGGATGCGGACCCCGCGCAACTGGGCGAGGACGCGCGCGGCTGGAACCGCACGCTGATGACGCTGGGGGTGTCGCCGGCGCAGCCCCGCGCCGCTCAGGTGGTGGTGGACAAGTCCGACGGCGCGTTGCGCGCTTATGGAGAGGACGGCAAGCTGATCGCGCAGTTTCCCGCCACCATGGGCAGCGAGCATGATCCCCTGCCGATCGGGAAATGGACGATTCAGGGCGTCGCCCGCAACCCCGATTTTCATTATAACCCGAAACTCTTCTGGGATGTCAGCGATGCCGCGAAGGATCATCTCCTCCATCCCGGCCCCAATAATCCGGTGGGGGTCGCGTGGCTGGATCTTTCCAAGGAGCATTACGGCATTCACGGAACCCCCGAACCGGCCTCGATCGGCAAGAGCGAAAGCCATGGCTGCGTCCGGCTCACCAATTGGGATGCGGCCCGGCTCGCCCAGATGGTGAAGCCGGGCACGACCGCCCTGTTTCAGGAGTGACCGGCTTTCAGGAGTGATCGGCGGCCGGGCCACCGGTAAGCGGGGCTTGTTCTCCGTTGCCGGGTGGCCCGGCTCGTCGGCATGGGCCGGAAAAGCGGACGACCCGGAAATACGGGCGACCCGGAAATATGGACGACGTGGACGAACAGCCCCCTTGCCTGCTACAGGCGGGCATCGTCGGTTTTCACATGGAGCCGTCGACGGCCGAGAGACGATCGTGCTCCCGCCTGAACCGGAGCCTGAGCCATGGCCTTCCTGCCCCGTCCTGCCGCACATCGCTCCCGCCGCCGCCTGATATCGGGCGGCGCGCAAGGGATATCGCGCCTCTATCCGCATCCTGTGGCGATAATCGCGTGAGAGCAGGGGCGTCCCGTCTCCGGCCGCCATGCCATGACGGCCTGTTCTTTCCGGCGGAGCGGCCTTTCCGGCGGAGCGGCCCGTGTTGAAGGCGCGCGCTCCGGCCCATAATGTTGCGGGAAGGGCTGTCCCGATCAGCGTTGCCCCGATCAGCGTTGCCTATGCCACGCTGAACGCCGGGTGCGCTTTTTTCGAGCAACGGGCCGATGAACAGCCGGTATCGGACGGAGGCTGGGCGCACATCGCCCATGCGCGCATGACCGGCAACCGGCTGCGCGAACTGGATCGCTTCCTGTCCGTCCTGATCGAGGCGGTGGCGTCGGGCCTCGACGACCGGGGGCATGATCGCGCGGGGCTTGCGCGCCTGCGCAACACGGCCCGCAAGCTTCGGCTTGTCGAAGATATGACCGGCGCGGCATCCGGCGCGGATGCGCGGTTGCGGGCGATTGGCCGGGTGACGGCATGCCTGCATCATTGCACCGGTCGGATTCATGCCGACTCGATCCATGAGGATGTTCGGATCGCGGGCGGGGTGGCTGTCGCGGGTTCATTTTCAGGGGGATCGGGCAGGCTACGGATCGAGCCGCAAACCATCCTTGCCATCTGCGCTTTCTACCGGGACATGGGCGACTGGATGCTCCTGCGGACTGCTCCGGCGCGGCGTGACCTTGACTTTGCCGAGTCTTTGCCCTAGATGGAGGGGGCTAACGTCGCATGCGACGGAATTTGATGCCGCTATTTTCAATATTAGGGCAACTCCTTCCTTTCTCACGCTACCAGCTCCGTCTGCATCGTTGCAGGCGGGTCATTTCTGTTTTCGTGAAAGGAAACATTTCATGCCTACTGGCACCGTCAAATTCTTCAATGCCGACAAGGGCTATGGTTTCATTGCGCCCGATGATGGCAGCAACGACAGCTTCGTGCACATCAGCGCGGTCGAGCGCGCCGGCATGGCGACGCTCAACAAGGATCAGCGTCTCAACTATGAGATCGAGACCGATCGCCGTGGCAAGCAGTCCGCCGTCAATCTCGAACCGGCATGAGATATAGGCCAGCGGGGGCCTGTTGATCCCCGCTCGGCCTGATCCCAATATTCCCGGATGGGCGCATCGGCGCCCGTCCGGGCATGACTCGAACCCCTCCGGCCATGCCAAAGATGGGCGCTTCATGCCTGATCCGGCTTGCCTGTCAGCGGTTCGTTCTGTCAGCGGCTTGTGTCGTGAGTGGCCCGATAAGCGGAGCGCCACGGCGTTTACCCGAAATCGCCTGATGATATGGGCGACAGGACCGGGCAAGGCCACCTAGACGGGCTTTACCGAGCCGACCCAATGCAAATCCCGGCACAGGCCGGGTTGATCCGCGCCCCTGAAAACCCGTGTCCGGCCATTGCCGAACGGCCATTTTCGGACCCGATAGGAACAGCGCGGCCATTTTTCCCATTTAATGCAATATTGCGCCTGTCATGGCGCCAAGGATAACATGAACTTTCTTTCTACTATTTCCATTTCATCTGCCATTCGTTCCGCCCATAAGGGGAAACCCCGCCTGTCTGTCATGGCGCAGCCGCTTCCGGCGGCATCGACCCTTTCGCAAAGGGACTTGCAGCGCCTCGTTGCGCAGATGATCGACTGACACCCGCTGCGTCCCGGCCGATCGGCCCGGCGCTTCAGGAAGGAAACCGGCCTATGTCCGCGACCAGCGATTTCTATCTTGTCCGGGCCGATATCTGCGCTCGCGAAGCGCGGGAAACGCCTCTCGCCAATGTTCGGGAGCGGTCGTTGCGGGCCGAAGCCGCATGGCGCTCCATGGCGCAGCGCCTGCTCAAAAGCGAAATTCGCAAATCGGAACAGGCCGCCGAAAAAGCGGCGACGCGGGAACCGTTCGACGGATGATCATCCCTATGGCGGCGCGGCCCGGACGGCCCTGCGCCGCCTTTGCAGCGATATTATCGCGGCCATTGGTCTGCCCCTGAACGGGCGCGCCTTTGAACGGGCGTGACTTTGCCGATGGGTGGTGCTAAGGCGTGTGGACATTTAGCGCATAGCGATCTTCAGGGCCGCAAGGTTGATCATGGCGCGGTAGCTCTGATCAGTTTTCTCGTATCGGGTAGCGATGCGCCGGAATGTTTTGAGGCTACAGAAG
>JBFWKI010000018.1:0-70996 GCA_050252755.1 Sphingobium sp.
TAGCAAACGGCGGGCACACATCAAACGAGTATTCTCAATAGTTTATCGTAAAACAGCGTAGGCTGTCCAACTCCAGAAAAGGGTCAAAGAATTTCTCTTAATCAGCGGGTCCTAGGTTCGAGCCCTAAAAAAAAGTGCGTCCACCAAAATTTCAAATCAAAACAGATTCTTACGACAGATCAGGAAGAGGAACGGTCTCGGCGAGTCCTAATTTTCCTGATTAAGACGCCTATAGGACGATTGGGAACCAGTCCAAATAGCAAGCGCGGGAACCTGTTCCCCGCCCCTTGCCAATTGCTTTCCTCCTCATTCTCTTTTGAAGCGCCATCGATTCAGGTCGCCAATCCCGGCCATTATCCTTCCCGGGACAATGACGATTTCGATGCCCCTAGGCGATCTCCGATGCCCCATGATGACTCTATTTGACCGTTGTCGCCGACATAACAGTTGTTCCGATGGTCGAATCGTACCGTCGAGACTTACCTAACTCGGGCCAGTAATCGCCTTGTGCCGATGCCATACCGTGTTGCCATGCCGCTCAATATGGAAGGCAAGCGCTTCCGGGTTTACAGGCCCGATGATTACGCGCAGGGACGCCGTTGACGGCACATAGGTCAGTGCATCGGACATCGCGCCGACCTTCCTTCAGATGGCTGGCGTAACGCCACCCGACGACAGTTTCGCCGTCCGCCAGGTGCCGCGCATGCGCGGCCACAGCTGGATGCCTTGGCTCAAGGGAGAAGCCCCATATGTGGATGCCATCGGTTTAGAACTCTATGGACGCTTTTCGTTGAGGCAAGGCGACTGGAAGGTCGACGACATCGGCGATCCATATTGGCGGCTTTCGCAAAGCGAACCGGCGCGCAAGGCCGCACTGATGGCAACGTGACAGGCCTACGCCAAAGACGCAACAGTGGTCCTCCCTGCCCCTCCCTCCGGTGCGCTCAAAATCCGATCCTGTATTGCCGCGCTGAGCGCTTATGCGTCGAATTTCGCTGCCTGCCTTCCCAGGGCCGGGCGGCGAAAATTGCGATATCATGTTGAAGGACGTGGTCGACCATCTGTCCCATTCCCCTGTTCATGATCGCAGGGAGCCAGCGCGCCATGAGAGAAGGCTGGGACAGTCCGCCCTGACGCGTCGGCGGAAATGCCGACGCACCCTTGCGATCAGCGGGTCGGCAGCAGGCCGCCGTTCACGCCGATGATCTGCGACGTGATGAAGCGCGACGCATCGGACACCAGAAAGGCCAGAACGGGCGCAAGGTCCGCCGTCGCATCGCCCAACTGGCCGCCCAACGGAATGTTCTGCTTATAATAGAGATTTTCGAGCGCCAGTTCCTCTTCGGTCAGGCTGGCGATATGTTCCTCATACATCGGCGTCTTGATCGCGGGGTTGAGGCTGTTGGCGCGAATGCCATATTGGCCCCATTCGCCCGCAATCGTGCGCGTATAGCCGAACACGCCGGACTTGGCGGCGGAATAATGCGCGCCCCCGGGCGGGAAGGCCATCAGTCCCGCATCCGAACCGAAATTGACGATGCTCCCGCCGCCATTGTCCCTGAGATAGGGGAAGGCCGCCTGACAGGGGAAGGCCACGCCCTTCATGTTCACGGCCAGCATCCGGTCCCAATGCGCGGCCGAGATGGATTCGGCGGGCGAGGACAGATCGATCCCCGCGATGTTCAAAACGGCATCCAGACCGCCAAGCTGCTCGACGGCGCGTTTCATGCCCGCCTCCACTTCAGCCAGATCGGAAACGTCGACATGTTCGAAAAACACCTTGCCCGCCCCCTTCGCCGAGGCGTCGGCGGCAACCGCGGCGCCAAGGTCGTCCAGCACGTCGAAGCTCACGATATCCGCCCCCTCGCCTGCCAGATAGCGGACGGAATCGGCCCCGATCCCCCGCGCGCCGCCGGTCAGGACGATACGCTTCCCCTTGATTGAAATCGGCATCCTGCAATCCTCTCGATCCGTTCAAACTGGCCGAACCGTAGTAAGCGCATGGAAGGACGGTTTGGATAAACGGACAGCCATTGGCGCGATGCAGACATATCGGGGCGAGCCACACCCCGCGTCAGATCACCGACTTCGCTCTCAGTCGGGCGATATCCTGCGCGCTCAGATCGAGCAGGCGGGCCAGTATATCCGCCGTATCCTCTCCCAGCGCCGGCCCCAGAGAGGTGATGGCGGCAGGCGTGCGCGACAGGCGAGGGACAGGCGCGGGTATCGAAGCCAGCCCCGCCCTGCCGTCATCGAACAACAGGATATTCTCCCTCGCGGCATATTGCGGATGGCCGTGAATGTCTGCGATCGTCATCAGGCGGGATGCCGGCACTTCGAATGTCTCGCACAGGTCCAGCACCGCCTCCGTATCCAGTGCGCCCACCCAGTCCGCCACAAGTCCGTTGATCGTTTCCAGATTCGCCACGCGCCCGGCGGCATGGGCGAAGCGCAGATCGTCGGCCAGATCCGGGCGCTGCATGGCCCTCGCCAGACGCCGCCACATGCGGTCGTTGGTGCAGGCGATGGCGATCCAGTCGCCCTGCGCGGACCGGTAATGGCTGTGCGGCGCGACGTTGACGGTGTCGGCGCCCATCGGCTGACGCACGAAGCCGGTCGCCGCGAAGGCCGGCAACATCTCGTCCATGATGCGGAAGATCGATTCATATAGCGCGAGATCGACGACCTGCCCCTGCCCCGTCCGCTCGGCATGGCGCAGCGCGGCAAGCACTCCCACGGCGCCGAACAGGCCGGATGCATAATCGGCCAGAGAGGTCGATCCCGGAACGACGGGAATCCCGCCCGGCTCTCCGGCAAGATGCGCCAGCCCGCCGAAGGCATGCGCGATCCGGGCGAACCCGGGCCGTTCCCTGAGCGGTCCGGTCTGGCCGTAGGCGCTCACCCGGAGCATGACCAGCCGTGGGTTGATCGCGGCCAGGCTTTCATAGTCCAGTCCCCAGCCTTCCAATGTGCCGGGCCGAAAATTTTCCAGCAGCACGTCGCAATGGGCGACCAGTTTCCGGATGAGAACCGCGCCCTCGACCGTGCGCAGGTCTATGGTCATCGACTGCTTGTTGCGCGCTTCGCTCAGCCAGACATAGCTGTCCTCCACGACAGAAGGCGTGCCGAAACGCCGAAGGGAATCCCCCACGCCCGGCTGTTCGACCTTGATCACCTCCGCGCCGAACTCACCCAGAATCGTTCCGCAAAAGGGCGCGGCGATGAACGTCGCGAGGTCGAGCACGCGAATCCCGGAAAGCGGCCCCGAATGCGATGCATCCCTTGTTTCGTCCGCCATAGCCGGCCCCGTCAATGGGGCGTGATCGAGGCCTGCCCGCCATCGACCAGCAACGTGATGCCGGTCACGAAAGCGGAATAGTCGGAGCCGAGCCAGGCCACGGCATCCCCGACATCCTCCGGTTGTCCAAGTCGCCGCAATGGTATGCGCGGCAATGTCGCTTGCGCGGCTTCCATCGTTTCGGGAAAGGATTTGAGCAATTCCGTCTCGATAAATCCCGGCGCCACGGCGTTGACGCGAATGCCCTTGGGGCCAAGCCCGTCCGCCAGCGCCATGGTGAGGGCGTGCACGCCGCCCTTCGTGCCGCAATAGGCGACCGAGAGCGCCGATCCGCGAATGCCGCCCATGCTGCCGGTCAGCACGATGCTGCCCTCCTTGCCCAGCCGTTCCATCTGCGCCGCCGCCACCTGAGCGGAAAACAACGTGCCTTCGAAGTTGACGGCGACGATGCTCCGGATATCCTCCGGCGCAACCTCCAGCCCATCGCCCGATAGCGCGATCCCGGCATTGCAGACCATCACGTCGACGCCGCCATCCGCCTCGGTCGCCGCGACAAGGGCCTCCAGATCGCCCTTCTTGCTGATGTCGGCGCGGAAAAATTCAGCCTTCGCGCCACCTGCGCGCAGCATGTCAACGGTCGACTGCTCCCCGCCCCGCGGTTCCGTCGAGAGATCGGACACCCAGATCGCGCGCGCGCCGTGAACCATGGCGCGGCGGGCGATGCCGCGGCCGATGCCGTTGGCCGCGCCGGTGACGACGACGACCTTGTCTTTCAACATCATATCAGGCTCCATCATGCAGGGGTCGAAAATGCGGTCGAAAATATCGGGCCGACGCCCCAGGCCGCCGGCCCGGCCCCTTTTAAACGCCCGCGCCGCGCGCCACGCCCAGCCAGGAATAGAGCTTGTCCTGCTCGTCCTGCGCGCCGGTCACGGGCACGAAACCGAATGCGCCGGACACATAATCGAACGAGCCGGGCATTTCGCGGAACCAGTCATAGACGACGAAGCGATCCGCCGTCCGCCATTCGCCATCCCGTTTTTCCATCTTGTCGAGATAGCGGCCGCCCATGAAGAAGTCGGTCATGACGCCGTCCATGTTCGGGAAACGCTGATAGCCGGTGAAATAGCTTTCGACCTTGGCCTTCGCCCCTTCCAGCTGGATGTTGATCGTCCCGATGCTGTGCTGGATCAGTTCTTGCGTCGCGATGAAAGCCATCACATAGGTAACAAAGGCGTCGGCCTGTCCGTTGAACGCGCCATGATAATCATTGGCTTCGGGCCAGTAGATCGACCGGAGCAGAGCCTCGTCCCGGCGGTCCACGGCCCGGCAATAGCGATAGATGCAATCGCGGATCGCTTCCCGATCCCATAATTGTTCCACCATCGCTGTCAGCTTGGCGTCGGTCATGCCGCTCTCTCCTGTTTTGTCGTTCGGTCCGATCTTGGCCGCTCGCTCATTATGCGGTTTACGAAATCGGACCCCTATTTGATGAACTCAGGCGCGCTCGAAGATCGCCGCCAGTCCTTGCCCCCCGCCGATGCACATCGTCTCGAGGCCGTAACGCCCCTCCCGACGGCGCAATTCGCGCAGCAGAGTGGCGAGAATGCGGCCGCCCGTCGCTCCGATCGGATGGCCGAGCGAGATGCCCGATCCATTGACGTTGAGCTTATCGCGATCATCCCAGTTCCAACCCTTGAGGCAGGCGAGCACCTGCGGCGCGAAGGCCTCGTTAAGTTCGACAAGATCGATATCGTTCCAGCCAAGACCCGTACGCGCAAACAGCTTGCTCACCGCCGGCACGGGGCCGATGCCCATGCGCGAGGGGTCGCAGCCGGCGGCCGACCAACTGTGCAAATAGCCCAGCGGTTCCAGCCCCAGTTCGGCCAGTTTGTCCTCCGCCACCACCAGACAGGCGGCGGCCGCGTCATTTTGTTGGCTGGCATTGCCGGCCGTCACCACGCCGTCCTTTTCGATGACCGCCAGCCTGGCCAGCGATTCGGGGGTCGCGTCGGCGCGAATCCCTTCGTCCCGCGCGAAGATCACGGGATCGCCCTTGCGTTGCGGCACGGTGACGGGAACCAGTTCGTCATCGAACTTGCCGGCGTCCCACGCGGCGGTCGCGCGCTGGTGGCTCATAGCGGCATATTCGTCGCACGCCTCGCGGGAAATGCCATAATCCTTCGCAAGGTTGTTGGCTGTCTCGATCATGCCGGAGATGACGCCGTAACGGGCGATCGGCTGCGACATGACGCGTCCCCGCGTCAGGCGATCGTGGAACTGGGTCGAGCCGGAACGCGCACCCCAGCGATGATCCATCGAATAATATTCAACGTTCGACATGCTCTCGACGCCGCCGGCGATGACGATATCGGCCGCGCCGGTCTGGATACGCATGGCGGCGTCGATCACCGCCTGAAGGCCCGATCCACAGCGCCGATCAAGCTGCACGCCGGGGATGGATTCGGGCAGGCCGGCCGCCAGCGCCGCCCAGCGGCCGATGCAGGGCGCCTCGCCATTGCCATAGCCCTGCGAAAAAACGACATCGTCGATGCGATCGGGATCGACCCCGGTCCGCTCCATCAGCGCCTTGATGACGACGGCGCCCAAATCGCCGGCCGACAGGGATTTAAGCGCGCCGCCATATTTGCCGACGGCGGTGCGAATGGGGGCGACAATGGCGGCTCTGCGCATAGTGGTTTCCTTGTCTGGATCGAAAGGGGTCAGGCTGCCGCTTCGGCGCGCCGCACCATCTGTCTGGCGATGATGGTCTGCTGGATCTGGCTGGTGCCTTCGTAGATGCGCAGCACGCGGACGTCGCGATAGAAGCGCTCCACCTTATATTCGGCCATATAGCCCGCGCCGCCATGAATCTGCACCGCGCGATCCGCGATCCGGCCCACCGCTTCGGACGCATGATATTTCAGCGCCGAACATTCCAGGCTGACCTGCTCCCCCGCATCGAAGCGGGCGGCGACCGAACGCATCAGCGCCTCGGTCGTCAGATAGTCGAGCTTGCTGTCCGCCAGCATCGCCTGAACCAGTTGGAAATCGGCGATCCGCTGCCCGAACTGCTTGCGTTCCATGGCGTAGCGCAGGCTCATTTCGACCAGCCGGTCCGCCATGCCCAGCGACACCGCCGCGATATGGATACGGCCCCGATCGAGAACCTTCATCGCGGTCTTGAAGCCCCGGCCCGGCACGCCGCCGATGATGGCGCTGGCCGGCACCATGACGTCCTCCAGAATGACATCGCAGGTGACGGCGCCCTTTTGCCCCATCTTCTTGTCCGGCTTGCCGAACGAGATGCCCGGCGTATCGGCCGGGACGATGAAGGAGGAAATCCCGGCCGCGCCGTCGACGCCCGGCTCGGAACGGGCCATCAACGTGAACATGCTCGCGCGCGGGGCATTGGTGATATAGCGTTTCGTGCCGTTGATCCGGTAATGGTCGCCCTCCAGCACCGCCGTCGCGCGAACGGATCCGGCGTCGGAACCCGCTTCCGGTTCGGTCAGGCCGAAGCTTGCGATCGCATCGCCGGTTGCGAGGCGCGGCAGCCACTCCGCCTTCTGCTCGGGCGTGCCGTCCATGACGATGCCCTGGCTGCCGATGCCGACCGTAGTCCCGATGACCGAGCGAAACGACAGCGACGCGCGCGTCAGTTCACGGATGATCTCCGCTTCTTCGGATATCGAGCAGCCAAGCCCGCCGAATTCTTCCGGGATCGACAGGCCGAACAGGCCCATTGCCTTCATCTGCGCGACAATCTCCGCCGGAACCTCGTCCTTTTCCTCGACGCTATCCTCGGCAGGAATCAGCTTTTCATCGACGAACCGGCGGATGGTCGAGCGGAACATGTCGAAAGTGTCTGCGTCCATTTTCTACTCCATGGGTGAGTGCCACCGGTCGAGGGCGAGCCTTGTCGGCCCTCGATGCGGCGCGCGCGTCACACGTCCTTGAAATTCTTGCCTTCGGCGACCAGTCGTTCGATCAGCGGCGATGGCGCGAAATCTTCACCGAAAGCAGCCGCCAGCACGCGCAGCCGCTCCAGCACTTGCGGCAGACCTTGCGCATCAGCCCAGAACATGGGGCCGCCGCGATATTTGGGCCAGCCATAGCCAGTGACCCAGCTTATATCTATGTCCGACGCCCGCGCCGCGATGCCTTCATCGAGAATGCGCGCCCCTTCGTTGACCATCGCGAAGAGCAGGCGATCGAGTATCTCATCGTCGCCGATCTCGCGCTGCGCGATACCCTGTCCGGCCGCGAAATCCGAGATCACCTCCGCGGCGATCGGGGACGGAATAGCCTTGCGCTTTTCGTCATAATCATAATAGCCGCCGCCCGACTTCTGCCCATGGCGGCCCATTTCGTTCAATATCTCGCGAACATTGGCCGAGGCCGTCGTGGCCGGATTCCAGCCGACATCCAGCCCGACCAGATCCCGCATCTGGAAATGGCCCATGGGGAAACCGAAATCATAGAGCAGCCGATCCACATCGGGCGGCGTCGCCCCTTCCAGCACCAGCCGATCCGCCTGCCGGTTCCGTGCGGCGAGGATGCGGTTGCCCACAAAGCCGAAACCGTTCCCGACCGTCACGCCGATCTTGTCGATCGTCCTGGCGAGTTTGGCCGCCGTGGCGACGATCCGGGGATCGGTATCCCTGGTGCGGACGGTCTCCAGCAGCCGCATCACATTCGCCGGCGAAAAGAAATGGAGGCCGATGACGCTGGCTGGCCGCCCCGTCGCCGCCGCGATGTCGTCGATGTCCAGATAGGAAGTGTTGGTGGCGAGAATCGCGTCGGGCTTCGCGATCCGGTCCAGCCTCGCGAACACGTCGCGCTTCACTTCCAGATTCTCGAACACCGCCTCGATCACCAGGTCGACGTCGCGCAATTGCTCGAAATCCAGCGTTCCTGTCAGCAACGCCATGCGCTCATCGACGGCTTCCGGCTTCAGCTTGCCCTTGGCGGCGGTCGCGTCATAATTTTTGCGGATGATGCCGACGCCCCGGTCGAGCGCTTCCTGCTTCGTCTCGACAATCGTCACCGGAATACCGGCATTCAGGAAATTCATCGCGATGCCGCCGCCCATCGTGCCAGCGCCGACGACACCGACCCGGCCGATCGGCAACAGCGGCAGATCGGCATCGATACCGGCGACCCTGGCCGCTTGCCGTTCGGCAAAAAAAACATGTTGCAGGGCCTTGGACTGCGAAGAACCGGCAAGTTCGTCGAACAGCGCGCGCTCTCTGGCCAGCCCTTCGTCGAACGACAGAGACAAGGCCGCCTCGACGGCCTTGATGGCGTTTTCCGGCGCCTGCATGCCGCGAAATTTCCTGGCATTGGCCTTGCGATAATCATCGAACAGCGCCGGATCGGCGCGGCCCTCGTCCAGCTTGTCGGTCAGGTCGCGCACGCGCTTCAACACGCATCCGTCCGCCACCACGCGACGGGCGAAATCGATGGCGCCGTCGCGCAGCGCGCCTTCATCCAGCAATGCGTCGATCAGCCCCATGTCGAGCGCGGCGCGGGCATCAACCCGCCCGCCCCCGGCAATCATGTCGAGCGCCTTGGCCACGCCGACCAGACGCGGCAGGCGTTGCGTCCCGCCCGCCCCGGGCAACAGGCCGATATCGACCTCTGGCAGGCCGAATTTGGCCGAAGGCGCGGCGACCCGGTAATGGGCGGCCAGCGCGAGTTCCAGCCCGCCGCCCAGCGCCGTGCCGTGGATGGCGACGATCACCGGCTTGGCCATCGCCTCGATCTGCTTGAGCACCGCGCGCAGGATCGGCTCCGCCGGTCCCCTGGCCAGTTCGACGATATCCGCGCCGGGAAAGAAAGTGCGCCCCTCGCAAAGCAGCACCACGGCCTGAACCGCACCATCCGCAGCCGCCCGGTCGAGGCCCGCGGCAATCCCCTGCCGAACGGCATGGGACAGGGCGTTCACCGGCGGCGAATTGACGCTGACGACAGCGATGCTTTCGACATTTTCATATTGGGTGACGTCATTGATCTGCATGGGGATGGACCTGTCAGGCTGTGGCGGAAGGCGCGGCGAACAGGCGCGCAAGGGCTTCGACGGCTTCGGGATTGACGAGGGAGGACAGATCGCCGGGCGATTGCCCGAGATAGGCGGACTTCACGACGCGACGCATGATCTTCATGTTCCGGGTCTTGGGAATATCCTGAACGAAGGCGACGGCGGATGGCCGGAAGGCGCCCCCCAGACCGGCGACGACGGAATCGCACAGCGCCTTGCGCAATTCGGGGCTATCCGTTTCGCCCGGCATCGGCACCACGACCAGCACGACCGACTGGCTCTTTATCTCGTCGGGCACGCCGATGGCGGCGACCTCCGCGACCCTGCCCGTCTGAATCACCAGCGTCTCGATTTCCGAAGGGCCGGTGCGCTTTCCCGCGATCTTCAGCGTGTCGTCGGACCGGCCCAATATGTACCAATAGCCATCCGCGTCGATCCGCGCCCGGTCCCCCTGGCACCACAGGCCGGGAATCGCGCGCCAATAGCTGTCGAGAAACCGCTCATCATCCTTCCAAAGGCTGCGCGACAGGCCAATGGACGGCTGCCGCAGGACCAGTTCGCCGACGCCCGGCGCGGGAACCGACACCCCATTTTCATCGACGATATCCGCGCCCATGCCCGGAACGGGACCGCTGAAAGCGGTCGGCTTCATGGGGTGGATGACCGTGCCCGTGACGATGCCGCCGCCGATTTCCGTGCCGCCCGAATAATTGATGATCGGCACGCGGCTCTTGCAGACGCGTTCGAACATCCATGTCCAGGCCGGCAGGTTCCATGCTTCTCCTGTCGAGAGAGAGACGCGCAACGACGAGAGATCATAATCGTCGATCTCCGCCCCGCCTTCCTGCATGAAACCGCGAATGATGGTCGGGGCAATACCGAGAAAGGACACCCTGTTCTCTTGTATCAGCCGCCAGAAACGGGCCTTGTCCGGATAATCCTGCGCGCCTTCGGCGATGACGATGGTCGCGCCGATCAGCGTCGATCCATAGACGAGCATCGGACCGGCGAGCCAGCCGATGTCGCTCATCCACATCATCCGGTCGCCTTCGCGGAAATCCGCGCACAGGCCCATGTCGAGCGCAAGCTTCGCCATGAAGCCGCAATGGCTGTGCACCGCCCCCTTGGGCTTGCCGGTCGTGCCCGATGTATAGATCAGCATCATCGGCGCTTCGGCAGGCATTTCCGTGGTCGGCGCATCGGTCGCGCGCCCTTCGCACAATTCATGCCACCAATGGTCGCGGCCATCCTGCCAGGGAATGTCGTCCTTCCCGATATTTCTTAGCGCGACGACATGCTTCAGCGTCGGGATCTCTGCCGCCGCCTTGTCCACCGTCGTCTTGAGTTCATAGGATTTGCCCCGTCGCCAGGCGCCGTCAGCAGTCAGGATCGCGACCGCGCCGCCGTCATTCATGCGGTCGATGATCGCCTGCGGCCCGAAACCGGAAAAGAGCGGCAGCGCAATCGCGCCGATCTTGGGAATGGCCAGCAGCCCGGCAACCGCTTCGGGCACCATCGGCATCAGCACGCCGATGACATCGCCCGGACCGCAACCGAGCGCCCGCAGGCCCTCTGCGATGCGGCTGGTTTCCGCATTCAGTTCGGCATAGCTCCAGCGGCGCTTTCGTCCGTCCTCCCCTTCCCATATCACGCCATCGCGGTCAGGATCGTCAAGCCAGGGATGGCGATCAAGGCAGTTGAGCACCGCGTTGGTCGTGCCGTTCACGCACCAGTCGGGAAATTCGACGCCCCGCGACAGGTCGAGCACCTTGTCATATGGCTGGTAGAAACGGATGTCGGTATATTTCAGGACTTCGTCCCAGAACCGCTCCTGCTCGCGCTCCGCCAGCGCGAGCAATTCGGCATAGCCTGCGGGATCGGCGCGATTAATCCCCATATGCCGCATGAAGCCGCCCAGATTGCTCGCCACCGCCATATCGGGATCGGGTTGCCATATAATATCCGTCGCCATATCTACGCTCACCTGTCGTTCATCATGGGGCCAGCGACCGGTGCTTCACGCAGCGGACAGCAGCCCCCGGCCGATCACCTGGGCCTGGATTTCGGCGGCCCCTTCGAAAATGTTCAGGATGCGCGCATCGCACAGGATGCGGCTTGCTTCATATTCCAGCGCATAACCGTTACCGCCATGAATCTGGACGCATAGATCGGCATTGGACCATGCCACGCGTGCGCCCAGCAACTTGGCCATGCCGGCCTCGATATCGCAACGGCGATCGGCGTCCTTCTGCCGGGCCGAGAAATAGGTGAGTTCGCGCGCCATCACAATCTCCACCAGCATCAGAACCAGCTTGTCGGAAACGCGGGGGAATTCCATCAGCGCCTTGCCGAACTGCTTGCGCGTCTCGGCGTAGCGGAGCGCGACGTCGAACGCGTTCCACGCCACGCCGATCGCACGGGCGGCGGTCTGGATACGTGCGCCTTCGAACGTATTCATCAACTGGCGGAAGCCATTACCCTCCTCGCCACCCAGCAGGCCGTCCGGCGCCACCGGGAAGCTGTCGAAGGACAGGACATATTCCTTCATGCCCCGGTAGCCGAGCACCTCGATCTCCGAACCGCTGAGTCCTTCGTCGGGAAAGGGATTCTCCGCCGTCCCGCGCGTCTTGGCCGCCAGCAGCATGGACAGGCCCCCATAGCCCGGCTTCGATGGGTCCGTGCGGACCAATGCCGTCATGAGATCGGTGCGCGACGCATGCGTGATCCATGTCTTGGAACCTTCGATCGCCCACCCGTCATCGGTCCGAACGCCACGGGTTTTGACCGAAGCCAGATCCGACCCGGTATCAGGCTCCGTGAACACCGCCGTGGGCAGCACTTCGCCGGATGCCAGACGGGGAAGCCATTTCGCCTTCTGTTCCGGCGTGCCGCCATGACCGATCAACTCACCGGCGATTTCGGAACGCGTGCCGAGCGAGCCAGCGCAGATCCAACCCCGGCTCAATTCCTCGGAGACAATGCACATGGCCAGCTTGCCCAGGCCTAGACCGCCATATTCGGGATCGATGCAGATGCCGAATACGCCCAATTCCGCCATCTGCGCGATCACCGCATCAGGAATGAGAACATCGTCCAGATGCCATTGATGCGCGCGCGGCGCGATCTCGTCCGCGGCGAACGCCCGGAACTGATCTCGGACCATATCCAGCATGTCGTCGCCCAGCGTTTCGGACGGCCGCTCGCCTGCGGCGATGAGCGCCGCGCCATTCCGCCGGGCGTCTGCGCTATTGCCACCGGCGATGAACCACGCGACAGCCGCATCCGCCGCAAACCCCCGCGCGGCTTCCGCAACGCCCAGATCGGCGGGCCTGACGATTTCGTTCTGGCTCATCGGCACGCCCGCCGCCAGTTGCGCCAGATATTCGCCGAAGCCGATCCGCACCACCAGCGCGTCGAGAGGCGTCAACGCCCCGCGATCCATGCCGGTTCGCGCCCAGTTCAGCGTGGCGTCAAGCGCCGCGACCACGGTCGTCATCCAGGCATAACCATGCACCCGCCGCTGTTCCCGATCGACGAGGCGCGGATCCGGCTTGCCATCGGACAGGACGACATCCTGCACCGCCTGCTTGACCTGCAAAAGAAACTGCCGCGCGCGGTCCAAAGCCGCACCGGCCTTCGACAACAGCTCCGCGTTACAGAGATCATTCATCCGACCAAACTCTCCCAGGATAATCTTGCGCCCAGCGGGCCGACAGACATGGCTGCGGCAGCGTCCTTGCGGCGACATTCATGCAGCTATCATGCAAAATATAATTTTGCAATGCGGAATTTTTAGATATAAGCATCAGCCATGCAGTTCACTCCGCCGCCATCTGCAAGGAGAGCGGAAACATGCGATCAACCCGCCCGACGCCAGCCTTCGGCCGGATTTGTAAAGCTTTTGTCCGTCCTCATGAAGAGGCGTCGCCTTAAGCTTTCCACAAATGCCGACATTCGGTCGCAGCCCTATCGGGACTCGCGATCCAAGGAACAGGATCACGCGAAAGCCCGAAGTCCTGATGCAAAACAAGTCCTGATGCAAAAAGAGAGGTTTCAATCCGACATGGCAGGCCTTCCTACGTCCTGTACCGTCCGCCACATGGCGCCCCCCGTCCCCAGTCAGAGCGAGGCGGGACGATGACCGGGCCAACCACCGCTGCCAAGAAAGCGACCGACATCGGTTGCCTGCTGGATGCGCGATCGATCGCGGTCGTCGGCGCGTCCAGCGATCCGGCCAAAATCGGGGGGCGCCCCATCGCTTATCTCCTGCGCGGGGGCTATTCGGGCCGGATCGTTCCCGTCAACCCGATGCATCCCCGGATACAGGGCATAGCGGCGGTCAAAGATATCCGCGACGCGGAGCCTGTCGATCTCGCCATCATCGCGACGCCCGCCGCCGCCGCCGACGACGCCGTCGCAGCCTGCGTGCAGGCCGGGGCAAAAGGGATTATCCTGTTCACGGCGGGCTATGCCGAAGCCGATATGGCCGGGGCCGGCAAACAGGCGGAACTGGTTGCCAGGGCGCAGAGCGCGGGAGCAGTCATGCTGGGGCCGAACTGTCTGGGCGCCATCAATTTTCATACAGGCCTCATCGCGACCTTCACAACGGCTCTGGAGATCGAGCAACCCCGGGCGGGCGGCTTCAGCTATTTCGGACAGTCCGGCGCGCTTGGCGCCTATTGGATCGAAATGGCGGCGCGTGCCGGGCTGGGTCTGGGCAAATGGCTATCGACCGGGAATGAAGCGCAAGTGAACAGCGCGGACGCCCTCGCCTATCTGGCGAACGATCCCGACACGAAGCTGATCGCCGCCTATTTCGAGGATATCAAGGATCCGGAGAACTTCGCGATCGCAGCCGACATCGCCCGCGCCAACGGCAAGCGCATTATCGCCCTGAAATCCGGCCAGTCCGCAGCAGGCAAGCGGGCCGCCCGCGCACATACCGCCTCGCAGCCGGGCGATGACGGTTGGTATGAAGAATTGTTCGCCCGGCACGGCATCATCCGGGTACGCTCGCTGAGCGAGATGATCGACACCGCGACGCTGCTCAGCAGCGCGACGCCTTTCCCCACGAGCGACCGACTCGCCTTCGTCACCGTTTCCGGCGGGGCGGGTATATTGATGTGCGACAGCGCCGCCGAAGTCGGGCTGGGCATCGCAGAATTCTCACCGGCCCTGACCGATGCTCTTCGCACGATCCTGCCGGGGTTCGCCCAGCCGCAAAACCCGATAGACGTGACCGGAGCGGTCCTTTCCGACCATCTGCTCATGCCCCATATTCTTGATCTGCTGGCCAATAGCGGCGAATGCGACGGGATTGTCCTGTTCATCGGCGCGATGGACGCCATCAGCGACACGCTGCTGGCGGCGATCGCGCAAGTCCGGGATCAGGGCTTTCCCCTGACGGTGATCTGGATGGCGGCGCCGGCGAAGGTCCGGCCAGCCCTTCAGGACCTCGGCATACCGTTATTCAGCGACATCCCGCCCGCAATGGCTGCCATCGCCGCCGCCACCCGCGGCTGAGATGCAAGACATCTTCCATATAAGGACAGCTTAGTGAGCAGCAATCAGCCCCCCGCAACCGAAATACTGGACTCGGTCGTCATCGGCGCCGGTTTTGCCGGTCTCTACATGCTTTACCGGTTGCGCGCGCTCGGCTTTTCGGTGCGCGGCATCGAGGCGGGCGACGATGTCGGCGGAACCTGGTACTGGAACCGGTATCCCGGCGCGCGATGCGACGTCGAAAGCCGCCAATATTCCTACTCCTTTTCAGAGGAATTACAGCAGGATTGGCGGTGGCCCGACAAATATGCCGTGCAGCCGGACATTTTGAACTATATCAATCATGTCGCCGATCGCTTCGACCTGCGCCGCGATATCTCCTTCAACATGCGGGTCACGTCCGCCCGCTTCGATGACGCGACAGCGCTCTGGACGGTGGAAACCGACGCGGGCCAGACATTCCGGGCGCGTTTCGTCGTCATGGCGGCTGGCAACCTGACCTTGCCCAGCGTCCCCCCTTTCCCCGGCCTTGAAAATTTCAGGGGCCAGTGGTTCCACGCCGCCCGCTGGGATGACAGCGCCGATTTCCGGGGCAAGCGCGTCGCGCTGATCGGCACCGGCGCGACCGGCGTGCAACTCGTTCCCAAGATCGCCGCGCAGGCGGAACATCTCCATGTGATGCAACGGACGCCGAATTTCAGCGTCCCCGCCCGCAATGGCCCGGTCAGCGACGACGCCGACCTTGCTTACAAGGCCGAATATCCGGCAAAGCGCCAGCAGGCGCTATCCACCTCTTTCGGCATGTCGGGTATCGACCTGCCCGCCTGCTCCGCCATGGACGTGAGCGAGGAAGAGCGCGACCGCCTGTACGAAAAGCGCTGGCAGGAGGGCGGCAGCATCAATTTTCTGTCGACCTTCAACGATCTCCTCATCAACGAGGCATCGAATGAAACCGCTGCGGAGTTCGTGCGGCGCAAGATTCGCGCGACGGTCAAGGATCCCGATGTCGCGAAACTGCTCTGCCCCGTCGATCACCCGATCGGATCGAAGCGATTATGCGTCGATACCGACTATTACGAAACATATAACCGGTCCAACGTGACCCTCGTCGATGTCCGATCCGATCCGATCGAGACGATCACGCCCGACGGCATCAAGACGCTCCACGCGCATTATGCCGTGGACGCCATCGTCTTCGCGACCGGGTTCGACGCCATCACCGGCGCCCTGTTGTCGATCGACGTCACCGGGCGCGGCGGCCATACGCTCCGGCGCAAATGGGCGGAAGGCCCCGCAACCTATCTGGGGCTGATGACGGCGGGTTTCCCGAACATGTTCATCGTCACCGGGCCGGGCAGCCCTTCGGTCAAGTCCAACATGGTGCAGTCGATCGAGCAGCATGTCGATATGATTGCGCAGAGCATGGACTATATGCGCAGCAACGGCTTCACGACGATGGAGGCCGACGTTCGGGCCGAGCAGGCATGGGTCGCCCATGTCAACGAGGTCGCAGATCGCACGCTCTATACGCATGCCGACTCCTGGTATCTGGGATCGAACATCCCGGGCAAACCGCGCGTGTTCATGCCTTATGTCGGCGGAGTGCCCGCCTATCGCGCCAAATGCGACGAGGTTGTCGAAAGCGGATATGCAGGGTTTTCGATGGACGTCGATCAGCCCGCCGACGACCTGACCGTCGCCACCAACAACTGACCGGAGAATAGCCGTGGCCACCGAATATGAAGATATCATCGTCACCTGTCAAAATGGCGTGGCGACCATCGCGATCGACCGTCCCGAGGTCATGAACGCCTTTCGCAACCAGACAGTCGAGGAGATGATCCACGCGATCGACAAGGCTGGCTGGGATGAAGGGATCGGCGTGATCGTCCTGACCGGCACCGGCCCCAAGGCTTTTTGCACCGGCGGCGACCAGACGGCGCATGACGGCCAGTATAGCGGGCGCGGGACGATCGGCATGCCGATGGAGATGCTGCATTCGGTCATCCGGGATGTGCCGGTCCCCGTCATCGCCCGCGTGCAAGGCTATGCCATCGGCGGCGGCAATGTCATCGCCACCCTGTGCGACCTTACCATCGCCGGGGAAAGCGCCATATTCGGCCAGGTGGGGCCGAAGGTCGGATCGGTCGATCCCGGCTTCGGCACCGCCTATCTGGCGCGCATCGTCGGCGAGAAGAAAGCGCGAGAAATATGGTATCTGTGCCGCCGCTACAGCGCGCGCGAAGCGATGGACATGGGCCTTGTCAACTGCGTCGTGGCGGACGGCCAGCTTGATGCGGAGGTCGCCAAATGGTGCGCCGAGATCGTCGAACGCAGCCCGACCGCGATCGCCATCGCCAAGCGTTCGTTCAACGCGGATTCAGAGAATATCCGTTCGATCGGCGCGCTTGGGATGCAGGCGCTCTCGCTTTTCTATAATACCGAGGAATCGCGCGAAGGCGTCAATTCCTTTCTCGAAAAGCGCAAGCCGGATTTCCGGGCGGCGCGCAAGCGTCGCTGAAGGCCTCGGCATATGGCTTTCGCCGAACTGGCCGACAGGGTCGTCATCGTTACCGGCGGCGGGGGCGGCATCGGCCGCGCCATCTGCCTGCGCCTCGCGCTGGAAGGCTGCGGCGTCGCGATCCTCGATCGCGACGCCGCCGGGGCGGAAGATACGGCCGCCACGGTCAAAGGGCGGGGCGGACGGGCGCTGGCGATCGAAGTCGATATCAGCGATCACGGCGGGGTTGGCCATGCTGTCCGGATGGTCGAAGATCAGTTGGGGCCGATCCATGGCCTCGTCAACAATGCCGGGTGGGACCGGCTTGTTCGCTTCGTCGATTCCGACCCGGCGCTGTGGCGGCAATTGATAGATGTCAATTTCATCGGCTATCTCAACCTGCATCACGCCGTCCTGCCGCGCATGGTCTCGCGCCGGGCCGGCAGGATCGTCAACATCGCGTCGGACGCGGGGCGCGTCGGCTCCAGCATGGAAAGCGTCTATTCGGCCTGCAAGGGCGGACTGATCGCCTTTTCCAAGACGATAGCGCGCGAACATGCGCGGGACGGCATCTGCGTCAACAGCGTGTGTCCCGGCCCGACCGATACGCCGCTGCTGCGGCAGATGAGCGAAACGGCCGAACAGGGCGAGCGACTGGTCGCCAGCCTGGAAAAGGCGATTCCGCTGCGCCGGCTGGGGCAGCCGGAAGATTATCCCGGCATCGTCGCCTTTCTTCTCAGCGACGATGCCGCGTTCATCACGGGGCAGACGATATCCGTTTCCGGTGGGCTGGTGATGTAGCCCGGCCACCCGGCCACCCGGCCTATATAAATAATCAGGAGAGATTCCGATGGCGAAGAAATTGGACGGCAAGGTCGCGCTCGTAACCGGGGCAAGCCGCGGGATCGGTCGCGGGATCGCGCTGGAACTGGCTGCCGCGGGCGCCACGGTCTACATCACGGCGCGCAGCATAGAGGCCCGCCACAGTCTCGACCCCAAATTCGGCCAGCAGCCTTCGGGCACGGCGAACGAGACCGTGGCCGAGATCGAGCGCGCGGGCGGCAAAGCGATTGCCCTGCGCTGCGATCATGCCGTTGACGAGGATGTGCGGGCCGTCATCGATCGCATCGGCAGGGAGCAGGGACGGCTCGACATTCTGGTCAACAACGCCATGGCGTCGGAGGCGGCGGGCTGGGCGCTCGGGCCGGAGGCGGGCGGCAAACCTTTCTGGCAGGTGCCGCTGGAAGCGTGGGACATGATGACCACCGTGGGCCTGCGTTCCCATTTCGCCACGACGGTCATGGCCATGCCCCTGCTGGACCAGTCCCGTGGCCTTGTCGTCAACATATCCTCGCCGGGCGGCGAGGCCTATTGGAGTTCGGTCATATATGGCGTGGAGAAAAATGCCGGAGACCGGATGATCCGCGACATGGCCTTCGAAACGGGCAAGGGCGGCGTTACTTTCCTTGCTCTCTGGCCGGGCTTCGTCGAAACCGAGCGGCAGGCGACCGTTGCGGGATGGCGCGAGCATTTCCTCAAACGTTATCTGATCGCGCGCGAACGCGTCGCCGCCCGATCGGGCGGACCGGTGGACAAGGTGACAATCGACGACATGCAAATCGAATCCCAGCGCTTCTGCGGCATGGCCGTGGCCGCCCTCGCCGCCGATCCTGACGTCAACGCCCTCACCGGCCAGATCGTGACCTCGCCGGGGGTGGCCGATCGCTATGGCTATACCGACGTGGACGGGACGATACCGGACGGCTTCAGCTTCCTGCGTCCGGGCGTCTGGGATTCCCTTGCCCGATAACGGCTTTTTCTTCGGAAGGTAAGGCAATGCCTCTGGATCCGGACATGGCACGCGTCCTCGAAGCTCTGGAAGGCAGTCCCGGCATGGAAAGCATGTCGCTCGCCGCGCTCCGCGCCAGCATGGCGCCCTTGCCAATGGCATTGCGCACCCCCGTCGGGAAGGTGCGCGACCTCATGGCGGGGGAGCGGCCCGCCCGCCTTTACGAACCGGCGGAACGCAAGGACGACGCCCTCATTCTTTTCTTTCACGGCGGTGGCTTCGTTCTCGGCTCCATCGAGACTCACGATCATGTCGCCCGCGACCTGTGCGCAACAAGCGGATGCCGGGTTCTGTCGGCGGACTATCGGCTGGCGCCGGAATTTCCTTTCCCAGCGGCACCGGACGATTGCCTGTCGGTCTGGCTCTGGGTGCAGGACAATGCAGGCGCGCTCGATGTCGACCCAGCAAGGGTTTTCCTCGCGGGAGACAGCGCCGGCGGAAATCTCGCGCTGGTGACGGCGCTGCGGCTTCGCGATGGTGGGCGGCCCATGCCCTCCGCATTGATGCTGGCCTATCCCGTAACCGATTATCACACGCCGCCGACCGCCTCCTATATCGAGAATGCCGAGGGCTATTCGCTGACGCGGGCGGCGATGATCCGATTCTGGGCGGATTATCTGCCCGATCCGGCCGACGCCGCCCTGCCCTATGCATCGCCCCTGCGCGCCGACACATTTGCGGGCTTTCCGCCAACGCTCGTGCTGACGGCGCAATTCGATCCCTTGCGCGATGAAGGAACTGCGCTGGCGGACAGGCTGAAGAGCGATGATGTTCTCATAACCCATATCCGCCATGAAGGGCTGATCCACGGATTTCTGAGGATGGGTTCCGTCAGCATCCGCGCCAGACAGGCTTTCGATGCGATCGCGGACTGGATCGCCTCATTGCGTCTATAGCGGCGCTTCCACGCGATGACTTTCGAAAGCGGCCTTCCGCCAGTGGCTCGGCGACTCCCCGAATGTCCCGTGGAACCATGTGCTGAACGCGCTCAGGCTGTAAAAGCCCATCATGCGCGCAATGCCGGAAAGTGTATGGTCCGGCTCCATGAGATAGTCGAACACCAGCGATCGGCGTGTTTCTTCGAGGATAGTGCAGAAGTTCATGCCTTCCTTGGCAAGCCAGCGATTGAGCGTTCGGGCGTTGGTTCCCAGATGCGCCGCCACCACCGTCGCCTTCGCGTCCCCGCGCGGCAGCGTCCGCCTGATGATATGGGCGACGCGCTGCGAATGACTGTCGTCGGCGGTCGCCAACCCCAGTACATGACGTTCCAGCGCGCGCACCGCCCCTCGGGAAGCCTGCTGCAATATCTGGTCAAAGTCGCTCGCGCGGAACAGGATCGCGTTGACCTGCTGCCCAAATTCCACGTCCGCCCGAAAATATTGCTGATGCAGTTCGACTGAATCCGGTTTCCCATGCGCGAACCAGACTGCGGCCGGCGTCCAATGCTGCCCCAACAGGCTGCGCAGCAATTGTACGATGCTGCCGACGCTCGTCTCTATGGACTGGCGCCGCGCGGCCTTGGGGTCGAGCAGGATATCCAGCACCAGCGCCGGTCCTGCGCCGATCGTCTCCACACGCATGTAGGACGCATTGGAATGAAGATGGATATGGGAGATCAATGTTTCCAGAACCGCCTCGAGGCTGGGCTGTTCCCGCAGCAAAAGCGTCACAAGGCCAAAATCCGGTATCCCGCGCGCGATCGCAAGGCGCAGGCCCAGATCGGTCACGCCAGTCTCATTTGCCGTCACCTCGAGCAGTTCGTTGAGCTGCCGCATCGTGAGGATGAGATCGGAGTCCTCCAACAGCCCGGGATCCAGCCTGACCCGCCGTATCAGCGGCGCCACATCATAGCCCAGCGATTGCATCAGTTCGGTGAACGCGCTCAGGATGCTGCTTCGAATAACCCTTGCCGGTTGGGATGTGCGTTGTGTCATGCCGGATTCGCTCGGAATATCATGTGCAGCGCATATTACCGCCTTTCGACGGCCGGTGGATGCAAAATGCTCCCCGATCACAGACATCCTTCCTGCCCTAGGCCCGTTCCACAGGCAACGCCGTGCTGGTGAAGCCGCCATCGACCGCTATCGATTGGCCGGTCAGATAGGTCGACGCTTCCATGATCAGCCAGACGGCGACCGACGCGATATCGTCGGCATCGGCATATCGACCGGAAGGGATGCGCCGTAGCACCCGATCACGATAGGCCTGATCATGGGCCGCCGCGACCAGAGGCGTTTCCACAGGCCCCGGCGCCACCGCGTTGACCACGATATCATGAGGAGCCAGTTCCGCCGCCATCACCTTTGTCAGCAGATGGACGGCCGCCTTCGATGATCCATAGGCGGCGCGGGTATCGAAGGCGACATCGCCCGAAACCGACCCTATATTGACGATGCGGCCGCCCCCATGCCGGGCCATCACCCGCGCGACCGCCTGTCCCACGAAATAGGTGCCGCGCAGGTTTATCGCCATCACGCGATCGAACGCGTCGGACTCGGTATCCAGAAAGCGGCTCTTGAGGACAATCCCGGCACAATGGATCAATCCGTCGATTCGACCATATCGATCGGCCACTTCGCCAACCATGGCGCGAACGGCCGGAACATCCGCGACATCAACGACATGAAAATCGGAAGCGGGAACGGCCGACAGAACATCCTGCCGCTTCCCCGCGTCGATATCGGCGATCACCGGTTGCGCGCCCATTGCGGACAGCCGCCTGGCGATGGCCAGACCGATGCCGCTCGCGCCGCCGGTGACGATGATGACCTTGCCCGTCAATGCCGCTCTGCTCCTGACTATTCTTATATTCTCTCACCCCCGGGTGGCCGGTGTCCTTCAACTCCCGGCCCCCCGGGGATCCATCCATCAAAACTGGAATTGCACGAAAGCGCTGACGGTGCGCGGCGCGCCGTAGGACGCCCCCATGACGCCGTTCGTTCCCAATGTCGGGATATAATGTCCGTTCGCATCAAGCGCATAGCTGCCGTCGAGATTCTGGCCGACATAGGTATAGCCGGAGGTGCGATACCGCTTGTCCAGTATATTGTTGGCATTGACGCCCAGGCGCAGGCCCGCATCATCTCTGGTCCAGACAAGACTTGCGTTCCAGATTGCATATTTGGGCTGATCCACCACCGCGCTCGGGATTTCGGTCTGGTAGGTGTAGGATCGATAGATCGCGCTGTTGCTGAACATCACCGACCCGTCGCTGCCGGCGAAGGCGACCGGGATTTCATAATCCAGAGTGACCGATCCGGCATATTTGGGCGTATTGGGGAAAACGCGATATTTGGCGATATTGGTGATGACGCCATCGACTGCGGACATATATTCCGTGAACTTTGCGTCGATCCAGCCCGCTGACCAGGACAGATCAACCCGGTCGCCGCCTTTCAGGGCATCGCTGCCAAGCCGGGCACTCCCTTCCCATTCGATGCCATAGATGCGCGCCGCGCCCGCGTTGCTCGCCTTTGAAACCGGCGTGACCAGTCCCGTGATCGGGTCGAGCGCGCCTGTCGACCCGGTGATCTGAACATTGGTGTAGTCGCTGTAGAAGGCCGCGAGGTTGGAACGAATGCGCCCGTCGGCGAATGCAGCCTTCCAGCCGATTTCATAGGTATCGATGATTTCCGGTTCGAACCGCATCAGCGTGTAGACATCCGCTTCGGTGCCCTGCACGCCGTCGCCGTCCAGATCCAGACCGGGGAAGCCCGGACGGGCGCGCACGATGCTGGTCTGGCCGCGGGGATCGAAATTGCCCGCCTTGAACCCCTGCGAATAGGATGCATAAAGATTGTGATCGCGAGACGGTTTCCAGGCGAGCGACACGCGCGGACTGAATTTCTTGTATTTCGCGCTGCCATCGAAATCCGACGTGACGGCTGCCGGCACGGTCGCCGTTCCGCCGAAGGTCGGCGTGCGGCCGGTCAGGAAGGTGCGGCGCAGCACGCGCCCGTCGCGCTTGTCGCTTGTGTAGCGACCGCCCAGAGAGAGTTCCACGCCGGGAAGCCCGATCATTTCTTCCATATCGAACGTGAAATCGCCGAATATGGACCAGGACTTCGTGCCGAAGCTGTCGAGAATGTTGGCGTTGAAATTGTCAAGCGTCGTATAGAGCAGCGTATCGCCCTCAAGCGTCGCGGTAGAGTCGATATAATAGGCGCCGAGCAGACCCGATACCGCCCGGCTTTCGTAAACCGCCTGCAATTCCTGCGTGAACTGCTTGTCCCCGTAAACGACCGGATTGTTGAGATCAGTGACCGGCAGGCCGTCGAAATCAACGTCATTGATGGTGTAATTCTTACGATAAGCAGTGATGTTCCGGAACGCCAGTTCATCCGTGGCCTGCACCTCGATGCGCAGCGATCCGCCATAATAACGCCCGAAATTCCTGCCGCCATTGTCGGACCGGGTATCGTAGACATCTTTCAGCACAGGCTCGTTGTTGACCAGCCCCGTTATTTCGCGATGCGAGGAGAAGGCCGATGAACGGTCCTCGGTATAATCGCCTGCCAGACGGATGAAGACGTCCGCATTATCATATTCGGCGCTCAGGCGCCCCGCGAGAATGTCCTTCGAACCATTCTCCTTGCCCGTGGAAAGATTATCGCCATATCCTTCGCGAGCAATATATGCGCCGGTGCCGCCGATCGACAAACCCGGCGTCAGCGGGACGGCTATGGTCGCTACGACCTCTCGCTGACCATAGGTGCCTCCGGTGGCGCGCAATTTCATCATCCGGTCGCTGCCGAGCCTTCTGGGCACATATTTGATGGCGCCGCCAATGGTGTTGCGGCCATAAAGCGTACCCTGCGGCCCACGCAGCACCTCGACCCGCTCGGTATCGTAAACGTCGAGGATCGCGCCTTGCGGGCGACCGATATAGACATCATCAACATAAAGACCGACGCCAGGCTCGAAGCCGGGCAGCGATTCCAGCTGCCCGACGCCGCGAATATAGGCGACGAGCGTCGATGTCGTGCCGCGCGCGGCCTCCAGCGTCACGTTCGGCAATGTATCCGCGATTTGCGTGATGTCGCGCACGCCCTGCGCTTCCAGTCGCGCGCCATCGAAGGCGCTGATGGCAACAGGCACGTCCTGAAGCGATTCATCGCGGCGGCGCGCCGTGACGACGATGTCGCCGCCGCCACCCGATGCAACCCGAGCCTGCTCCGGCTGGTCATCCTCCTGCGCGGCCGCCGGCAACGCCAGCGCGGCGGCGATCGCTGTGAGCGCCACCTTCGCGGCAAATGCGTTCCGTACCCCATCAATGCGGTGATTCATGACTGATCCTCCCCTGTTTCTTTGGCGGTGAGATAGCCACCGCCCCACGAACCGCGCTTTACGCAGATGGACAGAAGTTTGATGATTCAGGGCATTGCCAGAGGGCGATCAGGGACACAAAACCGACGGAAAACTATAATTACCACGCCTTTTCAAATATATGCCGGATAGAGGCAACATCTTCCACCGGGCGGGGATTGCTGGCCACCAGCGGATCAGGCGCAATCCGACATGCCGCTTCAGCCCGGCGAGCAAGGCCCCTTCCCGAAGCAGCGATGGTCCGGTGACGATCACTGCGCACCCGATGCCGTCCCGTTCCAGCATCCGGCCGATGGAGGCCAGACACCCGGCACCGAAGATGACCTCGCCGATCGCGCTGTTGCTGAAACATCCGTTCATCGCCATCGACGCCCCTCCCGAAATCGCAACTCCCGTCCATGTCCAACGGCGGCAATTCTATCTTTCCAGACGCACGCCTGCCCTCTCTTCGAACAGGCAGATCAGTCGAGAAAAATCGACGTCCGCGCCCATCGCGGCGCTGGCCTGATTCCATATGTCGGCAGCGGCGGTCATGGTGCGGGCGGGCGTATCATAGGCGGCCGCCTGCCGCAGCCCCAAACCCATATCCTTGGTGATGATCGTCATGTGCGCGCCGAAATCGAAGCTGCGATCGAGCACCGTTTCCGCGAGTATTCCGGCGGAAAAACTCGCCCCCGAACCCGCTTTCAGAACCTCGAACATCTGCCCGGCGTCAAGCCCTGCCTTTGCGCCCAGGATCAGCCCTTCCGACGCCACCACCATATTGGTCGCCATGACGAGGTTATTGATGAGCTTCATCAACTGCCCCTGCCCTGCCCGATCGCCCAGCACGCACAGCTTTCCGGCGATCCGTCCCAATCCCGGCAAACTGCGATCGACATGATCCCGCGCGCCGGACAGCATGATGGTCAGATTTCCAGCCTTCGCGACCATCGGCCCCCCGGTGACGGGAGCATCGACCAGGCCGATGCCCGCCTCACCGAGGCGCCCCGCCAGAGCCGCGACCGCCTCTGGCCCGATCGTCGACGTTTCCACATAAGTTTTCACCGCCTTACCGCGCGCAACGCCGTCCGGAGCGAACAACACGGCCTCGCAGGCCTCCAGATGCGGCAGGCAGGCGATCACCACCTCAGCCTCGTCAGCGACCGCGCGGGGCGACGCATGGGCGACCGCCCCTCTCGCGATGAACGGCGCCATGGCCTCCGGCGCGCTGTCATAGACATGCAACCGCCAGCCATCGACCAGCAACCGTTCCGCCATCGCGCCGCCCATCCGGCCGAGTCCAAGAAATCCTATGTTCGCGTTCATCGAGCATTCCGTGTCGTGAGGAGGGGGGATTGACGGCCTCCGGAGGCGGCTCACCCTTTTTAAAGCCGATCCGAAAAGCGGGGATATTCTCAAATCGGACAATTTTGAGGAACGCCGCCGGGCGAGGAATTTTTATCGGTTCATAATGCCAGCGCATTCCCCGCCGCCGCCAGCGCTGGCCAAATTTATAAAGCCAATGTCTCGATATGTGAAAAAGAGGGACGCCGGCTGCCATAGCTTTGGGGGACAATGAGCCATTGGTGCCGGAACATCATGTCGGCAGGCCATCGAGGAGGACGAGGAAATGTTATGTATCACTTTCGATAATTTCGGCTGCGGCGCCGACTTTGGGTTTGGTCAGGGCAAGCTGCCTCCGCAGATGCGTCATCCGGTTGTACCGGTCAGTGAATGGGAAAAAATCAACGAAATCGCGATCGAACTCGGCAATCCGCGGATGCTTGGCCTGCTGAACGAACTCGGCATTCCCACAAGCTTCTGCGCCGAAGGATATTCGGCCGTTCTGCATCCCGAGGAACTGCGCCAGTGGACGGACACGGGCCACGAAATCGTGCTGCACGGCTGGAAGCATGAAATATGGAAGGCGATTCCCGATGCGGAGACGGAAGATCGCTTGCTGACGCTCGCCATGGCGGCGATGCGCGAGGCGCTGGGCGACAAGGCGCCCGTCGGATTTCGCGGTCCCGGCTTCAAGCTCAACCCCTGGTCGGAAGACCTGCTGGAAAAGCACGGCATCAAATATGTCAGCCATGTCGAATTCCGGTCGCAGGCCTTCAGCGACCAGTTCGACGATCTGGGCATCGAATATCCCGATGAAGGCGATGATGTCACGCTCAAGCGCCTGAAATTCTCGCCATGCAGCGACGACCTGACCGACGCCAACATGGTGCGCCGCGAAGATGGGGGGCTTTTTGGCAAACATGACGCGATTACCGCCTATGACATGGCCTATGAGGCCGCTGTGGCGCATGAAACCGCCACCCCGGACAAGCCATGGGTGTTTGTCGCCCACCCGATGATCTCCGGCAACCGGGCCTGGCTCGGCTTCGAACGGTTCATCCGGCGCCTGCACGAACGGTTCGGCACCGGGGCGTTCAAGACCATCGGCGAGGTAGCGCTGGCGGACGAATTGCAATCCGCCTGATACAGGTCGAACCGGGTCTATAAAAAAGCGCGCCGTCATCCTGTCCGGCGCGCTTTCCCGGCATTTTCATGTACAGGACGCGATCGGGGAGCAGGCGTGCGCAGCAATTTTTTTGAAGATTTCGCTTTGGGGCAGCATTTCCGCCACGCCACGCCAAGAACCATATCCGAAGGCGATGCCTCCTTGCATATCGCGCTGACCGGCGCGCGGCAGCCCTTGCCATCCTCTACGCCCCTCGCCCAGGCATTGGGATATGCCGCACGACCGATAGACGATGTCCTTCTATTCAACATGGCCTTCGGAAAAACGGTTCCCGACATATCCTTCAATGCCGTCGCCAATCTGGGATATGCGGACATCCGTTTTCTGGCTCCGGTCTATGCGGGGGATACGATCCGGGCCGAATCCACCATCATCGGCCTGCGCGAAACATCCGCCGGCGACAGCGGGATCGTCCATGTCAGATCCGACGCCTATAACCAGAATCAACAACATGTCCTGACCTGGGCGCGATGGGTGTTGGTCAGGAAGAACCGGCTCGACTGCGTCACCAGCAACAGCGAGGCGCCCGACCTGCCGGCTTCGGTAACGGCCGATCGACTGGTGGCGCCGCCCTTGTCCACGGATTTGTCGGCCCTCACAGAGGCGACGGGAAGCAACCGGCTGTGGGAGGATTATACGATCGGTCAGCGCATCGATCATTCCGAAGGCATGACACTCGATGAAAGCGACCACACTCTCGCGACGAAGCTCTATCAGAATAATTCGATCGTGCATTTCGATGCTCTGGTCCAGGCCGGGACGCGGCACGGCAGGCGTCTCGTCTATGGCGGCCATGTCATCTCGGTCTGTCGCGCCCTGTCCTATCCGGGGCTGGAGAATATCCTGTCGATCCTCGCCATCAACGGCGGATCGCATCGGGCGCCGACCTTTGCGGGCGACACGCTCTATTGCTACACCGAAGTGCTGGATATCATCGAAATGCCGGGCCGTTCCGATGTCGGCGCCTTGCGCCTCCGCCTCGTCGGCCTGCGCAACAATCCGTCAGCGGGCTTCTCCGATCGCATCGAGATCGACGGCAAGCGGCAATTCCATCCCGATGTCGTGCTCGACCTCGATTATGTCGCGCTGATCCCGCGCCGAACAGCCTGACCCTATCATCTGAAGGAAAGTTTTCATGACGACACCCGTTCATCCTGCCGAAGCCCTGTTCGACGGCGAGCGCGCCTTCCCCAATATCCCGAGCTGCGAACATTTCGCCGGAAGCGAAAAGCTGATCCGCAAGGCGTTCGCGTTGCAGGATGAATATGGGCCGATCTTCGATATCACTTGCGATTGCGAGGACGGCGCCGCCGCAGGTCAGGAAGAAGCCCATGCGCAAATGGTCGCGACGCTGATCGCCTCGCCCGAAAACAGATTCCGGCAGGCCGGCATCCGCATTCACGATCCCGCGCATCCGCACGCGAAGAAGGATGTCGACATCATTCTGGAAGGCGCGGGCAACGAAGTCGCCTATATCACCATCCCGAAATGCACGTCGGCCGGCCAGCTATCGGACCTGATCGACTATATCCGCGCAGAATGCGGCAAACGGGGAATCGAGCGGGAAATCCCGATCCATGTGCTGATCGAAACCCATGGCGCCTTGCGCGACGTCGAGCAGATCGCCGCCCTGCCCTGGCTTCAGGTTCTGGATTTCGGCCTGATGGATTTCGTGAGCGCGCATAATGGCGCCATCCCCGCCGCCGCGATGCGCAGCCCCGGCCAATTCGAACATCGGCTGCTGGCGCGGGCCAAGGCGGAAGTCGTCGCCGCCGCCCTGGCCAACGGCGTTGTTCCGGCGCATAATGTGTGTCTGGACCTCAAGGACGCTGAACGGGTGAACGCCGATGCGTCACGCGCGCGCAACGAATTCGGCTTTCTGCGGATGTGGAGTATCTATCCGGCCCAGATCAAGCCGATCGTCGAGGCAATGCGCCCCGATTTTTCCGAGGTGGAGGACGCGCAGGCGATCCTGCTCGCGGCGCAGGCGGCAGACTGGGGGCCGATTCAATATAAGGGGGAACTGCATGATCGCGCCACCTATCGTTATTTCTGGGCCGCGCTGCAACGCGCTCGCGTGACCGGACTGTCGATCTCGGCAGAAGCCGAAAAGGCGTTTTTCTGACGAAGCCCCGAAAGTTTCTTCGGTCATCTGGCTGCGCGGGCAGCATCGATCTGCGTGAGGTTTCGACACTCGCCTGCCCGATGCCCGCGCCGCTCGACGGGATATGACAATGACGACCAGCGACACCCCCCTGAGCAGCGCGGAAGCCATCATCAACGAAGCCCGGAACGGGCGCATGTTCATCCTGATCGACAATGAAGATCGGGAGAATGAGGGCGATCTGGTCATTCCCGCCCAGATGGCGACGCCCGATGCGATCAACTTCATGGCGACCCATGGACGGGGCCTCATCTGCCTCGCCATGACGCAGGAACGGGTCGACCAGCTTTGCCTGCCCGCCATGGCGCCGGCGAACGGCACACTGCATCAGACCGCATTCACCGTATCCATCGAAGCACGCGCGGGCGTGACCACGGGCATTTCCGCTGCGGATCGCGCACGGACCATCGCTGTCGCGATAGATGCGAACCACGGCCCCGACAGCATCGTGACGCCCGGCCATGTCTTTCCGCTTGCCGCGCAACCGGGGGGAGTCCTGTTCCGGGCGGGCCATACCGAGGCGGCGGTCGATGTCGCGCGGCTGGCGGGGTTGAATCCATCCGGCGTCATCTGCGAGATCATGAAGGATGACGGGACGATGGCTCGTCTGGATGATCTCATACCCTTTGCGAAAAAGCATGGATTGAAGGTCGGAACGATCCGGGATCTGATCGCTTACCGCAGGCGCCACGACCATCTCGTGCATGCAGAGGCCCAGCGGCCTTTCTCGATCGGCGGCAGTGACGACTGGCGCGTCATTTCATACCACAACATCATCGACGCTTCGCGGCATCTGGTGCTGCAAAAGGGAATGGTCGCCCCGGAGGAACCAACGCTGGTGCGGATGCATCTTCTGTCGTTACTGGACGATGTTCTGGGTTGCGCCGGTCCGCGCCATCATCTGTTGCAACGCGCCATTGCCGAAATTGAAAAAGAAGGCAGCGGCCTTGTCGTGCTGCTTCGCCCACCCATTGAACGCGAATTCGACATGCTGATCGGCGGCGATCTGCCGATGCCGACGATGGACCTGCGCTCTTATGGCATCGGCGCCCAAATTCTTGCCGATCTGGGCGTGCACAGCATGATCCTGCTGACCAACAAGCATCGCAATATCGTGGCGATCGAAGGCTGGGACATATCCGTGGTGGCGGAGCGGCCCTTGCCCGACGAGGATTCGGATGGAACGCCCCTCCCGCTCAGCGTTGCCATGGACGCGGGCTGCTGAACCGGGCGGATCGCGCCTCAGCGCCCGCCCATATAGAGCGCGCAAATCTTGTTGCCGGCGGGGTCCCGCAGATAAGCGGCATAAAGATCACCGAATTCGCTGGCGCGCCAGCCCGGGGGATCCTCGCACGTCGTCCCGCCATGGGCCAGTCCGGCGCTGTGCCAATCGTCGATTGCCTCGGGCGACGCAGCCGCAAAACCGATGGTCCCGCCATTAGCGGAGGTCGCCGGCCCTCCGTCGATCGGCCGGGTCACGACGAACATCCCCTGTTGCGTCAGATAAACGGCGCGGCCAAGAGCATCCATATTGCCCGGCGCGATGGATAATTCTGCAAATATCGCGTCATAAAAGCTCTTCGACCGGGCGATGTCATCGGCGCCCACCATTACATGCGTGTACATTTCACCGCCCTGCCCAACGAAACCCTTCCTTCACGCGCCGATCCGTTCATCAATGAAAGCCCTGATGCGCCTTGCGCCATTCGCGAGGCGTGCATTGGAACGCCTGCTTGAACCATGTGCTGAACGCGCTCAGGCTGTTGAAGCCGACCATCCCGGCAATGTCCGAAATCGGCCGTTCGTCATCTACCAAAAACTGGATCGCCAGTTCCTTTCGCGCGACTTCCAGCACACCCGAGAAGTTGATCCCTGTCTTTGCCAGCTTGCGATTGAGCGTCCGCGACGTCGTATTCATGCTGGCGGCGATCATTTCCACTTTCGCCTCGCCCCTCGGCAACGCCAGCGTCACCAGTTTCTGGACACGCTTCGCGTACATGTCGCGCGGCGACACCGGCAACGACTTCACATAGCGTTCAACCTGACGCCGCAACGCGGGAGACGATGTCATGAGTTTGCGGTCCAGATCGTTTTTCGCCATTACGATGCCGTTGAACTCATGCAGAAAATCGATCGGGCAGCGAAAGAAATGGGAATATCGCGTCATCGATAGCGGGCGCGAATGCGTGAAGCAGATCGATTCCGGCGACCATCTGTCACCCAGCAGCCAGCGGATGATGCTGACGAGTTGCGCGATGCTCATGTCCATCGCCTGACGCTGACTATTGGCCGAACAGCCCATGATATTGACGGTGAGGAAGGGGCTGCCGTCATCTTCGAAATTCAACCAGCCCGCGTCGGAGTGCAGATGCATGAAATCGATCAACGCATGCACCGCGCCCCGCACGGTCTCTTCCTCCCGCACCATGAGATTGACCGGCCCCAGATCAGGCAGGCCGCGCATTTCGGCCAGCCGCAGCCCGAAATCATAGATGCCCGACTGAAGCGCCGTTTGTTCCAGCAAATCCACCACCGCCGAGATCGGCAGGACAAGGTCGGAATCATCCAGATACCGCTTGTCTATGCCGACCCTGTGCATCTGCGAAACCGCGTCGATGCCCAGAGCAGTGGAAAGCCGGGCATAGTCCGTCAGCATGCTGCTTCGGATAGTACCCTGCTTTTCACGAACATTTATCATCACCATGGCTTATCCTCATCCATTCGCGCGCGCAGCCGCTCGACGGGTCTGAAGCCCATTCATGCTGCGCAACATCGGTGCCACCGCAAGCTTGATCATCGGTTCTCTAGTATAGCCGATTTAATAAAATTTTCGTCTGTTCTTAAAACGTTTCTTTCCCCTTGGCAAGATAACTATGCTGCGCACAATCTCGAGATCGTGATTTTCGTCGTTCAGCTTTGCCTGTCCGCGATGGCCATAATTCGCGCCGTCGCAACCCGGGTCGAACGGCAAGGGGGAAAGGGAGAAAATTGGGAAAATCCGGCCGATTATCACCTCTTCCCTCCGTGTCCGGGCTTAGACGGATCACGGCCGCGGCCATGGCCGGCACGATCGTCGAATGGTATGAATTTTTTCTCTACGCCACGGCCGCGACGCTCGTTTTCGGAAAGTTGTTTTTTCCGGACACCGGAAATGACCTCGACGGCATCATCGCAGCGTTCGCGACCTATGCGATCGGATTTATCGCGCGCCCTCTGGGCGGCGTGATCTTCGGCCATTTCGGGGATCGGATGGGGCGCAAGGCGCTGCTTCAGATCAGCCTCCTGATCGTCGGCGCCGCGACCTTTCTGATCGGGTGCCTGCCGACCTATGAACAAATTGGCTATGCCGCCCCGATCCTGCTCGTGATGCTGCGGTTCGTGCAGGGATTGGCCTTAGGCGGCGAATGGGGTGGAGCAGCCCTGTTGGTCACGGAGCAATCGCCCGCGCACAGCCGCGCATTCTGGGGCAGCTTCTTGCAGGCCGCGGCTCCGCTGGGCAATTTGCTGGCCACGGCGGTGATCCTTGTGCTGGCCGCGACCATTTCGGAAGATGCGTTCCTGGCGTGGGGGTGGCGGGTAGGTTTCTGGTTGTCCGTGGTCATGCTGGCCATCGGCTATGTCATCCGCACACAGGTGCCGGAACCGGAAATATTCAAGGCCGCGAGTCCCGGCCAGCGGGGGGAACCTCCGCGCAGCGGGCTGACCGCGATATGGCGCACCGGCCGCCGGAGCCTGTGGACCGCCATGGGCCTGCGTTTCGGAGAGAATATTCTTTACTATATGGTCGTCACCTTCACGATCACCTATCTCGCCTATAGAGGCGGCCAGACCCGGCATATATTGGGATTATTGTTCGTCGCGCATATCGTCCATGCCCTGGCGATCCCCATATGCGGCCATCTTTCCGACCGGATCGGACGACGCCCCGCCTATCTTGCGGGCGCGATGGCGATGATGGCATGGCCGTTTCTGGCGTTTCCGATGCTCGACGAGGGCGAGATCCGGCCCGCGCTCGCCGCGATCATCGGCGGGCTGCTCATTCATGCGCTCATGTACGCGACGCAGCCAGCGCTCATGACCGAAATGTTCCCGACATGGATGCGCTATTCCGGCGTGTCATTGGGTTATCAGGTCACAGCGCTCGTCGCGGGCAGCTGGGCGCCGCTGATCGGCACCGCGCTGTTGCGAAGCTATGACGGCTGGATGCCGATCGCGATCTATATCGCGGCCTCCGGTGCAGTCAGCCTCATCGCAGCGCTGTGCCTGCGCGAAACCAAGGGCGTTGCCCTTTCCGCGATCGATGACGGCTTCGACCCCCCGGCATCCTCGGGGCATGCCGCGTGACATCCGCCTCGGGCCGCATGCTCTGGATTTTCGACCTCGTTTTTTCGCGGAAAGCCGGTTCTCCCTTTTCCGCGCGATGCCCTTAAAGGAGAAGCATGATGGAGTTGATCATCTCAGGCTATTTCGAAGTTGCTGAATCCGACGCCCCCACCGTGGCCGGGGCGTTCGAAGAAGTCACCGCCGAGACGGCGCGGGAGCAAGGATGCCTCGCCGTAACCGCATCCCGCCGCGACGACGCCCCCGGCGTGTTTCACGTCTATTCACGCTGGGCGAGCGACGCCGACTTCGAACATCATATGACATTGCCGCATACGCTCGCATTTTTCGACATAGTACGCCCGCTTGTCACCCGTCCGTCCGATCTGGTCAAGCTGCGCCCGCTCTGACGGCCACCGCTTCATCGCCCCCCATAGTTGCGGGCGATGCTCGTTTCGATGCCCACGCGCATGGCGACCAGACGCGGGCCGATATCTTCGCGCATCCGCATGTTCGAGAATTGGAAGGACGGCCCGGACGCGCTGAACGAATAAAGTACGCCGTCGGGTCGTTTCAACGCCGTGCCGACGCCGATTATCGCCTTGTCATAAATGCCTTCATACACGCAAAATCCCGTCCGATCCAACTCGTCGAAGGCAGCGGCAAGCCGTCGTTCCACCACCGGCCATTCGGCCCGCGTCGCCTTGGCGCAGGCGCTCAGCAGCACCTCCCGGTCTTTTTCCGGCAGGGCGTGCAGAAAGGCCGCGCCCATGGCCGAACTGTAGATGGGAATATGGGCGCCGGCGTCGAGCGTGAAGGCGACGGTGTTGGCGCCCCGCTCCACATCCAGATAGATCATCGACAACCGGTCCCGCGCGCCCAGCGCGACAGAGGCGTCGGCATATTCGGCAAGCTGCCGCATATGCGGTGCGGACGCATGGCGAATGCTCGCCGCGCCGACGCAGGCATGGCCCAGCGACAATACCGCCGGCGCGATGACATAGCGGACCTGACTTGGAATATAATCGAGATAGCCCAGCGTCGTCAGCGTATGGGTGATCCGCGAAATCGTCGGCTTGGGCAGTCCGGTGCGCTCGGCCAGTTCTTGATTGCCCAAAGGCCCGTCCTCCGGCCGGAAAGCGCGCAGAACCTCAAGACCACGAGCAAGCGATGTCACGAACTGACGATCGGTCTTTTCCTCTCCGCTTGCCGGCAACGAAAGGACGTGTACAAATTCTTTGGCCATGATCCGACGATAAGGCAGGAATCGTCGGCTTTGCAACTGCAATGCCGACAATGGCGCGCCGCCGGTCAGATATGGATCGCGTGGCCCAATATGCCCAGCGACGCCTCATGGAAGGCCTCGCCCAGGGTCGGATGCGCGTGAATGATGCCCGTGATGTCCTCGACCACGGCGCCCATCTCGATCGCTGTGGTGAAGGCGGCGGCCAGTTCGGAGATATGCGCGCCAACGGCCTGAACGCCGACAATCCGCTTATCGCTCTGGCGCGCCACGACCCGCACGAAGCCGCCCTCCTCACCCGCGTCCATAGACAGCGCGCGTCCGTTTGCGGCAAAGGGGAACTGGCCCGTCACCGTGTCCGGCGTATCGGGACCAAGCCCGACACTGACGATTTCCGGTTCAGTGAAGCAGACAGCCGGGATGGCGACCGGATCGAAGCGACGGCGCTTGCCGGCGATGATCTCCGCAACCATCTCGCCCTGCGCGGAAGCCTTGTGCGCCAGCATCGGTTCCCCCACCAGATCGCCTATCGCCCAGACATGTCTGGTTGACGTGGCGCATTGATCATCGACCTTGACGAAGCGGCCGTCCATCGCCAGCGCCATCTCCTCCAGCCCCCAACCCTGCGTCAGCGGCTTGCGGCCGACCGTCACCAGAATGGCGTCGGCGGGCAGCACCAGCGCCTCCCCCTGCGCAGTCTCGATCTCCAGCCCCTCCCCCTTCTCGCCCAGCGCCTTGGCGCCGAGATGCAGGGTGACGTCATGGCGATCGAGCCACTTTTTCACCGGGTCGGTCAGCTTGCGGTCATAGAGCGGCAAGATGCGGTCCGCCGCCTCCACCACGGTCACGTCGACGCCGAATTTGGCGAAGGCGATGCCCAGTTCCAGCCCGATATAGCCCGCGCCGACTACGACCAGCCGTTCGGGCAGGCTCGGCAGCGACAGCGCCTCGGCAGAACCGATCACCTTGCCGCCGAAGGGCATGAAGGGCAGTTCGACCGGGACGGAGCCGGTCGCCAGAATGACATGCTCCGCCCGGATCGTGACCGGCCCGTCCGCCGTCTCGACCGTGCAGGTCTTGGCGTCGGAGAAGGTCGCCCAGCCGTCGATGGCCTTGACCCCGGCTCGCCTGAGCAGGCTGGCGACGCCGCCGTTCAGCCGGTTCACGATCATTTCCTTCCAGGCGACGGTGCCGGCAAGGTCAAGCTGCGGCGGCGAGGCCAGCGACATGCCGAAGCGCGGCGCGCTCGCAGCGGCCGACATCGCGGCGAACTCGCTCGCGGCATGAATCATCGCCTTGGACGGGATGCAGCCGCGGATCAGGCAGGTGCCGCCCAGACGGCCCCCTTCCACGATCATGGTGTCGAGGCCGAGTTGTCCGCAACGGATGGCGGCGACATAGCCGCCTGGCCCGCCGCCGATCACGAGCACCTTGGGGGTCAATATGTCCGTCATATCGTCAGTCCATGAAAAGAAGGGCAGGATGTTCAAGCAGGCGCTTGAGGCGCTGCACGAACAGGGCGGCGTCATAGCCGTCAACGATGCGATGATCGAAGGATGAGGAAATGTTCATCATCTTGCGCACCGTCACGAAACTGCCCTGCACGACGGGCCGATCGACCAGCTTGTTGGGACCGATGATCGCGACTTCGGGATGATTGATGATCGGCGTCGTCGTGATCCCGCCCAGCGTGCCGAGCGAGGTGATGGTGATGGTCGATCCCGACAATTCCTCCCGCTTCGCGCTACCGTCACGCGCCGCGCCGCTGAGGCGGGTAAGTTCGGCGGCGCAAGCCCACAGGTCCAGCGCCTCTGCATGACGGATGACCGGCACCATCAGGCCTGCGGGCGTCTGCGTCGCGATGCCGACATGGATGCCCGCATATTCGTGCAGCACGCCCTCGTCATCATCATAGCGGGCGTTGATCTGCGGAAAATCAGGCAGCGCCCGCGCCAACGCCCGGATGAAGAAGGGCAACAGGGTCAGCTTTGGCTGGCCATCCTTGCGATTGGCGTTCAGGTCGACGCGCAACGCCTCCAATTGGGTCAGGTCGCATTCCTCGACATAGGCGATGTGCGGAATGCGGCGCTTGGCGTCCTGCATCTTCTCCGCGATCTTGCGGCGCATGCCTATGATCCGGGTGTCGGCGATGCCATCGCGCGGCGCATAGCGCGGATCGCCGCCGATCGAGGCCGCGCCGCCACTGGCGATATAAGCGTCCAGATCCTCCGGCGTGATGCGCCCGCCCGGCCCGGTGCCCGGCACGAACTGGAGCGGAATGCCCAGATCATGCGCGCGGCGGCGCGTGGCCGGTGCCGCAAGCGGAGCATCGCCAATCGCCCTGCTGGTGAAGGCCGGGGCCGGGGCGGATTTGGCGGCGGCCTGCGCGGCGACGGGGGTCGGCTTGGGCGCAGCTTTCGCCTCTGGTTTCGCCGCAGGCTTCGTTGCTGGCTCAAGCGGCAGCGGATCGCTTGCGGCATCGGCAAGCTCTGGCGACGGCGAGGGCGAGGGCGACGGGGCAACGACGCCCGCATCGGCCGACACATTGCCCGCCCCTTCGACTTCCAGTTCGATCAGCACCGATCCGACCGGCTTCATCTCCCCGATCTCGCCATGGATCGCGATAACCTTGCCCTCGACCGGAGAGGTCATGTCGACCGTCGCCTTGTCGGTCATGACATCAACGAGGCTCTGGTCCTCCTTGACGCTATCGCCCGGCTTGATGTGCCATATGACGATTTCGGCTTCGGCAACGCCTTCGCCCACGTCGGGCAAACGGAAATGATAGACTCCCACGCTCAATACTCCATGACGCGCTTCAGCGCGGCGGCAAGCCGGGCCGGGCCGGGGAAATAATCCCATTCGAAGGCATGCGGATAGGGCGTGTCCCACCCCGCAACCCGGTCGATCGGGGCTTTCAGATGATCGAAGCAGCGTTCCTGCACGAGCGCCGACAATTCGCCGCCGAACCCGCCGAAGCGCGACGCCTCGTGAAAGATGATGCAGCGGCCGGTCTTTTTGACCGACGCGACGATGGCGTCGATATCGAGCGGCACGATCGAACGCAGGTCGATCAGTTCGGCGTCCACGCCCGCATCCTCTATACCCGCCAGCGCGACATGCACCATCGTGCCATAGGCCAGCACGGTGACGTCGCTGCCCTCCCGCACGGTTGCCGCCTTGCCCAGCGGCACGCGATAAAGCCCCTCCGGCACTTCGGCCTGCGCATGACCGGCCCACGTCTTGAGCGCCTGATCGTGCCGCCCGTCGAACGGGCCGTTATAAAGGCGCTTGGGTTCCAGCACGATGACGGGATCGTCATCCTCGATCGCCGCGATCAACAGGCCCTTGGCATCATGGGGATTGGACGGGATCACGGTCTTGAGGCCCGTAATATGCGCGAAGATCGCCTCCGGGCTTTGGCTGTGCGTCTGTCCGCCGAAGATGCCGCCGCCATAAGGCGAGCGCACCGTCAGGGGCGCCCAGAACTCCCCGTTCGAGCGATAGCGCAAACGCGCCGCCTCGCTGACCAGTTGATCGAAGGCAGGCAGGATATAATCCGCGAACTGGATTTCCGCGACCGGACGCAGGCCATAAGCGCCCATGCCGATCGCGGTCGCGATGATGCCGCCTTCCGAAATGGGCGCGTCGAAGCAGCGGGTGAGGCCATGCTTTTCCTGCAACTTGTCGGTCACGCGGAAAACGCCGCCGAAATAGCCGACATCCTCGCCAAAGATCAGAACGTCGGGATCCTGCGCCAGTTTCTCGTCGAGCGCGTTGTTCAGCGCCTGAATCATGTTCATCGTCGGCATCGTTCAGATCCCCATTTCGCGCCGCTGTTCCACCACGCGCCAGTCCGGTTCCTTGAACACGCCCTCGAACATCTCCCGGACGCTCGGCTTGGACTTGCCCAGCGTGCCGACGGCTTCGGCTTCCTTGACGACGGCCTTCACCTCCGCTTCCAGTTCTGCGATCAGCGCGGCGTGGCGCTCCTCATCCCATTCGCCGATCAGGATCAAATGCTGTTTCAGCCGATCGACCGGATCGCCCAGCGGCCAATGCTCGGCCTCATCGGCGGGGCGATATTTGGTCGGGTCGTCGCTCGTCGAATGGCCGGCCGCGCGATAGGTGAAAAATTCGATCAGGGTCGCGCCATGATTGTTGCGCGCGCGATCCGCCGCCCATTGGGTCGCGGCCAAAACCGCCAGAAAATCATTGCCATCGACCCGCAGGCCGGGAAGGCCATAGGCCAGCGCCTTTGCCGCGAAGGTCGTCTCCTTGCCGCCGGCGATGCCGGAGAAGCTGGAAATCGCCCATTGATTATTGGTGACGCACAATATGCAGGGCGCGCGATACACGGAGGCGAAGGTCAGCGCCTCGTGGAAATCGCCCTCTGCCGTCGTTCCTTCACCGATATAGGCAAGCGCGATCTTGTCGTCCTGCTTATAGGCAGAGGCCATCGCCCAGCCGACGGCATGACCGAACCGGCTGCCAACATTGCCCGACAACGAATAAAAGCCATAGTCGCGCGCTGAATAAAGGATCGGCAACTGCCGCCCCTTGAGCGGATCCTTCTCGTTGGAGAATATCTGATTGACCATGTCGATCAGCGGATAGTCGCGGGCATGCAGCCAACTCATCACGCGATAGGTCGGAAAGCACATGTCCTTTGCGCCAAGCGCCAAAGACTGCGCCGCGCCGATCGCCTCCTCGCCGGTCGATTTCATGTAGAAGCTGGTTTTGCCCTGCCGGTGCGCGCGGAACAGCCGATCATCGAACGCGCGCGTCAACAGCATCGCGCGCAGCCCCCGGCGCAGCATGTCGGGCGACAATTTCGGATCCCACGGACCGACCGCCCGCCCCTCATCATCCAGCACACGAACGAGCGCGAACGGCAGATCGCGCATCTCCGCTTCGGGCGAGGCGCTATCCGGCCGGCGGACCGATCCGGCTTGCGGGATATCGAAATGCGAAAAGTCCACCGCCTCCCCGGGCCGCGCCTGCGGTTCAGGAATATGCAGCGATAATTTCGGCAGGTTCATGCACCATCCCCTAAAGTTCCCTGCCCGTGATTGTGCCACTATGCGACGGGATGATCATCATTCTTGCTCTCATAAAATCGGCGATTTAAGAAAAATGATTCTATCAGAATATGATATTTTAGAATATTATATTCCCTTCTCTAAATAAGGGCCTGAACTGTGGATGACATCGACCGAAGGATTCTTCGCCACATGCAGTCGGACCCGACCGCCTCCATCGCAGCGCTGGCCGACGCTGTGGGACTGTCGCAAACCCCCTGTTGGCGTCGCCTCAAGCGCATGGAAACAGACGGCATCATCATCGGCCGCGCCCTGCTGCTCGATGAACGCAAGATCGGTCTGGGCGTTGACGTCTTCGCGCATATCAGGCTGAAGATGCACGACGAGGCAACGCTGAACGAACTGGAAAGCGCGGTGATGAGTCATCCGCAGATCGTCGAATGCTTTTCCATGAGCGGAGAAAGCGATTATCTGATGCGGGTCATAGCCGCCAGCATCGACGATTATGAACGCTTCCTCAAAAAGACCCTGCTCCACCTTCCCGGCGTAGCGTCCGTCAATTCCAGCTTCGCGTTGCAACGCATAAAACTGACGACCGCGCTGCCGCTTTGACCCCGGGAACGCCGGGTGTCCGGCCTTGGCGTCCGACGGCGCATCATCCGGCCCGGGGTGAACGGGTGCGCAATGGGCGGGCTGTCATAGGGGAACGCCTGCACGATGGAGATTGCCCACCGAGCGATACGACGTCCGGGTGTCCCGGCTGCTCCCAAGGATGCGCGCGGGGCGGAACCGAACCATTTGACGGCATGCTGTCCAGATAGACCAATTTGCGGACCGACATCCTAAACTGATTCCCCGCCGCTTCCTTATCGCAACAATCTCAATCGGCCCTGACGGGTCACGCCCTGACCAAGGAGAGAGATATGCCCGATCCGACGACGAACGAACTGGACTTGATGCGCCGAGAAGTTTGGCGTGGACAGATTCGCGATGCTCTCTACCGCTATTGCCGCGGCGTCGATCGCGCGGACATCGATATGTTCCTTTCCGCCTTTCACCCCGGCGCGCGCGAAGATCATGGCGCCTATCACGGCCCCGTCGAGGATTTCGCTCATCTGACGACGGAACGCGTTGGCCTGGGCACCATCGGCATCCAACACGTCCTTGGCAATATTCTCGTGCAGTTTGAAGACGATCACGCACAGGTGGAAACCTATTTCCGGGCCTTTTATCGCGATCGGGCCAATCCCGATATATTCGTCGCCGTGGGCGGCCGCTATCTCGACCGGTTCGAGCAGCGGGACGGTCATTGGCGCATCGCCCGCCGCTATGTCGTCAACGACTGGTCAACCCGGCAGGAGATACCCGCCGATGTCGCCGGCTCGTCGGCCTATCCGTCCGGCAGTCCGGATCGCAACGACCCGCTTTTCCAGCCGGATATCTGGGCGCCCTATAATGCAGACATATTCGGCGATTGACATGTTCGATGCAGCGGGAGCGGGCCAACGCCGCTCCCGCCCATAACGTCAGGCCTCATCCAGAGCGTGGCCTCTGCGCCACAGGCAGTCAGGCCCGATATCGCCGACTGTCGCGCAGCCCAGCTGAATCATCACGCGCGCCAGTTCGCCCTTGAGGATGTTCAGGCTGTGATAGGCGCCATCAGCGCCGCCCGCCGCCGTTCCCCAAATCGGGAGCCGTCCGGTCATCGCGGCCTTCGCCCCCAGCGCAACCGCTTTGGCGACGTCGCTGCCGCGTCGCACGCCGCTGTCGATCAGAACGTCGACGCGAGATCCGACGGCTTGAACGACCGCCGGCAAGGCATCGATCGCCGCTACCGCGGGATCGAGCGTCCGGCCGCCATGATTGGAAACGATGACGCCGTCCGCGCCGCATTCCACTGCAAGTTCGGCATCATAGGGAGACAGCAGCCCCTTCACCAGCAGCGGGCCTTTCCACCGCTCGCGGATCTGCAGCAAGAACTCCCGCGTGACGACCGGGTTGCCAAGCGCGGCCATCCCCTGACCCTGGGCGCGACCCAGCACATCGGACTGATATTCCGGGGGATAGTTCGCGAAGGTCGGGATGCCGTTGGCCCGCAACGAGCGCAGCATGACATTCTTGATCCATCCAGGCCGCTTCAGCACGTCCAGCGTCGCGCGCGGTGTGATTTTCATCGGCACTGTAAACTGGTTGCGCAGATTATATTCCCGGTTGGCGCCCCCTGCGCCATCGGTCGTAACCACCAGAACACGATATCCCGCATCACGGGCGCGATCGACAAGTTGCAAACTGAGTTCAGGCTTGTTCCACACGTAAAGCTGGAACCACAAATCAGCCTCCGGCGCACCTCGCGCCACGGCCTCGACAGGCGTGATGGAAGCGGTGGACAGGCTATATGGTATCCCGATTTTGGCTGCGGCCCTGGCTGCGGCGATCTCGCCTTCGAACCAGACCAGCCCGACGATGCCGGTGGGAGAGATCGCGACCGGCATGGACACGTCCTTGCCAAACAGCCTGGAGGCCGGGTCGGCGCCCCCCACACCATTCAGGGTGCGTGGCTCCAGCTTGATGCGGTCCCATGCCTGACGGTTGTTCGCCAGGGCAACTTCATCCTCGGCCCCGCGATCGATAAATTCGAACAGGCCCCTGGGCAGCTTCGTCCGCGCGATGGCGCGCAGATCTTCGTAATTATAGGCTTTGGTATAGTCGGCCATAGTACCTCTTTCGCTGGTTCGGACCGCCAAACAATCTGGGGGCCATCAATCGTTTCAGGGGGAAGCGGGCGCGCGCGACATGGCCGACCCGTCGCGCCGCCTCCCGCCCCCGCACCAATGCAGTGGATTTGAAACACGCCTCATCATGGCGGCCGGACAGGGAGCGTTTTTCAAAATCCATAAACCACATTGAAATCCTGCATTTTGCCGGCGGTGTTGGTGAATCCGAAGTTCGTTCGACGCCTGACAAGGGGCCGACGAACTTCGGATTTGAGTAACTAGAAGCTCTGTTTCACGCGCAGGCCGTAGGTCGTCGGCATGGACACGACGCCGTAAACGCCAAAGGATCCCGAAGCGATATAGTCATAATAATGGGAACCGAAGACATTCGTCGCATAGGCGCCGAACTCGGTCGTCCTGTTCGGCAATGTCACATTAAGGTCGAGGTCCAGCGTCGAATAGCCCTTCTGCCGATCAAACCTGAGGGGTCCGCCAGCACCGGCCACAAAGTCATAGCCGCTTGTAAAGCGGAAGTTCCCGCTCAGCCGCGCGCTCCACTCATTGGCGAAATCAGCCGTGTAGCTGGCCCGGGCGAATCCGGAAAATTCGGGCGAGTTCGGCAGACGGGAGCCGCTGATGTCGAAGAAGCAACTGCTCAGCCCCAGACCGCCCGGCGGAACTTCACAGGCAGGGCTGCTGGGGGCCGGGCCGTTGCCGAAACCCGGCGCATTCGGGAACGAGCCATAGCGATTGTGCAGATAGGTCGCGCCGGCCGACAGGTTGAAGGCCGGAACGGGCGTGAAATCCGCCGTGAATTCAACTCCCTTCAACTTCGCGCTCGCCGCATTGGCCAGCGAGACGATACCCTTGCTCGCATCCGCGATCGTCGCCTGAATGTCCTTATATTTGCCGTAGAAAGCGGCAAAGGTCGTCAGCAGCCGGCCATCGAGAAAGCTGTTCTTGGCGCCGATCTCGAAATTATCCAGCTTTTCCGGCCTCGCCGCATCAACGCGCGGATCGCTGAGCGGGCTTGGGAAAGCGCCGCTCTTTTCCCCGCGATTATAGCTGGCATAGAAATAATGATCGCCAGTCGTGTAGGATAAAACCGCGCGCGGCGTCCAAGATTCGAAAACGGCGCTGCGGCTGAAGCTGGCCCCATCGGGCGGCACCATCAGCGCCGCCATGAAGACGGGGTCGCTTTCCACATCCACCATCTTCTTGTCCCGATTGTAGCGCACGCCGCCCGTGATGGCGAAGCCCCCGCCGAACCGGTATGTCAGTTCGCCATAGGCCGACACCGAATTGATCCGAACGTCATTCTTGTTGACGCCGATGACGCCCGGGCCGAGCAGATCGCCGAACACGCTGAAAACCTGATCGTCCCTCTCGCGCATGATGCTGAAGCCCAGCAATCCGTTCACAGGAGAATCGAACGTCGTCCGCACATAGCTATCATTGGTGAAGGTGGTGCCATCCTCCACGATCGATCCGAAGAACAGGGGCGAATAGGTAAAGTCCAGATCGTTCACCATCGGCGTGCGCTGATCGCGATAGCCGGTGATGCTCACGGCCTTGAAGGTGTCGCCGGTATACTCCAGCGCCAGAGTGTGCGCGGTGAACCGATTATTGTTGTAGCCGCCATAGGAAGCCGAGGTGGTATAGAATCCGTGGGTGCTGTCATCGGGCGCCACCGTTCCCGGGACGATGGCGCAGGCCGTGCAGATCGGCGCGCCGGTCAACGACTTGTTCTGGAACGTCTCGTTGTTCTGATGCGCATATTCGAAGCCATATTTGATCTGGAGGTCGGGCGTGGCGTCCCACAGCGCCTTGATCCGGAAATAGCGCGAATGCGCCTCGCCCCGCGTTTCGCCGGTCTGCACATTCCTGAAATAGCCATTTTGACCGCGTAACTGGCCGACGGCCCGAACGGCGAACGTATCGGACACGGGGACGTTAATCATCCCCTGCACGCGATATTGATCGAAACGGCCATATTCGCCCGAAATCATGCCTTCCAGCCTGCCCGTCGGATCCGCCGTGTTGATCAGCACGGCGCCCCCGGTCGCATTCCGGCCGTACAGGGTGCCTTGCGGCCCCTTCAGCACTTGAACGCTGGCGACATCGATCAGGTCGACAAGCGCACCGTTCTGACGTTGCAGATAGACGCCATCGACATAGGTCGCGACCGAGTTTTCAAGACCGGCGGTCGCGAAAGTCGTGCCGATGCCGCGCACATTGACCGTGGAAAAATTCGCGGGCGAGTGGATAACGACGCCGGGGGAGACGCTCGCCAATCCCTTGACGTCGAGGATACGGTTCTTTTCCAGTTCTTCCGGGCCGACATTGACGACCGCGACGGCCACTTTGTCGAACTCGTCGCCGAACTTGTTGGCGGTCACGACGATGTCCACAACGTCCACGCCGTCCGAAGACGCGCCGCCGCGCACGACACCCGCCTCATCCTGAGCCAATGCCGAACCAGCCGCACCATTGACGGCCATTGCCAAAATCGAGCCGCACAGCAGGCCGCTCCACTTGTTCTGCCAACCAGACATTCCCTTTTCTCCCATCTTATCGCTTTTGACTTCGTTGCCTTGACAGGCCCGCCGAGTGATGACCAACGCGGCGCGCTCGAAAAACCCCGGCAAATAGACTGCTAATCGTCCGCGAAATTTGCGTTCTTATGTTTACGGACGGCTGCTTTACATATTGGGACACTTCGACCTGACCGCGCGCCATCAGCCCACCCCGCCGATCAAGCCGTCGCCGGCCTGGCCTCGCGTTCCAGGGCAAAGCCTTCATATCCTGCGTCGGCGACAGCATCGCATTTCTGCCGATACAGCCCGATCCCGGCTATATAGGGCAGGAACTTCCTCGGCTTGCCGGGGACATTCGCGCCGAGATACCAGGAGTTGGCGGTCGGATAGAGCGTCGCGGACACGACATCCTGCACATGATCCATCCACTCGACTTCGGCCTCGCGATCGGCCTCAATGGCGGCGCAGTCATGATCCCGCATATAGACGAGGCAATCTCCGATCCATTCGACATGCTGCTCGATCGACCGCACCATGGCGCTGAGCGGCCCCGGGCTGCCCGGTCCGGTCACGAAGAACAGGTTCGGGAAATCATGGGTGGCAAGCCCAAGATAGGCTTCCGGGCCGAACTTCCATTTTTCCTTGAGCGTCAATCCACCGCGGCCGGTAATATCGATCATGCTCGCCGCACCCGTCAACGCATCGAAACCGGTCGCGAACACCACCGCGGCGAAGGGCAGTTCACCCTCTGCCGTCTCTATGCCCCGCCCGGTGAAGCGGACGATCGGCGTTTCGTTGATATCGACGAGTTTCACATGCGGCTGGTTGTACATTTCGTAATAGCCCTTGCCGAGACAGGGACGCTTCGTGCCGAAGTGAAAGCTTTTTGGACATAGCTTCTCTGCCGTTTCCGGATCCTTGACGATCTGGCGGATCTTGTTGCGAAGAAACTCCGAGACGGTGTTATTCGCTTCCACATTGTACAGCAGGTCGCCATAGGTCAGGCGATAGGCCAGCAGATGGCTGTTATCCCATGCATATTGATATTTTTCTTCGCGCTCTTCGGGTGTCGCCTCCAACGCCGAATTGCTTGGAAACTGTATCGGCACGCCGAAGCGAGAGGTGCGCGACAGCGCGAACCGCTCCTCCGCCGTATCCCGAAAGGCATCCAGCGCGGCCTGATCGAGCGGATAGTTGAGCAGCGGGACCGTATAGTTGGGCGTGCGCTGGAACACGGTCAGTTGCGACACATCATCGGCAATGGTGGTAGAGACTTGAACACCGGACGAACCCGTCCCGATCACCGCCACACGCTTGCCCTCGAAATCCACCGGGCTTTGCGGCCAATGTCCGGTGTGATAGATATCGCCCTTATAGCTGTCGATCTCCGGGAAATCCGGAACCTGCGGCACGGAAAGCCCCCCTCCCGCCATGATGCAGAAGCGGGCGGACAATGCCTCGCCCGTTCCCGTCCTGACGGACCACAGATTCCGGGCTTCATCATAGGAAGCGGCTTCGACGCGGGTGTTGAGGGCTATATCCTTGCGCAAGTCCAGCCGATCGGCGACCCAGTTCAGATATTTCAACAGTTCGGGCTGTGAGGGATAGCGTTCGGACCAATCCCATTCCTCGACCAGTTCGCGTGAGAAGGAATAGGAATAATCGTAAACCTCCAGATCGCAGCGCGCGCCGGGATAGGTGTTCCAATACCAGGTGCCGCCGACGCTGGGGGCCGCTTCCAGCGCGATCACGGAAAAGCCCGCATCCCGCAACCTCTTGACCAGATAAAGGCCGGAAAAGCCCGCCCCCACGATCACGGCGTCATAATGTTGCGCCATTTTCTCGTTCATGTTCGCGTTCCTTCGCTGACTGGATGGTCCCTGTTGTCCAGGGAAGACAGGACGCGGCGCACCGCATCACCGATGAATGAAACCGCGCTCGCGCTTCCGGGCAGGAAGCCGACGAGCATTGCGAAGGCATGGAGTTGCCCTGCAAATCTCTTGTGGATCACGGGAACTCCCGCTTCGACGAGACGGGCCGCATAGGCCTCCCCCTCGTCCCTCAGCACGTCATGTTCAGCCGTCAGGATGATGGCGGGCGGCAGACCGGTCAGATCCGATGCGCGGCAGGGAGATAGTTCCGGCTCGACACGGCGGGCGGCGTCCGGCGCATACTGATTCCAATACCACATCATCGCTGACCGGGTCAGCGACAACTGATTTTCAGGGTCCAGATAAGACGGCCTGTCGAAATCACAGTCAGCGACCGGATAGATCAACAACTGTCCCGCCAACGCCGGAGCGCCCGCCGATCGGGCGCGCATCGTGACGGCGATCGCCAGATTGCCGCCGGCGCTGTCACCCCCGACGATGATCGGCAAGCTGCGCCCGACGAGCGCCTGTTGCCGTTCGACGATCCACAACAGACTGCTCCACGCGTCCTCGACCGGATCGGGATAGGGATGCTCCGGCGCCTTGCGATACTGAACCGCCACGACCGCGCAGCCCGTTGCCTGCGCCAGCTCCCGACAGAGCGGGTCGAACTCGGCGAGGGATCCGACGACCCATCCACCACCGTGAAAATAGACGATCAGGCCGCGCACGCCCCCTTCGGGCACGAACAGACGCGCCGGCACCGTGCCATCGCCCCCGCGCGCATCGAGATCGACGACCGCTTCCATCGCCGGGCCGTCAGCCATAACCGCCCGCATCTTCGCCGTCGCCTCGCGCGCTTCTGCCGGACTCATCTCTTCCCGCGGCTTCCCGGCATTCCGCCGGGCCGCCTCGACAAAGGCGGCGCTGGGGGCGTCAAGAGCCATGATGCATCTCCTTCGTCACCAGAAGGCAGCCCTGCGGCTAGACAATGGTGATGCCGCTATCGACGTTGAGAATGTGGCCGGTCGTCAGCCGCGACATGTCGGACGCCAGGAACAGAACCGCATTGGCGCAATCCTCCGGCTCCACGAAGCCCAGAAGATAATTTTCGGCGATCTTCGCGGTGACATTGTCATCCGACAGCATCTTCTTCGCGCGCTCCGTCAGCGTTGCCGCCGGCGCAATCGCGTTCACGCGGATATTATATTTGCCATATTCCACCGCCATGGACCGCGTCAGCGCGGAGACGGCGCCCTTGGCGGCGGTATAGGCATCTTTCCCCGGCGTACCGATGATGGCGCACATGGATGTCGCATTGACGATGGCGCCGCCGCCGGCCTGCATCATCTTGGGGATGGCGTAGTGGCAGCCCAGCCAGACGCTGAATGCGTCCATCTTCATCTTGGACCAGAATTCCTCGAATGGCGCTTCGTGAACGGAGCCATCCTTGAGGGTCGAACCACCGACATTATTATATAATATATCGAGTTGGCCATATTCCGAGACTGCTGCCTCGACAGCCCGCTCGACGCTTTGGGCGTCCGTCACGTCCGTTTGAACGAAAATCGCCGAATGGCCGGCAGCCACCATGGCATCACGCGCCGCCTGCCCGGTGGCCGCATCATATTCCGCGATCACCACCTTGGCGCCATGACGCGCGAACAGTTCGACGCTGGCGCGGCCGATGCCAGCGCCGCCACCGGTTATCAACGCAACTTTGTCCTTGACCATAATCCTCACCTAAATTCTGGGACACGCGATTAATCTGGCCGGATCATTCCGGCGCGCGCTCCATTCCAGATAGGATCGGCAAGCCGCGACCTGTTGCTTGGTGCAGACGCCAACTTCATGAATGCGGACGAAACATTCACGGGCCTTCCCGCAATCCCCATGCAATCCGCAAATGCGCGGTGGATCGTGCCGAAAGCGGCAGCCTTCGTCGCGTCCGTCGGGAAAGCGCGGAAGACTCGGTCCCCGTCCGATTCCAGAACGTATCTGTCTGGATCAAGGCAGTTGCCGGTGATCGGTTGTGCAATCGCAATGGCCATGCGGAGCGTCGATCGCCCCCATCCCAACAACGGCCCGTGCCGCAAGGACATCATCGCAGCACGCAATCAGGAGAGTTATTAATGACGCGCATGCGTTTCGGCATCTTCATGCCCGGTTTTCACACGGACCTGAGCGACGACGTTACGAGCTGCTTCGATCGGGATATTGAAGTGATCCAGATTATGGATCGGCTGGGCTTCGACGAAGTCTGGATCGGAGAGCATCATTCCGGCGGAGCCGAACTGATAGCGGACCCGATTTCCTTCGCAGCATATGTTGCAGCAAAAACGCAGCATATCGACCTTGGCCTGGGCGTCGTATCGCTGCCCTATCATAATCCGCTGATGGTCGCGGATCGCGTGATCCAGCTGGATCACCTTACCCGCGGCCGCATGATCTTCGGCGCAGGCGCGGGCGGGCTGCCCAGCGATGCTGAGATGCTGGGCCTCGACCCGCGCGAACTTCGCGACGCGCTGGAATTCGATCTCGACATCATCATGCGGCTGCTCAACGGCGACGAAGCCGTGTCGGCGGAAACCGACCGCTACACGCTGCGCAACGCCCGGTGTCAGTTGATGCCGTACAGCCAGCCGATCCGCATGGGCGTGGCCGGCATCGCTTCGCCGACCGGCGCCCGCCTTGCCGGCCGCCACGGCATGGCGCTGCTCTCCCTCGGCGCGACCTCGCCGGAAGGCTTCGAGGCGCTCGCCGGACAATGGTCGGTCATTGAACAGCAGGCGATGAAATATGGGCGCCCGCAACCCGAACGCAAGGACTGGCGGCTTCTCGGGCCGATGCACATCGCGGAAACGCGCGAACAGGCGATCGAGGACGTGCGGCACGGACTGGTCGCCTTCGCCAAATATACGCGCGATGTCTGCGCCGTTCCGCATTTCCGGGCTGCTTCGGATAATTTCGATGAACTGGTCAACTGGATCAATGGAACCGGCGTGGGCGTGATCGGCACGGCCGAAGACGCCATCAAGCAAATCGAACGGCTTGAAGCCAAGTCGGGCGGTTTTGGCACCTATCTGATGCTGCACGCCGAATGGGCGAACCGGGACGCGACACGCAAGCATTTCGAACTGTTCGCCAACTATGTGAAGCCGGCCCTTCAGAAGACCAACCGGCGTCGCCGCGCCAGCGAGCAGTGGTGCATCGAGAATCTCGCGGAAATGGACGCGAAGTCCTCTGCTGCGATCGCGAAAGCAATCGCCAAGCAAGAATCGGAAAGCAACAGCAATGAAGTGGGCAAGTTCACCAGCCCGCGCGAACGAGCCTGATCGGTCAATATCTGCTCAGGCCGAATATATTACACGGTAAACCAATTATAATTCCGATGATCAATCATATGTTGAAATCAACAATTTTCATCTTTTCAGAATAAAATCGGGGAGGAAATCATGAATAAATATCATATATTGCGCAAGACCTGCTGTTTTATCATATTCGGCGCCGCTGCATGCGCCACGACAATCGCAGTCGCGGCTGAGCAAGATGCTGCCGGCCAGACCAGCGAGAGCGGGACGGGCGGCGGGTCGTTCGGCGTAGGCGACATCATCGTGACAGCCCAGCGCAGGGCGGAAAATCTTCAGGAGGTTCCCGTCACGGTCGCCGCGTTCGACGACAGCGTGCTACAGAGCGCCAACATCACGACCAGCACGGAGTTGAACAAGGTCGTGCCCGGCCTTTCCATTACGCCGAACTCGCAGAGCGTCCTGCTGTATCTGCGCGGCATCGGCAGCAACGTGACCGCCATCGGCAGTGAGGCGAGCGTCGCCTTTTACGTCGATGGCGTATATTATAGCCGCCTGACGCCCGGCCTGGTCCGGCTCAACAACATTGAGCGGGTAGAGGTTCTGAAGGGGCCGCAGGGCACCCTTTACGGCCGCAACGCCACTGGCGGTCTGGTCAACATCATTACGCGCACGCCAAAGCCCGGCGCGGAGCCGACGGCCAATATCTCCTTCGGCTATGGCAATTACGAGACGATCGATGCGACGGCCTATGCCTCCTTCAGCCTGGGCGAAAAGGTCGCGATGGATATCTCTGGCGTCATTCATAGTCAGGGCGAAGGCTTCGGCAAAAATATCAACAACGGGAAAGACGTCAACAAGGACACGACCCGCGCCGTTCGCAGCAAGCTGGTATTCGATCCGGGACCGGACACCCGCTTCATCCTGACCGGCGAGTATAACCAATATCGTGGCGATTTCTCGCAGAACTCGCATTTCAGGGGCAACCGTCAGGGCTTTATGGACGGTTCCGGGGTCTTGCCGACCCTGGGTTTCTACGACGTCAACAACGACTGGACCAACGAAGGCACCGGGCGGGCCTGGGGCGCCACGCTGCGGATCGAGCAGGATATCGGCTTTGCCGACCTGTCCAACACGCTCGCTTATCATAATCTGAAACAGCGCAATCCGTTCGACGTCGATCTTTCGCCTGCCAATATTCAGCACACGGACCTCTATTCCTACGGCAAGGAAGTCCTGAACGATTTCCAGCTGGCATCGAAATCAGGCAGCCTCGTCGATTGGAACGTGGGCTTGTTCTATACCGATCAGAAACAGGGCTACAGCCCCGCGGTCATCGGCAAGGCTGTGCCCGTTCCCGGCTTTTCGGAGCCGCTGGACCTTCTGGTCCATTCCAATTCCCGCGTGCGATCGCTCGCGGCCTATGGTCAGGCGCGCTTCCCGATCATCGACAGGCTCAAGGGAACCATCGGGTTGCGATGGACCCGCGACAAGCTTTATGGCAACGGCTTCGCCGATCTCGGGACCGGCGGCACCGTGATGGTGCCCAATGGCATCCCTTTCAGCGAGGCCACCGAGACCTTCAAGAAGATGACGTTCAAGTTCGTTCTGGATTACGCCCTGACCGACGACATTTTCGCCTATGCTTCGTTCAGCAGGGGTTTCAAGGGCGCGACCTTCAACGTCATTCCGTTCAACCCGACGCCGACCCGCCCGGAAACGCTGGACGCCTATGAAGCGGGTCTCAAAACCGAATTCTGGGATAACAAGGTCCGGTTGAACCTGGCCGGATTCTACTATGAACTCAAAAATCCGCAGGTCATCGTGATACCCAATTCCGGCGCGATCACGACCGAGAATGCGGGTGCTGCCGAGGTCAAGGGTTTCGAGTTCGACCTTACCATGGCACCTGTTCGCGGATTCAACATCCGGGCGGCGGGCACCTATCTCGATACCCAATATACCGATTATCCCAATGCGGCCTTCTATACTCCCGATCCCTCGCCGCCATTCGGCAACCTGCTGCCCGAAGCCCGCAGCGCGAAGGGCAACCACCTTCCCTATGCGCCCAAATGGAGCGCCAATATCGGCGGCGACTATACGTTGGACATGGCTGACGGATCATCATTCCAGCTGGGGGCCAACCTCACCTACAGCAGCAGCACCTTCTTTCATCCGGACAATCGCCTGCGTCAGAATAATCTGACCCTCGTGGACGCTTTCGCCCAATATCATTTCGGCGACAGCGGCCTGTCGATGAAAATCTGGGGGCAGAACCTCACCAACCGCGACTATTGCACGGGGGCCGTCCAATTCGGCAATCCAGCAGGCGATCTCTGTCTGACCGGCTCGCCCCGCACCTATGGGGCGACCCTTCGCTTCGAATATTGATGAAAATATGGGACGGCCCGATTCCTCGTTCGGATCGGGCCGTCCGGCATCACGGAGCGCCTATGCCCCAACCCGATTCCCACCCGTTGCGACTGGCGTTGCGGCGCCTTGCCAAGGGCGGCGGTGGAATCGACCGTGCCGCGCATGCCATAACGGAGAACATGGATGGACGTTTCGCCGACAGGTCCACTCGCGGAGTTCAGGGTCGATGCGGCGCGGATGCGTTTCGTCGGCTCCGATTTGCATCGCCCTGAATGCATATTGGCCACTCCGCGCGGCACATTGTTCACCAGCGACGCCCGCGGCGGGGTGATGCGGATCGAAGCGGACGGCACGCAAACATTGCTCGGCCGCGCGCCGGCGCCGGTCGCGGACCAAGCCCGTAAAGGCGAGGAATGGGCGCGGTCGTCCCTCCCCAATGGCATCGCCTTCGACGGGCAAGGCGGCATCATCATTGCCGATGTGGGCGCTCGCGAAATCCGCCGCCTGACGCCCAGGGGAGAGATCGAGACGCTGCACAGCCATGTGGACGGCATCCCCCTCGGCATCGTCAACTTCATATTGCAGGATCATGCCGGACGCCTGTGGTTCACCGTCACGACCAATTGCGCCGACCCGCTCGATGCCATGAACCGGCGCATTGCCGATGGGTATATCGGCGTTATCGACGCCCGAAGCATTCGCATCGTCGCCGACGGCTTTTGCGGCACGAACGAGTTGCGCCTCGATGCGCAGGGCGAATGGCTATATGTCGTCGAAAGCTATGGCCGACGGATCACCCGGTTGCGGATTGGCCCCGATGCAAGGCTGAGCCACCGCGAAACTTTCGGCCCCGGCCTGCTCGATCCGGTGCCGGACGGTTGCGCCTTCGACGCCGATGGCAATTTATGGGTGACTTGCGTCTTTTCCGAAAAGATTATCGCGATCACGCCCAAGGGCGACGTGCTGACGATCATGGACGAAGGCGATCCGGCGCAATTCGCTACGTTTCTTGCCCATGTGGATGCCGGCACCGTGACGCCCGGCATCATGGGCGCCGTCAGCGGCAACGCCGCCGCCCCCTGGATCAGCAGCCTGACCTTTGGCGGCCCGGATCTGCGGACGGTCCATATCGGCACGGGCAAGGGAAGCCGGATCGCGACCTTCCGCTCTCCCGTCGCCGGTCAGCCGATGGCGCATTGGCGCTGACCGGCGGGATCGATCCGCCGATCCGCCTGCACCGGCCAGACCGGCGCAGGCGGCCCATCATGTCATTGCTCCGCGACGACCTCGTTCCGGATGCGCCCAATCCCTTCAATCTCCACCTCGACCACGTCGCCTGCCTTAAGCCACAGCGGCGTGTCCATGGCCGCGGCAACGCCGGCCATCGTCCCGGTCGACAACACCGTGCCGACGCGCAGGGTGAAAATGCCGCTCAGGATTTCGACCAGACGATAGCAATCGAAAATGAGTTTGCTGGTGTGCGAACTCTGGCGAACCTCGCCATTGACCAGCGTGCGGATGGCCAGGGCATGAGGATCGATCTCGTCGCCCGTTACCATCCACGGCCCCATCGGCCCGTGCGTGTCGAACGACTTGCCCAGCGTAAAGGTCGTATGTTTGAACTGCCAGTCGCGAACGCTGACATCGTCGATCACGAAATAGCCGCCGATCACGTCCTTGGCGTCCTCGTAGGAAACATTCTTGCACGTCTTGCCGATCACGAAGCCCATCTCGCCTTCATAATCGAGCTGATCGGAAATCTTCGGCAGGAGGATCGGGTCATACGGCCCGGTGACGCATGTCGTCTGCTTGTTGACGATAATCGGCACTTCCTGCCCCTGACCCGCATTCTGGAGCACCTTGTCCAGGCTGGAAGGCGGCATGCCCTTGACCCGCGTTCCCTCGGCCGCATGGTCGGAATAGTTGGCGCCCACAATCATGAATTCGGACGGTTGCAGGATCGGCGCATGCAGCCGGACCGACGCCAGCGGCATTCGATGGGCCGATCCCTGCGCGTCCCGCGCCTGCGCCATGGCGCCATCGCCCGCCGCCAGCAGAGCGACCATTTCGGTCGGCAGGTCCGGGCAAGCCGCCGCCAGATCGATGATTTCCTCACCTTCGACGATACCGATGCGCGGCGTGCCGCCATCGCTGAACATAGCCAATTTCATAGCATTTCTCCTGATTTGACACTCGTTTCCTTCGGACCGCCAGCCGGGCCGACGGACAAATTCGGGCAAAATCTATTCGATGATCGCTTCGATGGGCGCGAACCCGTCAATCTCGAACCGGTAGGTTTCGCCCGGTTTTGGAAAGACGGTCGGCATCACGCTGCCCGTCAGCACCCATTGACCCGGTTGCAGGGAACGGCCGCGAGCGCGCAGCGCGGAAATCAGCCAGGATACGACCAGCAACGGATCGCCGCCCGCCGCGTCGGTCAACCCCTCTCCCGCAGGCGCGCCGTTACAACTCAGGCGCCCCATACGCCCGAGCAGCGATGCGTCCGGCTCCATCGTCCTCGCCTCGCCCAGAATCACGCCCGCGTTCCAGCTATTGTCCGCCACCAGCGAACAGGCATCCAATGCCGCATAGTCGGCGTTGCGATCGTCGATCACTTCGAAGGCGGCGGCAAATCCATCGACCCGCGAATACAACGCCTGCGCGTCGCTCGGTTCACCCGGACCCGGCACACTCCCCAGACGGACGGCGAGTTCCGTCTCCAGACCGAGGCGGCCATGATCCGCGCACCGCAGCCGCGCGGGGGACGACCTTACGCCACCCCCCAATATCGCGCCCATAACCGGCTCTGCGACGCCGCACATGTCCTGCATCCGCTTGCTGGTGAGGCCGATTTTCCAGCCGGCGACGACATGGCCCGCCTCCAGCCAGCGCCGGATAGAGACATCCTGTACAGCCAGCGCAAAATTCATGTCTTGCCGTTGCTCGACCGCCAGCGCGGAGAAAGGCAATCGCGCCGCATGTTCGCGGCGCAGCCGGTCGGCGGCGGCCAGTTCACTTTCAACCGACATCATCAATACTCCGGGAGATAATCATGGATTTGGGAATCAACGGCAGGCGCGCGATCGTCTGCGGATCGAGCAGCGGTCTTGGATATGCCTGCGCCGAGGCGCTGGGCGCAGCGGGAGTCGATATTCTGCTCAACGGCCGGACGGAGGTCAATCTGGCCAATGCCTGCGCGAAGCTGTCGGACCGGCTGGGCCGCACTATCGAAGGCGTCGCGGCAGATGTCACAACCGCTTCGGGTCGCGACAGATTGCTGGCCGCGATGCCGGACCCCGATATTCTGGTCAACAACGCGGCCGGTCCTCCGCCCGGAACAATCGAGGACTGGGACGAGGAAGATTGGCATTCGGCACTGCACGCGAACATGGTCGCCCCTATCCTGCTGATTCGATCCATCCTGCCCGCCATGCGCGCGCGTGGCTGGGGTCGCATCCTCAATATCACGTCGGCGGCCGTGAAAGCGCCGCTTCCGCTACTCGGCCTGTCCAACGGCGCACGATCCGGGCTTACTGGTTTCATCGCCGGCCTCGCGCGGGAAGGCGCCGCCCAAGGCGTCACCATCAACAATCTGTTGCCGGGCTATTTCGCCACCGACCGCCTGACCGGCTATGTCAACGCAATGGCGTCATCCCGCAACGTGGAACCGCACGGCATATGGCAGGAAATGGCCGCCAAAAGCCCCGCCCGGCGCGTCGGCCAGCCTGTCGAGTTCGGCGCCGCCTGCGCCTTTCTGGCCAGCGAACATGCCGGTTTCATCCATGGACAGAATATATTGCTGGATGGCGGCGCCTATCCCGGCACCCTGTGAAGGGCGCCCGGATGGGACGAACGATCAGGCGGCGACGCCATATTTCGCCTTGCCGGTCTTGCGCGCCTGTTCGCTGCTGGAAAATTTCTCGGTGATCGGCGTCAACGGATAGGCGTGCACGCTTGCCAGATCGACAGCGTCGGACACATAGAATTTGGCGGTGCCATCGGTGAAAATCGCGATCGCATCGTCCAGCGATGGCGCCTCGATCTCATAAAATGCCATATATTTGCAGGGCGCCGACTGGCCCATATATTCGGGACCGGCCTTGAACCGCTGGCCGGCCTTCATGCCCGGCAAGGACAGGGCGTCGGGCACATGATGCACTTCATACCATTCGTTGAACTCTTTTTCCTTGCCTTCCACGGCATTCAGAAACACGGCCAGATTATAGTTCGGCATGAATCTCTCCTCATTTCCCTGTGGACCGCCACGCCCACCTGACCCGGCTGGTTTCTCAGATCTTGAAGCATTTCCGCGCATTTTCGCCGCAAACAAGCCGAGCCGTTTCCGCACCGACCTGTTCCACGATGGAATCGACGACCGACCCGGTGTAGCCGAACGTCCCTTCGTTATGCGGATAGTCTACCGACCACAGCGCATTCTCCCGGCCGACCCGGTCGAGCATGCTAAGACCAGCGGGATCATGCGTGAAGGTCGCGAAACAATGGCGATACCAATATTCGCTCGGCCGCATCTTCGGCACGTAATCGATCAGGCCCGCAAAAGATTCGGGGATCATGTCGGCATCCTGAAGCATCCCCGGCACCCAATGAAGATTGGCCTCCGCAAACACCACCCGCAGCCCGGGGAACTCGTCGAAGATGCCGCCGAACACCAGTTGCGCCCAGAGCTGCCGGAAATCCGGGCCGAGCAGATTGTTGAGGATCGCCGCCGGAAAAGCGCCACGCCCCGCAAACCCGGCATTCTCGCCGATATGGAAGCTGGCGGTGATGTCGAATTCCTCGATCGCCGCCCAGAGAGGACGCAGATCCTCATCGGCATAGCGAATGTCGCGTCCATCCTCATATTTCCCCGGCAGGCAGGGCAGCATCAGCACCTTGATGCCGAGGTCGTGGATTTCCTTGACGGATTCGCGTGCCTTGGCGCCATCCCAATAATTGGGAATGCCGACGCCGTAAAAGCGCCCCGGCGCCTTTGTCTGAAGCTTGGCCAGGTTCCGGTTATATTGCGCCATGATATATTCACGCGCCTCATAGTCGGGCAGGCGGAACAGCGTCAGCGGCAGAACCTGGGGAAAGGCGATCTCGATATCGACGCCCTCGGCATCCATGTCGGCCATGCGAGTATCGATGTTCCAGACGCCATCACGGGATTCCACACTGTCGATAACGGCCTCGGTGCCGGGGGGATAGACCGGCTTGCCGTTGAACGAGGAGGTCCAGTACCCGCGCTCCTCGTTGAAATAGATGCGCGGAACGCGATCCTTGAGATGCTCGGGCGCGTCCTTGTAGAAAACATCTTCGCCGCCCAGACCCACATGATTGTCCGCCGAGATGATGATAGCGCCCTCTACGGAGTGCTTCTGCGGCTTGCGGCTCGCAAAAAGACCGATCTCGTCAAAGGGTTTGGAATCGCCGCGTCGGGCTTCCAGAACGTCGGAATTGCTCATCACTCTCTCTCCTCGACATGAAAGTACACGACTTTCAAGATTTGCCTTCTGGGCTACGCCATCGGGACCGACTTCGTTTATTCTATCAGGACGAAGATTTCATATAATCGGTCAGGGACATCGCTGTCCAAGATGTTGCGATGCCAGCGGTTGATCCGGTAATCCTGCACATCCTTCCATCATCGCAAAGGCGCCAGTCCCATGTCACGATCAACCATCATCGAACGGTTCGAAAACGAGCTTGGCGGATGGCCGGCGCACTTCGCGCCGGTGCTGAGTCAGGATCCCGAGATCATGTCCGCTTTCGCCGATTTGCACGCGGCGGGCTGGTCCCATGGGCCATTGGACGAGAAGGTCAGGCATCTCCTGCTCCTTGCCGTCAACGCCGCCTGCACCCTGCGGCATGAAGGCGGCATCCGCCATCACGCCGCGCGGGCGGTGGCAGCCGGCGCAAACCGGGCGGAGATATTGGAGATTCTCGAACTCACGAGCGTGCTGGGCATCCACAGTTGCTCGACCGGCCTTCCCATTCTGGCGGAGGAAGTCGCGGCCTCCGACGGCGAAACGCACGCCCCGCCGTTGACCGACGAGCAGCAGGCGATAAAGGCGCGCTTTCTGGAAGAACGCGGCTATTGGAGCGATTTCCTTCAGGACATGCTGCGTTTCTGTCCGGCGCTGATGCTCGCCTATGTCGGCTATTCGACGATTCCCTATCGTCGCGGCGCGCTGACGCCCCGGATGCGCGAGTTTGTATTCATCGCCATCGACGCGCAAACCACCCATGTCTACAGCCTGGGCATCCGCGCCCATATCCGCCAAGCCCTGAAGCTGGGCGCGACACCGGAGGAACTGGCGCAGGTGCTGGCGTTGACCGCTGGCGTCGGCTTCTACACCATGACCACGGCGCTGCCGCTCCTCACCGACATCCTGCCCGACCCATGAGGGCGGATCGCCATGCGATCAGTAGGACGGCTTACAGACATGCGGCGTCAGTTGAAGTTCATGCGTCCAGCAGGACGGGTGCTGCATATGCAGATAGTGAAAGGCTTCGGCGATCCGCATCGGATCCATGACCCGATCGGGATTTTCCTGTGCCAACGGCAGGGCGCGGGTGCCCGGTGAATCGATATATCCGTCGATCACGACATTGGCGACATGCACGCCATGTTCGGAATATTCCTCGGTCAACACCTGCGCCAGAGCGCGCATCATCACGCGGGGATAATAGAGCGACTCTCCGGTCAGGCGCTTTCGTCCCCGCAACGAATAGGCGTTGTTGGAAAAGAAGAAGGAACCCCTGCCCTTTTGCCGCATGGCCGGAAGCACCTGCCTTGCGATCAGGAAGGGGCCGCGCGACGCGATATGCTGCGCTGTCTCGAACATCGCCACCGGTATATATTCCAGCAGTTCGTTGCCCGGCGGCAGGTCGCGTCCTTCCAGATAGCCGGCATTGTAAACCAGCACCTCCGGATCGCCCGCAATCTCCCGGATGTGCGCAAACGCAGCCTCGATCGATTCGTCCGACACCAGATCCAGCTCTACCGTCGCGCACGCATGCCCTTGCGCGGTGATCGCCTGCTCCAGCCCGGCGGCGTTGTGCGCATTGCGCGTCGTCAGGATGGTGAAATAGCCCTCCTGCGCGAATTTCTGCGCAATGGCGCCCCCTACGCCCCAGCGCGATCCGACCGGCAGTTCCCGATCATCCAGCGCATGACCGTGCACCAGTTTCGTATTCCGGCCGTCGGCCTGCCACTTCGACGTCGCGCCGACGATGACCGCCACGGGCTTGCCGCTGCTGTTGCGGGTTTGCATAATCATGAGATCGTCCTGTTGCTTGAGATAAACGTCACGGATCAGGCGCCGGCGCCCTGTTCACGCGCCGCCCGGCTGACCTCGCGGCGCTCCGGCCTGACGCGCAGCGGGCGGTCGTAGGAAGGGTCCGAGCGGTCGCGCGCTGGCAAGCGGCTGCCGGCGCGCGCCGTGATCCAGTCATGCGCCTGCGCGAAATCGAAGTTGGCCCGGCCTTCCTCCGTTTCCGCTTCACCCGCGCGATTGATCGTCGGCGCGGCGAAGTCGGTCAGGCAGTAGCGATCCGCGATCGCCCATCGCCCATCCCGCTTTTCCAGCCGATCGATATAGCGCCCTCCGGCAAAGGAAAAAGGCGCCCCTTCCTTGTTCATCGACGCAAACAGATAATAGGTTTCCGCATGGGCGACATTGCCGTCGATCTCCACCAACTGGTTGCCGATGAAGTGCGTCGATGAATGGTGATGCGTCGAATGGAGATGATGCACCCATGCCCAAAACTCGCTTCGATCCCCCACGAAAAAGCCGTGATCATCCAGCGCGTCGTCATGGTAGACGGACTCCAGCACGCCCTTGTCCAGCCGATCCACGCCGCGACTATAGGATGCGATTACATCAGTAATCTGCTGACGATCCAGAAGATAAGCGACGCTGTTTTGAAGGTCTTGCAAATCCATTTCGAATCCTCTCTTTATATCGTCGACGTCAGGTCTGATCATATTTGGGATGCGTTGCAAGCCCAGGACCATGGATTGTCCCAATTCAGCAAACAGGAGAGCGATTTGCCAAAAATCATTCGTTTTCATGAGTTCGGCAGTGCCGATATATTGCAGTTCGAGGACGTCGACCTGCCGGAATGTCCGCCGGGCCATGTTCGTATCAAGGTGCGCGCGATAGGCCTGAACCGCGCAGAAGCATCCTATCGCGCGGGCCATTTCGGCACGCCTCCCTTCCCTTCCACCATCGGATTCGAGGCCGCCGGAATCGTCCTGGCGGTCGCGGAGGACGTGACGGCGTTCGCGGCCGGCGACGCGGTCGCCGTAATTCCCGGCCTCATGATGCACGAATATGGCACCTATGCCGAAGAGATCTGCTTCCCGGCAGAGATGCTGGCGCCGATCCCCGCCGGCACGTCGATGGAGAAAGCCGCCGCAAGCTGGATGCAATTCCTGACCGCATATGCGTTGATCAGCGTGGGTCGGATCAACGCGGGCGACTTCATCCTCATCACCGCCGCATCATCGTCGGTCGGACTCGCCGCTATCCAGATCGCCAATAGCCGGGGCGCGATCCCCATCGCGGTCACGCGCACCAATGCCAAGCGGGACGCGCTCATCGCCCATGGCGCCGCCCATATAATCCTTTCCGAAAATGAGGATATCGCTGAACGGGTGCTGGCCATCACCGGCGGCAAGGGCGCGGAAATCATGTTCGATGCCGTCGGCGGCCCGACCCTGCCGCCCCTGATCGACGCCCTCGCCTATCGCGGCACGATCATCCTCTACGGGACGCTGGCCGGCCCCGTCGTTTCACTGCCTCTGGTCGAGGGCATGAACAAGGGCGCAACCTTGCGCTGCTTCTCCATCCGCGACATTCTGGCCGACCCGGACGAACGACATCGCGCTATCGCCTTTATTCAGGACGGGATTGCATCGGGCGCTCTGGACGCCAGAATCGACCGCAGCTTCGACTTTGCCGCCATGCGCGAAGCCCATGTCTATCTGGAAGGCAATATGCAGTTCGGCAAGATAGTCGTTACGGTTCCATAAGAAAATCGCGCGCGCCCTTGGCTGATCTGCACTATTATCTGTCCTGATCGATAAATGTCATGCGCGCATGCCCCCTAATATCTGATCCAAACAAGGTAAAGACCTCGTCGCTCTCGTCATCGGAAACGGGACGGGAGCGGTGGCGCGCTATCGCTTCCACGCCGAGGCCCAAGGAGGATATTCGATGGCAACTTACGATCTTCTTATCCGCAATGGCCAGATCGTAGACGGCACCGGCGCCCCCTCCTTCATCGCCGACCTGGCCATCAGGGACGGCCATATCGCCGAAATCGCGCCGGGGATCGACGCGGCCGACGCGCATGAAACGATCGACGCCGATGGCCATATCGTCACGCCCGGCTGGATTGACCCGCACACGCATTTCGATGGACAGGCGACCTGGGACGACAAGATGGACCCGGTGTTCGGCCATGGCACGACGACCGTGGTCATGGGCAATTGCGGCGTCGGTTTCGCGCCCATCCGACCCGGTGCGCAGAATGAACTGATCGACATAATGGAAGGTGTGGAGGACATCCCGTTCGGGGCGCTTTCCGAAGCGATCCCATGGGGATCATGGGAAAGCTATCCCGAATATCTCGCCTATCTCGACCAGCGTTCCTATACGATCGACATCGGCTCGCAAATCCCGCACGGCGCGTTGCGCGCCTATGTCATGGGGTCCGACAATCTGTTCGACAAGCAAGCGTCGCCCGAGGAGATCGAACGCATGGCGGCCCTCGTCGGCGAGGCGGTGGAGGCCGGTGCGCTGGGCGTATCGACCAGCCGCGTGATCGGGCATCGCGCGATGTCGGGCGAATCCGTGCCGGGAACCTATGCCTCCGAACATGAACTGACCCGCTTCGCCGAGGCCATGGCGCGGGTCGGGCGTGGTGTGCTCCAATGCATCCCGGGAGGCTCCTTCGGCACCAGCGGCGGCCTGTATGTCGACCCCCAGACCACCGAGCAGGAGATGTCCATGCTCGCGAGAATCTCGCGATCGACGGGCAGGCCGGTCACGTTCACAACCTTTCAAGTACCCGAAGCGCCCCACGAATATCGTTATATTCTCGATCGCGCGACGGAAGAGAATGGCAAGGGCGCCCAACTCCATCCGCAGATCGCCGCGAGGCCACCGGGCATTCTGGTCAGCCTGGGCGGCTATCATCCGCTGATGCGCCGCGAAACCTATCTCAAGATCGCCCACCTGCCGCTCGCTGAACGGGTCGCGGAAATGCGCAAGCCTGAAATGAAGGCGGCGATCCTGTCGGACAAGGATATGCTGGACGCAGGCGCGGGGGCGGCGGAAAACTACGTCGTGCAATATCTCGCCAACCTGATGGGCCATCTGGTTCCGCTGGGCGAGCAGGTCGATTATGAGCCGGACACGGCCCGGTTCGTTTCCGCGATCGCCCGCGAACGCGGCGATACCGATCAGTCGGTCGTATATGATAGCCTGCTGGAACTGGACGGCGCCAATGTCCTGATGCTGGCGCTGACCAACTATGTGGACAGCAACCTGAACGCCGCGCGCGAGATGTTCCTGCACCCCACCACGGTCAGCGGCCTGGGCGATGCGGGCGCGCATTGCAAGTTCATCTGCGACGCCTCGATCCCGACATTCGTCCTCAGCCACTATGTGCGGGACCGCACGCGCGGCGACCGCATCCCGATCGAACAGGCCGTGGCGAAGCTCAGCGCGCAGACCGCCGACGTCTATGGGCTGAACGATCGCGGCCGCCTTCAGGCGGGCAAGCGCGGCGACATCAACATCATCGACATGGAGAAGATCGGCATCGACCTGCCCCGGATGCACTGGGACATGCCGCTGGGTTCGGGCCGCCTGCTCCAGAAGGCGCGCGGTTACAAGGCGACCCTTGTAAAGGGTGTCGTGACGCGCCGTGACGGCGAAGACACCGGCGCGCGTCCCGGACGGCTCGTCCGCCCGTCCTGATCACAGAACCGGGGTGGCGCGACGTCACCGCGAAACATCATAAACATAGCAAGGGGAGGACATATGCGCAGGGCATATTGGGTGGCTTCGGCCGTGATTGGGCTTGCAATGCAGGATGGCGCGCTGGCGCAATCGCCGCAGGCCACCGACCGCATGGCGGGACAGCCGCATGTCGGTGACATCGTCGTAACCGCGCAACGCCGCAACCAGCGGCTTCAGGACGTGCCCATCGCCGTGGCCGCCGTTTCCGGCGAGCAGTTGCAGGCCCGCGGCATCACCAGCACCGAATCGCTCGCCGCCGCCGTGCCGGGCCTCACCGTCACGACCGCAGGCCCCAGCGGCAAGCTGTTCATTCGCGGCATCGGCGCGGATGCCGGCGACCCCGCCAACGAACCGTCGGTCGCGACCTATATTGATGGCGTCTATGTCGCGGCCCCATCGGCGGCGATCTTCGAATTCAACTCCGTCGAACAGATCGAGGTGCTCAAAGGCCCGCAGGGTACGCTGTTCGGCCGCAACGCCACGGGCGGCGTCGTGCTGATCCGAACGCGCGACCCGTCCTTCGACGCGAGCGCGAGCGCGGAGATCGGCTACGCCAATTACGACACCTTCACCGCCAATGCCTATGTCACGGCGCCGCTATCGGACACGGTGGCATTCAACCTCGCCGGGCAGTTTCGCGATCAGGGCGACGGCTTCGGCCGCAATCTCGTCCGCGGCGACAAAACCTATGTGCGGGACGATCTGTCGATACGGGGCAAGCTGCTGTTCCAGCCGAGCGACGCCACGAAGATCGTGCTGGCGGGCGACTATGACCGGCTGAACACCAGCGGCAACGACTATCAGGGGCCGCAGGGGACGGTCGGTGCCGATGGGCAGGTCATCGATCTGCGCCCGTACGACACGGTCAACGGCGAAGTCAGCCGCACCAATATCCGCAACTATGGCGGATCCCTGACAATCGAGCAGGATCTGGGTTTCGCGTCGCTCAAGAGCATTTCCGCCTATCGACGTGTGCGCGGGCCGCAGAACAAGAGCGATCTGGACAAAAGCCCTGCGCCCATTGCCTTGTCCGATCTGGTTCTGACGCAGCGCAGCTATTCGCAGGAATTGCATCTCGCCTCCAACGGCAGCGGCCCTTTCACCTGGCTGGCGGGGGCCTATTATTTCGATACCACGGCAGGCTATGATCCGGCCGGCTTCGACGGCACCGATTTCGGCATTCGCGTGGATGTTACGGGGCTGGTCTACACCAAGTCGCTGGCCGCCTTCGCGCAAGGCACCTATGCGTTGACGCCGGAACTCAATGTTACCGCAGGTTTCCGCTATACCTGGGACCGGCAGAAACACAGGACCATGACCGAATCCCCGTTGCTGGGCGTTCTGGTTCCATGGGAAACCGACCGGCAGCGCATACAAAAGCCCACATGGCGGCTGGCGGTCGATTATAAGTTCACGCCGAATATTCTGGGCTATATGTCCTACAACCGAGGCGTGAAGAGCGGCGGATACAGCCCGCTGGAGGCGGCCTCCTCACCGCTGGATAATTTTGCGCCCGAACGGCTGGACGCTTATGAGGCCGGATTCAAGACGGACCTGATCAACCGCCAGTTGCGGTTCAACCTGTCCGCCTTCTGGTATGAATATAAGAATATTCAGGTCTTCATCACCAAGGGCGCGTCATCCTATACCGAATCCGGCGGCGCCGCGCGTATCAAGGGATTCGACATGGACCTGCAAGCCGCCCCGAGTGATCGCCTGACGTTCACGGCCGGCATCGCCTATACCGACGGGAAATATACCGATTTCGACAACGCCACCGCCTATCTGCCCACGGGAGGCGCGGCCTCGATCGTCAACGCGACCGGGAACCGCACGGTCAACACGCCGAAATGGACGGTCAACTCGACCATCAATTACGCCGTCCCCCTCGCCTCGGGCACGCTGGCCTTTTCAGGCTCGGCGGCCTTCACCGACAAATATTTCTTCACCGCCGACAATCGCGCGATGCAGGACGACGTCCTGCTGCTCAACAGCCGCATCCGTTGGGAGAGCGAGGATGAGAAATTGAGCCTGAGCGTGTGGGGCAGGAACCTGACGGATGAACGCTATTATGCGGGCTTCAACATCTCCAACTATGGCGATCTCATCCAGTTCAGCGCGCCGCGCACCTACGGCATAACCGTCGGCACCCGGTTTTAGGCCGATAGAAGGAGGGATCGGCAGACAGGCCGGTCCCTCTTGTCCGACAGCGGCGCATGCGGTGATGGACCGGGGGAAAAGGCTCGGTTCGCTGCGATCTTCGACGCAAGGTTCGTCATCCGATGACGATAATCGGCCCCGCGCATATTATTATGGCAGCCGGTTCTGACAGCCCCTCAACGTCCATGCCACGTCCCCTATTCTAAACGCGCTGTCTCAAGTCAGCAATTATGATCATCGCCCGCGTTTATCTTCGCAGTGTTCGGCACGGCATACCGCCGTGCCTCGAAAAAATGAATCCATGGGGAGAATGAGCATGCTGCGGAAGCTGGACCTCGCGTCGCCGGCATTTCTCGCGGATCGACGGGCGGGCTATCGCACTTTCCGCGCGGAATCGCCTGTCGCGACCGCCGACATCAACGACGAGGAAGTGATCGTCCTCACCCGCTTCGACGATGCCGAACAGCTGTTCCGCAGCGCCAAGGCCGTGGTCAACCCCGCGCCGAACGAAATCCCCGCGCATCTGGGCGATGGCATCGCGTCCCTCTATTACCGCCTGAACATCGCAAGTTCGGACGGCAGCGCGCATGTGCGCCTGCGCAAGATCCTCAACCCGCTGTTCAGCCCCAAGATGATCGCGCAAATGCACGGTTGGGTCGATGATATCGTGCGGGGATGTCTGGACGCCGTAGGCGGATCGCGAGAGATCGAACTCGTCACCAGCCTGTCCCTGCCGATCCCGATTTCCGTCACGTGCGCCCTGCTCGCGATGCCGGTCGAGGACGCCGGGCTGCTGCTGGAACGGATAGAGCCGATGACCGCCGTGATGAGCCAGGCCGAACTCTCGGCCGAAGCGCTCGGCCATTCCAACGAAGCCACCGAACTTTATTTCGACTATTTCGATCGGCACATCCAGAAGCATGCGCATGCGCCGGCCACCGGGATCACCGGCACATTGATCGCCGGAATGAACGACGGCATATTGAGCCGCGACGACGTGATCTGCGCCCATATCGCGATCTTCATCGCCGCCATCCACACGACGATGACCACCATCACCAACGCGGTGACGCTTTTCGCTCATCATCCCGACCAGAGGGCGATGTTGCGCGACAACCCCGCCTTGATGGATCAGGCATGGGAGGAAGTCCTGCGCTATGATTCCCCCGTCCATTTCCGGCACCGCTATGTCAGCGAACCGATCGAGATCGGCGGATACCGTATCGAACCGCGCAGGAAGGTCATGGTCGCGCTTGCCTCGTGCAATCTCGACGAGAGCCGTTTTCCGGACGGCGACCGTTTCGATATCATGCGCGAACCCATCAGGCACATGTCATTCGGCGGCGGCACCCATTTCTGCCTCGGCGCGCATCTCGGCCGGGTCGAGGGCAAGTCGTTCCTGCGGCAGTTCCTCGCTCGCTATCCGGAGTATCGCCTGTCCGACAAGCCGGTCATCCGCAATCACGACCTCACTTTCCCCCATGTCGCGCAGATGTTCGTCGAACTGGGCGATCCGGCCTGATCGATCGACACATTGACGGCCGGGCAGCGCGTCTCTCGCGCTGCCCGGCCGCGGCATTTTCGACCATGGACAGAGTAAACCATGGCCAAAGTAATTATAGCGCCACGAACACCGACTTGGTGTCCAGATAGGCGTCCAGCCCTTCCTTCCCCAATTCGCGGCCCCAGCCGGACTGCTTGAACCCGCCGAACGGCATCGAAGGATCGACCACGCTATAGCAATTGACGAACAGATAGCCCCCGCGGATGCGCCGGGCGATCTTGTGCACATTGCCAACATCGCGCGTATAGATGCCGCCGGACAGGCCATATTGCGTATCATTGGCCAGCGCGACGGCTTCATCCACGGTGTCGAACACCGTCGCGGCCAGCACCGGGCCGAAGACTTCTTCCTTCACCAGCCGGCTGTTCTGCGGCGCGCCGGTCAGGATCGTCGGCTTCACGAAATAGCCGGTATCGCCCACCCGTCGGCCGCCCGTCACCAGTTCCGCCCCATCGCTGACGCCGGTATCGACATAGCCCAATATCTTGTCCATCTGCGCGCGAGAGATGACCGGGCCGATCTGCGACGAAGGGTCGAAGCCATCGCCCACCACCATCTTGTCCGCAGCGTCGCCCAGCGCCTGCATCAGCCTGTCATGAATGCCCCGCTGCACATAGAGGCGCGATCCGGCGATGCACGCCTGCCCGGAATTGAGCATCACACCGTTCAGAATACCGGCCACGGTCTGTTCGATCTGCGCATCGTCCAGCACGATCACCGGCGACTTGCCGCCCAGTTCCAGCGACACGCGCTTGAGGTTGCCGGTCGCCAGCCGGACAATCTCCCGCCCCGTCGCGGTCGATCCGGTAAAGGCCACCTTGTCGACGCCATCATGCGCCGCGAGCGCCGCGCCGGTGACATTGCCGAAGCCGGTCAACACCTGGATCATGCCGGACGGCACGCCCGCCTCCAGCATGATTTTGACCATGCCCAGCACATTCAGCGGCGTATTTTCCGCCGGTTTCAGGATCGACGCGCAGCCCGCCGCCAACGCGGGCGCCAACTTCTGCGCCGCCATCATGATCGGCCCGTTCCAGGGAATGATCAGCGCCGCCACGCCCACCGGTTCCCGAAGCGTGTAGGCATGATAATCATTGCCGCACGACAGGTCGGACGTCTGGCCGTGGATCTTCGTGATCCAGCCGCCATAATAGCGGAACATCTCCGCCGAAAGCGTCATGGAATAGCGCGCGAACAGCAACGGCATGCCGTTCTCGCGGGTTTCCGCCATTGCCAGTTCCTCGACATTCCCGTCGATCAGGTCGGCGATCCTGAACATGATCCGGGCGCGCTGCGAAGGCGCGATATCCGCCCATATCCGCTGCTCCATCGCCCGGCGCGCGACCGCCACGGCGCGGTCCACATCCGCCTGCCCCGCCGCCGCCGCCGAGCCGATGACCGCCTCGGTCGAGGGATTGAGGACGTCGAAGCGTTCGCCCGATGCCGCCTCGCACCACTCGCCGTCGATCAGCAACAGGCCATGATGGTGCCTGGCGGCGTCCTTCGACACTGCGCTTTGCGGCAAATCTACGGTAGCCATCACTCTTCTCTCCATCTGATCTCGCGCCGCCGCGCCGTCAGCGCCGCGAAGCTACCGAGACAGGATAGTCTTCCCGCCTCCGGTCAGTTTAGCGATTAAGGCGTCCGCTTTTCCAAATGGGACGCCTTATGGTCGGCCGAATATCTCGACCGCGCGCTGCCTATCCCTATATTCCCGGACAGGCGCGATCCTGTCGCCGCGGCGATGTCAGGCTGCGGCAAGCGTTTCGACAGGCTCTGGCCGCTGAGGGAACATCGGGCACCGGATGCAAGACCATTTTCCGGCCCGGTCATCTCCTCAATGATGATAGCGGCCATGTTCCCGTCGCCATTCCGTCGCCGTGGTGCCGAACCTGTGCCGAAACCATGCGCTGAACGCGCTGACGCTGTTGAAGCCCACCAGGCCGGCGATGTCGGAAATGGGCCTTTCGGGGTCCGACAGATACCGCATCGCCAGTTTTTCCCGCGCATTGGCCAGCACGTCTGAAAAATTAAGCCCGGATTTTGCGAGCCGTCGATTGAGCGTGCGCCGGGTGATGTTGAGTTGGCGCGCTATATCCTCGGCATGGGCCTCGCCCCTGGGGATCGCGTCGGCCACCGCCTTGGCGATCCGGTTGGCGAAACTGTCGGTCGGGATCGAGTCCAGCGCCTTCAGATAGCGCTCGACCTGCTGCCGCAGAATCGGCAGCGACAGGGGAAGCTTGCGATCGAGATCCTCCTTGCGAAGAACTATGCCGTTATATTCATGCAGGAAATCAATCGAGCACCGGAAATAGCCCGCATGCCGTTTCACCACGGCTGGCCGGGAATGAGAAAAGCAGACCGATTCCGGCGACCAGTCGTCATTGATCAACCAGCGCAACGTCTTGGTCAGTTGCGCGATACTGGCGTCCATGATCTGCCGGCTGTTCCCTTCAACCTTGCCGTTGATCGCGACCGTCAGAACGGGGGCTTCCCATTCATGCAGTTCCAGCCGCGCGGCATCGGAATAGAGGTGGAAAAAATTGATGAGCGCATGAAGCGCGTCGCGCACCGTATTCTCGATCCGCAGGATCAGGTTGATCGCGCCGAAATCGGTCAGGCCGCTGGCTTCGGCCAGACGGATTCCGAAATCGTCCAGGCCCGAATGGGCGGCGGCCAGTTCATACAGATGAATCACCGCCTGGCAGGATACCGGCATCTCCGCATCTTCAAGATAGGCTTTATCGATGCCGACCTGATCGAGCAGGGACAGGGAATCGAGGCCGATCTGTTTACCGAAGCTGTTGAAGTCCGTGAGGATACTGCTGCGCATTACCATGGCATTTCCACTGCGCGTAGCCGTTAGCATGTCCGGGCTCCGTATTCGAAATCCCTGAAGCACTCGTCGGAACCCGACCCGAGGATCCTACCCGTCCCGCTTCGCGCGAATCTTCAAACCGGCAGTCCATTCCGCCGTTCCCTATCCTAAAAGCGGCTGCCCCCGTTCGCAACCATATCTATGGCATCTTTCCAACGGGAGGGCCGGGCGACCAGCCACCCGCCGCCTATCGTGACGGCGATCCGCTTCCCTTCGGATTCTGCTTCCCGATCAGTTCCGGCCCTTGATCAGTTCGGGATTGCCGATGAAGGAGAGGCAATTGTCGAGGTCGACAAAATGGGCTTCGTCCGGTCGCACGTCCGAGAGATAGCGCGGCTCGGCAAATGCTTTTTCGAGTGCCCCGGAATCGATGAACGTAATGACCGCGACACCGTCGAACTCGCCCGATGCGCCGAACATGGCGCCAAGGGCCGAGGTCCGATCGGTGCCGTGAAATTGCTCATAGCGGAGGATATGGCGGCTGAAATCGTGGCAGGCCAGCAGCAGCGGAGCATGAACCTCGCGCCAGTAGCGGGAGAAAGCCTCAGGCTCCATGCCGGGCCGCCGCTTGATAAAAACGATCAATGTCGCCGCCATGCTCAATCCCCTTGCGGTCCGAAATCATGCGGCGGTGTCCCCCGTCAGCGCCTATGTCACAGAATAGCGGTTGAGAATTAAGGAGTGTTTTGGTCTCATCGTAGTGACGAAGGAACGCAGATGAGAGCAAAACACTCAGTCGCCAAAAAACCTGCCGAGG